>NZ_CP120210.1:5442029-6084058 GCF_029369745.1 Amycolatopsis sp. QT-25
CGGCGTAGTTGGTCAGGCGCATCTCGTCCAGCACCTGTTCCCGGACTTCGGCCGGGCTGTCGTAGAAGCGGTCGACGAACGACGGGAAGAACAGCTCGTTGACGAATTTGCTGGTCTGGTAGTTCTGCGGGCCGATCGAACGCACGATCATGGTGCGGGTGCTGTTGGGCAGATTGTCGTGCAGCGCCATGAACATCTCGGCCGCGCTCTGTGCCCCGCCCACCACGACGGCGCGCAGCGGGGTGTCCGGCGGCAGCTCCGCGATCCGGCGCCGGTACTGGGCACTGTGGATGATCCGGTCGGCCGGGAGATCGGCGAAGACGTCCGGCACGTTCGCGTCCCGGCCGCCGCCCACGACGAGGTCGCGGCAATGGATCTTGTCCCCACCGGCGAGCGTCGCGGTCCAGCCGGTGATCGATCCGTCGGTGCCGCGCACGGGTTCGATGCGCTGGACCTTGGCGTCGTAGCGGATGCGGACCTGGTCCAGCGACTTCGCGACCCACTGCAGGTAGTCGGAGAACTCCCAGCGGAACGGGTGGAAGGTGCCCAGGTTGACGAACTCGTCGAGCCGGTTCTCCTGGTACAGGAAGTTGAGGAACGAGAACTTGCTGCGCGGGTTGCGCAGCGTCACCAGATCCTTGAGGAAGGAGACCTGGCTGCGCGCCCACGGCATCAGCAGATCACGTTGCCATTTGATGTCCGGGCTCTGCTCCAGCAGCAGTGTCTGCCCGGCCAGCTCCGGATTCCCGGACTCCTCGATGGCCACCGCGAGCGCCAGGTTCGCCGGTCCCGCGCCGATCGCCAGCAAACCCACCTGTATTTCAGTCACAGATACACCCCGTTCGTCCAGAATAGGTTGCCGACAGTAAGGATCGGCATTTCCCGGGCGACAGGGTCGCTTTTCCCGCCGAGCCGGGAATCTCGGCGAGGTCATCCGCTTCTGCACAAAAGACCGTCCGGCGAAAGGGAGAACCTGCCCTTTTTTCGGAGGCGCCCCCGGCCGCCCTCCGCTGCCCCAACAGGCTCCGCCGTCTACCCCGAAAGGTAGCGCCACATTGCCGCATTCGGCCGAGTGCGGAAGGTTTGCCGCTTCTCCCCGTTTGATCGACCAGGTCCGTTGCCGCGCACAATTGATTGCGATCAATTGTGCATAACGGTCGCATGGATCCGTTCGATACCTAGTGCATAGACTCTTCTCGCGGCCGGCGAGCCTCGTCCCCGTCACGGTCGAGCAGACACCTTCAGCGCACTTCACCGAACGGAGCCGATCAGGCAGGCTCAGTAGCGGCAGGCATAGGGGAAAATGATGAACAATCACGTCAGTGTCGGTAACACCGCCCGTTTGTGGCCGGCGGAACTCCATGACCAGCGGCGCACCGCGCGCCTGCTGCCCGAACAGAGCAGGGGTGAGGAAACTACCGCCACCGAATGGGTGACGGTTTTCCTCGCCGACAGTCAGCCGGCCGTTCGCTACCGGGTCCGCGCCGCGCTCGAACTCGTCGACGGCATCGTCGTCATCGGTGAAGCGGCCACGGCGAACGCCGCGATCGCGGAAACCTTTCGCCACCGGCCGGACGTCCTGGTCGTCGACCCGCAACTCGGCGAGGCCGCGGCCATCGACGTGGTGAGCCGGGTGTCGCGCGTCGCACCGGACACCCGGGTACTGGTGCTGAGCACGGCCGACGACGACACCGCCATCAGATCGGCACTCCAGGCGGGTGCGCGCGGATATCTGATCAAGGGCACCGATCTGGACCAGGTCGTCCGCGGTGTCCAGGTCGTGGCCGCGGGCGAGGCGATCGTCGGCAAGGCGATCGCCGGCCGGTTCAGCGCCTTGATGCGGTCGGCGGGCGACCCGGAGCCGTATCCCTTTCCCCAGTTGACGACCAGAGAACGGGAAGTGCTCGACCGCGTCGCCGCGGGGAAGTCGAACGGCGCCATCGCCCGCGAGCTGGCGCTCGCGCAGAAGACCATCAGCAACCGTGTTTCCGCGGTCTTCGGCAAACTCGGCGTGGCCGACCGGGCACAGGCGATCGTGCTCGCGCGGGACGCGGGTCTCGGGCGCGGATGATTCACCGGCAATCGGGAATAGTTCCCCTATCTCCGGGAAGACGGCCGAACATAGCCTCGATCAGCACCGAACGCCGGAGCAGGGAAAGCATGCTGATCGGAGTGGGATGTGACTGACCAAGACCTTGCCGTCGTGGACATCCGCAGGCTGGAACACGAGAACCTGACGCGGGCCTACGGCTTGGACATGAAGCTGCTTTATCCGTGGAACGGTTTGACAGCACCGTTTCGAGGGGCTTGGTGTGTCCTGCGCCCCGGTGACGTATCGGTGTCCCACGCTCACCACGAGCACGAGATCTTCATCGGAATGACCGGAAGGGCCGCGGTGATCGCCGGTGACAAGCGGCACGAGTTCGCGGCGGGCGACCTCGTCTTCCTCAAGCCGGGGATCGAACACAACCTGGTCAACGAACACGACGAGGACTTCGCCTACTACGCGATCTGGTGGGACCGGGCCATGTCGGACGAGTTCGTCTCCCACGAGATCTCCCGGGCCGAGTCCCATGATTGATTACGACGGGCGGAAATTCCGCAAAGCGGGTGGCGACGCCGAAGCGATCGCCGTGTACCGGCAGGAAGGCGACGTCGTCTGGTCCGAGTTCGCCGGGGGCGAGGTGCGGCGAGGGTCGATCACCGGCGCCCAGCGGGAGAACGGGTCCCTGCACCTGGGGTACACCCTGGTGCTCGCCACCGGTGAGGTGATCTGCGGGCACACGGTGAACACGCCGGAGGTGACCGAAGACGGCCACCTCCGCCTTCGGGAGGCGTGGGAGCGCTACGGCCCGCACGCCGCCACCGGCGTTTCCTACCTCGACGAGGTGAGCTAGTGTCCCGCAGCCCATCCGACGCGGACTGGCGACGCCTCGACCACGCCGTGGCCGGCCGCGTGCGGCGCCCCGGAGAGGTCGGTTTCCACGACGTCAGTGCGCCGTTCAACAAACGGTTCGCCGGAACCACCCCCCGCGGGGTCGTCTCCGTGGCGAACACCGCGGACGTACGAATTGCCCTCGAGTGGGCGCGTGACACCGGCGTCGACGTCGTCGCCCGTTGTGGCGGGCACAGTTACGCGGGCCACTCGGTCAACACCGGCCTGGTCATCGACCTCGGCCCGATGAACACCGTGTCCGCCGACGGATCGACAGGGCTGGTGACGGTCGCCGGCGGCGCACGGATGGCGGACGTCTACGCCGCCATCCAGCCGTACGAAATGGCCTTCGCGCTGGGCAACGGAGCCTCGGTCGGTATCGCGGGCCTCACCCTGGGCGGCGGCTGCGGGGCCACCTCCCGTGCGCTCGGGCTGACCGCGGACGCGCTCGTGGCGACCACAGTGGTGACCGCGGACGGTCGGGTTCTGCGCTGCGACGCGGACGACAACGCCGACCTGTTCTGGGCCTGCCGCGGTGGCGGCGGCGGGAACTTCGGCGTCAACGTGTCCTTCACCTTCCAGGCGAAGCCGGTGGCCGGCTGCGCCAGCTACCTGCTGTTGTGGGACCGCGCCGACGCGCCGAAGGTCTTTTCGGTGCTGCAAGAGGTCGCGCGGCGGGCACCGGACGAATTCGCGGTCAGGATCGGCGTCAGCAAGTCGGGTGACTCGGACGGCGTCGTGTCCGCCATCGGACAGCATCTCGGCACGGCGGGGGAGTTGCGGGAGATCCTCGACCCCGTACTGTCCGTCGCCCGGCCGATCCGCATGGACCTCGCGGACCGGACCTTCTGGCAGGCCAAGGACGATCTGCTGCACGAGACCGCGGAAGGGGCGTTCTCGGTGCGGACCAACATCGTCACCGAGCCACTGCCCGAGGAGGCGATCGACACGATGCTGTCGTTCGTCGACCGCGTTCCCCCCAGCAGCAATCCGGACGGTGGTGGCGCGGCCCTGTTCTCCTGGGGTGGCGCGATCAACCGAGTGGGCGCGACGGAGACCGCGTTCGCCCATCGGAACGCGCTTTTCCTGCTGTCCATGGACACTTCGTGGGCCGAGAACGACGAGCCCGCCGTGGTCGACGCCAACCTTCGCTGGCTGGCGGAGCTGGGTGAGGCGATGTCGCCGTATGTGTCCGACGGCGCCTTCCAGAACTTCATCGACCCCGATCTCGAAGACTGGCGCACCGCCTATTACGGCGTCAACTACCCACGACTGAAGGCGATCAAGGATCGGGTCGACCCCGACGGCGTCTTCACCTTCTCGCAAAGCATCGGTTCATGATCGGCGACGACAAGGTCCTCATCTGGACGGCGGCCGAGGTCGAGAGTGGCGCCCTGCCGGCGGAGCATCGGTCATCCGCGCAGGAGATCCTGGCCTGGGCCGGCCGCTACCTGGTGTCACCGCACCCGGAACTGGGCCGGAACGGACCGGTGTGCCCGTACACGCAACCGTCGATCCACAAAGGACTCTTCCATCTGGCGGCACTCACCGCCACGAACGGCGAGACCGATGTCCGCGACGCGATCGAGAGCCTGCGTTCCTGGTATGAAAGGCTTTGCGCCACGGCCTCGCCCGCGGACCGGGAACTGCTGACGATTCTCCTCGTGCTGCCGCAACTGGACTATCAGGACGCGACAGGGCTGGACGACCTGCAGCGTGAGGCGAAGAACAAGTTCGTCGACGACGGCTTGATGATCGGGCAGTTCCATCCGGTCTGCGAACAGCCCGGCCTGTGGAACGAGAAGTTCAAGGCACTGCGCGCGCCGGTGCCGCTGCTGGCCATCCGCAAACTGGTCGTCTTCGACCTGCCGTTCCTGATGGACGACGCGGTGCACGCCGAGAGCTACCTCCGGCGGTTCGCGCCGGACATCCCGCCCCGCATCCGCGACCAGCTGGTCAACCGGCTGGTGGGCACCAAGAAGTCCTTGCAGACAGCCTGATCACCTCCGGGGGAGAACACATGCGGCACTACCTCATGGTCCGGCCGGCCTACTTCGACGTCGAGTACTCGATCAACCCGTGGATGGATCCCGGCAAACCCACCGACACCCGGCTCGCGATCACCCAATGGGAATGGTTGCGCGACCTCTACGTCGAACTGGGCCACCGAGTCGACCTGCTCGACCCGGTGCCGGGCCTGCCGGACATGGTGTACGCGGCCAACGGTGCCACCGTGCTGAACGGCAAGGTGCTGGTCGCGCACTTCCACCACCGGCACCGCCGCCGGGAATCCGCGGCGTACCTGAACTGGTTCACCGAAAACGGTTACCGCGACGTGCGGCAGGCCAGGTGGCACAACGAGGGCGAAGGAGATTTCCTGGTCGCGGGTTCCCGGATCTTGGCGGGTTCGGGTTTCCGCAGCGATCGCCGCGCACACGACGAGGGCGCCGAGTTCTTCGGGGTGCCGGTGGTGGGACTGACCTTGACCGACCCGCGGTACTACCATCTCGACACCGCGCTGACCGTTTTGGACGACGGCCTGGTCATGTACTTCCCGCAGGCCTTCACCGAAGAAAGCCGGCAGCGGCTCGAAGAGCTGTACCCGGACGCCATCCTCGCCTCGGCCGCCGACGCCGCGGCGTTCGGCCTGAACGCCGTCTCCGACGGACGGCACGTCGTCCTGCCGCAGGCCGCGACGGGCCTGATCGCGCAGTTGCGCGAGCGCGGCTTCGAACCGATCGGCGCCGATCTTTCGGAGCTGCTCAAGGGCGGCGGAAGCGTCAAATGCTGCACGCTGGAACTCCGCCCCGCCCCCTGAGCGACTCCGGCCGGTCGAGTGCGGCGCGATCGAACGGCGAGATCGTCCGGAAACGGAACACCAGCCCCTTTCAGGTCTCGCCGGGATCGGTGGCGTCGAGCCGCGGCGACCCCATGCCTTCGGGGAACCGGTGTGCCTCGCCGAGGGGGGAACAGGAACACCCAACGTCCTCGTTCGCACTTCCTTCACCCAGCGTCACCACGCAAGAAGCTTCGGTGCGCCGCACTGCTATTTTTGTTATGCCAATTGACACAAACGCTCGCGATTGGCTACGGTTCGGCCCGTGGAACAGGTGCGAGGGCGGGGCAGGCCGCGCAAGGATCCGGCGACGCTTGCCCGATGGACGCCTCCCGAGGGATGGTCACGGCTGGTCGCCTGGATCTCCCCGGAAGAGAAGAAGGCGTTGAAGCATGTGGCGGTCGAAGCCGACGTTTCCGTGGCGGAGCTGATACGGGCGCTCGCCGGCGGCCTGGCCGCCGGCGCCATCACTCCGGAGGAACTCGTCGGGCAAGTCGTGAAAGGGAAGACCGCCATGGAGAAGATCCCCACGCTTTTCGAGCGCGATGAGCGCTTCCACGTCGTCGACAGACCCCGGGCCGAGTGCGCGTGGGTGTTCGAAGGCGCCGGGGTCGGCACCGAGAAACTTGACGGCACCAACGTCCGGCTGACCGTGCGCGCGGGTCAGGTGGTCCGGGTCGAGAAACGCCGCAATCCGAGCAAGGCGCAGAAACAGCAGGGCATCGTGGACGGCTGGTACGTGGACACCGACAGCGAATCCGCCGACGACAAGTGGATCCTCGCGGCGGCCGGGAACACCGACGTCTCCGGTTGGCCGGACGGGGAACATCCGAGCGAGGCACTCGGACCCCGTATCCAGGACAATCCCCTTGGGCTGGAAGAGCATCGGTGCGTGCCCTTCAACTTCCAGGCACCTGCCTTGCCCGAGGTACCGCGCAGCTACCACGGACTCCGGGACTTCCTCGCCACACTGGACAGCCGGTTCTCCCCGGGGCATCCGGCCGAAGGCATCGTCTTCCACCATCCGGACGGGCGGCGGGCCAAGATCAAGCGCAAGGACTTCCCTCGCGCGATGGCCGCGTAGCTGACGATCGCGAGTGAGCGGCGTCAGCCGATCGGCCTCGCGGCCGCCTGGTCGGTTCCCTGTTCGAGGCCGAGGCTTCCCGAACCGAAACCGCAGTGTCGCCGGTTCACCCCTTGAACCCGAGCACCGGCATGACATTCGAACGCCGCCGAATTCCCTTTCCCATGACAATTTCGGGAAACCGTCCCGAGGAGGTCTCCGCCTCTCAGTATTTTCCACGACGCGCACCCGGCCGCGGCCCCGCTATATCTGGGAGCCCGTTCCAGTCTCGGAGCGGTTCTCCCGAGAGGACAAGCGCAATGAAGCGTGGACCACAGTGGGCCGTCGCGGTCGTCGGCGCGGTGACCGCACTCCTGGTGGCGGTACCGGCCGCCGCCGAGGAAAGTCCTTATGCCCGCGGCCCCGCGCCGACGACCGCCACGATCGAAGCGGACCGCGGATCGTTCGAGATCGCCACCGAGAAGGTCCCGGCCGGACAGGGGTTCGGCGCCGGGACGATCCACTATCCGACCGACACCGGCCAGGGCACGTTCGGGGCGATCGCGATCGCCCCCGGTTTCCTGGAATCGGAGGCGGCGATCGCGTGGTACGGCCCGCGTCTGGCCTCCCAGGGTTTCGTCGTCATCACGTTCTCGACGAAGAGCACCTGGGACACCCCGGACAACCGGTCCGAGCAACTGCTCGCGGCACTGCGCTACGTCACCGAGACGAGTCAGGCCAAGAGCCGCGTCGACCGGAACAGGCTCGCCGTGATGGGGCATTCGATGGGCGGCGGTGGTGCCTTGATCGCGTCGCAGAAGGCACCGGCGTTGAAGGCGGCGATCCCTTTGACGGGCTGGAATCCGAACACGACGTTCTCCGACGTGAAGGTCCCCACCTTCGTCGTCAGCGCACAGAACGACTTCATCGCGCCGGACGGCACTTATTCCCGCCCGTTCTACCAAAGCCTTCCCGAGCCGTTGGACAAGGCGTACCTGCTATTGGCCGGGGCAGGCCACATGGTGCCGACGAAGCCGAACGTGACCATCGCGAAGTACAGCATCTCGTGGATGAAACGTTTCGTGGACGAAGACACCAGGTACGAACGGTTCCTGTGCCCGCTTCCGGCGAACGATCCGAAGATCGCCGTGTACCGGGGAACTTGCCCGATCGGCTGATCACCGGCGGCCGTGACCGCGAACCCCTTTCGGGGTCACGGCCGCCCGCGGGCGGCGTCTCGCTGCTCGACCCAGACGGCCAGCTGGGTCCGGTTGGCGAAGTCGAGCTTGTGCGCGATGTGCTGGAGATGTGTTTCCACCGTGCGCCGCGCGATGACCAGTCTCGCCGCGATCTCCCGGTTGCTCAGCCCCGCCGCGATGAGCCGCGCGATCTCCGACTCACGCGGTGTCAGTGGCGGGAGAACGCCGGACGGGGTTTCCGGGCGTACCTGCGGGCCGGTCAGGGTGTCATGCGGGTTCCGGCGGCGTCCCTCGGCGAACGCGGCGTCGAACTTCCCGGCTCCCAAAGCTTTCCGGGTGGCGTCGGAGAACGTCGTATGGGTGGCGGTGACGGCGACGTCGGGTACGGCGTTGCAGCGCTCCCAGAGCGTGGCGGCGATTCCGAACAACTCCGCCGCCCGGGTCCATTCCCCCCGCCGCGCGGAAACCCAGGCCAGACCGTCCACCCGGTACGCCGCGGACAGCACGTCGGACGCGCGGAGATCGATCTCCAGCGCGGCACGGATGAAGCGTTCGCCGTCGTCGAGGTCGCCGCCGTAGCAGACCTCGGCGACCCCCAGCCCGAACAGGGCCATGGAGCGATACCGGTACTCCCCCGCCTCCTCGCACAGCAGGCGCATCGAACCCAACAGCGCCCGCGCTCCCGGAAGGTCACCTCGGTGAGCCAGAACGACCCCTTGAAGGAACATGGGGTGCATCTGCCGTCGTAGGTCGCCTCGCTCACCGAAGATCCGCACGGCCTCCGCCGCGTGGGACAGCGAATCGGGCTCCATGGACAGCATCAGCACGAATGCCCGCGCATGGGCGATGTACGGAACGGCTTCGTCGTCTTCGATCGCCTCGGCGGCGGTCAACCGCTGCCGGGCGAGCGGCAGATCCGCGTGCAGCGCGGCGCACAGGGCCGCGATCGCCAGCCCCCGTGCCCGCCCGCGGGTCTCCGGTGTCAGCGCGTCGAGCGCGCGATCGATCCAGTCACGCAGTTCCCAGGCCGCGCCGCGGGCCACCCAGTACTCGATCATGCCGGTGGCCATCTCCAACGCCACCGGGCTTTCCCCAGGGGTGCGGAGCGACCATGACAGCGCCTCGCGGATGTCGGCGTGTGCCGCGTTCAGGCGTTCGTAAGCCTCGTCCTGCCCAGGCCCGAACCAGGTGTCGGCGGCCTGTCCGATCAGCCTGGCGTAGTGATCACGATGCTTCCTCGCCACGGCGAACTCGTCACCGGAATCGGCGAGCCGCCCGCCGCCGTACTCGCGCACGATCCGGAGCATCCGGTAGTGCACCCTGTCCGTGCCGTCGACGCGGGACAGTACCGATTTGTCGACCAAGCCGTCCACCGCGTGCAGCACGGCCGTGGTGTCGAGCCCGCCGACCCCGGTGCAGACGTCCTCGACCGCGGACAGGTCGAACTGCCCGGCGAATACCGAACAGCACGCCCACACGGTCCGTTCGGTCGCGGTGCACAGGGAGTGGCTCCAGTCGAGGGTGGCGCGCAGCGTTCGATGCCGCTCGACAGGCGCCCGGAGACCGGTGGCCAGTACACCGGGGTCGGTCTCGACCCGGTCCGCGATCTGCGACGGCGACAGGACCCGGATCCGGGCGGCCGCGAATTCGATCGCCAGCGGCAGACCGTCGAGCCGCCGGCACAGGCGGACGACGTCCGCGACGTTGCTTTCGGTGACCTCGAACGAGGGCAGGACGGCGGCGGCGCGCTCCGCGAACAGCCGCACCGCGCCGAAGGTGAGCGCCTCTTGGGAGGTCGTGTTCTCTTCGTGGGGTACGGCCAGGGGCGGGATCGTCAGGACATGCTCGCCGGCCACCCCCAGCGAGCAGCGGCTGGTGGCCAGGACCACGAGGTCGCGGCAGTCGCGCAGTAACGCCGTCACCAGGTCCGCGCTTCCGGCGAGAAGATGTTCGCAGTTGTCCAGCACCAGCAACGACCGCCGGGGCCGCAGGTACGACACGACCGCTTCCCGGTCGGTCCGCCCCGCCGTGTCGTGCAGGCCCAAGCCGTCGGCGACCGCGCGTGCGACGAGACGTTCGTCCCGCAACTCCCCCAATCCGGCGACCGCCACGCCACCGGGGAAGGTCCGGGTGAGCGAACTGGCCACCTGAGCGGCCAACCGGGTCTTGCCCACGCCACCGGCCCCGGTCAAGGTGACCGCGCGTCCCGCGCCGAGCAGCCGTCGTACCTCGTTCTCGTCGTCCGCGCGGCCGACGTAACTCGTCAGTGGCCGCCGGTGGACCTCGCTTTCGCTCGCCATGGGCCTCCTCACCGGTGGTCCCATATCGAAGCATGTTCCGCGGAACCGAACGGCTACCGGCCGCACTCGTCCCATTCCGGCGCGTCGACGAAGTGGACGTCATACCGTTCGTGAAGGCGCTCGACCTCCTCCGGCGCGACGTTCCCGCGCAGGATCTCGGGCAGGACACGGAAATAGCCGAACCGGTCGACGCCGGGCGCCAAGGTGATGAGGACGTCCGCGGCGACGTCCGGTGGCGCGGCGAAGGCGTGCCGGACACCCGGCGGGACGACGACGTAGCCACCCCGCTCGACCGTGATCGTCTCGGTGTCCACCAGCATCCGCAACGCTCCCTCCAGCACGTAGAACGCTTCGGCGGATTTCTGGTGATAGTGCGGTCTTGTGCCGGGTTCGCCGGCGCGCAGGGACAGCCGGTTCGCGCCGAGGAACCCACCCGTGTGCGCACCGTCGGCCAGTAGCCACAACGCGGGCTTCTCGATGACTTCCGCGTCTTTCTCCCGCACCACCCAGGCTTCGTTCGCCATCGCGCTCACTCCTCATCTAGTTGAATTCTTCAACCAAAGCTAGGCCGAAGTGATTGAAGGCGTCAACTGTTATCGTGAGCGCCGTGACCAACTGGCTCGACCCGGACCAGCAGCGTGACTGGCGGGCGTTCATCGAGGGATCGGTGCGCTTCATCGACCTGCTCGACCGGCGATTGCGCGAGGAGCACGGGCTTTCCCTGGCGGAGTTCGAACTCCTGGTGCGACTGTCCGAAGCCACCGGCCGGTCGATGCGCATGGCGGACCTGGCGAAATCGGCGTACTACTCGCGCAGCCGGCTTTCGCATCGGATCAACGGGCTGGAGACCCGCGGCCTCGTCCAGCGGGAATCGACCGCCGACGACGGCCGCGGCGTACGCGCCCGGCTCACCGACAAAGGGCACGAGACCCTGCGCCGCGCGGCACCGGACAACCTTCGTACCGTCCGCGAACACTTCGTGGACGTGATCGCGCCGGACGACCTCCAGGCCGTCGGCCGCGCCATGCGCGCCGTCGCCGCGACACTCGATCAATGACGCGAGGCGGCCCCGTGGTCCGGACAGGCCGAGCGGAGGCGGAACCGGGCGAGCGGCCCGTGCAGGCCGAGTTCGTCGAACGTCGTGGTCCTTCGTGGACCGACGCCGCGCTTTCCTGGTGAAGCCTCAAGGCGTGCCGCCGTCGGATGGCGTCCGCCGGTATGACCCGGACCACACGCTCTGCCGTCCTCGACGACAGACGGTAATGTCCGTTTCATGAGCGACGCGCCGCCGAGCCCTTCCGAGGCCTTCGACCTTTTGCTCGCCGGTAACCGGCGTTTCATCGCCGGCACCCCGGAGCACCCGAACCAGGACGCCGTCCGCCGCGCCGAAACAGCTCCGGGGCAGCGGCCTTTCGCTGTCCTCTTCGGTTGTTCCGACTCGCGGCTGGCCGCCGAGATCATCTTCGACCGGGGGCTGGGCGATCTGTTCGTCGTCCGCACCGCCGGGCACGTCGCCGGGTCGGAGGTGCTGGGCAGCATCGAGTACGCCGTCAGCATCCTCGGCTGTCCCCTGGTCGTCGTGCTCGGCCACGACTCCTGTGGCGCCGTCGCCGCGACTCGCGCGGCACTGACCGAAGGACTCGGCACCAACGGCTTCGTCCGCGATGTCATCGAACGGGTCACCCCGAGCGTCCTCGCCGCCCGCGCCGCCGGGCTCACCGGCGACGACGAGATCATCGACGAGCACATCCGGCACACCGTCGACCTCCTGGTCGACCGCTCGCGGCTGCTCGGCGACAAGATCGCCGCCGGGGAAACCGCTGTCGCCGGACTGTCCTACCACCTGGCCGACGGCAGTGCGCGCGTCGTCACCACACGCGGCTTGAGCGAGCGACCGGTGGACGCCCAGCCGGCTTGACGGTGAAGCCGTTCCCGCACAGCGGATTTGGCGCTGCTCGTGGTGCTCGCCTACGGATGCGGCCTGGTCGTACCAGGCCCATCCGGTCGCGACGCCGGCCGAGCCTCGCCCCTGCGGATCGGCCCGACGGCGCCTGCCGTGGAGTCAGTTCGGCGCGCGGAACTGCTCGCCGGTCGCTGTGGCACGAGTACGCCGGGTTGCTTCGTGAGTTCGCGGAAGCCGTGCGCGACAGCGGTCTCGACGCACTGTCCATAGTAGACGCTCGCACATCACCGTGACGATCGGAACCGAGTCCCGAACCGTTCGCCGGCCGGTGCGTCCGCGCCGTCGAGGTACCCGAGCCCGTCACGACCGGCCACCACGAGACGAAGCCGAGGACACGCGTCGACCACGTCGGTTTCCTCGGCTTCCCCGACCACTACGACATTCTCACCCACCGGCGGAATCTGCGCGTCCGCACGTCACGACCGAAAGCCGACGTCAGCCGATACTCTCGACGACGGCCTCGGCCACCGCCTTCATCGTGGTCCGGCGGTCCATCGCGGTGCGCTGTATCCACCGGAACGCGTCCGGCTCGGTGAGCCCCTGGCGGCTCATCAGCAGTCCCTTGGCACGGTCGATGACCTTGCGCGTCTCGAGCCGGTCCGTGAGACCCGCGACCTCGGACTCGAGGGCCTGGAGTTCGGCGAACCGGCTCACGGCCAACTCGATCGCGGGCACCAGGTCGCGCTTGGCGAACGGCTTGACCAGGTACGCCATCGTGCCCGCGTCCCTCGCCCGCTCGACCAGGTCACGCTGACTGAACGCGGTCAAAATGACCACGGGCGCGATCCGGTCACCGGTGATCCTGGAGGCGGCCTCGATCCCGTCGAGCTTGGGCATCTTGACGTCGAGAATCACCAGATCGGGTTTCAACTCGGTGGCAAGGTTGATGGCCTGCTCGCCATCACCGGCCTCGCCGACCACCTCGTAGCCCTCTTCGCGCAGCATCTCGACGAGGTCCAGACGAATGAGGGCCTCGTCTTCGGCCACGAGCACCCGCCGCTGGGGTGCGGCGACGGCACCATTGGCCTCGGCAGCCTGCTCGGTCACCGGGGTCCTCCTGAAGGTCGTCGGGCAGTTCAGCTCGCGGGCTTGCCGCGAACCTGAAGCCTACCGGGAACGATCCAGACGGCTAGATGGCGTTCACCACGTCAGACGGTCGTCACACTCCCCGGGCCCGGCGAACGGCGCACTCCCGTGATCCCGTAAAGTTCACCGGGCACCGCCCCCGTAGCCCAACTGGCAGAGGCAACGGATTCAAAACCCGTCCAGTGTGAGTTCGAATCTCACCGGGGGCACCACAATGATGAAGCATTTCCGTAGGTCAGCCCCGTCCCCTTAATGGGGCTGATCTTGCGAGGAAACGCAACTTGCAGGTCAGCCCTGTTCCCCTTGGTCTCCTACGGGGGCTCTACTGGCTGAAACAAGAGTGTCTACTGGGGCTACTGATCAACAGAGCGCGCTACAGCCGCGAGGTCAGCCATCAACAACGCGAGCACGCGCTCTTCATGCACCGCAATGCGCGTGAGGTCGTGAACGTCCCGTAGTCCTCCGACAGCGGTCGCAAGATCGACGGGCGCGTCGCGATGACCGCTCGAACCGCACTCCTCGGCATACGTTCTCGCATCGAAACGCCAAGATCTTGACCGGGGAGCCACGGAAAGCACCTGGTCGGCAATGGTGAACCCGGCCGGGTCGAAGTCTGCCCGCGCGTGGATCGCGCAGCCGGCGGTAGCGAGTCCGGCGAGGAGATCAAGGGCAGCACCGGAGGCGATCCCATCGGTACACACCAGTGGTGGGCAATCCACGCCAAGAGCATCGGCGGCAGCTTCAGCGATCGTGGGGTTCTCGCACACGAAGACATCGCTCGCGGATGTGGTCCAGGTGCCCGTGAGCGAACGGAGCGTCAGCCAGACGGGCTCGCCGGGAGCGGCGGCGCAGAGCCGTGCAGCCGGAGATTCACCGGTCAGCGGGAGGTTCAGCACCAGCACGCGAGAGGACACTCCATCGCACATCACCCCCGCGGCGGCCCATGCCGCGCGCCAGGCTCGGCCCGCGCGTTGCGGTCGGGGCAAGTCGTGCAGGAGCGCGAGGAGACGGGCCACTCCACGACCCAGTTGTCGATCGGCATCGAGCGCGTGGGCATCGTGCAGAGTGCCTGCGGCAAGTTGAGCGAGCCGTGTCCCGCTGCCGGTGCCCCGCAGTTCAACCAAGACGGTCGCCGTTTGTTCGGCGAGGGTCTGGAGCTCACCCGAGCCTGGCCGAGGTAGTCCTGCGTCGAGCAACCACCTTCCCGCCACGTCTGCGGCTAAGCCCACCTTGGTCAGGTGCGCAGCCGCGCGGTCGCGCTCAGCGGTTGCGTCGGCTTGGGCTCGGCTGCGACGTGCCTTGTCTGGTTCGATCTGTTCTCCGTGCAGTGCCTCGACGAGTCCGAGCACGGTCAGGTGGTGTTCGGCCAGCTTCGCAGCGAGGTCTTGAAGACGAACGGGTTTACCGGACAGTTCCCACCGCGTACCGAGCATCAGCGCAACCTCCCGCCGCTGCTCCACGCTCAGCGCAACACCGGTGAGAGTTCCCGTTTCGGTGCGGTGTCCGCGCCTGGCCCGGTTGTGGACGGTGGCGAGCACGTCCGCAGGACCTGACAGACGTGCCCAGTTCTTGATGCCAGACGGGATCGTGGTCGTCACTCGGCATCCACCTCGGCGAACAGGCCATCGGCCGTCATCAGCGCCTCGTCCGCCGCGCGTACGTCCGAGAGCGGCAGTGCGACCGCGGTCCACTCTCCGCCGCACCACAGGTACGGAACGGCATCGACTCCGGGCAGCCCCTTGTGCCTGGCGAGGTCTCCGTCTTCGCCAAGCACGAGGAATTCGCACGCCTGCTCGCCTCGCGTGGCCACGAACTCGCCGGCGGTCAGGAGTTGATGCCGTCACACACGACACGGACGGTCACCAAAGGTGACGACGGCAAGGTGGTGACCGACGGCCCGTATGCGGAGACCGTCGAGCAGCTCGGGGCCTTCTACCTTGTCGAGAGCGACGATCTCGAGGATCTGCTCGAGATCTGCGGAGTACTCGCGGAGCCCGACGGTGCGATCGAGGTGCGGACAGCCGTCGACCACAGCGACAACGCCGGGGATTGACCCTGCTCAGACTCGAGCGGTTGCTGCGTGACGAGTGGGGTCGCTTGCTGGCCCTGCTCGTTGCGCGGTACCGCCGGCTCGACTTGGCCGAGGACGGGCTCGCCGATGCTTTCGAGGCCGCCGCTCGCACCTGGCCGGATGACGGCGTCCCCGACAACCCTGCGGCCTGGGTGCTCACGGCAGCACGCCGAAGAATCTCCGATCGTCTCCGCTCCGAGGAGGCGCTGGTTCGCCGAATGCCGCTCTTGGCGGTCGACGCGGAACTCGCCGCGGCGTCACAACGAGTGATGGCGAACCCCGGTGACGAACTGCTCGACGAGCGGTTGCGACTGGTGCTGCTCTGCGCTCATCCCCGGCTGACACGCGAGGCGGCGGCCGCGCTGACCCTGCGGCTGGTGCTGGGTGTGTCCACCGCGGATGTGGCCCGTTTGTTTCTCCTGTCCACGCCGACGATGGCCGCGCGCTTGACCAGGGCCCGGCGCAAGTTGGCCGGCGCGAGCTTCACCATCCCCGCGCCTGCGGAGCCGCCGAGCCGGGTGGCGGTCGTTGCCGAGGTCTCGTACCTGGCGTTCACGGCCGGTTATGCGCCGGTTTCGGGCTCCGACGTGGTACGCACCGACCTCGCGGGCGAGGCGATCCGGCTGGTCCGTGTACTTCGCTCCCTTATTCCCGTGGTGGACACAGAGCTCGACGCTCTGCTCGCGCTCATGCTGATCCAGCACTCGCGTCGAACTGCTCGCATCCGCGCTGGGGAGCTCGTGCTGCTGCCCGCGCAGGACCGCGGGTTGTGGCGACAGGACGAGATAGTCGAGGCGCTCGGACTCCTGGAGCCTTTGGCCGAGGCTCCGCCGGCGCCCTATCTGCTGCAGGCGATGATCGCGGCGGAGCACGCCATCGCGCCGTTCGCAGCGGACACGGCGTCGGGTCGAATCGTGCAGCGATATGACGAGCTGCTCAGCCTCTCCGACTCGCCAGTCGTCCGGCTCAACCGCGCTGTCGCGGTCGCCGAGACGGCCGGCGCGGATGCCGGGCTGGCGGCCCTCGCCGGGATCGCGCTCCCTGGCCACCGATTGCCGGCTGTCCGCGCCGAGTTGTTCGCCCGCGCCGGCAGAATCGATGAAGCGGTGCGCTCCTTCGACACCGCGATCGCCCTGTGCGGCAACGAGGTCGAGCGCGCGCACCTGGCAGCACGACGCGCCGGGTTCGCCTGACTTCCCGGCGCGATGACCTACCTGACCAGGTATGGCCGGCGAACTGGCGCGGCTGAATCCCTGCGCTGAAGGCACGGAAGGATACCCGCACGCACTTCGGCAGGGTGAGGGTCGGATTTCGTCGGCTGCGCCGGTGCGCCTGGGGCGACCGTGGGGGTACATGAAGGCCCCATCGCTGTGGGTGGCGATGTTCAACCTGTCCATCGGTTGTGGCGCCCTGGCCGGCGGCGTCATCGTCGACACGCAGCGCGACCTACCGCACGGCCTACCCGCGCCTGACAGTTCAACCACGTCACCTCGTGTGCTCGGCCGCCGGAGGAAGCACAGCCCGATTGCGACGGCGGTTATCCGGGAGCGGGCTGGGTATCCGGTGACGGAGGCTCTACCGAAGGAGGAACAGGTGCGCGCGATGGTGTATCGAGGGCCGTACAAGGTGCGGGTCGAAGAGAAGGACATGCCCGTCATCGAGCATCCCGGCGACGCGATCGTCCGGGTCGAACTGGCCTCGATCTGCGGTTCGGATCTGCACCTGTACCACGGGATGATGCCGGACACGCGGGTCGGCATGACCTTCGGGCACGAGTTCATCGGCGTGGTGGAAGAGGTCGGTCCCGGTGTGCGGAACCTCCAGCGGGGAGACCGCGTGATGGTGCCGTTCAACATCTTCTGCGGCACCTGCTGGTTCTGTGCGCGCGGGCTGTACGCCAACTGCCATAACGTGAACCCGAACGCCACGGCTGTCGGTGGGATCTACGGCTATTCCCACACTTGTGGCGGGTACGACGGCGGGCAGGCCGAGTTCGTGCGGGTTCCCTTCGCCGACGTGGGGCCTGTCGTCATCCCGAACTGGATGGACGAGGAGGACGCGGTGATGCTCACCGACGCGCTCGCCACGGGATACTTCGGCGCGCAGCTCGGTGACATAGTCGAAAACGACGTGGTGGTCGTCTTCGGCGCCGGGCCGGTGGGCCTCTACGCCGCCAAATCCGCCTGGCTGATGGGTGCGGGCCGGGTGATCGTCATCGACCACCTCGAGTACCGGCTGGAAAAGGCCCGCGCCTTCGCACACGCCGAGACCTACAATTTCGCCGAGTACGACGACATCGTCGTGCATATGAAAAAGGTGACCGATCACCTCGGCGCGGACGTCGCGATCGACGCGGTCGGCGCCGAAGCCGACGGCAACTTCATCCAGCACGTGACCGCGGCCAAATTGAAATTGCAGGGCGGCTCGCCGGTAGCGCTCAACTGGGCCATCGACTCGGTACGCAAGGGAGGCACCGTCTCCGTCATGGGCGCGTACGGCCCGATGTTCAGCGCGGTTAAGTTCGGTGACGCCATGAACAAAGGACTCACCCTGCGGATGAACCAGTGTCACGTCAAACGGCAGTGGCCGCGGCTTTTCGAGCACATCCGCGCCGGTTACCTCAAGCCCAGCGAGATCATCACCCATCGGATTCCGCTCGAACACATCGCCGAGGGCTACCACATGTTCTCCGCGAAACTCGACGGCTGCATCAAGCCGCTCGTCGTCCCGAACGCCGGTTGAAAGGGAACTCGCCATGCCTTACACGCCCGAGCGTCCCGCGCTCACCGAATCGAGTGAACAACTACGTGCGCGCATTCCCGGCTGGGGTGCCGACCTGAACCGCGAAGACCGTCCGTCCGTACCGAAACTCGACCGCGGGGAAGGTACTGGCGTACCCGGTGAATTCCCCGAACGGCAGCCGGAGAAATGGCCGCGGGAACGGTCGATCGAGCACAAATTCCTCACCCCGGTGTTCGGCACCTCGTGCCCTCCGCACGGCCTGTCCGGCGCGCTGCGAAAGTATTCGTACCGTAAGTACAGCGAAGGACGCGCCGCGCACTGGTTGTTGCTGCTGGGCGCCGATCGCGTGGACGCTTGGGAGCAGCACCTGCGCTCGTTCCTCACCCTGCGCCCGGACAACCCGATCACCGAGACCGGTGTGCTCAGCGAGTTCACCCGGCACGGGATTTCGTCGAGATTCGGCAAGAAGCGCGCCGACGTGAAACACCAATGGCTTGACCCGTTCATCGTCGCGGGCCCTTGGCTGCTGATGGCCGCGCTCGTCTGGTCCGTTGTCCGCAAGGCATCGCGCTCACGGCCTGCCCGACGAACGGAGCTTGCCAACTGAGGTATCGACAGCGTTGGTCGACCCGGCACTGATCGGGCTCGCCGCCGATATCCGCGCGGGGGACGTCCTGGTGAACAGCGCCGAACCGAGACTCAGGCCTTGACGGCACGCAGGATGTTCGTATGGGTTCCGGTCTGCTTTCCACTGATCTCCACCGGTCGCAGGCCGGCCTCGGCGAACAAGGCGGCGAACTCCCCCTCGGTGCGGATGGCGCCACCGCAGGCAAGCGTGCACAAGTCACTCATCAGGGCCACCGGATCGGGCCGGGTGTCCCCGTCCGGGAGGACCATGTCGATGACGAACAACGTGCTGTCGGCACCCATCGCCTGGCGACAGGAGCGCAGGATGCGAACGACGTCGTCGTCGCCCCAGTCGCACAGCGCGCTCTTGACCACGTAGGCACCGCGCCCGGCGGGCAGCGGATCGGTGAGGAAGTCTCCGGCGATCAGCGTGCATCGATCGGCTACCCCGGCGTCTTCGAGCGTGGCCTGAGTGTTTCCAGGCCGGCGGGCTGGTCGAAGATGGTGCCGCTGAGGCCGGGATTGCCGGCCAGCAGGCCTGCCATGAGAACACCGTTACCGCCGCCCACGTCCACGAGGTCATGGGCACCCGCGAGGTCCAGCGACCGGACGAGTCCCGGCACGTCCTGCCGCGCCGCTTCCGTGCAGCACTGGTAGAACAGGGCCTGACTGGCCGGATCGTCCGCCAGCCACGCGTAACTCGACTGGCCGAAGACGTGCTGCACCGCCGATTGACCGGTGCGCACGGTGTGCTCGATCTTCCCGCATGCGCTCCACGTCGGCTCACCGGCCATTTGCAGGGCCGGATACTTCACCGAGCCCGCTACGTCCGCCCGCAGCAGCTGTCCGGCCGAGGTGAGCTCGTAGGCGCCCTCCTCGTTCCTGATCAGTAGCCCCAGGAAAACGGCGCCACGGAGCAGGCGCCGCAGCGACGGTTCGTGGCAATCGGTCAGTTTCGCCAGTTCTTCCAGTGGGACCGGTCCCCCGGCGAGCCGTTCGGCCAGGTCGAGGGTCGCCAGGGTGCGCACGATCTGTGCCGGGACGAAATCGAACACCATGTCCATCACTCGGGCAGTATCCTGTCGCGTCATCTTCCGTACCTCTCGAACAGGCCGGGACATGGTCACCACGCCACCGGCAGCTCACACAGACCGCCGACAATCGGATTGTCGTTCGACCGCAACTCGTTCACGGGTATCGCGAGGCGCAACGTCGGGAACCTCTCGAAGAGCTTGCCGAACACCACCCGGAGCTCGCTGCGAGCCAGGCTCCGGCCGACGCACAGGTGCCTGCCGTGTCCGAAAGCCAGATGAGGGTTGGGTGTCCGGGTGATGTCGAAGCGATCCGGTCGGGAGAACACGCGTGGGTCGTGGTTGGCCCCGACGAAATTGATCACTACGGCGTCCCCGGACCGGATGGTCACGTCACCGATCTCGATATCCGCACCGGCGTAGTGCGCGAGTGTGTCCCCGCCGGTCATCCGGCGGCGGAGTATCTCCTCGACAGCGGAGTCGAGCAGCGAAGGATCTCGTTGCAAGGCTTCACGTTGCCGCGGGTTGGTCAGAAGATGCAGGGCACCCCACTGGATGACGTCGGCCGTGGTCCCGTTCCCGGCGAACAGCAGGCCGCTCGCCATCGTGCTCGCCTCCGGCATCGTCAGCGCGCCTGCCGTACACGCGGCGGCGAGATCCGACAGAACGGCTTGCGCCGGTTCGGTTCGCTTGCGTTCCAGCAACTTCCTCATCCCGGCGAAGAGATTCTCCATCGCCACACGGGAGCTCCGCGCGTCAGCCGGGTCGGCGCCCTGCACCGACCACGCCTTGAATTGCTCGCGCTCGGTTCGCGGCACACCGAGCAATTCGAAGATGACCAGTGTCGGCAGCGGACCCGCCAGTGATGCGATCAGATCCACCGGCGAATCTTGTTCGGCCATCGCCGACAGCAGATCGTCCGCCAGTCCTTCGATCCAGGGCTTCAGCGCGGCCATGCGCTTGGCCGAAAAGGACTTCGACAACAGCACCCGCATCGCAGCCTCGTTGTCCAGTTCGGACTGATATCCTCGTACTCCCACTCCGAACCATCGACCAGGGCGGAGTTGGTGACCTTCGGCGCCTTTCCCGGGTCAGGGTGGGACCGAGTCAGTCTCGAGTCGGTGAAGAGACGCTTCGCCTCGTCGAAGCGCGTGACCATCCACGCTTCGTCACCGACCATGGTCCGAAACCGGGACACGGGGCACCTGTTCTGCAGCTCCCGCACGGCAGGAGGGAGGTCGGGGACGTTCGGCTGGAAAAAGGGACCTGTCGGCAGGTCGGCTTCCTGGCTTTCGGGTTCTCCCCACGGGGCGTGCGTGGCCACGAGTTCACCGGTCTCTGTCGATGGCCGCCTGCGCGAAGCCGCACAACCGGCCGCGGCTGGCGGTGACCGGCAGCCCGTTCACCTCGCCGTCTCCGCTGACCAGGTCCATCGGGAACGCGCCGGCCAGCGCGTCGGGGATCTCCGACATCTCGATCTTCTTGAGGACGTCGAGTTCGTAACCGGTCTCTTCGGCCAGGTCACCGACCAGGGTCGGGTTGCCCAGCGCCTCACCGAACCACAGGTAGGCCCGGCCCCGCTCGGTCAGCAGCCCACGGGGCCGATTCGGTTCGTCGGCGCAGTCAGCAGTCGATCACGTCGTGGACCGGAGTCCAGTCGTAGACGTGGTTGCCGGACGGGGCTCGGCTGGCATCGATGGGCAGTCCGGAGTTGCCGAGGAAGAGCGCGACCGTGCCGTTCGTCTGGTTGTTCCCCCAGGACCCCGGTGAACTCCACGGGATCCGGTAGATGTCGCAGCGATACAGGTCGATCCGGCTTCCACTGCCGAAGGTGCCCGAGTACGCGCAGAAGTGACCGTAGGCGGTTCCTCCGTCACAAGGCCCCGGGATTTTCGCGATTCCGGGCGAAGGGCCGAATTCGCGAGGACTCGTCTCGTCCGGCAAGGCGATCCGAACCTCCGCTCCCCCTTGACGTCGATCTTGGTGGGCGCGATCCGCCGTCCGCCTGTGATGGCCAGATAGCGCTCGACTTCGAGCTGTAGCCACTCTGCTTCGGTCGCGTCGAGTCCTGCGGTCTCGGCTTGGGCCATGAAGCGGTGACGATCCGGGAGAGCGTCGGTCGCAGCCGTTTCGGTGGCGGCCCCACGCGGCCGTCACTCCCGGCTACGCCACACCGGGTCATCGGTATCCGCGACGCGCCGGTCGGTCCGCTGCGCGACCACCTCGACGAGAACACGATCCGCGTCACCAAAGAAGAAGCGATGCGATCCGGGTTGACGGAGGACGACGCGCAAGCGGTCGCCGAGGCGGCACTCATCGCCGCCGCGGTCGCCGCGCATTCCAGCGGCAGGTCTGTCGCGTCATCCGCGCCCCAGGCGCCGCGACTGCGCCGGAAGAAGGACTTCGACGCCGAAACGGCCTGGCTGGCCGAAGTCAGCCAGGCCTCTAGCCGCTCCTCGATCGTTCCCGTGGTCTTGAGGCGACACTCGTCGTCTCAGATGAACCCGATCGGTCGTGGGGAGTAGCACGACCCGTGGTTTCGATCGGGTCGGCGCGACGGCGGGGACGATCAGCCGGTTCGTCAGAGTTTTCCGGCTTTGCGGCGACGGTAGTCGGCGGACTTCACTTTGGTACCGCAGGCGCTCATCCCGCACCAGCGGCGGCGGCCGGAGCGGGAGGCGTCGAGGAACAGCCGGCTGCAGTCGGAGTGGTCGCATTCGCGGATGCGGGCGGCCTGCGGACCCGCCAGGAGCAGGAGCGCGTCCCGGGCGAGGGTCGAGAGCGCGTGGGTGAGGTCGCCGTGGAACCGGAGCACGGAGCCGGTCCACTGCGGCACCAGCGGAGGAGCCGCCGCGGTGGCGTTGAGTGCGACGCGATCCTCGTCGCTGCCGGCACCTCGGCAGAGACGGTCGACGAGTTCGCGCAGGGCGATCGTGCGATGAAGTCCGTCCGCGTCCACGGTGATCCCGCCGCTCAGCCCGGCCTGATCGAGCCACTGGGTGACGTCGGCCGGACTGACGAGCAGTTCCCTTGGTTCGTCGCGGTGCCGCACTTGCAGGGTGGTGGTGAGGTCCAGGCTCAGGCTCCCGCTGAGAAAGGTGAACACGTCACCACATTGACTGGTGACGTACTCACCTGTCAAGGTGGCGTCACCAGTCAATGTGGTGACGGGATGCGGATGAGCGGATTGTTCAGATATCTCACGGCGGCAGTCCTGGTCCGTGGAGCCGACAGCGGCGCCACGGTCGGCCTGGTGGTGCTCGCGATGGACCGGCACCAGTCCGCGGCCATGGGCGGCCTGCTCGTCGCGGCGCTCAACGCGCCGCACCTGCTGGGTCCGTGGCTGGCGGTGAGGCTGGACCGTACGGTGCACCGGCGCCGCCTGCTGGCCGCGTCGTACGTCGTCTATGGCCTGGGACTGGCCGGTGCCGCATTGGGGCTGGGCCACCTGCCCGCGGTCGTGTCCCTGGTGGCGGTGGGGCTGGCGGGGGCGTGCGGGCCGCTGCTGACCGGTGGGCTGAGCAGCGTGCTGGACGAGGTGAGCGCGAGCAAGCGCAAACACAGCTGGGATGCGCTGTCCTACGGCATCGGCGGCACGGCGGGACCCGCGGCGGTCGCCGGGCTGTCCGCGAGCATCGGTCCTCTCCCCGCCGTGCTCGGACTGGCGACGACGACACTGTTCTCGGCCGCTGTGATCATGACCCTGCCTCTCGATCACGGCCGGGCCACCGGGACGGTCGTGCGGCTGAAGGACGGGCTCGCCGCGCTGGCGCAGCGGCCACCCTTGCGTCGGGTGACGGTGCTGACCCTGCTGTCGGCGGTGGAGCTGGGAGCGCTGCCGGTCATAGCCGTGACCCTGGGCGAGGACCTGCGCGGCACGGTCGCGGCGGGTGCCGCGTTGACCGTCGCGTATGGGGCGGGTGGTCTCCTGGGCTCGGTGCTGGTGACGGTGTGGCCACTGCGCGGTGAGCCGGAGATCTTGGCGCTCCGGCTTTTCGCGACCATGGCCGCGGTGACCGCGTTGTGCGCCCTCACGACCGACCACACCACCGCGATCGTGGGCTTCGGCTTCCTCGGCCTGGTGAACGCGACCTCGTTCGCCGCCACCCTCGCGGCCCGCGCCCGCTACGCTCCGCCCGGCGCCCACGCCCAGGTGTTCGTCACCAGCGCCGGCCTGAAAGTCGCCATGGCCGCGCTGGGCGCCGCGCTGGCGGGCACCGCGGCCGGCCTCGGCGGACGCGGTCAGCTCGCGTGCGCGGCGAGTCTCACGACACTCGCCGTCCTGACCGCGTGGGCGGATCTCCGCTTCACCCGGCAGCGCCCTACCAGCCCCACCGCCGACGACCGCCGTGACGAGACCGTGCGCCCATGCTGAACGGAACGCGGAGGGCGACCAGCAGCGTCAACCGGAGGTCGTGCCTTGTGCCTCGTCCTCGAGCACGCCGACCTGATCAGGAGTTCCTGGCGCAGGCATGTGGCGGATGCTCTCCGCGCCCTTGTGGTCGTGGGTGCGGGAATGCAGTGAATCCAGCACGCTTTTCACCTTGTGCGCCGCGCCGGCATACGCGGCGTCCACCGTCTCCGCGTGATGCGTCACCGCGACGGGCTGTTTGTTCCCGGGACGTGCCTCGATCACGCATTTCTTGTCTTCCGGTTTGGTGCCCCCGTTGTCGCTGAGGTGCACCTCCACGCGGGTCAACCAGCCACTGAATCGGGACAGGCTGTCCTCCAAGTCCGTTTTCACGTAGGTGGCCAATCCCTCGCCGCCATGGACGTTGTGGTCGGTGTTGACTTCGATCTGCACGAGCACCCTCCGCACGAAGACATATGGATGATGTTCTCACTACCACCGGTGCGGCTCACTCAAACTCGGTCCGAGCCCGGCCCCGGCAGTTTTCTCATCTTGGGGACGAGGTCACGTCGAACGCGGTACGCGGCCGGTCGACGCCACCAAGGCCGCGCAACGGGACAGCGAGATGTGCCGACGGCGCGCCATCTTCCTCAGTTCGGTACCAGCCCGCTCACGGCTGACACCTCGAGCGACCAGAACGGACATCGCCCGCTCGACGTCACCAACGGGTACGACTGCTTTCCTGCGAAACAACACTGTTTTTCCTCCGGCGGCACCTCACGACGACTCAGGGCACTTACCCACGAACGGCCGACCCGAACCCCTGGGGCGCGCACAGCGGTTCCGAAGGAGCATCCGCACTTTCCCGTTCGAAGGAGAGCCGCGGTGAAGGTGTTTGACGTGACCCAGGGGTGGGCACTACGGACCCAGTCCCCATCGCGGCGGCGGAAAACCTCCGGCCGCACCAGGAAAGTGAGTCACCATGATCGTGCTCGGAGTCATCATTCTCGTGATCGGCCTGATCGTCGACATCCCCGTGCTGACCACCATCGGCGCCGTTCTCGCCGTCGTGGGCGTGGTTCTCGCGATCCTCGGTGGCACGGGACGCAAGGTGGGCGGCCGCGCCCACTGGTTCTGAGCCGCTCGTCGTTCGAACCGACGGCCCCGGTCCGCGTTTCGCCCGGACCGGGGCCAAGTTTCTTACCCCGCAACACTTTCCACTCCACCGCACCAACGAGGACAACGATGCCTGAGCCGACGACGCCGGAACCCGTCCCAGCCGAACTACGGGCCTTGGCCGCCGACGCCGACGCTCTCGCCGAGCGGACCGCGGAATTGGCCGCCCGCCTGGAGGCCGCGGACGACGGCCACCTGCAACGCCTCGCCCAGCCGATGATCAAAGCCACCGACGATCTGGCCGACTACACCGGTGAGATCGCCCGGACCACCGAATATCTGACCCGGGTCCGGGTGGCCCGCGATCCCCACCTGTGCGACGTCCCCTGGGGTATCTGCCCCGTTCACGGCGTCACCTTGCACTCGCTCGGAGACCGGGCCTGGTGCACCGCCACCGGATGCGGCAACACCTGGGATTACGACCGGCTGCACACCCCCTGCGCGGAACCGGCCACGGCGATGATCACCGACAGCGACGGCGTGACCGGCTCGCTCTGCTCGGCCCACGTGACGGACGCCGCGCAGCGACTCGCCGGATGCAGCATCGAGTACCTCGATCACCGAGCGACGAACAGCTGACCGATCTTCAAGGCCGAACAGGCCGAAAGCCCGGATCTGTGTGACACCTCACGAGTCGAACCCGCATGGCCCGGCCTGACCGGTGAAAGCGCCGACGTCGCCCTCATCTGACTGTGTCCCCGGACCATCCGCGCGACCCGCGCGGCCGCGGTGGCGAACCGGCCGATGCCCCGCGTGGTCTCGGTCGCGCATCGACCCGGCGAGTCCGGGATCCGCGCGTGTTCCCCACCGGCACGAGGCCGGACTGCTCGGCGGGCTCGCGCCGTCGGCGCCCATCGCGGCAGTGGAAGCGTTGACGCCCTGCTCTTGTCAGGCAGCTTCTCGGGGTGATGAAACAGCGCCCCCTCACCTTCCACGCTGCCCTGGCCTGCCCGGAAGCGATGACAGGTGCCGTCGTCGGGGGACGAAGGACGTAAGATGGTGACCAAGCAGCAGGCATGACACCGGTGACGGCGCCCATCGTGGCAAAGCTCCCTGCCGCTGCTCACGGCAGCCGATCGCCCGGCGCTGTCGTCCCTCCTCGGTTCTCCTCGCCAGCCACCGCCGGTTCTGACCGGTCCGCCCCACACTCCACAGGAGACACTCCATCACTGTTCCAGTCGTGTCGCCGCATGCCGTCAGCGCTCCTCGCTCTCTCACCGACGTATACGGTCCCGGCATCGCCGTCTGCGCGCGCCCGGAACTGGCCGCCACCGAACCGGTGAACAGGCACCGCCACAACCGCGACGTGGTCTCCGCGCGACCGATCGCGGTCGCGGCCGACACGCCGGTGATCTGCAGCGCCGATGGCACGGATCCGGACTTGCTGGCACACCTGCGTGACAGCGGTCTGCCCGTCGGCACAGATCTGCGCGAGTTCCGCAGCGAACGGGAATTCGCCGCCCGGGTGACCGAAGCGATGGCCGACGGCCTGCTGATGTCGATGGAGTACCCGCAGCCGACCACGCTGTGCCCGGACGAACGCGCGCTCAAAAGCGCGCACCTCGTCGGCTACTTGAACAACAAGGCCAGCATCACCACGTTGGTCGATCCCCGATTCCAGGCGCACCGCAGCGTCGTGACCCGCGGGCAACTCGCGGAAGCGGCACCGGCGGAGAAGTCGTGGGTGCTCAAGGCCGCGACCGACGACGCCCACGGCGGCAGTCTTGATGTCCATCTGCACCGGGCCGGCGAGCAGATCACGCTGCCGGCGTTCACCGACGTGCTCGACGAGTTCGTCGTCGAGGAGTACCTGCGGATCGTTCGCAACTGGGGCCTGCAGTTCTACGTGGGACCGGACGCGCGGGCCCGTCTGCTGGCCGTGACCGAACAACGCGTCGACGCGACCGGGGTCTATTCCGGTGGCAGATTCGGTGTGGTCACCACGCCTCCTGCCGAATTGCTCGCCGAATGCCTGGCGATCACCCAGCGCGCGGCCGATGTCGGCTACCGCGGCCTGTGCAGCCTCGACTGCGCCCAGACCCAGGACGGCCGGCAGGTCGTGCTCGATCTGAATTTCCGGATCACCAGTGGGTCGATCCCTCTCCTGGCGATGCAGTCCGTCCGCCCCGATGCCCTCGACCGCCCAGCCGAGTCCGTGAAGCTGACCGTCGCCGGCGCACTCACCGACCTGCTCGCCGAGCTACGCCCGGCATCGGCCGACGGCGGCCTGCTCATCGTGGCCGGTCATGACACCGGCCACACGGACGCTCCCCGCAGGCAAAGCACCTTGCAACTGCTGGTCCTCGGGGACGACCCCGACGAGGTGACCGCCCGACGCCGTACGCTGGAAGAGAAGACCGGCCAGTAACGCGCGGTCGTGCCACCGGGGGAGGTGCCGTCCGGACGTCCCACCGATCGCGCGACGACTCCTGCGCCTAGAATTATTGACACCGCGCCAATCCGAGGTGGCGTGGGAGGACCCAACGGAAGGCATTATCGATGGCACAAAAGGTATCCGTCCAGATCGTCGACGACATCGACGGTGGTGAAGCCACCCAGACCGTGCCCTTCGCGCTCGACGGCGTCACGTACGAGATCGACCTCTCCGACGACAACGCCGGCGCCCTCCGTGACCACCTCGAGCGCTTCATCGACGCCAGCAGGCGAGTCGGTGGACGCAAGGTGAAGGTCGCAACCGGACAGTCCACCGTGGCCGGTGGCACGGCGAAGCCCACCGACCGCGAGCGCAACCAGCAGGTCCGCGCCTGGGCCTCGGCGAACGGCTACGCGATCGCCGAACGCGGCCGCATCCCCAACGAAATCTACGAAGCGTTCGACAGCGCCGAGTCGGCCCCTGCCGAACCGGTCGCCGAAGAAGCTCCTGCCAAACGTAAGCGTGCCCCTCGCAAGAAGTCCTGAACCACCCCTGGTCGCGCCCTTGAGGTCCCTTCCCCGATCGACTCGGAAAGGGGACCTCAAGGGCGCACAGCCGTTGCGAGAAACCTCTTCGGGGCCGGCTATCGGTGATCGGCGAACGGGGTCAGTTCGGTCCAGAACGCGCAATGATGCCGGCGCGGGATCTCGGTGGTGAGCCCGCTGTCCCCCGCCGAGTTGAGCGACATGACGACGGGGTCGGCTTCGGTGTAGCGATCCCAACGGGGGGTTCCGTCCACGGTCGGGTCACCGGTGCGGGCGAATCCGGTCCACTGCGCGACCAGCTGATCGGACAGCGCCTGCTGATTCGGGCCGAGCTCGACGCCGCCCGGGAACAGCAGGAGCCATTCGGCGATGTGATAGGCGCCGTTCGGTTTGGTGGGATCGACGAAGAACTGCGGCGGGACGTCCGTGGCGTCCATCTGGTAGGCGTAGACCGGGATGTGCCGGGCCAGCCGTGCGTTGTTGAGGGCTGAGGGGCACACGGAGTTGGAGTCGGCCACGATGGTCCGGAAGGCGAGGAACGGCGCGGGCGCGGGGAACCGGGCCGGCGGATACTTACCGCGAACCGCGGGCGCGTGCCTGCCGTATTGCTGGCGCACCAGTTTCTCGTAGTCGTCCGAGGTCGACGCGGAAGGCAGCTGGGTTTCGTCGCGGGCCACGCCGTGCATCAGTGCGACGTCGTTGACGCGCCCGGTGGCGAAGGCCTCCCCCGGCGACATCGGCAAGGTCTTTCCGTCCACGATCGGTGCGATCGTGCCGTTGTCGGGGTTCCTCCCGTGATCCGCCTGCTTGAGCAACGCCGAGGCAGGGGTCTTGCGCAGGCAGACGGCGGCCTCGGCGCCGTCGCCACAGCCGACGGCGGCGGCGAACCGCGCCCCGGTGCGCTGGGCCTGTTTCTCGGTGGGCAGCTTCGCCTTGCAGTCCTGCGGCTGCCACACCGTGTCCACGCCGAGCAGCGAGTTGTATTCGCCGCTTTCGCTGATCCCACGCTGGAACAACCCCGCCGAGGCCGGTGAGACCGTGTGGGCGCAGACGCTCGATCCACCGGCGGAAGCACCGTAGATCGTGACATTGCGCGGGTCTCCGCCGAACCGTGAGATGTTGCGCTGCACCCAGCGCAACGCGGCCTGCTGATCCTGCAGCCCGTAGTTGCCCGCGTGCGCGCCGAACGACTCGTGGGCCAGGAAGCCGAAGATCCCGAGGCGGTAGTTGACCTCCACGCTGATGACGTTGCCCGCCGTCACCAGCCGGCTCGCGTCCTGCGGTTTCCACAGCAGGAATCCGCCGCCGTGAAGCTGCACCATGACCGCGAGCGGACCGGGCCCACGCTTGGCGGGCGCTCGAACGGTCAGCTTGAGGCAGTCCTCGTCCTCCGAACCCTGGCCCGCCCCGGACGGTTGCGCGCACTGGTTGCTCTCAGCGGTCGCGGTGAAGGGCTCGGTCCACGGGGCGGGCCGCCGAGGCGGTTTCCAGCGCAGTTCCCCCGTCGGCGGCGCGGCATAACGGATCCCTTGCCACGACGTGACCTCGGTGCCCGAGACACCGCACACCGGGCCATCGTCGGTCTTCACCGTGGTGCCCGGCGAGCAGATCGGTGCGGCCGGTTTCGCTTCGCGCAGTGCGCCGGCCAGGGACGCTGCGCCTGCCGGCGGCGTCACGAGCACCACGGCCGCCACGACGGCGGCCACCTTTCGGTCGAGTCCCATCCGTCCTCCTACCGAACGACACCTACCGGTGCGGGCACGACCACGACGGTGCCCGTCTCCCGTTCCTTCCAGTCTGGCCACACCGGTGAACGGCACAACCACCGTTCGGCCGCGCCGGAATGGTCGAAACCAGGGCGAGAATGGTCTTTGCCCGGACTCGCCTCGCCTCGAGGCGACCGGAAGGCACGGAGTCCACAATGGACTACGCACGACGGCCGCGACCCGGAACCGGGTCGCGGCCGTCGTTCACACCTCGATGCTCACGAAGTGCGGGTTCCGATCAGCGGGGATAGACGGTCCACCGCTGATGGGACTGCCCGCTGTCCACCTGCTGGACCACCCCGGTGGCGTTGGGGTCCTGAGCATCGGCGGCTTCGACGATCTTCGCCGAATGCACGCTGCGCAAGGCGACCGAACCATCCGCGGTGGTGGTGAACTCCCACTGCTGTGTCGTGCCGTAGTGGCACTGGTACTGGACGATCGGGTTTCCGTTGCGCAGCTCGCCGTAGCGAAGGTCCAGGCACTTGCCCGAGTGGCGGTTCTTCAGCCCGTAGACGTTGTTGCCGAGATGGGTCACGTCCCACAGCTGCTTGACGCCGGCGACACAGTCCCACAGTTCCATGCCGGCGAGGTCGTTCAACGCACCTTCCCCGATGAGCCCCGCCGTCTGGATGCAGCGCCCCGACTTGGCGCCCCTGAGTTCGACGGTGTTGTGGGGAACGGCGGCGACGCGGTAGGCGATGGTTCCGCCGTTCTCGTTGCTCCAGTCGATCCGGCCGTTCTGGAACACACTGCGCTTGCCCAGCGGCAGCCCGGCCTCGTCCGCCTTCGGATAGCCGAGGTACGACCGCTCCGCGCCCATCGCCTTGTACTTCAGGCTGATGTTGCCGTAGATCATCCGGGCACCGGTGCTCGGATGCCAGTAGATCGAGCCGGAACCGGTGGAGAAGTCGGCGACCCGGCCCGCACCGTCCGAAGTGGACCGGATGTCGCCCGTCGGGTACCCGAGGGAACCGGTTTCGTAGCCGTACTCGGCGAACTTCCGGTGGATGTCCCCGTTGATCGCGACGGTGCCGTTGCGCGTGAGGTAGATCGAACCCGCGGTGAAGCGCTGCATGGGGCTGCCGTCCGGCCCGAAGGTGCCGGCGTCCGCGGCGGGATAACCCATTCCCGCCTCGAAGCCCATGGCGGCGAACTTCCGGTGGATTTCGCCCTTGACCTGCCGGATCGCGCTACCGGGCACGTAGTAGATGGTGCCGGTGGCGAACCGGCTGTGGCGGACGTTCGTGCCACTGACCGTGGCCTCGTCGGCGAGCGGGTAGCCGTATGGACCCGTTTCGCCGCCCGACGCCGCCCAGATCTCGCCGATCAGGCCGAAGACCATGTGGGCCCCCGTCGACGCGCTCCAGACGATGTGGAGGTTCTGACCGCCCATCGTGGGTTTGACGATGCGGAGCACCTGACCGTTGCCGTCCTTGGTGGGCACCTGGTCGGTCATCGCGCCGCCGACCCCGGCCGGACCACCCAGCGCGAGGAGCTTGTCGAGAACCGGCCCCTTGTAGACCGCCTGCACCGCGATGCGCTGGTTGGTGCCGTCGTTGCCCGCCGTGAGGTAGAGCCTGCCGTTGTCGTACACCCGGTGGCCCAGGCTGACGCCGTTGGCGGTCCCTTCGGGGACGAAGTCGCCGACGGGCTTGCCGAGTTTGTCGCGCAGCGGCTTCTCCGCGGCGTAACGCCGGTCGATCGGATGCGCTGCCTGAGGTGCTTCGGCGTGCCACTTCGTCGCGACGGCGTAGTAGTCGTCGTCGATCGCGCCGGTGACGAACAGGTACCTGCCGGAATTGCGCGACGGACGGATGGAGACGCCGGACGCGTCACCGCGCACGCACCAGGTGGCGTCGCCCTTGAACACGTCCGAGCCGTCGGTCGGGTCGACGTGGGCCGTCACGCGCTTGGACTGCGGCGGAATGACAGCCGCGTTGACCGCCGAGGACGCTCCCGACCGCCAGCGCAGGTAGTGGTTGGGCCTGCTGACCGACTGGAACGAGAAGCACTCGGGATTGCTCAGGCCCGGCTCGATCCTCCACTGCACTTCCGGCCGGTTGCCCGGCTGCCACTGCTCGAGGACGACGTCGCCGTTGCGGTGGGTGAGGTAGACGTCGATGCCGCTGAGCGCGTCGACGCGCAGGGTCTGGACCAGGTTCTCGTACTGGCCGGACCGGAGGAACTTCTCGCGGTCGCTGCGCTTGGCGGCGAGGGCCGCGTCGGCGGCCGCCACCAGCGCGGGCCGGATCAGCTGGCTCGCCGCGCGGGTGCGCAGCTCGGTGATCTGGCGGATGTACTCCTGATCGCGCTTGTTCAGCTCGTTCACGATGTCGCGCAGGTGCGCCTCCTCGGCGCCCTGGTTGATGAAGAAGGTCCAGTCGGCGGGATCGAGGCTGCCGACGGCGTCTTCGGCGGCGCCGTGCACCTCGGTGTCACGGGGCACGGACTTCCAGATTTCGACGACGAAGTCCCGGTCCTTCAGGTTGATCAGGTACTCCAGGCGCGTCTGGGGCACGGATCCCAGCGTGTGCGACACGGCGTTCGCCTTGGCCGCCTTCGCCCGCTCGGCGGCCTTGGCCGCTTCGTCCTTGGTGGCGTCGTCCTGGATCACCCGATCCGCGTCTTTCCTGTGCTCCACGAAGAGCCCGACGGTCAAGAAGCGCCACTGGTCGTCCGCGGTACCCCGCAGGGCGGCCCGTGCGGCCTCTTTGACCGCCATGTCCTTGTAGCCGTCGGCGTTGAGGTCCAAGTGGACGATGAAGTCGAAGATCGACTTCGCCAGGACGGTGTTGTCGGCCGGGATGCTCAAGGTCGAGGCCGCCAGTGCCTTGGCGGCGCGTTCCTGTGCCTGCTGCTGCCGACGCTCGGTGACGAGCTTCTGGTCCTCCCGGTGCGCGTCGTGGATCCCGACTTTGATCCACTGGGTGGACGTCGCCTCACCGTCGGCGGCGAGCGCGGCGATGGCCGTCTCCTTGAGCTTCTGGTGCTCCGGTTCGAGGGGGTGCTGCTTGTCGATGTCGTCGGCCGCGTAGTACATCGCGGCGACGAAACCCCGGTCGCTGAGGATCAGCAGTTCGGGCCCGGCGACGATGTTCAACACGGCGGCGGCGTTGCCCTTGTCGATATCCGTGGACTGCGCCGCGGCCGACGGCCCCGATTGCGGCGCGGCGACGGCCGTGCCGGGCATCGCGACAGAGGCCGCCGTCGCGACGATCGCGGTGGCGACGATCAATCTTTTGAAAACCCCTCTTCGCCGTGCCGATGGCACGCCGGAGGGACCCCAGTATCCGTTCAAGACATCCTCTCCCTGAATAAAGCGCGCGAGGCCGGAATTCGGTCTCCAACGCGCGTGCGAACAGGAGATCAGGTCACGACGAAAAAGGACCGCGACTGTGACGTGGATCACGTCCTTTACGGGCGTTGTGTCCTTGTGCCATAGTCGTCTTCGGCGTGCATAGGCACGCAATTCTGGGGTCTGGGGTTCTGGGGATGAGACTTCGTGCAATGATCGGCGCCCTCATGGCGTCGATCATCGGGATCGGCGCCAATGTCGCTACGGCGAATGGAGTAACAGAAACGGCCATCGGCTCTAGTGTGCCGGGTATCGAGAATTCGATTTACTATCCAATCGTGCGGCAGAACGCCCTGTACCACTCGGAAGACCTGGTCAGGGTGGCCGCGTGGCAGGCACTGCGTTCGGACCAGGGTGAGCCGGCGCTGCGGGAGTTCGTCCGGACCGGCTTCCCGGCGGCCCGGAAGCGCGCCGAGGACTACCACGCGCGCAACAAGGAGTTCGCGCGCCGGGTCATGAACAACTACAGCGCGCGGTATTCGCCGAACGTGCACGCCGAGGCCACGGCCGCGTACAAGGGCACCTCGGCGCAGCAGGAGCAGTTCTTCCGAACCGGTTTCGCCGCGGCGAAGGCGCTCGACGATGCCGCCCGCGAGGCCGATGAGCAGCACAAACAGCAAATTCTCGACGAGGATCGCGCCTTCGTGCGCTTGCTGGCGGAGTTCGATCCGGGCGAGCAGGTACGGCTGGCCGCGCAGTACGCGTTGCGCGCCGGGGGCACGGACAGTCACCTTCGATCCTTCTTCGCCTCCGAGTGGATGGCGGCGTCCGCGACGGACATCGAGATCTTCCGTATCCGCACCCAGGAGGCCGGGGTCCGCTTCTACGCCCTGATCCCCCAGCTCATCGCCGATGCCGAGGAAGCCGAGCGAGAGGCGCTCGCCGCCGAAGGCGCCGCGGCGGAGCAGGCTCGCGCCGTCGCCGCCCGGGCATGGGCCACCACCAGGGAAAAGGCCGACGAGGCCCGTGCGGTCTGGGAGCGCGAAGCACTGGCCTGCGCCGAGCAGGCCAGGTACTGGCGGACGGTGATCGAGCGGGCCAACGCGAGCGTCGACCCGGTGTGGGCGATGATCGCCGCGAAGGCGGACAAGAACCGGGGCAACTGGACCGCCGACGGTACCTTCGCGGATGGCCAGACCCAGTACTGGGCGAGTGTCGAAAGGCATGCGAAAGAACACCGGGATCAAATGTCTCCCGCAGGCTGAAAACGAGCAACTCTTCACTGATCTCCGAAACTCGACTTTCGTTCACGAAAAGACGTTTCGGCATGCATTGTCAACCGTGAATCAAGTTCTTTCCGACAAGCGGGACGAGGAAGCGCGCGCTGATCCTCGTTCCGCTTGTCGAGATGCCCGGAAAACATTTCCGGTATGCGGTTTCGTTGATTTCACGATCTTTTCGACTACTGGGTTTCGACTACTGGGGAGTGGTGTGCCATGAAAAGGAAGACGCGACGCGTCAGACCAGGATCGCCTGTTTCGAGATGGTGCCGGGGCGCGGTCGTGCTGACCGTGTCCACGGCCTTGGTCATCTCGGGTGCGGGGTCGGAGATCGCCTCGGCCGCGCCCGCGGTACCGGCGGTCGCGGCCACTGGACAGGTACCGGCTCAGCCACCGGCTTCGACCCCGCCGGCCGCTCCGGCGGCGGCGTCGAGCGATCCGGAAGAGGAAGCGCTGCTGCGGCAGCTGCGCCTGGATCTGCTCGCCGACATCGCGGCACTGGACGAGGACGAGGAAGTCCGGGTGGCTGCCCGGGAGGCCCGGCGGAAGGCCGAAACCGGTGACGACGCGGCCATCACGGTGTTCTTCGAACGGGGGCATCAGGAAGCCAAAGCGCGGGCGAAGCAACGCAAGGAAGAGGCGGACAACCGCAACCGCAAGGTGATCGAGTCGCTGGCGGGTACCGGCGGCCCGGCCTTCAACGCCGCCGTCGACCGCGCGCTGCGGGGCAACGCCTACGATCGCGTGAACTTCCTGGCCTTCGGGCGGGACATCGCCGCGGAGCAGGACCGCCGGACCGGAGCGTACGAGAAGGAACTCCGGGACCGGCGGCGAGCGCATGTGCAGGTCGCCGCGGACCGGGGGACGCCGGAGGTCTCCGCCGCCGCCAAGGCGGCGCTGGCCCAAGGTGACGCCGCGATCGAGGAATACCTCAAGACCGGGTATCTCGCCGCGGCCAAACGCGACGCGGAGGCCAGGGAACGGCAGCTGGCCGAACTGGAGAAGCAGCGCAAGGAAGCCGAGGCGAACTCGGAACTGGCCCAACGGATCGCGCGGGTCATGCGGGCGCGTCAGCAGCTGCTCGCCGCGCACGCCGACGCGGTCCGGTCGCTGGAGCGGACCGCCAACGACATGACGCTGGCGGCGAACGCGTCACGGGAAGCGGCGCGAACGCTGGCCGCCGACCAGGCCGGGCACACCTATCATCCCGAGCTGTATCAGCGGGCGAAGGACGAGGGCGCGCGCTTCGTCCGTGACGCGCGGACCGACGCGCAGCAGGCCCAGTCCGCGGCCGCGCTGGCGAGTGCTCAGGTGGACATCCTGGTGCAGAACCAGATGCCGCACGGCACCCAGTGGGCGAAAGTCGTCCAGGGAATGGCCGCGGCGGCGAACGCCGCGAAACAGGCGGCCGAAACCGCGGCCCACGCGATCGACGCGATCTCCGCCGACGCCGCGGCGACCGACGCAGCGGAGAAGGCCGAGGCCCGGGCAGAGAACGCCCGGCGCTGGCGGGAAAACGCCCAGTCCCACGCCGCCGCGGCGGACCGCCTGGCTCAGGCGGCTCGTGAGCAGGCCGCGGCGGCCGCTCAGGCGGCGGCGCAGGCACAGCAGGCGAAGATCGACGCGGAAACCGCGCTGCAGAACGCCAAAGCACATGCCGCGAAGGTCAAGCAGGCGCGCACGGACGCCGAACGCGAACGTGACGTGGCCGACGCCAAGCGGCAGGAAGCCGAGCAGTGGCGTGACCAGGCCGCGCGCAAGAGGCAGGAGGCCGAGGCGAAGCAGCAGGAAGCGGCTAGCGAGCGCGACAAGGCCAAACGCGAGGCGGGCATCGCTCAGCAGAAGCGGCAGGAGGCGGAAGCACAGCAGCGGATCGCTTCCGAGAAGCGCGTCGCCGCCCAGGGACAGGAACAGGTCGCCGCCGACGCCGCCAAGGAGGCGCGGCGTCTGGAGCAGGTCGCCGCCGACATCGATCAGCACGCCGGCCTCGAGGAGGGCAAGGCCCACCAGGCACGGGAAGAGGCGGCGCGAGTACGGCAGTCGGCCGAAACGACGGCGAAGAAGGCCCAGGCGCTCGAACAGCTGGCCGCCCGGGCCGAAAGCTCGTCGGAGGTCCTTCAAGAGGACAAGCAGAAGGTGCGTGCCGCGGCGACTCAGGCACGGACCGAGGCGAACACGGCCAGGGACGCCGCACAGGCGGCCGACGGCCTCGCCACTCAGGCCGGGCAGGCCGCGACAACGGCGCGTGCGGCGGCGACGGACTCACAGGCCGCCGCGGGCAGGTCACGCGCTCACGCGGATCGAGCGCAGGCAGCGGCGTCCCAGGCACGTGCGGCGGCGCGGGAAGCCGAGGTCGCGGCGGAGAAGTCGCGGGCGGCCGCGGACGAGGCGCGGGCCGCGGCGGCACGGGCCGACGAGGCGGCGGCGCGCGCCGAGCGGGAAGCGGCCGCGGTGCACGCGGAGGCGCTGAAGGCGCGAGCGTCGGCGGAAGAGGCGACGGCGGCGGAATCGCGTGCCGCCGAGAACGCCCGTAACGCGGCGAACCTGGCTCAGCAGGCGGCGGTGGAATCGGAGCGAGCCCTCGGCTCCGCGCACCGGACCCAGGAAGAGGCCAACGCGGCCGCGGCGGAGGCCGCGACCGCCGCGACCCAGGCCGGGATCGCCACCCGCGCGGCCGTCGCCGCAGGACTGTCGGGTTCCGGGATCGCCGCGCCCGCCGACCAGGCGATCACCCTGGTCAGCCCGTTCACCGGAGACGACATCGACGCCGACTTCGTGCTGATGGTGGCCAACCGGGCGAAGGACGTCGGTGACACCCAGGTGCGGGCCGCGCAGGCCGCCGCCACCGACGCGACCGCTCAGGCGAACCGCGCGGCCGAGGCGGCCAGGAACGCCGGGCTCGAGGTCAAGCCGGCGTTCGAAGCCGCGGCCGCGGCCGCCGGTTCGGCGGCCGACGCGGCACGCTCCGCCGCGACGGCCCAGCAGTCCGCGGCGGCGGCGGCCGTGTCCGCCGCCGCCGCCAGGAAGGCGTCGGCCGAGGCCGACGCCGTCGACGCCGACGCGCAGGCCGACGCCAAGGCCGCCCGTGCGGCGGCCGACCAGGCCGCCGCCGACGCCGCTTTGGCGGGCCGGGCGGCGGACAAGGCCGCGGCGGACGCGGCGGCGGCGCGAAAGGCCGCTGACGACGCCACGCGCGCGGCGAACGAAGCCGTCGCCGCGGCCGACCGGGCCCAGCAGCACGCGACCGCGGCCCAGCAGGCGGCGGCACAGGCCCAGCGGGACGCGGACGCGGCTCGCGAGTCCGCGAACCGGGCCGCGGAGCACGCCAGGGACGCCGACTCGGCGGCGACCAACGCCGAGAAGTACGCGAAGAACGTCGAGGACAGAGCGGCGAACGCCGAAGCGGACGCCAAGGCGATCCAGGACCAGCTGGCCGAGATGCAGGAGCAACTCCGGCAGGAAGAAGAGGCGCGGGAACGCGCGGAGGCCGAACAGGCCATCACCGACGACAGCGAGGTCCCCGCGCTGACACCGGAGGAAGAAGAGCTGCTGCGCGCGGAAAAAGGCCAAGCCGGTGTCGACGAGTACAACCGTGCCCGCGCGGACGCGAACAAGGACCTGATGGGCCTGATCGTCGAGGAGGGCGGCCAGGTCATCCTCGACCTGATCGGCTACACCGACGCGAAACGGTGCTTCATGGAAGGCGACTTCATCTCCTGCGTCATGACCGTCATCAACGCGTTGCCGATCCTCAAGATCGCTTCGGTGCTGCGGAAGATCCCGGACGCGGTCAGTGCCACCGTGCGCATCGTGAAGGGCATCCGCACCTTCAAGGACGTCAAGATGGCCGGCCGCCGCATCGCCGACAACCTGCGTGACCTGATCAGGCAGCTCAAGGGATGCAAGAAGCCGGGCGTCGCGGCTTCGGCCGCCGCTCCGCCGGCGTGCGAGGTCGTCGACAGGGAGGCGCTGCACAAGAAACTGGAGGAGGAGCACAAGAAACAGCCCACGGTCAGTCCGCAACCGGGACAGAAGCTCGGCACCATCGCCCGGCAGCGGGAAGTCGAAGGCTGTTTCAAGAGCGTGATCCCGGCGAACATCTCCTTCAACTACCCCATGCAGGACTTCACCTGGCTCGGCAAACCGGCCAAGCGGGCGACCGGCGGCATCGTGTGCGTGAACAAGACGTCGACGCGACACGGGGATCCGGACGCTCCGGTGGGACACCCCGACATCTCCCCGCCCAAACTGAACGGGACGCCGGTCCACAAGGGACACCTGGTCGCGGCCAGGCTGCACGGTTCCATGTCGGTGGAGAACATCGTCACCCAGTGGTCGACGGTCAACCTCTCCGACGTCAAGCGGGTCGAGAACGCGGTCGGGAACATGCTGGACCGGTATCCCAACCAGGACGTGTCGGTCATCTACGAGGTCCATGTGCAGTATCCGACCGCCACGGCCGCGATGCCGAGGTGGATCTTCATCGAGGCGATCGCGTCGAACGGTGCGAAGTGTTTCGCGAAGATCGAGAACGTCCCCACCGGTAACCTCGTGAAGGAAACCTGTCCGTCGTTCCGAGCGGCCTGAGCACCAGGAGAACAGATGACAGACGTGCCGAAACGCTCGTACGTCGACGAGATCTGCGAGCTCGTCGACTGGCGAGCCGGGGACTTCCGGCCGGAGCTGGACTGGGCCACCGTCGAACGCGAACTGGGGACACCGCTTCCCGGCGACTACAAGGAGCTGCTCACCCGGTTTCCCTCCGGAGGATTCCGCGACGTCATCGCCTTCTCGAACCCGAGCGAGGGCCTCGAGGAGTGCGCGAACGTCAAGCGGGAGAACGCCGAGCTGCTGGAGATCTTCGGCGACGAGGATCTCGGCTATCTGGAGGGCGTCCCGTACCGGCTGTTCCCGGAACCGGGCGGGCTCTATCCGTGGGGGATCAACGGCGCGGGGGGCACCTTCTGGTGGATCCGCGAGTCGCCCGACCCGGACGAATGGGGGGTCGCCTACAACAACCGGGACGCCTGGCACGAGGCTCATCCCGGGCCGATGACGAAGGTCGTCCGGGATCTGCTGGTGAGTACCGGAGAGGACAACCTCCTCGGCTGGGACATGTCCGGTAAGCCGGTGAACTTCAGCGGTCATTGGGGAGACCGCTACCTCTCCTATCCTCGCTGAGCTCGGTACCGGCGGTGTCTCGCGTGCTCGAACGCGGGACACCGCCGGCGGCGAGTCCGGGATTCCGCGAGTCACGCCCCCACTGTCGTACGCGTCAAACGATCGCGGTGGGGTCGGAGACGAACATGGTTCACATAGTGGCTTTCAGCACGTCGATCTCGCAGCCTGGCGCGGCCGGGTCGAAGCCGTGCTCGACCAGCCAGCGGATCCCCAGCAGGCTCCGCAACGACCACCACGCGCGGATCACGTCGAGGTCGACGTCAGCGCCGTAGCCGGCGACGACGTCGTCGAGATGTTCCCTGTGGCCGAGCGTCAAGGTGGCGAGATCGAACAGGGCGTCGCCGCGGGCCGCCTCGGTCCAGTCGATCACGCCGGTGATCTCGTCGCCGTCGACGAATACGTGGCCGACCTGCAGGTCGCCGTGCGTGAACACCGGTGTCCACGGCCGGAGCGCGGCTTCGGCGACCTGCCGGTTCCGCGTGATGAGATCGGCGGGGAGGACGCCGTTGGTGAGGAGCCACTCGCATTCGGCGTCGAGTCGTGATGCGAACTCGCCGGGGCTTCGGCCGCGTCGGGGTGGCAGCGGCGCGTCGTGCAGCATCCGCACGGCGGCACCCGCCGCGCTCCAGGCCGATGGCGACGCCGCCGATGGCTCGCCGAGGCGGCCGAGCGCCTCACCCGGAAGTGCGGCGAGCGCGAGCACCGGCGGCTCGCGCCACAAGATCTCCGGAGTGGGGATCGGGGCCAGCGTCATCGCCTCGACCTCGATGTCGGTGCGCGCCTGGTCGGCGTCGATCTTGAGGAACACCTCACCGACGCGCAGAGTCGCGCATTCGTGATGGGCGACGACGACTTCGACCTTCATGCCTGCCATTGTCGAAGAAGAAGCCACCCGCGTCGCCGGGTTTTTTCACACGAGTCCACCCCGGAGTTCCAGGGCGGCCCGCTACGCCGCCTTCGCGCTACCCCGCACTCCGAAGGAAGGTGCCTGGTCGACCACCCGAAACCGGACCGCCGCGGGTGGCCCCTGGCGCCCTGGTGCCGGGCGGGGGCCGACCGGCACCGGATTCGACGGGCGCGGTCTGACGACGGGAACGGTCACTTCGACGCGTTCCATGATCAGGGCGAACACCATGATCACCATCGGGGTCACCAGCACCATCCACATGAAACCTGAGGTACCCGGCGGCTCCGGGTCTCAACCCCTTGATCGATTCTCCGGCCGGAGTCGCGTTCCGACCGGCATGGGCGGGCCTATTGAGCCGAAGGGCCGATGTGTCGTGCGCGGGGTCTCTCCCTTGGGGCGTGCGAAGGGTCACATGCCCTCCACACGGGGTGTCGTCGCCGTCGCCGAACACGACGGCATCGTGCCGGACGGCGAAACGCGGCGGCCGGAATTCGCGAGCACCTTCCCTTGAGAGGTGTGTGTTCCCGCCCGACCGGGTAATCGCCGCACGACCATGTGCCCAGCAGAAGGACGTCAGATGAGCGACAACACACAGCCGAGCGACACCCCGAGCCCGGAGAAGCCCCGCGAAGACTGGGCGACCGGTGACGAGCCGATGACCGGACCCCAGCGCTCCTACCTGGGCACTCTCGCCCAGGAGGCGGGTGAGACGATTCCGGAGACCTTGACCAAAGCGGAAGCGTCGGAGCTGATCGACCGGCTCCAGAACCAGACCGGACGTGGGCGGTAACGCGCCTCCCGTATCGGACGGCCGGACGGACAGGCCACGCGGAAGGTGTGGGCTTCGCGTCGCCGCCGCCGTCGACGACCGGGCCGAAACCCTCGCTCGACCGGACGGCGGCACGGCTCGCCGGTTGCTAAGTTCCATCGCGGCGGAGCGGGATGCGAGGATGCGGGGATGGATGTCAGCCGAAGGAACAACGTCGTCGTCACGGGGCCCGCGGCCGGGCCGGTGGTGATGCTGGCGCACGGGTTCGGCTGTGACCAGAACATGTGGCGCCTGGTGGCGCCGATGCTGGCCGAGCGCCATCGCGTGGTTTCCTTCGACTACGTCGGTTCGGGGCGATCGGAATGGTCCGCCTGGGACGAACGACGGTATTCGTCCTTGGCCGGTTACGCACGCGATGTGCTGGACGTCTGCGAGGAACTCGACCTGCGCGAGGTCACGTTCGTCGGGCATTCGGTGAGCGCCATGGCGGGCGTGCTCGCGGTGCAGGCCGCGCGCGACCGGTTCGCGTCGCTGGTCCTGCTCGTACCGTCGCCCCGCTACATCGACGACGGGGACTATCGCGGTGGGTTCAGCGCCGAGGACATCGAGGAACTCTTGGAGTCGCTGGAATCCAATTACCTCGGCTGGGCTTCGGCCATGGCCCCGGTGATCATGGGCAACCCCGATCGGCCGGAACTGGGCGAGGAGCTCACCGCCAGTTTCTGCGCCACGGACCCGGCGATCGCCAGGGTGTTCGCCCGCACGACGTTTCTCTCCGACTCACGCGCCGAGCTGGCCGGAGTGGACGTCCCGACGCTGATCCTGGACTGCACGCAGGACGTGATTTCCCCGCCGGAGGTCGGTGCCTTCGTGCAGGCGTCGATCCCGGGCAGCCGGTTGCGCACCCTCGACGCGGTCGGGCACTGCCCCCAGCTGAGCGCACCGGAAGCGACCGCCGGCGCCATCCTGGAATTCCTGGAACACCGGCATTGATGTCCCCCAGCGGACAGTGCCCGCCACAGCAGCCCGACGACGCGGGAACGGATGTGTCCTTTTCGGCCTTGCTGGAGGACAGCGCCGAGGAGCTCTACGAGAACGCTCCCTGCGGCTATCTGTCCACCCTCATGGACGGCACGATCGCGAAGATCAACGGCACGCTGCTGGAGTGGCTGGGCTACCGGCGCGACGAGGTCGTCGGCCGGAAGCGGTTCTCCGATCTGCTCAGCGTCGGCGGGAAGCTCTACCACGAAACGCATTTCGCACCGCTGCTGCACCTGCACGGCGAAGCGAAGGGCATCGCGCTGGAACTGCGCACCGCCGGTCGCGATCAGTTGCCGGTGCTGGTGACCTCGGTGGTGAAACGCGGCAGCGGAGGCGAGCCACTGCTGATCCGCACCACGATCTTCGACGCACGCGAACGCCGCTCCTACGAAGGGGAACTCCTGCGCGGACGCCGGATCGCCGAAGAAGCACGCAAGCACGCGGACGCCGACCGGGCACGCTTGCGGCAGGCGCTGGCGGTCCTGCAGAAGAGCTTGCTGCCCGCGGCCCTGCCGCAGATCCCGAACCTCCGGTCCGCCGCCCACTACCACACGGCCTCACCCGACCAGCTGGGCGGCGATTTCTACGACCTGTTCCCGCTCGCGGGCGGCCGGTGGGCGTTCTTTCTCGGCGACGTCTGCGGCAAAGGCCCCGAGGCGGCGGCGGTGACCTCGCTGATCCGCTACACCCTGCGCACCACCGCGATGCACGATCCCGACCCGGTCGCCACGCTGATCACGCTGAACTCCGTGCTGTACCAGCGATACACCGGCGGTGACACCCGTTTCTGCACGACGATCTCCGGCACTCTGGAAGCCGAGGGCGACGCCGTGCGGGTGCGGCTCGCCGCGGGTGGGCACCCGCCGGCGCTCGTCATCCGCGCCGACGGTGACGCCGACTATCTCCCCACCCCGGGCGGGATGCTGATCGGCTTCCTGCCCGACCCGGTCTTCACCACGGCCGAAACGGTGCTACGCCCCGGAGACACGATGCTGCTCTACACCGACGGGCTCACCGAAGCCCGCACCGGCCACGACCGCGCCCTCTACGGCGAAGAGGCCCTCCGCTCCCGCGCCGGTGAACTCGCACCCGTATCACCGGAAGCGCTCATCGCCGACCTCACCGACCTGCTCGACAGTTTCGGCGACGGCCTCAGCGACGACGCGGCCCTGCTCGCCCTCGGCGTCCCTCCGGGAAACCGAGAGCGAGCACACTGACCGTCTTACTCGCTCCGCCGACGGCACGAGGGCCCCGTCAGCGGCTGCGACCTCTCCTCGGCTTTCACCGGCGACGCGGTGCTGCTCCGGCTTCGCCTGGGCGGAGCGCGGAGCCCAGGGGCCCTGGGCTCCCTCGACGTGTCACTCCACCTGACCGAGGTCCTCGCGTCGAACGTCCTGGCGTGCGAGTTCGGTCGTCACTTCGTCGATCTTCCGTTCGAGGCGCGCATCGTCCGCGAGCAAGGCGCGCACCTCGTCGTCGTCCAGTTTCAGGAGTGCTTTCGTGACGTGCCCGGCGAGGATGGGCTGGTGTTCCTGCACCAGCGGCAGCAGCGCCAGGCCCAGCCGCGCCTTTCGCTGCTCCGGGGTCAGCTCGGCGAGCGCTGCGGCGGACACGTCTTCCCGGTCGTCGGAAGGCATGCGGATGCTCACCAAGCCAGGCCGGGGTCTTCGGCGACCGAGTTCAGCGCGGTCACCGTCGCGTGGCCTTCACTCAGCAGCCGGGCGTCGCTGCCCGGTGACAACTCACCCTCGCCCGTGACGGCGGTGAGGGTGAACGTGTCGTCCTCGTCGTTCTGGACGTGACTGCGCACCGCACCGAATTCGGCCAGCCCGGTGCGCTTCGGCGGCCCCACCTCGGCGAGATCGGGCACATTGAGGTTCAGGACCGTGCCGGCGGGCAGTTCCGTGAGCCTGTCGAACAGCGTCGCGGCGACACCGACGGCGGTGTCCCAGTGGGGTCGCGGCCCGGGCGCCAATCCCACGTCGAGGGACACCGCGAGCGCCCTGGCACCGTTGATCGAGGCGGTCAGCGCCGCACCGACCGTGCCGGAGTGCAGGATCGCGCGCCCGACGTTCGCCCCGTGGTTCACCCCGGACAGCACGATCTCCGGTGGCTCGCCGAACCTTCCCTGCGCGGCGGCCAAGGCGATCAGCCCGGGGTGCGCGGCGACGGCGAACGCCGGGACCTCGGGGAGGCCGGGCAGTTCCCGTCGTTCGACCGCGACCCGCCCCCCTTCCCCTGCTCCGGTCAGGCCCGCGCTGGTGCCGCTGGCCTCCGCCGCGGGTGCGGCGACCACCACGGTCCAGCCGTGGTCCGCGGCGCCGCGGGCCAGCGCCGCCAAACCCGGCGAGTCGATACCGTCGTCATTGGTGATCAGGGCACGCATCAGGAGGCCTCCCACGGTTTCAGGCGTACTCGTCCCATGAGTTCCCGCACGGCGCCGTCGCTACCCGAACCGAGACCGTGTCGTGTCACATTGATCGCGCCCGCCGCGGCCCCGAGCTTCACCGCGTCCTCCAGTGACCGGCCTTGCGCGAGACCGACCGCCAGCCCCGCGGTCATCGAATCCCCGCCGCCGCGGGTGTCGACCGGGCTCAGGTCCGGCGATTCCACCAGCACCAGCTTTCCTTCCAGGTAAGCGAGCGTCTCCTCGGCCGCGCGGGACACGACGACCGCTCGGGCACCACCCGACGCCAGCTCACGGCAACCGTCCGCCAGATCGGCCAGCGAATCCGACTTGGCCAGCCCGTCCTCGACCATCTCTTCGTGACTGACCTTGATCACCGCCGGATCGCCCGCCAGCGCACAGGCGAGTCGTTCCCCGGACAGGTCCACCACGACCGGCGTACCCTGCGTGCCCAGATCCCGGGCAAGCCGCTCGTACATCGAATGCGGCACCGGCACGTCGTCCTCGTCCGGCCCGCTCAGGGTGGCGACGTCCGCGCGCAACCCCTGGACCAGGGTCAACTCGTACAGATCGTCGAGTTCGTGCCGGGTCAACGCGTCCGCGGGCATCCGCACCATCTCGTCACGACGGCCGTCCCGCCGATCGTGTACGTAGGCGCCGTTGCGTGCGGCGACTTCGCGGACCTCGGCATCGACACCGATCAGATGCCGCAGCACCTGTCCGGTTTCCCCGCCGAGCGCACAGCACAACACCGCCCGCGCGCCGAGCGCCTCGATCATCCGCGACTGCCACACCCCCTGTCCGCCCGCGTGCACGTGGACGTCGGGCGCCCCGTCCAGCTCTTCCACCGTCACCGTCAGCTGTGGAGACGGCGCGAACACCGCCACTCGACCCTCAGTCATACCGGGGTTTACCCGTTTTGCCGGATTTCACTCGTCGGTGTCCGGCGGAGCAAGCCCGGAACCACGGGAACTGTGCGGAAATTACCCGCAGACCGGCACCGGACGATCTGCTTGGCTGACCCGGTGCTGAAGAAACTTTTCGCCGCCACGGCGATCACCGTCCTGTCGATCACCGTCACCACGCCCGCGCAAGCCGCGCCCGCGTACTACCAGCAGACCGTCACCGGGTCCACCCTCGCCGAGTGCAACGCGGCGGGCTCCCAGCTCGCCCAGCAGAAACGCGCCCAGGGCTATCTCGTCACCTGGACCGGCTGCGGCCACCAGCGCTTCGGCTACGTCGGCTTGGTCAGCTGGTCGGACTGAGCCCGGAGGGCAGGCGCAGCGCCGCCAGCACGTAGTCGTCGCCGAACTGCCACACCGGGGCCGCTTCCGCGAAGCCCGCCTCCCCGAGCAGTCTGGTGTGCTCCTGCGGGCTGAGCCGGTTGCCGTAGCCGGTCGAGATGCCCCGCAACTCGTCGGCCGTGAACCGCTCACGCAGCGCGGGATCGGCCGCGACCGCGGCCCACCAGCTTTTCCAGTCCTCGTGGGTCCCGACTCCGGCCCGCGCGGCACGGCGGTTCTTGACCATTTCGGTGAGGTCGCGGATGCCGGGTCGCGGGTCGTGGAAATGGTCGCCGTTGACGAGCGCTCCGCCCGGCCTCAGCGCGACGGCGAGGTCGCGATAGACCTCGGCGAGCCGTTCGGGACGCAGCCAATGCAGCGCGGTGGTCGAGACCGCGGCGTCGATCGGCCGCCACCCCAGCCGGCCGGGCTCGGCGAGATCGGCTCGGACGTACTCGATGTCCGCGTGCTCGGGCCGGGTGGCCTCGGCGAGGGCGAGCAGGAACGGATCGTTGTCGATGCCGACGACTCGCGCTCGCGGAAGCCGCCGGGCGAGCCTGGTGGCCAGCGATCCGGGGCCACAGCCGAGGTCGAGCACCAGCGGCTCGGCGACGTCACGGCAGATGTGCTCGACGACGTCGATCAGGACGGCGAAGCGTTCTTCGCGGTCGGCGACGTAGCGTTCCTGCTGGACGTCCCATCGTCGCACCCAGCCTGCCGCGAGTTCCCGGTCCACCGCGCTCCCCTCGTGATCTTCATCCTGTCTAGCACACCTCGGTCATGGGTTACCGTGTGCGGCACAACGCAAGAAAGCGCCCGTCGGGGGAAGCCGGTGCGAATCCGGCGCTGACCCGCAACCGTGAACGGCCTGTGCCGTGAGCCGGACTGCCCGCCGAGTGCTGCCCACCCCCACTGTCGTGGAGTACGGAGCGGGGTCCCGTTCACGTGCGGCCACGCGCCCGGGACAGTGCTCGATGTCCCGGAGGTCCCTATGACGCGTCATCCGCTCACTCGTCGGCGCCTGCTCACCCTGGCCGCACTCGCGCCCTTGGCCGCCTGCGGCACCGCGCCGTCGGACACGGGCAGGCTGAGGGTCGCGTTCGCCGCGGGCGGGTCGAAGGAATCCCTGGATCCGTCCCAGGTCTCGCTTTTCGTCGACCAGGCGCGGGCCAAGGCGCTGTTCGACACGCTCGTCGCCTACAACGCCGACACCTCGTTGCGTCCGCGACTGGCCGAGTCCTGGGAAAGCGACGCCTCCGGCACGCGCTGGCGGATCAGGCTGCGGCGGGCGGCCTTCCACGACGGGCGCCCGGTCACCGCGGACGACGTGCTCCACAGCTTCCGGCGGATCGCCGATCCCGCACTGGCTTCCTCGTCCCGGCAATACTTCGCGAAGGTGGACTTCGCCCGCAGCAAGGCGGTGTCGCCCACCGAACTCGCACTGACGCTGACCGCTCCCGACTTCGAATTCCCGTCGGGGTGGGGCGCGCCGGGTGCGGAGATCGTGCCCGCCGGGACGACGGACTTCACGGCACCGATCGGATCCGGCCCGTTCCGCTTCGTCTCGTTCACTCCCGGTGGCCCGGCGGTGTTCCGCAAGAACGAGTCCTATTGGGACGGCGCGCCGGGCATCGACGAGCTGGAATTCGTCCCGGTCAACGACGAAACCGCGCGCGTCAACGCCTTGCTGTCCGGGCAGGTCGACTACGCCCACGATCTGGCGGCCGGCACCGCCGCCCGGCTGACCGGCGACGCGCGCGTCTCGCTGCTCGAAGCCAAGGGAACGACCATGCAGGGCTTGATCCTGCGCCTGACACAGCCGCCGTTCACCGACGCGAGGTTGCTGCGCGCCGTACTGTCCGGAGTGGACAGAGAGGCGCTGAACCGCGTCGCCTTGGCCGGTCGCGGCGAGATCGGCAACGACCTGTTCGGCAAGGGACTCCGCGGGTACGCCGCCGGGATCCCCCAACGCCGGCGCGACGGGGAACTGGCCAGGGCGCTCGTGCGGGAGGCAGGAGCCGAGGGGCTCGCCTTCGCCCTCGAAACCAGCGACGTCGACCCGGGTTTCGCCACCGCGGCCACACTGATTTCCCAGCAGCTCAAGGAAATCGGACTCGACGTCACGCCGAACACGCGCGCGTCGAGCACTTACTTCGGTGAGATCAAGACCAAGGGCGTCGCCGCGCTCACCCGCACGGCCACCCTGCCGGTGGCGACGTTCCTCGACCAGCGCTTCCGCACCGGCGGCTCCAACAACGTCAACGGGTTCGCCTCACCGGAGTTCGACGCCCTCCTGGACCGTGCCGCGGCCACCGCGGACGAATCCGCCAGGCTGGCGCTGTTCGGCGACGCCCAGCGGATCGTGCACGACTCCGGCGGTCTGCTCGCCTGGGGGTTCAGCACCTGGACGATCGCCGTGTCGAAGCGGGTTTCCGGATTGGTGACCGCGCCGCCGAACACCTTCGACTGGGCGAGGTTCGACCGCGCCCGGCTGTCCTGACGTGCCGGGTCACACCGTGCGCCGGCTGGGGTTCGCCGTGCTGCAGGCGATGGTCGTGCTGGTCGCGACGTTCGCCGTGACCGCGTTGCTCCCCGGCGACGCGGCCTCGGTCGTGCTCGGCGAACAGGCCACCGACGAGCAGGTGGCGACCGTCCGCCAACGACTCGGTCTCGACCAGCCGCTCCTCGACCGGTTCGGGAACTGGTTTTCGGGACTGGTCACCGGCGATCTCGGCCGGTCGCTCGTGACCGGTGCCCCGGTGACCGACGAGATCGCCCGCCGCTGCGCCGCCACCGCGGTGCTCGCCGGGGTGACCCTGCTCGTGCTCGTACCCCTCGCGCTGGGCATCGGGGTGACCTGCGGCCTGCGTGAAGGGTCGCGGATCGACCGGGCACTCAACGCCGTCACGCTGTTCCTGCACTCGATCCCGGAGTTCGTCCTCGGCCTGCTGCTGGTCGCGGGATTCGCCGTCTACACCGGGTTGCTTCCGGCCACCGCCGCCGGAACGGACTTCACCGCGCGTCCCGCGGCGCTCGTACTGCCGGTGATCGTGCTCGTCGGCAGGCAACTGTGCGACGTCGCCCGGCAGCTCCGGATCGGGATCGCCGAGCGGACGCGGGGACCGGTGGCCGAGCATCTGCGCCTGCTCGGCCTGCCTGAACGCACCGTGGTGCTGCGGCATCTCCTGCCCGCCGCCGCGGCGCCGGCCGTACAGCAACTCGCCCGCGCCGTCGAAGGGCTGCTGACCGGCACGGTGATCGTCGAGTCCCTGTTCGCGATCACCGGCCTCGGCACGGGTTTCGTCGAAGCCGTGCAGAACCGGGACATCCCGCAGGTGCAGGGATACGTGCTGGTGTTCGCCGGGGTGGTCGTGCTCGGGAACCTCGTCGCCGACCTCGTCGCGCACCGGCTGACCCCACGCCGGGAGCTGGTCACGTGGTGAGCAGGGCCCTCGGCTGGTCGCTGCTCGCGGTGCCGCTCCTGCTCGCGGTGGCCGGACCGGTCGTCGCGGGCCCCGTGGTGACCGTCGGGGCACCGTGGCGGGCACCGGACGCCGCCCATCCGCTCGGCACCGACGTCCTCGGCCGCGACACGCTCACCGTGATCCTCGCGGGTGGTCTTCCCGTGATCGGCATGACGGTCGCCGCGCTCCTGCTCGCCTACCTCGCCGGGGTGCCGCTCGGGCTCGTCGCGGCCGGACGCGGACGGCTGGCCGACGAGACCGTGATGCGCTCACTCGACCTCGTGCTGGCTTTCCCCGCACTGCTGGTCCTCATGGTGCTCGCCGCGACCGGACACCGCGGGCCCGGCGTGCTCGTCCCCGCCGTCGCCGTCCTCCAGCTACCGGCGATCACCCGCGTGGTGCGGGCCGCGGCTCTGGCGCCAGGCTGCCGGACCGCCGTGGAAGCCCTGACCCTGCAAGGACATTCGTGGTCGCGGATCCACTTCGGCTACGTCGCCCGGCACGTCGCCGGTCCGGTCGCGACCGACGCCGGCACCCGGCTCGGCGTAGTGCTCTACCTGCTGGCATCGGCGAACTTCCTGGGACTCGGCCTGCCCGCCGACTCCCCGGACTGGGCCGTGGTCATCGAACGCAACAGCGAAGCCCTCTACACCGCCCCCGCGGTGGTCCTGGTGCCCGCCGCGCTGCTGATGGCCCTGTGTGTCGGCACCAACCTCGTCACCGACCGGCTGCTCGCCGCCCGGCGGATGATCCCGTGACCGTGCTGGAGATCGACGGACTCTCCGCCCGCGCCGGGGAAACCGTTCTGTTCGAGGACGTCTCACTCGCCCTCGAACCCGGCCACGTCCTCGTCGTGCTCGGCGCGTCCGGCACGGGGAAGACCACGCTGGGCCTCGCCGCGACCGGACGAACCCGGCCGGGAATCGAGCTGTCCGGTTCGGTCCGCCTCGCGGGATCCCCGCTGCTCGATCTGCCCGCGTCCGCACCGCGAAGAGCGCGGGCCGGCCTCATCGGCCACCTGCCGCAGCAGCCGTCGGCGGTGCTGGACCCGGTCCGCCGCTGCGGCCCGGTACTGGCCGAACTCGCCGCGCTTCACCACCACGGCCGGGCCGCGCGGCTGACGGCGGCCCGCACCGCCTTGGCGGACGCGGGACTCGAGCCGGATCTGTGGCGCCGGTTCCCGCACCAGCTGTCCGGTGGACAGCAGCAGCGCATGGCCCTCGCCACCACTCTCGTGACCCGGCCCCGTGTTCTCGTGCTCGACGAACCGACCAGTGGTCTCGACGCGGCGAACAGGACCGCGCTCATCACCCGCCTGGCGGCGCTTTCCGGTGCCGGGACGGCGTTGCTCATCCTGACCCATGACCTCACGCTGGCGCGTGCCTTCGCCGACGATGTCGCCGAACTCCGCGACCACCGGTTGGTGCCGTCCACCGCCGTCACCGACCCCAGGCGCTTCGACGGTCCTCCGGCCGCGTCGCCTGCCTCCCCGCTGCTCGTCGTCCGCGGGCTCACGGTGCGGGCGGGGCGGACGACGCTCGTCGAGGACGTCGACCTGGAGCTGGCGCCGGGCAGCCGCACCGCGCTCACCGGTGTCTCGGGCGCGGGCAAAACGACGTTCGGCCGCGCGCTGGCGGGCTTGACCCCACCGGCCGCGGGCACGATCGAAGTCGACGGCGTCCGGCTCCCGCCCCTCGCCCGTCGTCGCGATCGCACGCGACTGCGCGCGGTCCAGTACGTCCACCAGGACAGCCGCGCCTCGTTCGACGAGTTCCGCGGGGTGCTCGACCAAGTGGCCGACACCGGCAGGCTCCTCCGCGGCCTCGGCCGTGCGGATGCCCGGCTCGAAGCGGCGGAGATCCTGCGTTCTCTCGGCGTCGACCCGCTCGATCACCGCCCTGGCCGGCTCTCCGGCGGACAGCTCCAGCGCTGTGCCGTGGCCCGCGCGCTCATGGCCCACCCGCGCGTGCTCGTCTGCGACGAGGTGACGTCGGCTCTCGACGCGGTCAACCGCGTCCGGCTGCTCGACGTCCTCACCGCCGCGGCGGACCGGCACGGCACCGCACTGCTCCTGATCAGCCACGACGAGACCTTGGCCCCGTTCGTGGATCGCACGCTCGCCGTCGCCGATGGGCGCTTCTCGACGAACTCGGCCCCGCGCTAGAGGGCGCGCGCGCCGGTCTTGGCGGAGAAGCGGAACTCGACGGTCGCCGGCAGGGCATCGAGGTCGAGTGCCTGCCGCAGCCGCGGCAGGCCGTCGGTGTCGATCCGGCGGCGGATTTCGCTGACGTCACCGTCCTGTTCGGCGCTGATCACGAGCGCGACAGCCGGCGTGTCGCGGGTCCCCGCGAGCGTCGCGTGCGCGGCGTGGACGCCGGGATAGCCCGTCACCTCGGTGACGAACGGCTCGATGGCGGTGCTCGCGGCCAGCTCGGTGCGGCCGGCGGCGGGGTCGGTGTCGAAGCGCCAGGTGTGGGTCTTGGGCTTGTGGGTCAGCTGCGCGACGAGCCAGCGCAGCAGGACCAGGCCCAGTACGACCGCCACCGCGGCCGCGACATAGAGCGCCCAGGTGGGCGGCTGTCGGGTACCGGCCACCAACGCGGATTCCGGGGACAGGACGGTGAGCTTGCCGAAATGGGTCAGCAAGGTGAAAGCACCGGCCGCGATCAGCACGAGTCCGAAGAGGGCGAGCAACGTGCGATTGAGCCGGGCGGGCCGGTTGAGGCTGGTCATGACGCGCTCCTGGCACTGCGGACCTTGACCTTGACGGTCGGGCGAAGGGCGGGGTCGATCTGGTCGAGCCGGTGCGTGATCGCGCCGTGAACGGCTTCGGCGAGGCCATCGGTGGTCGCCCGCCCGGTACTCACCTTCGCGGATACCTTGCGGGGCTTGAGTTTCACTTTCGCGCTGGACACACCGTCCACGGTGGCGGCCGCGGCGCGAAGGGTGGAGCGGTAGCTTCGCCGCGAGGCTCCGGAGTCCAGGTCGCCCCGCAGCGGCAAGACGGTGAGCCTGCCCGGCAGGATGGCCGCCAAGATCAGGATCAGCCCGAGGAGAACCGAGACCCCGCCGATGACGGCCGTCGCGACGTCGTTCCAACGCAGGTCGTGCAGGGTGCCGGCGACGGTGTCGTAGCGAATCCACGGGGTCTCACCGAGGAGCATCTGGATCGCGACGACCGCGACGAGGGCGCACGCGGCGAGCAGGACGATCGCGGTGAGCGTCGCGGGAATGCCGCGGCGTGGGCGCCGTTTCACTGGACCCTCCTCTTTTCGGCGGTGGCGGTGTGCAGCGCGGCGACGGTGATGTCCACCTGCGACACGGCGAGACCGGTGAACTCTTCGACACGGCGCATCAAGTGCCGCCGGACGTTCTCGGTGGTGCGCGAGACCGACATCGGGTAGCTGATGGAGAGCCTGACGTCGAGGGTGGCGTTGCCCCCGGTGACCTTCGCGGTGACCTTGGCGCTGTTGTCGAGGTCTTCGCCGCCGACGGCGACACCGAGCACCCGGCCGGCGGCGCCGCCGACGCCGTCGACCTCGGTCACCGCGTGCGCCGCGATCCGCTGCACGGTGCTGTCGGAAATGGTGAGGACGCCCCGGTCCCCGGCCTCGGCGGGAGCCGGTTCGAGGGTCGTGCTCGACAGGGTGGCGGTCAATGGGATCAGCCCCTGTCGCGTCCGGTGAGCTGCGAAAGGTCGAGCTTGCCGTCGAGAACACGGCCGGCCAGCAGGCCCAGCGCGCCGAGGACCAGGACGATGATGAAGGCGCTGAACCCGCCGAAGGCGGCCGCGAGCCCGAGAGCGAGGCCCGTGAGAAGGCCGAGCTGGGTGGAATTCATGATTTCTCCTTGGCAGTGCCGGTCGGTGCGGGGGCGATGTCGCCGATCCGCACGTGAACCGGGAGGCCGACCGGCCCCACCGCCGCGCGGACGTCGTCGCTGATCTCGACGGCGGTCGCCGGGTAGCGGCCGGTGACACCGATGGTGATCTCGTCTTCACGAACGCGGATTCCCGGTATCCGGCGTCCGCGCAGAAGGGTGGCGATCTCGCCGAACCGGCCGCTGTGCAGGCCCGCGATGTGGGGTTGGGCCTGCACAGCGGTGGCGATGCGGTCGGCGTCGATCTCGACGCCGGGGCTCACTGGACGCGGCCGGTGTCGCTCTTGGTGTCCTCGTCTTCGTCCTCTCCGGGGATGTGCACGTCGGAAACGTTGATGTTGACTTCGACGACCTCGAGCCCCGTGATCTGCTCGACCGCGCCGATGACGTTCCTGCGCACCGCGCGGGACAGGTCGGCGATGGACACGCCGTACTCGACGAGGATCTGCAGATCGACCGCGGCCTGCTTCTCGCCGACCTCGACCGAGACACCCTGGCTCGCCGAGGCCGTGGCACCGGGAATGCGCTCACGGATCGCGCTGAACGCCCGGGCCGCACCGCCACCGAGGTCGTAGACGCCGGAGATCTCACGGGTCGCCAGACCGGCGACCTTGGCCACCACGGTGTCGGCGATACTGGTCGTGCCCTTGCTCGACTCCAGCGCGCCCGTGCCGGTCTTCTCGAGCTCGGACGACTGGCTCGATGCCTTGCTAGCAGTCGGATTCGTCATGCTTTCTCCTCTGGTCGGTTCCTGTGGTCTCGGTGGAGGTCCCTGGGGCTCCATCGTTCCTTCCACACCACTGGGACACGGCACTGAGCAGATCGTCACGACCCCATCGTGTGACACCCATCTCCGCCCGGCTGGGGAGCGAGGATCACCCGATCGCGCCGATCGACGACGGCCGCCGGGGGCGGAGGCCCGAAATCCGTCCGCGGTGAACACCGGTTGTGCCGGACGACGGCAGGAGCGGACTTCGTGCCCGGTGACCGGGGTGGAGACGGTCCGCCGGGCCTTGGCCATCACCGCGGTCACCTCGTCCGGGGTCTCGCGTGCCAGGCGTCGCGCGAGCTTCTTCGCGTAGGCCGAGGGCGCGGCGGGGTCGTCGGTGGAAATGGCGCAGCAGCGCTGCGTTCCCTTCGATCCGGACGTCTTCGCGAACGGCGTCGGGCCGTCGTCGGTCAGCGCGGCGTGAAGCCGTTCCGCGACGCGGCAACGATCTCGGCGCCACCACGGTCGCCCGTCGTCCGCGCCGTCACCGGCTCCCGGCGTCCGAGCCGGGCGGAACCCGCTCGTCCGGCGGCGGGGAACGACGGTAACCCCGAACAGCCCGATAGCGCCGGATATGTGCAGGCGGGGGTCCGGCCAGCAGGACGGTATCTAGTACCGCAGACCCAGCAACTCGAACGTCCTGATCCGGCTCACCGGTTCGGAAGCACAGGTGAGCCGGCGGTTCGCCGGGACGTGTCGTTCGCGCAGGTACACCGTGCAGTCGGGGCCGGTGAACTCCACGCGCCAGTCGGAATCGCTCTCGCGTACGTCCTCGACCAGCCGGAGATCGTCGATCCCGGTGGCGCCGGTGGCGGCGCGTGCGTGATGGTGAGCCGCTTGGACCAGGGGCGCGAACGAGGACCGGCCGCGAAGGTACTTCGTGTCGAGCGTGCCGCGCAGGTACTCCCGGACGACGCCGCTCACGTCGCCAGGGCGAAGACCGCCGAAGGTGAAACCGTGCGGCAGCAACACCATCGAGGGAGCAAAGCGGCAGCCGCCGAGGTGACTGCATTCCCAGGTGGCCTCCGGGAAGTCCGCGGCGAGCGCGGCCGCGAGGGAACGACCGCGCACCGCGCAGCACGTGTCGTGCCTGCCGTGCACGCACACGAGCGCGAGGGGTTCCGGCCATCGGCGCCCCCGCGCGGAGGTGGCGAGGGAGAGTTCGGCGGTGCCGGTGAATTCCCCGGCGCGGATCTCTTCGCGGCCGGGCCGCGCGTCGATCCGGAACCAGCGATAGGGCCGTTCCCGCGCTTCGGTGCGCCGGGAGACCCGGCGTATCAAAGCGATCCGGCCGTCGACCCGCCGCGCCCAGGCGCTCATCGAGGCGACCGCGGCCGGGTCGATTCCGGACTCCTTGAGCGCGAGCCGCCCCCACGGTCCCGGATGCTCGATCAGGAGCCAGTGCCCCGCGGGGGGCGCCGTGCCTTCACCGGGGTCGCCCGCGGCTTCGGCCAGGTCCGCGCACCGGCCCGCCGGTGTCACGGTCATGCGGTCGCGGCCATCAGCACGCCTTCCCGGAGCAGGCGGCGCACGAGCACGAGCTGATCGGCCGGGTCCAGGCCCGGGATCTTCCCCACGCGCCACGTTCGTCCGTCCAGCAACGCCGTCAAGGCCGCCGAGGTGGAGGACGGCAGCGAGAGGCGGCGATCCGGGAGTTCGAGCGCGATCCGGCCGTCCGTCGCGTCCCCGATCCGGAAACGCAGGCCCTCGCGGCGCCGCACCAGATCCCCGTCGCCGAGCTTCAGCGCGAACCGGGCGGCGGCGACCGGTGCCAGCGGTTCCGGCCGGTTACCCTTCCACGCCCTGTCGCGAACGTGCCGGGCGACCTCTTCGCCGGGCACTGCCCGCAGGGCGTCGATCAGATCCTCTCGAACGGACTTGAGATGGCCTTCGAGCTGCTCCGGATCCGCCACGTCGATTCCCAGCGGAAGGGACGCGCGCAGCCGCTCGTCGGAACCGGAGAGCGCGGTGAGCGCTTCCACCAAGGCGTAGGTGGTGATCACGTGGACGCCGACGGTCAGATGCGCGGAAACGTCACCGAGCGCCGTCGCCGAGTGGAGCCAGCCGCGCGGCAGGTACAGCACATCACCCGGTTCGAGGACTTCGTCGATGACCGGGGCGTCGTCACGGACCCGCGCGGCGACGGCGCCGGCGTGCCCGCTCCAGGGCTGGTCGCGCAGTGGTGCCGGGTGGACGGGCGCGTGCACGTTCCACCGCTTGCGACCGGCAAGCTGAAGCACGAAGACGTCGTGCACGTCGTAGTGTGCCGAAAAGCCCTGCGACGACGGCGGGGTGACGTAGGCGTTGGCCTGCGCGGGGTGGCCGAGTTCGCCGGTCAGCCGCGTGGTGAAGTCGATGATGCCCGGCCAGGTGCGGTGCAGCGCCTGGAGCACGATCGTGCTGCCTTCGGCGAAGAGCGCGGCGACCCGGTCGTCGCGGACCTGGTCGCCGATTTCGGCACCGACCCCACCGCCGTCGGTGAACGACCGGGAGTCGACCACCGACCCGTCGCGGGCCATCCGGAGGAACGGCGTACGCAGTCCGCGGCGGGAGAGTATTTCGTCGACTCCGTCGAGGTCGAGCAGATCACCGAACCGGCCGCCCGTCCGCCGCAACAACGGCGCACGGCCCCAATGCCGGACGGAGAACTCCTCGAGGTCGGGTCCGACCAATCGGGTCAAGACCCCTTCGGGACCGCGGCCGGCGGCCGGTACCGGGAGGCTTTCGCCGCCTTGCCCGGTACCGGTCTTCGGCTCGCTCGGATCAGCTCGCTCCACTGTCCGCGCCGCCGTCGGCTCCGCCGTCGTGCTGGCCGGGAGTTCCCTCGCCGGCACCGGAGTCGGCGGGGCCTTCGGCACCACCGTCGGCACCACCGTCGTGCTGGCCGGGCGTGCCCTGGCCCGCCCCGGAGTCGGCCGGTCCTTCGGTTTCCTTGTCCGAGGTGGTGGAGATGTCGTCATCGTTCAAGCTCACGTCGGTTCCCTTTCACTCAAGCGGGATGGATCGCCGACTGGCTACCCCGGATCGGCACGGCGCACACCTGCGGGCGCGAACAAGAACGAGTTCCGCGTTCGCCGACACCGCCGTTTCCGCGCGGGATGCGGGGGTATCACCGGCTGGTGAAGGCAACGGAAAGACGCGAAGAGTTGCAGCGAATCGCCGCGGAGGTCTTCGGCTGGCCGGAACTCACCGGCGAGCAACTCGAGGCGATGGAGCACATCGTGGCGGGTCGCGACGTGCTGGTCGTCCTGCCCACCGGCGCGGGAAAGTCCGCGATCTACCAGGTGCCCGCCATGAAGCTGGACGGCGTGACGCTCGTGGTGTCCCCGCTGATCGCCCTGCAGAACGATCAGCGGGAGAGCATCGAGGACAGCCACGCGCCGGACGCGGTCGCGGTGAACTCCTCGCAGCGGGCGAGCGAACGGAAGAACGCTTGGAAGGCCGTCCGGGAAGGCGAAGCGGGGTACTTGTTCCTCTCGCCGGAGCAACTGTCCAAAGAAGACGTTCTCGGCACGCTCAACGAGCTGGAGATCTCCCTGATCGTCGTCGACGAGGCGCACTGCGTCTCGGCTTGGGGCCATGACTTCCGCCCCGATTATCTTCGCCTGGGGCCGGTGATCGAGCGGCTCGGACATCCGCCGGTGCTGGCCCTCACCGCCACCGCCGCGCTGCCGGTGCGCGAAGACATCGTCGAACGGCTCGGCCTGCGAGACCATCGTGAGGTGGTCGCCGGGTTCGACCGGCCCAACCTGCATTTGTCGGTGGAGCGGTTCAGCGACGACGAAGACAAACGACACATGGTGGTCGCACTGGCCCGGTCGCTGACGACCGAGCACGGAACCGGCCTGGTGTACGTCGCCAGCCGGAAGGACGCCGAGTACTTCGCCGACGAACTCGCGCGCGCGGGTGCGCGCGCGGCGGCCTACCACGCCGGCATGAAGACCCACGGCCGCGAACAGGTCCACGAACGGTTCCTCGCCGGCGAGGTGGACATCGTGGTCGCCACCTCGGCGTTCGGCATGGGCATCGACAAACCCGACGTGCGGTTCGTCCTGCACGCGTCGGTCCCCGATTCGCTCGACACCTACTACCAGCAGATCGGCCGGGCCGGCCGCGACGGCGAACCCGCCAGGATCACGCTGCTCTATCGGCCGCAGGATCTGGGCCTCCAGAAGTTCCTCACCGCCGCCAAAGCCCCGGAAGAGGTCCTCGGCCAGGTGGCGAAGACCCTCGGCGAACACGACTCCCCCGTTCGGTCTGCCGATTTGAAGGACACAGTGGACGCTTCGGCGGCCCGGCGCACGAAAGCGGTCAATCTGCTCGAGGAGACCGGAGCCGTCGGCACCACCGAGGACGGGCGGATCGAGTACGTCAACCGCGATCTCCCGCCGGAGCAGGCGGTCCAGCAGGCCGTCGAGGTCGCCGAACGACACCAGCGGCTGGTCCGCTCCCGGATCGAGATGATCCGCGGCTACGCGGAGACCCTGGAATGCCGTCGCCGGTATCTGCTCGGTTATTTCGGGGAGCAACTCGCCGAACCCTGCGGTAATTGCGACACCTGCGACTTCGGCACCGGCGAGCGGAAAAGCGGGGAGAACGGCGAGTACGCCGCCAACAGCACCGTCCACCATTCCGAGTGGGGCCGGGGCACCGTCATGTCGGTGGAACCGGACCGCGTCACGATCCTGTTCGACGACATCGGTTACAAGACCCTGGACCTGTCCGCCGTCGAGGAGAACGATCTCCTCACCGTCGAGTAGACCAGGACCGGGCGAAACCAGTCCGCCGCCGGGCGAGGAAATCGCCCGGCGGCGGATCGAGGTTTCCGGCCGGTCATCGCCGCACGCCGGACCGGGTCCACAGCACCGCCCAGCCGGTGGCGAATCGCGCCGCCTTGTCCGGCAGGCTCAAGCCGGAGAGCACCGCGTCGGCGGCGTCCGAAGCGACCCGGATACTCGAAGCGACCGCAGCGGCCGCCTCTCCGGGGCGAACATCATCACCAGGCCGATCGCGGTGTCACGGACCCCGCTCGCCGACGGCACCGAGTCAGCATGGGCAGGCGGAGTTCTTTTCGACCGGACCGGGAATCGAAGGTCAGCCGCCGTGCTGGGCAGGGCGGTCGACATCTCCGCGCCACGCCCCGGTCTCGTTGCCGTCCCGGTTTTCCAGGAAGGTCTTGAACCGGTCGAGGTCTCCCTGCACGCGGCGGTCGAGGACACCGAGCTTGTCGGCGACGTTCTCGACGAACCCCTCGGGGTCGATGTCCATCTGAACGGTGACCCGGGTGTGGGAGTCGTCGATCCGGTGCACGGTGACGACGCCCGCGTGGTTCGGGCCCGTGTCGGACTTCCACGCGACCCGCTCGTCGGGGTGCTGTTCGGTGATGGTGGCGTCGAATTCCTTGGTTATTCCGGCGATGGTGACGGTCCAGTGCGTATGGGTTTCGTCGCGCTGCTCGATGCGGTCGACACCCTCCATGAACCGCGGGAAGTCCGTGAACTGGGTCCACTGGTTGTACACAGCGGACACATCGGCTTGCACATCGACGGATTTGGTGATCGTGCCCATAACGAGGCTTCAACTCCTTCAGATGGTCGGCTTGTCCAGCGAGTACCCGGACTGGGCGATCTCAAACCGATTCATGACCGATTCACCGGTGGCTCCCTGGTCCGTGTCAGGACCGGAAGGCCGGGCTCGATCAGTCCGGTGGCGACGGGGTACGGATCTCGTCGGGCATGGAACCGCCGGGGAAGTCCGCCGAGATACCCGGTTCTTCGACGTAGTCGAGACTGTCCGGCCGTACGTCGTCCGAGTGCTTGACCGCCGTGCGGTCGGCGGCCTCCGCCGTTTCGTCGACATCCGGCCTTTCTTCGGCCAGCCGCTGCTCGAGCGGGGCGGGATGCGCCTGTTCCCAGGGGGTCATGCCGTACTTCGTCACCCCGCTCCAGTGTTCGGGCGGGTCCATCCCTTCTTCCAGCGGGTCGACGCGCAGGCGGTCTTCGTCGAGATCCTCGGCGCTGTTCAGCGCCGCGGGATCGGTTTCCACCTGATCGGGCGGACCGGTGTCCTGGGGAGCGTCGTAGGACTGGTCGTTCTCGGACATGTTTTCTCCTCTCGCGTCGGAAGTCAGCGGCTCAGGGCGTCGCGGATGGCGCCACGGGCGGCCCGAGAAAGAGGTTCGCGGCGATGGTGAACGTGCCAGGCCTCGTCACGCCGATTCGGGAACCAGCACCCGGTCGGTCGCGTACCGCAGGCGCCCTCGTAATCCGTCGACGAAGGAAGGATCGGCGTGAGCCAGCGTCTCGAGGTCGACCTCTCGCGGTATCGGCATCTCGGCCGGGAGCAGCGAGTCGAGGACCAGTCCGGCCGCGCACAACGCCAGGGCGTCGTCCGCCGCCGGCGGCAGGTCCACCGCCTCACGCAACCACGGTGTCAGCAGTACCTCGAACGTCCCGGCGCCCGAACCGCGGCAGCAGTACTCCACCCGGTACCGGGACGGCTCGACGAACCGCACCTGCCAAACCGCTCTCGCCGTGTTCCGCGTCATGACTGCCCATACCCCGTCACGCGGTGGGCAAACCGCGAAGTACCCGGCGACCTTCACGGCACAGCGGTGACCCAGGGGTTGGGGCGGCACACCGCGCCGTCCGGGCCGACCTTCGCCGCCGCCCCCGATTCGGCGCGGTTCAGTTCCGCGACATAGGTGTTGGACAGGCCGAAGGTCTGCTGCATCATCACCGGAGCCGGCGCCCCGTCCGCGGGACAGCCCTCATGACCCCGCCCGAGCGCGTGGCCCACCTCGTGATTGATCGCGTAGCGGTGGTAGCCCCGCAGATCGTTCTGATACGCGTGCGCGCCGCGCACCCAGCGGGCCAGATTGACAATGACCCGGTGCTCGCCGGTCAGGTGACACGACGAGTCGTAAGGGATGGCGAACCCGCAGAGATCCGGGCGACGGCTCGTGCCGGGGCTGGTGAGACTGATGCGGAAGTCCGGTGAGGCGTCCGCGCCGTCGACCCGCCGGAAGGACAGGTCGCCGAGTCCGATCCACCCTCGCGGGTCCGCCAGGATCGACTCGACCTCCGCGGCGAACGACGGGTGGTCGATCCCGTCCTCGATTTCGATGGTGTAGGTCAAGAGCCGCGCACCGGTGCCGGTCGGGAGAGCTCCCGCACCGGCCACCACCCGCCACGTCCCCGACCCGGCGGGAGTGACGGGATCGCCTTCCGGGAGCGCCGCGGACTCCGGCACGTGGGTGATCGGCCGCGCCGTCGTCGTCTGAGGGCTGGGTGAGGGCCGGGGCGGAACGGTGCCCGGTGCTTCGGGAATGTCGATGGCGAACGGTGCGAAGAAAAGGGCCATCGAAAGCACCAGCGCGACGAGGATGACGATCAGCGGCCACCAAGTCCGGTCCACCGGCGTCCGATGCCGGTCCGGCTGCATCCGGTGCCGATCCGGCTGCGTCCGGTGCCGGTCCGGGGGCGACAAAGGCTTGCGTGCCACCGGAATCTTCGGCGGGAACGGCTTGCGAGGCTGCGGAAGCCAGTCGACGAGGGTTCCGTCACGGCGTACGTGCTGCGGTTCAGTAGGCAAGTTTCACGCTCGCGCAAGCGGATGCGGGTTCGCCCGCGGAACGCGGGTACGACACCGTCGACGGGTCACCGTCCGAGGTGTACCGGCGGCCTGCCGGGGAACCGAGTTCGTCCAGCCAGTGGGCGGAGCCGTACTCCGCTTCCGGACCTGCCCCCTGTGACCGGATCCGGGGAATCGATGCCGGTTCGAAGGCGGGAGAACAAGGCGAAGGCGCCGGCCCGGCCCCCACGAGCAGCACGCCTCGATAGGAGTAGCCCTCCCCCCGCAGCGCCAGTTCTTCGCGCCGGGGCTGGGCGCCGTACGGCAAGGCGAGCGTGCTGACTCGATAGCCGGGGAGCGCCTGCCTGATCAGGGCGTCGCCGTCGGCGATGGCCGTCGTCGCCACCGATTCCGTGGCCCGGCGCAGGTTCGTGTGCTGGGCCGTGTGGTTGCCGATCTCGAAGTGGTGGTCGGCGAGCCAGCGCAGCGCACGCCCGTCTCCGCCGAAGGGACGCTCGTTGACGTACAGACTCGCGACCGGCCGGAACCGGGGATGTGCGGCCGCGACGTCCAGCAGGATCCGGATCGCGGTTCCCGGGGCGGGTTCTCCGTCGGGCGTCAGGGTGAGCACGCTCGGGTCGCCGTCGTCGAAGGTCAGCACGACCGGGTGCGCGCCGGCGGGCAGGTCGAGCTTTCCGGCCACGAAATCCGCGGTCGTCACGGGGACGTAGTCCTCGGCGGCGAGGCGTTCCAATTCCGCGGCGAACTCGGCCGGTGTGCGGTCGTAGGCCGATTTCGGTTTCGCGACGACACGGTGGTACATCAGGACCGGGATCCGCCCCAGTTCGTCGGCACCCGTTCGCCGCGCGGACTCCGCGGTGACCCGGGCGGGCGCCGCGAGCGCCAGACTCGGTTCCGGCCGCTCCGGGGCCGGGGGCGTAGGAGCGCCGCAGGCCGCCACGAGGAGAATCGCGAAGCCCGCGCCGAACCGGCGAAGAAAAGACATGCGAGCAGTGTGCGGCCGGTGCCGGACGCGGTCGCGGATTTCCACCGAGCCGGGTGAGTGCGACTTGCTTTCGCCCAAGCCGGAAAAAGGCGTTTTCCCAGCTAGAAACGCCGAAGCCGGAAATCACCCGATCACGATCCGGTGATCGCCGGAAATCGGGTTTACCGAAGATCGAAAAAGGGGAATTATCCTCGCCGCCAACGAAAGCGTGGTCCTCTGCCACGTGCGCATCACTCAAGGAGACCGCATGCCCGACCTCAGTCGTCGTCTCGTTTTGACCGTAGGGCTCGCGGGCCTCGCAGCGAGTGCTTGTGGCGCGACCCAACAGGGCGGGTCGCCGGTCGCGCCGGCGATCGCCCCCGCCGCGGCCGCGGAACCACCGGTCGCGGCTCCCCCTGCCGACCCCCTCGCCGACAGCCTGCTGATCGGCTTCTGCGGCGCGCCCGGAGCCAAGGCGCTCGGCCGGATGACGGGCGACCTGACGGCCGCGAGCCGCCTGCTCCGGGAACAGATCGCGACCTTCCCGCCGGGACGGCCGGTCACCCCGGTCGTCGAACTGATCGCCACCACGACACACCGGTCAGCGGGCTCGGACGGGATGTATCGCAGCCGGTGCTCCGACAAGACCGTGCAGCAGTACCTCGACGCGGCACGAGCCCTGAAAGGCTTGCTCCTGCTGGACATCCAACCCGGCCGCGCGGATTTCCTGCCCGAGGTCCGCGCCTATGAACGCTGGCTGAAAGAACCCGACGTCGGAGTCGCGCTCGACCCGGAATGGGCGGTCGAACCGGGTGCCGTACCTGGCCGGAAATTCGGCCGTACCACCGGAGCCGAACTGGACACGGTGGCCCGCTATCTCGGCGACCTGGCGACCACGCATCGCTTGCCGGCCAAGGTCATGGTCTACCACCAGGTGACCTCCTCCGTGGTCCGCGACGAAGCACTCCTGCTCCCCCACGCCGGTGTCTCACCGGTGAAAGTGGTGGACGGCATCGGTTCGGCCGCGGCGAAGAAATCGACGTGGCAGACGCTCATGCCCAGCAAACCCGCCCACGTGCGGTCGGGATTCAAACTCTTCTTCGACGAGGACACGCGTCGCGGAGCCGCGCTGATGACCCCGGCCGAAGTCCTCGCCCTCACCCCGGCACCGTCCTACGTGCTCTACGAATAGCCGACCGCGATCCCGCAGCCCTGCTCCTCATCGACGGAGCAGGGCCTTTTGGCGTGCCCGGGTTTCCTGCTATCCCAAGCGTTGCCGCGAACGAAGACATCGATCGGTTGCCGGACAACGAACTGACCGTAACCCGATCGGGCCACCCGACGCGCGGTCAGCGATTCGCGCACCCACACGATGGTGGGCCTGTCGTGGAATTCACGTGCGATCGTCAGTACCTTCCCAAGCACCGGACGGGTACACCCTCGATGCCGTCCGTTCCGACGCACTCGTCAATCCAAGGAGAACACATGTTGAAGAAGATCGGCTTCGTCGCGGCCGCCATGGCCGCCGGCGCCTTCATCGGCGGGGGTGTCGCCTCCGCGGACGCTCCCGACGATTACGACCACAGCGGCCAGCTCGGCCTGGTCAACCTGAACAACATCGACGCGCTGCACAACGTGAACGCCGCGCTCGGCGTCTGCGGCAACGACGTGAACGTGCTCGGCGTGCAGGTGCCGATCCGCGATTCGCTCAACGGCATCGGTGTGCCGATCCTGTCGCCGGGTGCGCACGAGGCCAGCGGAGAGTCCCCGTACAACTGCGCCGCCGGTGGCATCGCCGACGGTGGCACCTCGCAGGACAACTGAGTCTCCCGCCGAAGTCGCCCGCAAGGGTGTGCGGAAGCCGACCGAGGCGCGGGGTCCGGCGATTCGCGTCGATGTCGTGAGGCGTGCCCGGAACACGGAGAGAGCTGCACAGCCTGAATCCGTGTTCCGGGCACGTTGCGACGCGTAGCGACGCCGGCACGGGTGGGGCCGGGTCTTCCTGCCCAGGAGTGGACCGGCCCCACCCGGCGCGAACGCACCATAACCGACAGCAGCGGGCACAGCGGGACGATGTGCCGCCCGCCCGTGACTTTCGCCCACCGGAGTATCCGGTGCGGTATTCCTAGGAGAGTTCTTCAGTGATCAAGCAGCTCGGATTCGTCGCCACCGCTCTTGCCGCCGGGATGGCGTTCGCCGGCGGATCCGCCGGCGCGGCGGGCATCACCGTCGCGGGGCAGCCGGTCGACCACAACGACCAGATCGGGCTCGCCAACGTGCAGAACCTGGACGTGCTCCACAACGCCAACGTCATCGGCGCCGTCTGCGACAACAACGTCAACGTGCTCGGTGTCCAGGTCCCGGTCCGCGACGTCGCCGAAGGCATCGCCGTTCCGGTCCTGTCCCCCGGCGCGACCGAGGCCGAAGGCGCCACCCCGGACAACTGCGCCGGTGGCGGCATCGAAGACGGCGGGACCGCCCAGGGGAACTGAGCGATCTCGCTGAAAAGCCGCCGCGTGGATGCCCCTCCGCGCGGCGGCTTTTCCATGCCCGGACAAGGAACGAAGCACGACGACGACGAAGGCCCGGTGCGGAAGGAAATTCCGCACCGGGCCTTCACCGGGCGCCCGTCCGGGGCCCGGCCGGCCTAGCCGACCGGCACGGGCAGCCCGCCAAGGAGATCGTTCACCAGTGAGGACAGGCTGACCAGCAACCGCTGGACCAGCGCGTTGAGCAGAGTCGAGACCGGCGGCAGTCCGGCACGGTCTTCGACCTGCGCGGCCAGCTCGTCGACGCCCTTCCGCGCTTCGACGTTGTCCTGCTCGGCAGTGGCGGCGGATTCCTTCGCCTGCGTTTGGATCGTGTACCGCTTGCCTTGCGCCAGATCGTTGAGCACCGGAGCGAGTTCCCCGAGCGTCGCCTGCGTACCCGAGATGTCTCCGCTGTCCGCACGCGAAACCAACGCGTCGCGTTTGGCCTGGACCTCCGCCGCCGCGCTGGTGGTACTGGACGAACCGTTACCGCCGGGTCCGCCCGCCGTCGCCACACCGGCACCCGCCAAGGTCACCGATGCCGCGGCGACGAAAATCGTCAATGCTCGCGTCAGTTGGCTTCTCATGTAGCACTCCTTTGGATTCCTGCTGCCGACTTCGGTCAATGGTGAACTCACGTCCCGGATCTAGCCAGCGGAGACCGCGGCCGGTGCGCACCACGCAATTCCGCACCGTGCCCGGAAAACCGCAGCCGTCAAAACAAACGGAAGTTTCGCGTGAACATCGGAACGCCTGTCCCGCACCGGCGCACACAGCGCGTGTTCAGGACACCTGATCGAGGGAGCCGGCGTCACCGTTCAGTGGGAAGTTCACGCTTTCTTGGCGCATGGTGCCCCGCCGACAACCGGCGAGCGCGTATCCTGCTTTCACTCTTCGGCGCTGTTTGGCGGCGAATCACCCGGGTAATCAATGACGCTTTGCCGCGATCTCGAAACACACTCTTAAGCATGGCAATGCCGAGTGGACTACTCGCACCGAAATGCGGCGCTGACCTGAACCCGCCCGCCGGGCACGCGCCGGGGCGTCCCTTCGGGAAATCGAGGCCCGCGTTCGCCGTTTCCGGTCGCGACAATCACGTCCTCGTTCCGCGCCGGACCGCCCGATAGGAACACGCATATTCTCCGTCCGGCCCTTTCGCCCGCGATGCGTTGTACCGCAATGGGGTTGCGCCGACCTGGAAAACCACGGCTCCGGTAGTACCGAACGGGTGTCATGCCTCGACGAGTCTTTTCCTCGACACGGATCCGGGTAATGTCGTTGAGCGGGCGGACATCCTGCCCGAGTCGATTCTCGTGACTCAGTTCGCGTAGGTATAACCCAGCTCGAAAGGATCACAATAATCATGACTGAAATGCGCCGGTGGGCGCTCGCGGCGGCGGCGGCCGTTCCACTTACTCTCGGCTTCTCCGGAGTCGCGGTGGCCGGCACCGACCACGGCCCCGGCACGATCGGCAGTTCCGCTACTTCCGTGACCTACGCCGGTATCGGCGGCGCCGGGACGGTCGACAGCGCGTGGAGTGCCGACCACCACGGGAACCAGTGGTCCGAAGAGAAGGCCGTGCTGGCCGGGCCGATGGGTGCCGTGGTGATGCACCACGAAGAGTCCGACATCGACACGGACGAGGACGACTGGTCCGGCTACGACAAGCCGGGGCGTCCGACGTACGGTCACGGAAAGCGGCCGGTGGCCCACACCGCTGACGAGGTGTCGATCGCGAAGCATCGCCCCGCGACGATCCGCCCGGACCGGGAAACCCGTCCGGCGCACGTCGCCTACACCGCGTCCCTCAAGACCGCCGACGAGGACGGTGCGACGTCGTCGCAGGTGGCCAGCCACGCGAGCGACAACCACGCCGTGTACGAGTCCAGCGATCTGGCCGCCGGGCCGGACGGGGCGGTGTCCGAAGGCGTGAAGGCCGTCGCCGTGCCGCAGTACACGAGCTACGACAAGTGGTACACCGCCGCCGACGAGGACGGCGCGATCGTCCACGAGGTGAGCGCCGTGGCCGACGCGACCGACTGGTCCGGAAACCACAAGCACCACAAGCACCACAATCACAAGCACCACTCGTACGACCGCCGATGAATCGGTGGGCCGGACCGCCTCGGCGGTCCGGCCCCCACCGAAGGCCCGGATTCGCGACGACGAACCCGATGCCGACACCAGCGATTCTCCCTGGACGGAGTCGCCGCGGAAGGGCCGCAGCCCGGCAAGGAAGTCAGCCGGGCCAGGCTTCGGCTTCCGCGGTCAAGGCCGTCGTGATCTCGATTTCTCCCGAGCGCACCCGCCACGCCAGTGAGCCCTGCCGGGGTTCGAGGAGCAGCCAGCCGGCGACATCGTCGTCCGTGTAGCAAGGGCTTTCCCTGTCACCGATGCCCAGCGCCTCGAAGTACTGCCGGGCGGCCCACGTCTCGGCGACCCATCTTCGAGCCCATCGGACGACGATGCGGGCGAGGTCGTTGCGGCCGTCGGCCGGATGAACGAGGCGATCGCCTGCCACACAGACCAGACGCGAGGTGAAGGCCGCACCCACGGGTGCGGCCATTAGTCGGTTGTTCACTTTTCCCCTGGCTCCACCGGAGTGGGCCATATGTCCTTTCGGAAGTGTTTCAGTGCGCGAACACGGAAGGCCGGCCGGATGACAACCGCTGACACGGCCTACACTTCCACGGCTCCTGGTTGAACCGGGGATCACTCTAGTGAACGAGGCCCGCGCGCGTAACCCTCGATCCGGCGAATACCGCGATTCGCGTACCGATTCCTTCTGACGGGTGTTTTCGGCAAGGAAATCTTTACTCGACGAAAATGTCATGCCGACAACCGACACGATCGAGTGGGGTCCGGCGCAGATGCGCGTCGTCGATCGCCACTTTCCGTAGTGCTTCGGGCGGCGGTCCTGGCTCACGCAATGCTACGGGGCTTGAGTAGATCGGGAAACCTTGCTTCCTGTCGTTGCCGACGCAACCTGGGCGGCGTCCCTCAGAGTGAGCCTTCCCCCGGTCGGCTCCGGGGGCCGTGAGTGGCGATTCGGGGTATCGAGGGGTAAGGCAACGTGTCGCTTGGGCGGCAAGTCCGTGAAGGCCTCCTTGAGGGACCTAGGATCCCTCAAGGAGGCCTTCACGGACCTCAAGACCGGCGCGGGCGTCACAGTCCATAAGGAAAGGAAAGCTGAAGGGCGGCGTCCGCGGAGCGGCACCGGAATGGGCCGAGAGGTGGTAGGTACACCGAACGAGTACTTCCTTGTTTCCGGCACCTGCGTCGCGCTCACTCGTCAGTATTGCTTTCCCGGTATCGCGTCACCGGCATGGCCCTGGCCTCCTAGGATATGACCATTCCGTGGTCGAACACCGGGCCTCGCTTCTTCGAGCCGCCCGGGTCCATGGCGACCCATCACTTCGGCCTGCGGGGGACATCGCGATGAACATCCTGGTGCTGGACAGCCGGCGCGAACCGCGTGACCGCATGGCCCGTCTGCTCATGACCGTGCCGGGAGTGGCGCGTGTCGGTGCCGCCGCGAGCAGTACGGACCTCGTGGGCAAGTTCCGCTTCCTGCCCGCGGACCTGGTCTTCCTGAGCGTGCGCATGCCCTCCGAGGTGCTGGTGGAGACGATCAGGAAGCTGTCGACGGCGTCCCGCGGGACAAGAGTGATCGTGTACGGCCCGCCGGAGTCCGAAGAACGCGTCGCCGCCGCGATCAAAGCGGGAGCCGTCGGCTTCCTGTCCTGCGAAGCGAGCACCACGAACGCGCTCGGCTCCGGCCGAGGGCCGCATTCCCTGCCACTTCCGCGAACCGCGGCGGAGCAGGGGTTCAGCTTGTCGAAACGCGAGCTGGAAGTACTGCGTGGAATGAGTCTCGGGAAGACCAACGGCGAGATCGGCGGTGATCTGCAGCTGTCCGAGGACACGGTGAAAACCCACGCCCAGCGGTTGTTCCGCAAGCTTTCCGCCACCGACCGCGCCCATGCGGTCGTCCAAGGCATGCGCCGGAACCTCATCGACTGAAGAGTCTCGCCTCCTCGTGTCCGCCGTCCGATCCGGGAAGGGCTTCGCCTGCCGTCCTGGACCGGGGTCATGGCCGGGCTGGTGGGGTCGGGCGAACACCCCGGCCCGGTGAGAGTGTCAGGTCCGCTGGGGGGTGACGGGGCAGACGCCCGCGGCGAGCCATTTCTCCCGGAGGTCCGTCGGGATGGTCAGGGCGGTGGCTTGTCCGTTGGTGAGAGTGCGAACGCTGCCGCCGAGCAGGAGGTTGCTCGCCTTGTCGAGCACCACCGTGGCCACCCGGCTGTGGTCCTCGGATCGTTCCAGCAACCGCATGGCCCGTACGCCCGCGCCGACGGCACGCCCCCAGCCCCGTGACCGTGGCACCTCGAGCCAGTCGGCGACGTCTTCGGTGACCACTTGGCGGACCATCGCGGCGACCACACCGTCGAAGGCCTTGCCGGGCACCATCTTTTCGTACAGGCGCAGGAGGTTACGCGTCAGCTCGATGCCTTCGGCGGAGGGACCGTAGCTCGTCTCGACGAGTCCGGCGTTCAGTTCTTGGGCCTCTCGCAGTGTTTCGGGCATCGCTTCGGCGGGGATGCCGAGCATCGCGCCCGTCACCCGCCAGACATGGTAGTAATCCTCGGCCTCACGGTCGGTCACCGTGACGCCCATCCGCCGCATCCCGTCGATGACCTGCACCGAAAAGATCAGCAGTGCTCCCAGCATGTCCTGCTGACACAGCGGGACGCCGTCCGCCTCGACGTCCCATTCACCTGACCGGGTGATGAAGTACCGGACGGCGGCGTGGATCAGCCGGGTCTTCTGGATCGTGGGCACGAAGCCGCCGCCGGAACCGAACGGGTCGGGACCCATGAGGTTCAGCACGAACTGGGAGGTCTCCGACAGCCGGCGGTGCGGCTGATTGAGCCGGTGGGTCAGCGACAGCACGCGGGACGGCCGGGGTTGGGCATAGCAGTTCACCATCGCCCCGAACGACAGCACCGAGGCGACGTGCATCCCATCGTCCACGAAGAACTCGTACGCCGCCGCGACCCGTTCGAGATCCGCCCACTCCGGCGGGGCGTCGGTCTCGATCAGGTACCGGCGCACCGATTCCGGCAGATTCTCCGGAATGGGCTGGTCGTTGTCCCTGAATTGCGCCAGGACCTCGTTCACCGCGCTCGTCCGCCCGTCGGCCACCACCTCGGCGACGACGGCATCGGCGAGCGGATCACCTTGGTATTTCAGCTTTTCCAGGGCGGTGAGCCCCGGTGGCTCGAGCGTTTCCGACATCGGATCAGCCTCGTCCACGCCGGAATGCCCCGCTAGCGCCGTCCGGGGAAAGCTCGCACTCGATCTGATGGCGGCCGCGCTCGCTGTCCGTGACTTCGTACGAGAGGAGAGCGGCAGGCAACAGTGCGGCCAGGTCCGTCGCACTCAGTCGACCGTGGCCTCGATGTGGGATGAACTGGAGGGCGAGGACGTCTTTCGGGGGTGAGGGTGCTGATCCCGGCCTCGGTGGCGATCAACGTCGGTAAGGACCGCTATCCGGTGGTAGCGCGCGCCGAGATCTCCGCGGCGAACTGCGGGTGCCTGCCGAAGGCTTCTCTCACGCGCAGGGCCAGGGTCGTGCTGCGCCGTGCCTGACAAGGTGAAAAGCCTTCGGCTCGGCGTTCGGGTCCGGCCCGACCGGGATGCACCGCCGGCGCATTTCCCGCAGCCCGCTCTGGCGCAGGAGAAGGTCATGTTCCAGGGATACACCATCTATGGCCAGTATCTGTACACACTGGACGGTACGGGCCACGAGGATCCCGCCGACATCGATTCCCACGTCACGTGCGTCGACATGAACACCGGCAAGGTGAAGAGCCGCGCGCTGACCAAGGCGGGGAAGTCGCTGGTGTTCCGTGAGCCGGAGCGACTCGGGATCTACCGGAGCCTGGCCGGCGAGACCCGGTTGTACCTGGGTTCCGGTTCGCGCAGCGGCATGGGCAAGGTCAACCGCTACGCGAACCTGTTCGACGAGAACGTCCTCATCGACTGAGCCGGGTGGAGCGGCCGAGTGCTCAGTGCCCGCGGGCGATCCACTCGGCCAGATGGGGCGCTTCGGTGCCGATGGTGGTGGGATCGCCGTGTCCGGTGTGGACCTTCGTGTCCTCGGGCAAGGCGAAGAGCCGTTCCCTGATGGAGGAAATGATCGTCGGGAAGTCGGAGAAGGAGCGCCCCGTCGCGCCGGGACCGCCCGCGAAGAGCGTGTCCCCGGAGAAGAGCGTTTTGGCTTCGGGAAGGTGCAGGCAAATCGATCCGGGCGAGTGACCCGGTGTGTGCACGACTTCGAGGTCCGTGCCGGCGACGGCGATCCGCTCGCCGTCCTCCGTGTCCCGGAACCGGCGGCCGGGGTGGGTCATCTCCCACAGCTTCCGGTCACCGGGATGCAGCACGACCGGGGCGTGCAGGTGTTCGCTCAGCTGCGGAGCGACGGTGACGTGGTCGTTGTGCCCGTGGGTGCAGACGACGGCGACCACGGCACGGCCGCCCACGGCTTCGGCGATGGTCTTCTCGTCGTGCGCGGCGTCCACGATCACGACCTCGTCGTCGTCCCCGACGAGCCAGACGTTGTTGTCGACGTCCCAGCTCCCGCCGTCGAGTTCGAAGACCCCGGCGGTGACGACGCGTTCGATCCGCAGCTTCCCGCTCACAGGATCACCACCGAACGCAGCACCTCGCCGGCGTGCATGGCGCCGAAGGCCTTCTCGACACCGTCGAGCGGGATCCGCTCGGTCACGAACCGCTCCAGCGGCAACCGGCCCTGCAGGTACAGGTCGATCAGCATCGGGAAGTCCCGCTCCGGCAGGCAATCGCCGTACCAGGACGATTTCAGCGCGCCACCGCGGGAGAAGAAGTCGATCAGCGGCATCTCCAGGCGCATGTCCGGCGTCGGGACGCCGACCAGGACCACCGTGCCCGCCAGGTCACGGGCGTAGAAGGCCGCCTTCCACGTCTCCGGGCGGCCGACCGCGTCGATGACGACGTCGGCGCCGAAGCCGCCGGTCAGTTCCCGGATCGCGGCGACCGTGTCGGTGTCGGAGGCGTTGACGGTGTGGGTCGCGCCGAGTTCACGGGCCCACCCGAGTTTCCGCTCGTCACGGTCGACCGCGACGATGGTGCCCGCACCGGCCAGCCGGGCCCCGGCGACGGCGGCGTCGCCGACTCCCCCGCAGCCGATGACCGCGACCGAATCCCCGCGCCCGACGGCGCCGGTGTTGACCGCCGCGCCGAGCCCGGCCATCACGCCACAGCCGAGCAGGCCCGCGACGGCCGGGTCCGCGACGGGGTCGACCTTGGTGCACTGTCCGGCGTGGACGAGCGTCTTGTCCGCGAACGCGCCGATGCCCAGCGCCGGGGTCAGCTCGGTGCCGTCGGTCAGTGTCATCTTCTGTGCGGCGTTGAAGGTGTCGAAGCAGTACTGCGGGCGTCCGCGCTTGCAGGCTCGGCACCGACCGCACACCGCGCGCCAGTTGAGGACGACGAAATCCCCTGGCCGCACGGACTCCACACCGTCACCGACACTTTCCACGGTGCCCGCGGCCTCGTGACCGAGCAGGAACGGGAACTCGTCGTTGATGCCGCCGTCGCGGTAGGTCAGATCGGTGTGGCAGACCCCGCAGGCCGCGATCGACACGACGACCTCGCCGGGGCCTGGATCCGGGATCACGATGTCCGTCAGCTCCACCGGAGCGTTCCGGGACCGGGCGATCACTCCGCGTACCTGCTGTGGCATTCCCTGTTTCCTCCGCCGTTCGGCAACACAGGCATGCGCACCGACGCATGCTTCAGGTGAGGCTAAGCCCGGAAGCCGCGGCAGCGACCTGGTCGTCGGTCCAGTGAATCCTGTCCTTTCGACCAGGCAAGTCGGCGGCTAGGCTCGCCGGATGCCGGACTCCGCCGACCTGACCGCGCTGCGCGACGTCATCGAGGGACCGTTGCGCGAAATCGCCGACCGGTTCTCGCGCTTCCTCGCCGACGGCTGGCCGCATCAGGCTCTGGTCGTCTTCACCCGGGAGTGCACCGGGCGGCCGCGCAAGGTCACCGGCGCCAGGGAGATCACCGACAAGATCACCATCGCCGAACTCGAAGCGCTCAAAGCGAGCGTGCCGCCCGGCCGTCAGGTGACCACGACGGCCACTCTCGGCGGCGCCACCCGGACGGTCTGGGCCGTGCAGGACCCGACCGGTTCCCTGCTCGCGCTCGTCCCCCGGTCGAGCCGGATCCGCTTCCCGCATCCCGCTTCCCTGGCCGAGGTCTTCGGTGTCGTCGCGACCTCGATCCGCCAGCAGGTGACCCAGGCCAGCCCCGACTACCTCGCCGAATCCCGCGCGGCCTCCAGCGAACGCGCCAGGACGATCGCCGAAATGGCCGCGGCGCACGAGACCGCGCTCGTCACGATCCTCACCACCCTGCGGTCCTCCCGGCTCGACGATCAGCGCGCCCGGCTCGCCGCGACCGACTCCGCCTCGGCCGCGCTGGTGGCGCTCCGGTCGGCGCAGAAGACCGATCTCGCCCAGTCCGAAGAACCCGTGCACACCGCGTTCGGCAGGCTGCGGCGGGAAATCCGGCAGATGCTGCGCCACCATGACGCCCGGCTGGAGTTCGCCGCCCCGCCGAAGAACGGGCGGCCGATCCCCGGCGAGATCGCCCACGCCGCCCGCGCGATGACCCGCACGACGGTGCTCACCTTCACCAGCCAGCCCGAGCTGACCCGGCTCCGGGTCGCGTGGTCGGCCGACGGCACCGCGTTGCACCTCGACGTCCGCGACCAAGGATCGGGTGGTCTCGACAGCACCGGCCTGCGCCTGCAACTCGACGGACGCGCGAAGACCCTCGGTGCCACCGTCCGGATCGACGCACTCGCCGACTGGGGAAGCCACGTCGCCATCAGCATCCCCTTCGAACCCGCCGCGAGCAGGACCGACGAGACGCTGCCGTCGAATCTCAACCGCCGCGAACTCGAAGTGCTGCGGCTGGTCGCGCGCGGGCAGCGCAACAAGTCCATCGCCGACACGCTCGGGATCACCGAAAGCACGGTCAAGTTCCACGTCACCGGCCTGCTGAAGAAACTGGACGTCGCCTCGCGCGGTGAAGCCGCGGCTTTGGCACTGAGCGCCGGAATCACCAACCTCTGAGTCGCGACGACCCGAATGGTGTCCACACCCGGCTTCGTGCCGTCGTCGGTCATGCTCCGACACGGTGTCGATGTGGTTCTCGGCGATCCGCGTCAGCTCACCGGAGGCGGAAATCCGTGAAATCGCCATTCGCCCGGAGGCACAGAATTGTTCGTTTCGCAAATTCCGCCGAGGGCACACCATTCGACCGGCCGCAATGGTATCGGCAATGAAAACCGAATTTGACAGTGCCGCGGAATTTGCTTAATGTCGCCCGGGTTCCCGCCGATCGACCTCCGAAGGTGCGCATTGACCACGCCTGCAACGCTGCCCAAATTCAGGCAGCATTCGATTCTTGCCGTTCTCATGTCGTGTTCGGTGCTGATTTGGCTGGACAATACCGTCCTGAGTACCACGCTGGAGACCCTCGCGGACCCGGTCCGCGGGCTGGGGGCCGATCCCGGTGAGCTGCAATGGGCGACCGGTTCGTACACGCTGGCCTTCGCCACCTTGATGTTCACCGCGGGCGCTTTGGGCGATCGCTTCGGTCACCGGACGGTGTTTTCCTGCGGCTTGGCGGTTTTCGCCGGGTCCTCGCTGTGGGCGGCGTACGCGACCGATGCGGGTCAGCTGATCGCGGCTCGAGCCGTGATGGGGGTGGGCAGCGCGCTGATCACGCCCGCCATGCTGGCCATCCTCATGTGGACCTTCACCGGCCCCGCCCGCGCTGCCGCGATCGGCGTTTTCTCGACGTCGGCCGGTGTCGGAATGGCCGCGGGCCCGGTGCTGGCGGGTTTCCTGCTCGATCATTTCCGATGGGGCTCGGTCTTCCTGATCAATGTCCCGCTCTCGGTAGTGGCGTTCGTCGGACTCGCCGTGCTGGTGCCGAATTTCCGCAGCGCCACCCCGCGGCCGCTGGACTTCGCCGGAATGGCGCTGTCGGCCGGCGGACTCGTGGCGTTGGCCTACGGACTGATCCGGGCGGGGCAGGTGGCCGGGTGGAGCCGTATCGACGTCTGGGCGCCGATCGTTCTCGGCCTAATCCTGTTGGCCGTCTTCGTACTCGTCGAACTGCGGGCCAAGGTGCCCGGCTTCGACCCGCGGTTGCTCGCGCGACGCGCGTTCGGTGGCGGCAACGTGGCGCTCGGACTGCTGCTCTTCGCCGTGGCCGCGATCACCTTCTACACCGCGTTCTATCTGCAAGGTGCGCTCGGCTTCACACCGATGAAGGCGGGTTTGGCCACCGTCCCGACCGCACTCGGCGCCCTCGCCGGGGCACCCCTCGCCACGCGCCTGGTCCGTCGTCTGTCACTACGCCTCGTCACCGTCCCGGCGCTGATCATGGCCGCGCTGACGATGGCCGGATACGGGTTCCTCGGCCCGCACACCCCACTGGTCTGGATCGAGATCCTGTTGCTGGTGCAGGGTCTCTCGATCGGCATGGTGATCGGTCCCGTCACGGCCGCGTTGATCGGCGACCTGCCGCTGGACCAGGCCGGTGCGGGGGCCGCCGTCACCAACACCGTGCGGCAGACCGGCAGTGTGCTCGGGATCGCGGTCGGCGGCACCATCCTGTCGATCGTGTACCGGCGGGCGATCGAACCCTCGCTGGCGGGTGCGCCCGGTCCGGTGCGGGATCAGGCGCTGATTTCCGCCGAACAGGCCCGGCACGTCGCCGCCGCCATCGGCGAGCCCGCTCTCGCGCGGGCCGCTGACGACGCGTTCGTCCATGCCATGCACGTCGGCGCGGGGTGGATCGCGCTCAGCACCCTCCTCGGCGCGGTCGTGCTGCTGATCACCTTGCCCACCGGCGAAAAGAAGAAGGCCGCGGCCGAATCGGGGGCACCGGTGTCCGCGCGAGCCGGCTGACCGTCAGGATATCGCCGACTCGATGCCGTCGCTGGGATTCGGCCCGAACCAGTCGAGACAGACGATCATGGCGTCGTCGCTGGCCAGGCCGCCCGCACGGCGGTCGCGCAGTTCGCCGAGGACGGCGCCGGGCACGTGGGCCGCGGGGAGGCTCGCGGTCGCGACGACGGCCTCGGCGAGGTCGCGATCGCCGTAGCGTTCCCCGTGCGCTCCCGGCACGTCGTACACACCGTCACTGACGAACACGAAGCGATCGCCGGGCAGGGCCTGGAGGCGTTCGATGGTGTAGACGGTGTCTTCGAACGTGCCGAGCGGTAGTTGTTCGTCGAAGACGACTCGTTCGACCTTGCTGTCGCGCAGCCGCCACAGGCGGGGCGAACCGGCGTCGACCGCGGTGATCTCGCCGGTCGAGAGATCGAATTCCAGCAGCAGGGCGGCGACGTGTTCCTGGCCGCGGTACTGGGCGTAGACGGCCTGGTCGGCGAGTTCGGCCTGCGTGTCGAGGCCGATGCCCGCTCGCCGGGCGTTGCGCAGCGCGTTGATCGCGAGGTTGGTCAGCAGGGCAGCGCTGGTGCCCTCACCCATGCCGTTGATCAGCGTGACCGCCAGTTTGCGGGCGGAGGCCGACCAGTCGAAGCAGTCACCGTAGATGGCGTACGCGGGCTCGAGCTGACCTCCGAGGGCGAACTCGGGGCGGGCACAGGCACGGCCGGGGAGCAGCTGCCACTGCATCTCGGCGGCGAGCGTGAGCCGGGAAGACCGGCGTGCTTGCACGTACAGGTCGGTGTCGCGGTCGGCGACGAAGACCTCGTGCCCGAGCGCCTCGGCGAACCGGCCCAGCTCGGCCCAGACGGGCGGCTCCGGCTCTTCGGGCAGGGTGACGACCAGGACGCCGATTCCGTCACCTCGGACGGTGACCGGAAGATAGGCCCGTACGCCGTCCTCGTCCGTGTCGAACGTCGCCTGCTGGGCGGTGAAGGCCCGGCCTGCCGCGGTGCCGGCGACCGGCATCGGCTCCGCGGTGTAGGGCAGCAACGTCACCCGTCGTAGTTCGGCGAGGCTGTAGTCGGCCATCAGCAGATCGACGGACCTGGCTCCGAAATGTTCTTGCAACGCCGACCGCAGCCCGTCGAGCAGTGCGTGGGGCTGGACGCCGCGCAAAACGCGTTCGACCGCCAGGGATCTGTTCACCGTGCTGCCTCCTGCTCGCCGGAACCGGTCCCTGACCTGGGCACTCGGTATTTGTCGGCGCCGCTCCGTCGGACCTGTGCAGGGCGCGTCGCAGTGAGCTGAGCTGACAGCCCAGCATAAGGATGCGAGAGTGGCGGTGTGAACCGGTCCCCTGAGCAGCCCGACACCGAAACGGTGGCGGCGGCCGTGGCCGGCACGGCCGAGCTGCTCGAGTTCATGTTCGAACGAGCCCGCGAGGTCACCCCGCGTCCGCTTTCGACGTCCCAAGTCCGTGCGGTCGTCGCCCTCGACCACCACGACGGGCTGAACCTGCGGGCGCTCGCCGACCTGCTCGGCTCGACACCTCCGCTGGTGAGCCGCCTGTGCGACCGGCTCGAAGCCGTCGGCTTCCTCGAACGGCTGCCCAGCAGCCGGAGCCGCCGCGAACTCACCCTGAGACTCAGCGACCAAGGCCGGGTCTATCTGCGTGACCTCCGCGACCGGCGCCGCGAAGACCTCCAAACCGTGCTGCTGAGGATGACACCGGAAGCCAGGGCCGCGCTCACCACCGGCCTGCTGGAGTTCCGAGAGGCTGCCGGACCGCACACGCCGCGCTGAACCGCCGGAACCACTCAAGTAGAGTTACTGTTGTCATATGACAACAGTTGCGAACGCGGTAAAGCTTCGCGACGCCGGATCGGCCGGGAGGTCGCGTTGCACGGCACGGAAGAACTTGCTGCCCGGGACCTGCTGGCGCGGATCTTCGAGGCGGATCAGGACGTCCTGATAGACGATTGGGTCCGCTGGCAGCTCGCCGATTCATCGACTCGGCTCGGCGAGGACGGGCTACGACGCGAAGCCAAGGAACTACTGGGAGCGCTCGGCGGCGCACTCGGCACCGCCCTGCCGACGTCCCAGGTCATCGAACGGGACGAGGCGGTCCGCTCCGCCCTGCGAGGACTGTCCGAGCGCCGCGCCCGCGCGGGCGCGGCGCCCTCCGCCACCGCGCAAGCGATCTTCGCGCTGAAGCACATCATGGTGACTGCGCTCGAACGACACACCGAAGACCACGCCGTGCGCTACGCCGCCTCGGCGGAGGTCAACCGTCTCTTCGACGCCGCGGGCATCCTGACGTTCTCGGTCTATGTCGAAGGCCGCGAGGAGATCATCCGCCGCCAGCACCAGCAGATGCTGGAGCTCTCCACCCCCGTGGTCCGGCTGTGGCGGCAGGTGCTGGCCGTACCTCTGATCGGCACCCTCGACAGCGCCCGCACCCAGATCGTGATGCAGAACCTTCTGGAGGCGATCCAGACGCACGAAGCCCGCGTGGCGATCATCGACATCACTGGCGTGTCCACAGTGGACACGGCGGTGGCGCAGCATCTGCTGCAGACCGTCAGCGCCGTCCGGCTGATGGGCGCGGAATGCCTGATCAGCGGCGTCCGCCCGTCGATCGCGCAGACCGTCACCCAGCTCGGCATCGACCTGTCGCACATCGTCACCCGCGGTTCGCTCGCCGACGCGCTCGCCACGGCGATGAGACTGCTCGAAGACCACATCCGCCCCGGCGCGGTGACCGGGTGAACGCCCGCGCCGGCCTGCCGATCCTGCGGCTCGGGGACATCCTGGTCAGCGGTCTGCTCAGCGACCTCGACGACACGACCGCGCTCCAGTTCACCGACGAACTCACCAGCCGGATCTCCGACGAGGGGATCCGCGGGGTCATCCTCGACATCTCGCGACTGGAGGTCATCGACTCCTTCGTCGCGCGGGTGCTGATGGAACTCGCCGCCACCGGACGGCTCCTCGGCGCTCGCATGATCGTCGCCGGGATGCGCCCCGCCGTCGCGATCACCCTGTCCGAACTGGGGTTGCAGCTCACCGGCGTGCAAACCGCGCTCAACGCCGAACAGGCCATGGAGCTGTTGGGGTGGCGCCGTTCCGCCGAGGTCGCCGAAGAGGCGCCTCATGCTTCCTGACGAGCTGACCGACCAGGGCCCGCGCGAACACGCCGTCCGCGCCGAAGAGGATCTGCTCAGCGCCCGCCACGCGGTACGGGCCGACGCGGTCGCGGCCGGGTTCTCGATCGTCGACCAGACCAAGATCGTGACCGCGGCCAGCGAACTGGTGCGCAACGCCTACATCCACGGCGGTGGCGGTGTCATGACGATCGCCGTCGTGCGCGACGGCCGGGGGCGGGTGGGGCTGAAACTGTCCGTCCGCGACGAGGGGCCCGGTATCGCCGACGTCGACCAGGCCATGGCCGACGGCTTCTCCACCGGCGCCGGTCTCGGGCACGGCCTCGGTGGCACCCGGCGGCTGGTCGACGAGTTCACCCTCGACACGGTTCCCGGAAAGGGCACGACGGTCACCATCGTGCGCTGGAAACCATGACCGTCACAGTCGCGCAGGCCACGATGCTGACCCGCATCGACCACGCGAGCGCGGTCTACACCGCCGCACGCGCGGCTCGCGAGGTCGCGGTCCGGATCGGGCTTCCCGAGGTGCTGGCCGAACGCGCCGCCGTCATCGCTTCCGAACTGGCCGGCAACATCGACAAACACGCCAGCGACGGCTGCGTCTTCATTCAGCGATCTCTTGCCGGACAAGGGATCGACCTTTACGCCACCGACTCCGGGCCGGGGATGGCGAATCTGGACCACTGGCGAATCGACGGCCACACCACGACGGAGACGCTCGGCACCGGACTCGGCGCCGTGGGCAGGCTCGCCACGGAGTTCCGTATCCGATCCACGCCCGGAACCGGCACCCTCGCGGCGGCCAGGGTGCTGGCGCCCGGTGCACCGCCGGCCGGGATCGCGCACTTCCGCTTGCCCCGTGAAGGCGAAGAGCGTTGCGGTGACGCCCTCGCGCTGGCGACCGGGCCCGGTGTCCGCACGATCGCCATCGTGGACGGGCTCGGCCACGGCCCCGAAGCGAGCGACGCCGCCGAAGCCGCGATCGACGTCTTCCGCCAGCGACCGGGCCGTTCCCTGCCCGAGCATCTGACCGCCATGCACCGCACCCTGCGGCAGACCAGGGGTGCCGCGGTCGCGTTGGCGCGTATCTCCGGTGACCTCCTGGAATTCTGCGGTGTCGGCAACATCAGCGGCCTGGTGCTGACACCCGGGCGGAGCCGGCCGCTCCTGAGCCTGCCCGGAGTGGTCGGTTTCAGCCTTCCGGCGATGCACGTGCGTTCCCTCGACCCGGGTGTGCACCACGTCGTCGTGCTGCACACCGACGGGATCGGCACCACGTGGCGAGGCCCCGCCCCGCTCGGCCCACTCCCGGTGCCCACGCTGCTGGCCGCCGATCTCGCCCAGCACCACCGTGATCCCCGCGACGACGCCACGTTGATCGCTCTCGGCCCGAGCGGGGACCCGGCATGACGCAGTCCCCCGTGGCGCGGTTACGCCGCGAACTACGGCAGGTCTGCGCGGCCGCGGGCGTCACGGCCGAGGACCGGGCGCGCCTGGTCCTCGCCGTGACCCAGCTCGCCGAATCCGCGGCGCACACCGGACTCTCCTCGTCCAGGGTGGACGATCGGCTGACGGTGACCCTGCGGTTGCCGAGTCCGGTCGGGCAACCGCGGCGCAACGCCCTGCCGCTTCTTCCCGACGCCGGGGACGGCGAGACCTTGACCTGGCACCTCGGTGCCGGCCACCCCGCCGTGACCGTGCCGGACGACGACGAGCGCGCCACGCGGGAGGAGATGCTGGCGCTGGTCGCCCGCACCGACGTGATCGCCAAGGAGCAACGCGAACTCAAACACGAACTGGCGGAGACGAACAGCGGCGTGCTCGCCATGTACGTCGAACTCGAGGAACGGGACGAACGACTGCGCCGCGCGCACTCGGTGATCTTCCGTGAACTGGAAGACGCGCTGCGTCCCTCTCCGCCGCACGTCGCCGGATTCGAACTGGCCGTGCACTACGCGCCCAGCGAGCCGGACTCCCCCGCCGGCGGCGACCTGTACGACTGGTTCGTCCTGCCCGACGGGGACGTGCACATCACCCTCGTCGACGCCGTCGGGCACGGCGTCACCTCGACCCGGCACGCGCTGACCGTCACCCACGCCATCCGCACCCTGGCGCTGGAAGGCCATCCGTTCCCGGACCTGATCGGCCACGCCGCCCGCACTCTCGCGACCATCGAACCCGATCTGATGGCGACCGTGCTGCTGGCCCGGCTCGACCCGGCGACCGGCGACATCACCTTCGCCAACGGCAGCCATCCCCGTCCGGTGCTGGTCACCCCCGCCGGGGACACCGAACTCCTGGTGCCCACCCACGTGGGCAGAGGCGTCGGATTCCCCGATCCCGGCAGCGGCAGCCTGGTCCACCGCACACTCGCCCCGGGCGACCTCGTCCTCCTGTACACCGACGGGCTGATCGAAAGCCGCAAGAACTACCAGGAGGGCGAAGCGCGGCTGCGGGCCATCGCGCCCCACCACGCCGGAGACCCCACGGCGGCGATCCCCGGCACACTCGCCGCGAAGATGCACGACGTCGTCCTGCACGCGGACGACACCGTCGTCATGGTGATCCGGCGAAAGCACGAAACCCTTGGCAGAGAATGACTTTCGACAGCGGCCGATCAGGACACACCGGCGACGGAGTTTGCTTTCGCCGGCCTCCGGGTACTGAACTCCATGCGCGATGTTTCCAGTAATCGTCGAAAACGAGGCGGGTGAGACGGATGTCAACACAGCCGAGGAATACTGAGCGCACCGAGCCGAGTCCCTGCGACGTGACCTACGACCTGGACACGACCGAGACCAGGGACGTCCGGCACGGCGTACGTCAGGCATTGGCGCGTTATCGCGGGCTCACCGTGGACGACGCGGTTCTGGTGGCCGACGAACTGATCAGCAACGCCCACCGGCACGGTGACGCGCCGCGTACCTGTCGGCTCGAGCTCACCCACGAAGGCCGGTACCTGCGGATCGAGGTGGACGACGCCTCACCGCGTCAACCGCGGCCGCGCACCCCGGACGGTTCCGGCGGGCGAGGGCTGATGCTGATCGACCGGCTCGCGTCCAGTTGGGGCGTGCGGAACGGCGCCCGGCACAAGACCGTGTGGGCCGAGCTGGCGCTGGACCGCGAAGGAAGCAGCGGTCACGCACCACATCTGGCCGCGGCTCGCGACTGGGACAGCGGTGGCCTGCCGTGATCCGTATCAAAACCGGTGGGATCCGGACCGGCGACGCGTCCCCCGGCGTCGCCGGTCCGATACCGTTCAGGACCGTGAACCCCTCGTCGCAGGCCGAGCCGCCACCGCCGGACTTGGACATCGTCAGCCGTCCGGTGAACGGCGACGTCGTCGTCACGGTGACCGGTGAAGTCGACACCGATGCCGCGCCGGAGCTGCGAGCGGCTCTCATCGCGGCACTCGACGACACCGATGGTGCCTGCGTTCTCGATCTGACCACGGTGAGCTTCCTGGACTCCGCGGGCCTCGCCGTCCTGGTCGCCGCGCACAGCCGCGCGAAAGCACACCGGAAGTCCTTGCGTATCGCCGTGGATTCCAACAGCCCCGTCATCCGGCCCATGGAAATCACCGGGCTCGACACCGTTTTGCGGCTCTATCACACCGTCGACGAAGCGCTCAATGCCCTCACCGTGAAGTACCCCCGCGATTCGTGAGCGGCGATCCGCACCGTCAAAGGCCGCTCGTCCTCCGCATCACCCAGTGGACGTCGGTGTTCTCGACCGTGCCGCCCAGGCGGGTGGAGCCGGGACCGCGCTGCGCGAGCGCATCCCCGGCGCCACCGCGTCCGCCGGGCAGGGCGTCTCCGTCGAAGTCGGCGAACGCCAGGCCGCGGTGGACCTGCAGCTCGTCGTCGAATACGGCGTCGCGATCGCGGACCTCGCCGAAGTGGTGTGCCGCAACGTGATCGGCGCGGTCGAGCAGATGACCGGGCTCGAGGTCGTCGAGGTCGGCATCACCGTGTCCGACGTGCACATGCCGGGCGACGACGACGCCGCCGACGAGACCACCGGGTCCGGCCGCGTCCAGTGACCATCGGCCCCGTCCGCGCCCCACGGCAGGGAGAGCGTTCAGGAACGCCACCCATCCCGGTCACGCCCCGAGGGGGATCATCGCGACGGCCGGGGTGGACGGCGTCCGCGAACCTCCGGCGGGCTCCGCGGTGATGCCGACCCGGTCGATCCCGGCGGGCAGCTCCGCGAGGACCGGGAAAGTCCGATGTGGACCGTCCGGCGCCAGCAGCCCCGCCGAATGCACGCCGCTCGCGCCGAGCAGCCAGACCTGATACGTCCTGCCCGGCGCCAACGGCGGCAGCTCACCCGCCAGTACGACGATCTTGCCGTGACTCCGCGAGGTCACGACCGTGGTCGCCCCGCGTTCGGTGCCCTTGGCGGTCGAGGCGTCGGGAGCGGTGAGCACCGCGTTCACCGAGGCGAGCCGCTGTTGCGCGGGATCGGTCCCCGGCTCGGTGTTCATGGTGACCAGGCCGAAGACCAGCGCTCCGGCGGCGGCCGCGGCGGCACTCCAGAGGGCGATCCGCGTCTTCAGTGGCCCGTCTCGACGCGCGACCGCGACCAGCGGAGGCCACTGGCGGGTCCCGGCGACCTGCGTGAGCGTCGCTTCCTTCAGCCTCGCCGGTGGCACGGTGGCGATCGCCGCCCCCAGCCGCGCCGCGGTCTCCCGCAGTTCCCGGACTTCCTGGCCGCATGAGGGGCAGCCCCGCAGGTGCCGCTTGAACGCGGCGGCCTCCTCCCCCGGGACGGCGTCCACGGCGTAGGCCCCGGTCAAGGTGTGCAGTTCCGCCGTCATTGCCCGACCCCCAAGCAGTCACGCAGCCGGATCAGGCCGTCGCGGATGCGGGTCTTCACCGTGCCGGGCGCGGTCTTGAGCACTTGCGCGACTTCCGGGTAGGTGTACCCGTTGTAATAGGCCAGCACCACCGATTCCCGTTGCAGGCCGGTCAGCGCGGACAGGCACTGGCGCACCCGTTGCTGCTCCAGATTGCTGATCGTCGACTCGGCGACCTCGTCGAACGGGCGCCGGAAATCGAGTCTGCCCGCACGGTCGTCCCGGTCGAGCGAGGCCTGATGCGAACGCACCCGGTCCACCGCCCGCCGGTGCGCGATGGTGAGTACCCAGGCCAGCGTGCTCCCCTTGCCCGGTTTGAACCGCGCCGCCGTCCGCCACACCTCCACCAGGACCTCTTGGGTGACCTCCTCGGCGAACGTGCCGTTGCGGACGACCCTGTTCACCACTCCCCACACCGGCCCCGCCACGACGTCGTACAGGTCGGCGAACGCCTGTTCGTCGCCGGCCGCGACCCGTTGCATCAAGCTCGTTTCGGCAGGCTCCGTTCCGGTGCCGCCGCTTCCGCGCGGACTCGTCCGCACTTCCTCGACCATCAAGCTGCCTCCACCTCGCCCGACGCCCGGCTACGCGGTTCCGCGGCGTCAGGGAGGGATTCGGCGCCGAAGGCGGCGCGGACTGGTCAGGTGGGTGAAAACCCTCGAACGGCGCTCAACCCTGTTCTTCGAGCACTTTGTCCATTGTGGACCGCAGATGCCGCAGAAAGGCCTCGAACCGCTCGATCTCCTCGGCCGGATACTGCGCGACCAGCGCCGCGAGCCCGGCACTGAACGGACCGAAGAACTCCCGCGCCGGCCCCTGGATGTCGGGGCCGCTGCGCAGGGTCACCACCCGCCGGTCGGTGTTCTCCCGCGTGCGCACCACGTAGCCGAGGTTCTCCAGGCGGTTCAGCAGGTTCGTGGTCGCGCCGGAGGTCAGCGAGATGCGTTCACCGAGCCGGGCCGGGGACAGCGGTGAGCCGGTGTCCTCGGCGTAGAGGATCTCCACCAGCGCGGCGGCGTCGGTGGCGTGCAGGCCGAGCCAGCGCGCGAACCGCCGGGTGAACTCGGTGTAATGCGCCCCGAAGTTCCGGAGGCCGTCCAGCAGCGACGTGACGCGATCCTCCATCGGCCCTCCCTCGAATCCGGTGCTTTGACAACCTACCGGTCGCGAATATATCTTCATCGTGAAGCCACTTTTCTATGAAGGAGTTCCTGTGCTCCCCGATCCGTTCGCCGCGAAGACCCGCGGCATCACCGAGCCCGATCCCGTCCGCCCCGCGCTGCGAGCCGCCGGCCCACTCGTCGAAGTGGCCGCGCCCGAGGGCGGAAGCGCCTGGATCGTGACCGAGGAGAAGCTGGCCCGCGCGGTCCTGTCGGACCCGCGCATCGCGAAAGACCCCGCGCTGGCTCCCGAGAAATGGACCGCGCTCGAACAGACCGCCGCCGAACAGCCGTCCCTCACCACGCTGGACGGCCCGGACCACACGCGCCTGCGGCGAGCGCACGCTCCGCTCCTGAGCGCCAAACGGATCCAGGCCCAGTCAGACCGGATCCACCGGACCGCGCAAGCGCTGCTGACGGAACTCGGCGACGGAACCGTCGACCTCATGGACGGGTTCTCCACCCGTTTCCCGCTCGCCGTGCTGCTCGATCTGCTCGGCATCCCGCTCCGGCTGCTCGACGCCGCCGTCGACGCCTGCCGCCGCATGACCGACCCGGCACCGGGTGCCCAGGGCAGGGCCATCGCCGCGATCGCGGACCTCGCCGCCGCGGGGCTGACCCCGAACCGGAACGGGCTCGCGAAGGAACTACGCGACAATCTCCCGCCCGAGACGTCCGAAGACGATCTGCGGTATCACCTGTTCGCGTTGATCTTCGCCGGGCAGCTGACCACCGACGCCTCGATCGGTTTCCTGATCTCACGGCTGCTGAACGGGGACCCCGCCCCCGAGAGCCACCTGGTCCGCGAAACGCTCCGGGAGCATCCGCCCGCCCCGTTCACCCTTTGGCGGTTCACGACCACGGAGATCGAACTCGCCGGGATCCGGCTCCCCGCCAAGGCCCCGGTGCTCGTCGACATCCAGGGCGTCAACACCGACCCGGCCAGGGAACCCGGTCCGGAGCTGACCTTCGGCGCGGGCCCGCATTTCTGTGTCGGCGCCCAGCTCGCGCAGCTCGAACTGCGGGCGGTCGCGGCGGTCCTGCGCACGGACCTCCCCCGGGCCCGGCTCGCCGTGCCCTACCCGGAACTCCGGCAGACGTTCCTCGGCGGCATCCAGGGCACGCGGCTCACGCAGCTGCCGGTGCTGCTGCACGGCTGAAAACGGGCCGGTCTCTCGTCGCCGGTGACGTCATGGACGGGTGATCACGCTCATTGGAGCAGTGAGGCCACAGCGGCGGCGAAGGCTTCGGGTGCCTCCTGCGGGACGTTGTGGCCGACACCAGGCAGAACGCGGTGGTCGTACGGCCCGGTGAAGTACTCGCGGTCACTCGCCGCGCCGGGCCCGCCGACGCCGTCGTCCCCGCTCTCCAGTACGACCGTCGGCACCGTGATCACCGGCTCCCGCGCGATCAGGTCTTCGAGCGCCTGGTACCGCGGATCCCCTTCCGCCAGCACGAATCGGTGCCGGTAGGAGTGGATGACGACCTCGACGAAGTCCGGGTTGTGCAGGCTCGGGGCGCTGGCCGGGAACGCCGCGTCGGCGCCGGTCCAGGTCGGCGACCAGGTGCGCCACAACAGGGCGCACAACTCGTCACGGTTCTCCGCCAGCCCGCGGCGGCCTCGTTCGGAATGGAAATAGTACTGGTACCAGTAGGTGCGTTCCCATTCCGGCGGCGCCGGTTCCCCGGCAGAGGCCAGGTGCTGGACGTTGTAGCCGTCCACCGAGACCAGTCCGCACACGCGTTCGGGCCGGAGCGCCGCGGTGATGCACGCGGCGCGGCCGCCCCAGTCGTATCCGGCGACGACCGCGCCCTCCAGCCCCAGCGCGTCCATGAACTCGATCAGGTCCTGTGCGAGCGCGGCCTGCTGCCCGGAACGGGGGGTGGCGTCGTCGAGGAACCGCGTCCCGCCGAACCCGCGCAGATACGGGACGTACACCGAGGCGCCGTCGTCCGCGAGGATCCGGGCGACCTCGTCGTAGGCCCGGACGTCGTACGGGAACCCGTGGAGCAGGACCACCGGCGCCCCGGCGGCCGGACCGGCGTGTTCGTACTCGATCTCCAGAACCGGTGTGGTGACGCGCTTCGTGCCCATCAGCCCGACCATCCGCTCAGTCGCGTCAGAAGCCGTTCCAGCACTTCGGGATCGGCACCGACGGGTTCACCGGAGACGGGCTCGTCCACCAGGGTCCGGCGGTCGCCCCGCCGCGGCAGCCGGACCTGTCCGGCGGACAGGCCACCGGGCAGCGGCAGCTCGCACCACGTCGTCACCCCGCCGGTCTCGCACCGCGCCACCCCGGTCCGCTCACCGGGCGCGGGCGTCGGCGCGGGAAGTCCGTCCAGACCGTGGTCGACCTCGATGACCAGCACGTCCGAGCGCAACCGCAGTCTGAGCGTCAGGAACGGCGGCTCCTTCGGGTCGGCCACGTCGACGAGCGCCCCCACCAATCTGGCGGCGGCGGCCTTCGCCTGATCGAGCAACGGCCGCAAGGACCAGTCCGACAAGATGAGACGGACGAAAAGCTCGGAGCACAACACGGCATTCGGTTGTGCCACCAGCCGGAGGTCGTCCATCTGGGAAGTGCGCGCGCTCACACCAAGGCCTTCCGCGTCGACGTGCGAGCGTGCATCATGCCACTCCATCCGGTGAAGCCCGCACCCGCCTCGTCCCAGCCTTTGGTCCAGTGAACCGCGCGGGCTTTGGCTCTGTCCACGGGACCAAACCGCGCGCACAGTGAGCGGCGTGAGCATCGCCTTCCTGATCACCACCCTGGTCGTGGTCGCCACGCCCGGCACCGGCGTGGTCTACACGCTGTCCGCCGGACTGGCCCGCGGCAGACGCGCGAGCGTCGTCGCCGCGACCGCCTGCACCCTCGGCATCGTCCCGCACATGGTCGCCGCGATCACCGGTCTCGCGGCGCTGCTGCACGCGAGCGCGGTGGCGTTCGAGATCCTCAAGTACCTCGGCGTGGCCTACCTGCTCTACATGGCGTGGGCGACACTGCGAGACCGGGAAGCGATCGTCGTGGAGGGCGATCCCGAACCCGCGTCGACCCTGCGGACGATCACCTCCGGCGTGTTGATCAACGTCCTGAATCCGAAACTGACCCTGTTCTTCTTCGCCTTCCTGCCCCAATTCGTCCCGGCGGGCGAACCCGGCTCGATCCCCCGGATGCTGCTGCTGAGCGGGGTGTTCATGCTGGCGACGTTCGTGGTGTTCAGCGTGTACGGCGTCCTCGCCGCCGGCGTGCGGCACCACGTCCTCTCCCGGCCGCGCGTCCTCGCCTGGCTTCGGCGGATCTTCGCCGGTTCCTTCGCCGCGCTCGGTGCCAAGCTCGCGTTCACCACCCAGTAGAGGAGGTTTCGCATGCGACTCCAGCACCACCCCGAGATCCACGCCGCTCACCCCGGCCTCGCCGTCGGCACGCTCCAGGCCGGCGGTATCACCCCTGAAATGCCGGTCGACCTGGAGAAGTTCGTCGAACGGGCGACACAACGGCTGGCTGACGGCCCGGAATCGGAGTTCCCCGAAATCCAAGCCTGGCGCCGGGCGTTCGCCAGGATGGGCCTGAAGCCGACGCAATACCGCTGCGCGTCGGAGGCCCTGCTGCGCCGGCTGCGGAAGGAAGGCTCCCTGCCCCGGATCCACCCGGTGATCGACCTCTGCAACGCGGTCTCGGTCGCCTACGCCATTCCCGTCGCCGTGCTCGACATCGCGAAGATCAGCGGCTCGCTGGAGGTCCGCCCCGCGCGAGGCGACGAGAAATACGTGACCTTCGCCGGGACGATCGAACAACCGAACCCCGGTGAGGTGATCTTCGCGGACGAAGACGGTCAAGCCCACGCGCGGCGGTGGACGAACCGGCAGAGCGGGCACTCGGCGGTCTCCGCCACGACGTCCGACGTGCTGATCGTTTCCGAAGGGCTGCACGCGACCGCGGCCGAGGAGGTCCGGCTGCTGATCGAGGCCATCGCGGGCGAACTGGCGACGGCGGGCATCGTCACGACGCCTTGAGCGCCTTCTCCAGAGCGGCACGCGTCATCTTCGACCGCCCCTTGATGTCGCGCTCCCGAGCCAGTTTCTCCAGGTCCGCCTTCGACAAAGAGGACAGATCCCTCTTGGGCGCGGCTTTCTTCGCTGGAGGCTTCTTCGCCCCGGACTTCTTCTTGGCCTTCCCGCTCTTCACGCTCTTCGAAAGGGCCTCGAACAGGTCGACGACCTTCGTCGGCTCACCGGGTTCGGTGGCGGGCGTGATGGTGTCGCCCTTCTTCTTGGCCTTGATCAGCTTTCGCACGCGGTCGGTGTAGGTGTCGCGGTATTCTTCGGGCCGCCAGTCGTCGCTCATCGCGTCGATCAGGTTGGCGGCCATGTCGAGTTCCTTGCCGCGCGCCTTCGCCTTGCCGGGGAGATCCGGCAGCTGCTCGGCGGGATCCCGCAGGTCGGCGGCGAAATGCAAGGTATTGAGCACCATGACGCCGTCACCGGACCGGACCAGCGCCAGGTATTCCCGGCCGCGCATGACGAACTTCGCGATCCCGGCCTTGTCCGACGAGCGCATCGCCTCCAGCAGCAACGCGTACGGGCGCTCGAACTCGTCCTTCGCGGGTGCGAGCCAATACGTCTTGTCGAAGAACATCGGGTCGATGGCGTCCAGTTCGACGAAGCTCTCGATGTCGAGCGACTTCGACCGCCCGGGGGCGATCTCGTCGAGTTCCTCGGGTTCGACGACCACGTACTCGCCACCGTCGAGCTCGTAACCCTTGACGATGTCCTCGTAGCCGACTTCCTCGCCGGTGCGCTCGTTCACCCGCCGGTACCGGATGCGGTCCTCGGTGCCGCGCTGGAACTGGCGGAAGTGCACCGTGTGGTCCTCGACCGCGCTGTACAACCGGACCGGCACCGTCACCAGACCGAGTGAAAGCGAACCACTCCAGACCGGACGCATGGCCGCACTCCTCTCCTCCGGCCACTGGTACCCGCGACGGCGGTGGATCACACCTGGTCAGCGCCTGAAGGAAAGGAGAGCCGGGAGGAAGGGCTACCAGGGCGGTTGGCCACCCCCAGTTCGAAGGCCAACCGCCGCGGAGCCCCTACACGGTTCGGCGCGCTGCCCCGTCGCGCCGACCCGCCAGCTGATGTCTTCAGCTTTCCAAGGCCCTGCATCGGAATTACATCGGTGCTCCACCACCGGGCATCCGCGCAGTTCAGGGGCCGCCGGGCGTAGAATCGAACCGGTTCCAGGGCAGCCGAGCACACGCCCGTTAGGCCGAATGCCGTACGGCGTGCCCCGCGCTGACCTGGCTGGAGGCCGAAGCGGTGGGCTAGGGTGCCGATCAGCCGGCGAACGGACTGGAGGTAGTGCGTGAGCACGCTCACGGTCTCGGACGACATAGTCGCATATGACCGCTGATCGGTTACCCGATTCGGCGGGATCTCCCCGGACCGCCGCTCCCGGCTCTCAACTCGGCTTCTCCGTTCTCGGCCCGCTCGAAGTCGAGGTCGACGGCGTTCCCGTCCGGCTCGGCGGGCGTCGTGAGCAGCGTCTTCTCGCCGCCCTGCTGATCAACGTGGGCAGGCTGGTCCCGGTGTCGTACCTGATCGGCACGATGTGGCCGGACAATCCGCCGAAGACCGCGGTCCGCCAGGTCAGCAACGCGATCGCGCGGCTGCGGCACGACCTCGGCGTGGCCCGCTCCGCCGTCGTCACCACCGGCTCGGCGTACCGCGTCGTCGTCAGCAGCGCCTCGCTCGACTCGGTCCGCTTCGAAGCGGACTACGACCAGGGCGCCGAACTCCTCGCGGCCGGGCTGATCTCGCAGGCGGCCGTCAAACTCGCGGACGCGCTCTCGCTCTGGCGCGGCCCGGCCTTCGACGGTCTCGAAGGCGACGCCATCGAGCAGACGGCGCGACGACTCGAGGAAGAACGCCTCGCCGCCTGGGAGCTCCTGATCGGTGCCAGGCTCCGGCTCGGCGAGACCGAGGCGGCGGCCCGCGACGCCTTCGACCTCGCCGCCCGGCATCCCACCCGCGAAACCCTGCAGTGCCTCACCATGCTGGCGCTCTACCGGGCGGGCCGCGGCGCCGACGCGCTCCGGACCTTCGACCGGACCAGGATCGCGCTCGCCGAGGAGCTCGGCGTCGACCCGAGCGCCGAACTGAGCGCGCTGCACCAGCAGATCTTGCGCACCGACGCCGAACTCATGGAGGACGCGGCCCTCGTCCGCTACGGCGTCGGCGGCCTCCGGGCCGGGATGGACACCATCGGGCGACGTGAGGACGCGGACGCGCAGAAGGCGCTCTTCCCCCGCCCCGCGCAGCTTCCCGCCGACCTCCCCGCGTTCGGTGGCCGCGCCGCGGAACTGCGGACCGTTCTCGAGATCGGCCAGGACGACTCCTCCACGGGGTTACGGCTGATCGCGATCGACGGGATGCCCGGGGTCGGCAAGACCGCGCTGGCCGTCCACGCCGCGCACCGGCTCGCGCCGCTCTTCCCCGACGGGCAGCTTTTCGTGAACCTCGAAGGATTCTCACCGGCGGGCGACCCGGTCGATCCGGGGTCCGCGCTGGAGGCACTGCTGCGGTCGCTCGGCATCCAGGGTTCGGACATCCCCGCCGGGACCGAGCAGCGCGCGGCGTTGTTCCGCAGTTGCCTCGCCGGCAAACGCGTGCTCCTGGTGCTGGACAACGCCATCGGGGCGGCGCAGGTGAGCCCGCTGTTGCCCGGTTCGGCTAGTTGCTGTGTGCTGATCACCAGCCGCACGCGGCTCGTGGACCTCGACGGCGCCGAACTGCTGTCCCTCGAACCGTTCAGCCGGGCCGACGCGGTGGACCTGCTCGGCCGGATCGTCGGGCCCTCCCGGCTGAAGCGGGAGTCGCCGGACGCGGCCGACCAGGTCGCGAGCCTGTGCGGCGACCTCCCGCTCGCACTGGCCGTCACGGCGAGCCGGCTGCGCGCGCGGGCCTCGTGGACGCTGGACTTCGTCGCCCGGCAGCTACGCGACGAACGGAACCGGTTCGGCGAACTCACCGCGGGGGAACGCGACGTCGCGGGCGCTTTCCGGGTGTCCTATCTGAACTTGAGCGAAACCGAGCGCCGGGTGTTCCGCCGGCTGAGTCATCACCCCGGTGCCGCTTTCGATCTCCATTCGACGGCGGCGCTGGCGGAGGTGAACCTGGGCGAGGCCCGCCGCCTCGCCGAACGCCTCGTCGACGTGAACCTCCTGCGCCAGCCCTCGATGGACCGGTACGAGATGCACGACCTCCTCCGCAGCTACGGCCGCGAACTCCTGCTCGCCGAGGAGCCCGAACACCAGCGCGAGGCGATGATGCGGCGGCTGTTCGACTACTACCGCAGCACCGTCGCGGCGGCGATGGACTTCCTCGACCCGGATTCCGAAGAGGAGCCAGGCGGCCTCGAGGTCCCGAAGAGCGAGTATGGACAGTCGTTCGCGGATTACGATCAGGCCGCGCACTGGATGGACGCCCAATGGCAGAACGTCCTGCCGGTGGCCGTGGCGATGAACAACCACCAGCACTATGCGGACCTCGTGCCGTTCTGCTCGGCGGTGTGGCGCTACTTCGACAATCGCGGCTACTACCGGCAGATCAGAGAACTGGAGACCCTGGCCCTGTCCGCCGCGCGGGTCACCGGGAACGTGGTCCTCGAGTACCAGGCCCTGCACATGTACGCGCTGACCCTGTGGCGGCTCAACGAGTTCACCGAAGCGAACCGGCTGTTCAACGAGGTGTTCGAACTGGCCGCGACCACCGGTGACGTCCGGATGCAGTGCCGGGCCAGGGGCAATTCGGGAGTCACCCATTGGCTCAAAGGCGAGTCGGTCGAGGCGATCGAACACCTCGGCTGGGTCCGGGAGACCGCCCACGCCCACGGCAGCGTGCTCATCGAAGCCCGTGCCAGGCACCGGATCGGGCTGATCCACACCGAGAACAGGCGCTATCCCGAAGCAGCCGAGGAACTCGACGAGGCACTGCGACTCGCACATGAGAACGAATCACCCGATCTCGAGGCGGAATGCTTTCTCGCGCTCGGTATCAATTCGCGCGCGCTCGGCGATGCCGCACTCGCGGTCACCCAGTTCACCACCGCGGTGGAAGTGCTCGAATCGACCGGGAATCGCAGCATGCTGCCCATCGCCCACAAGGAGATGGCGACAGCGTTCGACATTCTCGGTAAGCGACTGAATGCGGAACGTCATCGCCGCTTCGCTTTGCGTTTGTACACCGATCTCGGCATTTCCGAGTCGCCAGAGGTGCGCGAACTCAAGCAGCACCTGACTGATTACTCGGCGTAATTAGCCGTTCTGCTCCGGTACTCTGTTGGCGTAGGTATATTCGCTTGACCGGAGTAACCGCTCACGGAGAGGATCGGTGGCATGCACGACGAAGACGACGACGAGTTCTTGTATGAGCTCGAAGCGGAGTACAAGGCACAGGGCACCTGGGGCGGGTTCGAGCCGCCGCCGAACGGCGGACCTCCTTTCCGCTCGCGACACTGAATCACCCGAAGTATTCGGAAAGCAGCACTGGGGACTGGGGCGCAAGACATTCGATGCTGGTAAGGGTTTCCTCTTGCGGAACGCTCTATTGGTCCGATGGTGACGTCGTCTGGGACGATTACCTCGGACATCGCCAGCTCAAACTCGCCGAAGGAACCGAACGCGTTCTGCGTTGGTTCAGTTCTTGGCGAGAACCGGAATCGATCCGCACGGCGGACGCGAATCCCGAGACAGGGGAAAGGCTCGTCCGTATCGCGCGAGCGATGATCCGGTACGACGTACTGGTGGTCAACGGTTCTTCCCGCCATCGGCGGGAAGAAGAGATCCTTCGGGATTGGGGCCCTTGGGGGACGTCCGCGAGGGCTTTTCACTATGGCACCCGCTCGTTGCGGGAGACCGAGTTCACGACCAGCGAAATGACCGCCAAATCCTTGCTGGAGAAGGCGAAGGCCAGCCCTCCGCCTTCTCCGGTGAGACCTTCGGGCGAGTACGAAGCGATAGCGCTGCCCGAACCATCACCGGAAAAGCTGAACACGATCGGACTCGGCGACGCGCTCAGCCGGCGCCGAAGCGTCCGCGAGTTCGGTGACGAACCCTTGCGGCTGCGTGACTTGAGCGCACTTCTCACCGCCGCCCGGCCGACGAGACCGGAAACGCATCCCGACATCCCCGCGACCGGCAACGTCTTCAGGACGAGCCCGTCCGGCGGAGCGAGACACCCGACAGAGGTGTACGTCTACGCGAGGAACGTCGAAGGTCTCGACCAGGGCATCTACCACTACGACGGGTTTCGGCACGGCCTCACGCCACTGGACGGCAAGATCGACGACGACGAACTGATCACGCTCGCCGGTGACCAGCACTGGACCGGTAACGCCGGCGCGCTCCTGATCTACACCAGCGTCATCGAGCGGAACCAATGGAAGTACCCGGTGAGCCGCACCTACCGGGTCCTGCTGATGGACGTCGGCCATCTCAGCCAGACCGTGTACCTGCTGGCGACCGCGCTCGGCCTGAACGTCACGTTCACCGCGGCGCTCCGCGACGAACTGGTCGAGGACCTCCTCGGCTGCGATCCCGCGAACGAACTGGTGCTGGGCATGTCGGTGCTCGGCACCCGTGTTTGAGGTCGCTTACTCGGTGCCTTTTGGCGGTGCCGGGTCGTGGCTGGTGGCTTCATCGGTGATGGTTCGGCGACAGCCGGGTTCGCTCTCGGGTCAGCTCGGCTGCCGTGGACCATGCCTCCAGAAGTGGTACTCAGGTTGTCGGGCGTAGCGGCGGTGGGTCGTCATCGCGGGTAGCGACGCTTGTCCGAGGACGCTATCGCCGTCTTTCGGCAACGGCCTTCGGTCGAGCGAGTTCATGCGGCGCCGGTGAGCTGTCGTAACTCGGCTCTGTCGGTGTGGCAACCGGGGGAGAGCCGGTGCGCCCAACCGAGTTCGAGCCAGCGATCTCATCGTTGCCGTAAAACGGCAAAGTGGCCGAAGGCTTACGCTGGGCCGTTGCCGTTTTCCGGCGATGGCTCAGCAGTGGTTCTCGGGATCTACGGGTGACTCGGTCATTTCCTTCAGCAGCGCCACAACGGCGTGAGACGTATCCACGCACAAAACGCACAACCGGCCACCGACAGTTTCCGAACCTCGACGTCGCCGATTTTCGGCAACGACAAAAACCGGCTCAGCACAGTGTCAAAGTGAGATCTTCGACAAGGAGTTGTTGTATGGAAGCGCATCCTTCTTCGGTGATCACCGAAGCACGAGCGCACACGATCTCGCGGGTCACTGCCGGACAGGGGAATCGATCATCAGCCCTTCCCGGTCGTTCCAGAGCAACTTGCTGGGCGGTCGCGACCGCGCGCTTCTCCTCGACCCGGCCGAGGCGAAGCGCGCCAACTCCGGCGGCGGGATGATCGCGCCGACCGTGCTGGTCGACGGCCGGATCGCCGAAACCTGGCACACCAAGCGGACCACGAAGCAGACGAAGGTCGTCGTCGAGCCCTTCGCCACGCTTCCGCGGTCCGCCATCGTCGGCTTGGAGTCCGAAGTGGACGGTTACGGTCGCTTCCTCGCGGAAGCCGCCGTCCTCGTCATTTGAGGGAGCGGAAGAACTCCCGCACGTCCGCGACCAGGATTTCGGGCTCTTCCAGCGCCGCGAAGTGCCCACCGCGATCGACATCGGTCCACCGCACGATCGTGTGCGCGTCCTCCGAATACCGCCGGATCCCGACGTCGTGCGCGAAGATCAGCGCAGCCGTCGGCACGCCGGAGTTCTTCTCGACGGCTCCCCAGGTCTCCGCCTGCGCGTAGCCGACGTACGCGGACGAAGCCGCCGTGCCGGTGAGCCAGGTGAACATGACGTTGGTCAGCAACCGATCGCGGCCGATGATCTCCTCCGGCAGCGTCGGTCGCGGATGCGTCCATTCCCGGAACTTGTCCATGATCCAGGCCAGCTGCGCGATCGGCGAGTCCACGAGCCCGTAACCGAGGGTCTGCGGCCGCGTCGACTGGATCGCGATGTAACCGAACTCCTCTTGCATGAACGCGCCGATCCGCTGGACGCGGTCGCGTTCGATGTCGGTGAGCGAAGCGAGTTCCTCCTCCGACAACGGCATCGGGGGCATCGGCGACAGTCCGCCGTTGACGTGCACGCCGATCACGTCGTCCGGCGCGACCCTGCCCACCTCCGGCGACACGGAAGCGCCGAGGTCGCCGCCCTGCACGCCGTAACGTTCGTATCCGAGCCGGCGCATCAGCTCCGCCCACGCGCGGCCGATCCGCGGCATGGTCCAGCCGGAATCCGAGACGGGGCCCGAAAAACCGAAGCCGGGTAGCGACGGGATCACGAGGTGGAACGCGTCCGCGGGATCGCCCCCGTACGCCTTCGGGTCGGTGAGCGGACCGATGACGTCGAGGAACTCCACCACCGAACCCGGCCAGCCGTGCGTGAGGATCAGCGGCGTCGCTTCGGCTTCGGGCGAGCGGACGTGCAGGAAGTGGATCCGCTGCCCGTCGATGACCGTGGTGAACTGCGGATGGCCGTTGATCTCACGCTCGGCGGCGCGCCAGTCGTAACCGTGGCGCCAGTGTTCGGCGAGCCCGCGCAGCCACTCCACCGGCACTCCGGTGTCCCAGCCGTCGCCGGGGAGCGGCGCGGGCCAGCGCGTACCGTCGATCCTCGCGTGCAGTTCGTCCAGCTGCTCCTGGGGGACATCGAGGCGGAAGGGGCGGATCTCGGTGTTTTCCATGATCCCCACGTTAACTACCATTGCGGACAGTTTCGGTCCTCGATCGGAACGGACTTCCCGAGTACGGGAAGATACACTCGTGACGGACAAGTACCTGGCCTACGGCAGGCTCATCCGCGACGGGAAGATCCTGTTCATCCGGCGGCGGCCGGGATCCTTCCTCGGCGGCCACTGGGAACTGCCGGGCGGGACCGTCGAGCCGGGCGAGCGGCCCACCGAGACCGTGGTCCGCGAGTTCGCCGAGGAGACCGGGCTGACCGTCCGAGTCACCGGCGAACGCGGCGCCCGCAGCTGGGACGACGTCGCGGGCAGGCCGCTGCGGATCCACGCCACGGTCTACACGCTCACCGAAGACGATACGAGGGACGTCGTGCTCGATCCCGGGGAACACGACGCCCACGCCTGGTACACCCGGGACGAAGCCGCCGCGCTCGACCTCGCCGAACACTTCCGCCACGCCCTCGAGGACTGATCGATCCACACGCGACGGTCACCGGGATGTCATGACAGGCACGGTCAGGACACTTCTCGTCTTGAACGACCCTTTCGTGAGATCCGGCCGCCGCGGACCACCGGAAACTGTCGTACCCCGGTGGTCTCCTCTTCCCAGGCGACAGCGGGCCCGGCCGGGCCCGCGCGCGGAAGCGAGGAGAAAGTCCCATGGCCGGAGAAACGGTGCTCACGGTGATCGGCAATCTGACGACCGACCCGGAGCTGAGGTTCACCCCGTCGGGGGCGGCGGTCGCGAACTTCACGGTCGCGTCGACGCCGCGCGTACTGGACCGCGCGAGCGGGGAATGGCACGACGGCGATCCGCTGTTCTTGCGCTGCTCACTGTGGAAACAGGCTGCGGAGAACCTGACGGAATCACTCACCAGGGGGACAAGGGTGATCGTGCAGGGCAGGTTGAAACAGCGATCGTTCGAAACCAAGGAAGGCGAGAAACGCACGGTGGTGGAGCTCGACGTCGACGAGATCGGCCCGTCGCTGCGTTATGCCACGGCGAAGGTGAACAAGGCGGGCCGAAGTTCGGGAGGCACCCCGTCGGACGGCGCGTGGGAACGAACGCCGGTGACCGCCGGAAGTCCGGAACCGCCCTTCTGATCCGGCGAATTTCCCTCCCGAGAGGGAGCACTCTCCCCTCGGGTGCCATGACGGTCGCGGTCCTCCGGCTCGAATGCCGGAGGTCGTGAAACACGACCACGTTCGTCGCCGAAATCGGGCTGGATCCGGCCGACGAGCGGCACGCGGGGTTCGCTGCCGGACTCCGCACCGGGTTGACCCCGGTCGAAGACAGACTTCAGGAGGTGTTGCGCAGCCCAGGGCAGCCGGATCTCGGCGGCCGTACTCGCCGCGCTCGTCCATGGAGCGACGCTCCACCACGACGACGTCAAGGGCGAGGCGCGACGCGGCATGGGGTGACCAGTGCGAACTCGTTGTGGGATAACAAAAAAAGCCGTCTTGATCGGCGACTACGTGCTCACCTGCGCGGCACTGGTCGGTGCCGGCGGTCCGACAGGAAACACTCGCTCTCCTGCGCGACTTCGCCGGTGTCGACCGCGCACTCGCCGAAGCACATGGATACGCCGCCGAGGCGAGAGACCTCGCGCTCGCCCTCCCAGCCCGCTCGACGAGGGCGCTGCTCGTCGGTCTTACGGCGTTCGTGGTCGACCGCGGTGAAGAGGCCCGTGGCGGGTGTGGCCAGGGTTAAGGTGGCGGAATGACCACCGACAACCTGGAAAACGTCGAAGGCCGCGACATCGGCTCCGGGGTCTCGATCATCCGCGAACGGACCGACGTCGACGGTTCCGGACCGAGGCTGCACCAGCACCCGTATCGCGAGACTTTCGTCGTCATCCGCGGCCGGGCGAGGTTCACCGTCGGCGACGTCGAACGCGAGGGCGGCGCGGGCGACGTGCTGGTCGTGCCCGCGGACACCCCGCACAAGTTCGCCGTGATCGGCCCGGAGACCTACGAAGCCGTCCACGTCCACGAGAGCGACCATTTCATCACCGAGTGGCTCGACTGAATTTCTGTCGGGCGCAAGAAAACCCTTCCCGGGGCTAGAATCCGACGACGTGCTCGTGTCCGGCGGGCACCCGAGACGACGGGACCCGGGAACTGTGACCGACGTGGCGGACCGCAGCGGTGATGAAACCCGCCGGGCGGACAGGTTCGATCAGCGGCGTGCGCAGTTGGCGATGTCGGCGCTGGTCACGTTGTCCGAATTGGGCTACGCGCGCACGAGCCTGCGGGAGATCGCGCAGAACTCGGAGTTCTCCCACGGGGTACTGCACTATTACTTCCGGAACAAGGCCGAGCTGATCACCTACTGCGTCAAGCAGTACAAGGCCGAATGCGTCACCCGGTACGACCGGATGATCGAGACCGCGGAAACCGCCGAAGAACTGAAACTGGCCTTCGGTGCCGCGACGGCGGCCACCCTGCGGGAGAATGCCCGGCTGCACCGGCTCTGGTACGACCTGCGCAACCAGAGCCTGTTCGAGACGCTGTTCCAGGCCGAAGTACTCGCCATCGACGAGACCCTCGAACTGATGATCTGGCGGGTCGTTTCCCGCTATGCGGACCTTCTCGGAAAGCCGACGGACTTCGCCCCGTCCATGACGTACGCGCTTTTCGACGGCCTGTTCCAGCAAGGTCTGCTGAAACACCTCGCCGGCCGGGAAGACGCGGCGAGGTGCCTTCAGCAATCGGTCGAGCAACTGCTGGCGCGGTTGCTCACCACTTGATGGTCGGATACCAGATGACGCCGGTCCGGCCCAGCACGCGCAGATCCCAGTACAGCAGCGTGAACGTGCCGGCGACCAGCAACGCGGCACCGGTCACCACGGCGATCCTGGTGGGCTTCGCGAGCATCCAACGCTGGAGCCGCCCGCCCGTGCCGTGGGTGAGCAGCAGGAACAACAGCGCCATCACCAGGATGTTGCCGACCGACTGGAGGGAGAACGCGGCGGCGCCGTAGAAGATGTTGTGGCTTTCGGCCGCGCTGCGGAACATCATCCGGAACAGCGGGAACGGCCTGCCGATGAGGAATCCGCCGATGAGCGCGCCCATCAGCACGAGCGGTGCCGGCGGGAACCGGCGGGCGAGGCCGGCGATCGGGTTGCGGACGATGCCCACGGACGCCAGGCCCAGCACGATGAACACGATCCCGATCACGCCGTAGACGATCATCGACTGGATGTTCCGCGGCGTGAGCCCGCCCGGCGACGAAACGGTCGAGAACTGCGGCATCCTCGTGCCGACGAGCGCGACGACGACGCCGTAGGCCACGGAGACCGTCAGCATTCCCGCCGCGATCCAGCCCAGCGGCTTCAGGGTGTCGGTGAACTTCGGCCGCCCGGCCGCTCCTCCTCCGACAAGCGGGGCGACGGCGCCGAAGGCGGCGATATTGCACGCGGTGAACGTTCCGGCGAGCCCGGAGACGAACGCGAAAAACGTCCCGGCCAGCACTCCGCCGATCGGGGTCTCTTTGGCGTCGTGCCCGAGGAGGGTGTTGGCCACACTGTCACCGATCACGCTGTCCACAAAGGGCGCGGACCAGATCACCGTCAGCGCGAACCCGACGAGGACGGACCAGAGCACCACCCGCCACCGATGGTCCGGATAAGGCCCCGAGCCGAGGAAATGCGCCTGCGGCGAAACGGGAGCGCGTTCGGTGACGGACATTCGTGCCTCCAGCGGCCGGTGACTTCCCCTGCCGCTCATCGTTGTCGCACCGGACGGTGCGCACCACCTCCAGAATGCCGATCTGTCCTTGGGCCGACCGGCTCCGGGCAATCCGTGTGCCGCGGATAGGCCGAAAGTGGAGCGTGCCCGAATACCACCGAAAAGGTGAAAGCTCGGCTGTCTCGTGGGATCATCGTCGGACGTATGCGGCAGCATGGCCACCTGATCGGGCCTTGACCGGCCACTCACCCTGCGGAGGACGATGGACTTCGACCAGGTCGCGGACGAGCTCTACGCCGGCGATCCGGCCGAGTTCGTATCGGTGCGCAACCAACGGGCGAAAGAGGCCAAAGCGGCGGGTGAAGCCGCCTTGGCCGAACGCATCCGCGCGTTACGAAAGCCCACGCTCGCGGCCACGATCCTCAATCGCCGGGCGGGTTCGCCCGAGCTGGCGGAGCTGGCCAGGCTGGGCGACGATCTGCGCAGGGCGCATTCGGCGCTGGCCGGCGCGGACCTGCGCAAGCTGACCCGGCGGCGTCAGGAACTGGTGAACCGGATCCTTCGGGACGAACGGTCGATGAGCGAGCCCGTCACCCGCGAGGTCGAAGCGACACTCGAGGCCGTCGTGGCCGATCCCGAGGTGGCGGCGCTCGCGCTGGCCGGGCGGCTGAGCAGTGGCGCGGACAGTGCGGGTGACCAGTGGCTGACCAGTGGATTCACCCCGCAACCGAAGCGCAAACCCGCTCCGGAGCGGGAAAAGCCCGCCACCGTGTCGCATTTGGACGATCGGCGGAAGGCGAAACGGGAGGCCGCCGAAAAGGCGGACAAGGAGCGCGCCGCCAAGGCTCGGGAAGAGGCCGAACGCGAAGAAAAACGGCTGGCGGAGTTCAACCGGCTCCGACGCGAGGCGGCCGCTCTCGCGAAGGCCCGCAAGCAGGCCGAGATCGATCTCTCCCGCGCCGAACGCCGGTCCGAAAAAGCCACCGAGAGGGCCGGCGAACTCCGGCGGCGGCTCGCCGACGCCGAACTCGAGGAAGAGGCCGCGCACGGGGAGACCTCGGCCGCGCAGACCGTCTTGGCCGATCTGCGCGCCGAAGCGGAGCGTGTCGACAAAGCGCTCGAACAGTTCTAGCGAAGGTGAGCAAAGAAGCCCGGCCGCAGGAAGCGGGCCGCTCGCGCTCGCCCGGTGAAAGCCACTTCAAGACCGCAGACGTCGCGAAGTGGCTTCCGCGACATGCCTCGGCGTTGCGGTCACCCGGCGTCCATAGGGTGTCTTGCCGCCGGGCTTGTAGACCGACAGCACGGTCATGGTCACGTACATGGTGCTGGACACGATGATCGGGTGGAACCCGTCCACCCGGCGCCCCGCCGCCACGAACAAACCGTCCATAGTGGACTCGGCCGCCGCCGCCAGTTCCCGGATCCCCGGCAACAGGGAGAACAGCGTCAGCCCGGCGGCGGTCAAGGTCAGCACCAGTTTGATCGCGACCCACTTGTAGCGGATCAGCCCCCATTTCGTGCCGACGCCGAGCACGAGCCCGCTGATCAGGGCGGTCAGGCTGACCGGCAGCAGCAGATAGCCGCCGATCTGGTCCATCATCAGGATGGCCGCGTGCTGGCGGCGGGCGTCCTCGGTGTACACGGAGGTGAAGGTCAGGACCGCGTTCACCATGGTGATCCCGAGCCAGCCGAGTGACGAAACGACATGGACGACGAGGACGAGTTTCCGCCACCGCGGGGTGAGCGTCATCGGTGGTCGCCGCACCGTGGAAGTACCCATGTGCCCAGTGTTTCCGCGGGCGGCGTTCCCGTCGTCCGTCGTGGAGCGGCACCTCGCCTACGTATCGCGGAGTACGAGCCCTCGGACGTACGCCGCCTGCCCGGCGTGCTGGAGATCGTCGGAAAGCACGCTGACCAGCCGAACCCCGAGCGTGACGGGCGGATCCCACGCTTCGTCGACGATACGGCCGAGGTCGGCTTCGCCGAGGCTCGCGGCCCAAGCCGTCGTCGCCTCGTGCACCGCGTCGTGGTACCCGGTCAGCAACTCGGAGGAATCGACGCGGACCGCCGCGACGTCCTCGGGCCGATGCCCGTAGCCGATGTCCGACGCCGGGAAGGGCAGCCCGAACCGGCCCAGCCAGTCCTGCGCGGTCCAGAGCTGCTCGGTGCCCATCAGGCCGGCCAGGTGATCGTCCTGCACCCTGGTCAGATGCCAGACCAGCCAGGCGATCGTGTTCGCGCCCGGAGCCGGGCTCTCGCTCAGCTGGTCGGCGCTCAATCCCTCGACGGCGCCGTGCACGACCTCCTGGACGCGGCCGAACCCGTCGGTCACCACTTCGGCCAGTCTCACCGAATCCCCTTCCCGCGTCTTCCGCCCACGATGCCACCGCAAGGTGACCCTTGCCTTGCAACCTTGACTTATATAAGCCCCGGCCTTGATAGTTGCCCGATGCACGCCTTCGACGTCCTGGGGGACCCGGTGCGCCGCCGGATCCTGGAACTGCTCGCGGGCGGGGAACAGAGCTCCGGCGACGTGACCACGGTGGTGCGCGCCGAGTTCGGCATCTCCCAGCCCGCGGTCTCCCAGCATCTGCGCGTCCTGCGCGAGAACGGCTTCACCACCGTCCGCGCCGAGGGCGCGCGGCGGCTGTACTCGGTGGATCCGGGCCCGCTCAAGGAGATCGACGGCTGGCTGGAACAGTATCGGCGCTTCTGGACCGGGCCGCTCGACGCGCTCGCCACCGAGATCGCCCGCGGCCGCCGTGAACGCCGGAAGGCCGCCGAAGGAAGCGATTAGGGTCGTCCCACGCGCAAGTCGTGGGGGCGCGTCGACTGTCGGACCCCGCCCCTAGAATCGTCCGGGTGGCAGCCCCCGACATCGGTAGCTCGGAAGTCTCGGAAGCTCTTGAAACGCTGAACCGCGTCTTCGGTTACGACGACTTCCGCGGCGACCAGCACGCCATCGTCGAACACGTCATCGCAGGCGGTGACGCGCTCGTCCTCATGCCCACCGGCGGCGGCAAGTCACTGTGCTACCAGATTCCCGCGCTGGTCCGGCCGGGTGTCGGGGTGGTGATCTCACCGCTGATCGCGTTGATGCAGGACCAGGTCGACGCGCTGCGCAACCTCGGCGTGCGCGCGGGGTTCCTGAACTCGACGCAGGACTACGCCGAGCGCAACGAGGTCGAGGCCGCCTTCCTCGCCGGCGAGCTGGACCTGCTGTACCTGGCACCGGAACGCCTTTCGGTCGAAGCCACCGTGCGCCTGCTCGATCGCGGCAAGATCTCGTTGTTCGCGATCGACGAGGCGCACTGCGTCTCGCAGTGGGGGCACGATTTCCGGCCCGACTACCTGATGCTGTCCGCGGTGCACGAGCGCTGGCCGGACGTGCCGAGGATCGCGCTCACCGCCACCGCCACCAAGACCACGCACGCCGAGATCGCGTCTCGGCTCAACCTGGAGGACGCGCGGCATTTCGTCGCGAGCTTCGACCGGCCGAACATCCAGTACCGGATCGTCGGCAAGAACTCGCCACAGCGGCAGTTGCTGGAACTGTTGCGCACCGAGCACGAGGGCGACGCGGGCATCGTCTACTGCCTGTCGCGGAACTCGGTGGAGAAGACCGCGGATTTCCTGGTCGAGAACGGGATTCCGGCGGTGCCCTATCACGCCGGGCTGGACGCGCGGACGCGCGCGAAGCACCAGTCGAGGTTCCTGCGTGAGGACGGGCTGATCGTCGTCGCGACGATCGCGTTCGGCATGGGCATCGACAAACCGGACGTGCGGTTCGTCGCGCACCTGGACCTGCCGAAGTCCGTCGAGGGCTACTACCAGGAGACCGGTCGCGCGGGCCGCGACGGGCTGCCGTCGACGGCATGGCTGGCGTACGGCCTCCAGGACGTCGTGCAGCAGCGCAAGATGATCGACATGTCGGAGGGGTCCGAGGCGCACAAGCGGCAGTTGAGCGCCCACCTCAACGCGATGCTGGCGCTGTGCGAGACGGTCGAATGCCGTCGCGTGCAGGTGCTGAACTACTTCGGGCAGCAAAGCGCGCCGTGCGGCAACTGCGACACCTGCCTGGCGCCGCCGGAGACCTGGGACGGCACGATTCCGGCGCAGAAACTCCTTTCCACCATCGTCCGGCTGCAGAACGAGCGGCGGCAGAAGTTCGGTGCCGGCCAGATCATCGACATCCTGCTCGGCAAGTCGACCCCGAAGGTGACGCAGCATCGGCACGACTCGCTGAAGGTGTTCGGGATCGGCACCGAACTGAAGGAGCCCGAGTGGCGGGCCGTGGTGCGGCAGCTACTGGCCCAGGGGCTCGCGGCGGTCGAAGGCGACTACGGCTCGCTCGTGCTGACCGAGGGCAGTGCCGAGGTGCTGAACGGGCAGCGCAAGGTCCAGCTGCGGCGTGAGCCGGAGCGGGCGGCCAAGGCCGCGGCCCGGTCCGGCGCGAAGAAGGCCGCGGCCGCCGACATGCCCGCCGAGGCGGCGCCGGTGTTCGAACTGCTGCGGTCGTGGCGAGCCGCGGCGGCGAAGGAACAGGGAGTGCCCGCGTACGTGATCTTCCACGACGCGACCCTGCGCCAGATCGCCACCAAACGGCCCGCCACGCTGCAGGAGCTGGGTTCGGTCAGCGGCGTCGGCGAGAACAAGCTGGCCAAGTACGGCGAGCAGATCCTCGAGACACTCGCCGAGGCCTAGTCGCTGCCCGGCCTCAGTGCTCGTACGGCCGGCGCGGCGGCCGTCCGGTCATCCCGTCGACCTTGCGTACCGCGCCGTCGATCTGGCTGTGGTACTTGCCCTTCGTCTTGTGGTCGACGAAGGTCGCGGCCTTGTTCACGACCTTCGAGACCTTCTCCGGGTTCTTCCGCACGTAGGCGCGCACGGCCCCGGCGGTGCCGGCCAGGGCGGTCAACTTCCGCAGTAGAGGCACTGTGGTCCCTTTCCTCGGGGTCGTCTGGTTGTTCTGCTCAACGACCGGTGGTGCCCCCTGGGTTCCCCGCGGCGGGCCGAATCACTCATCCCGGATCCGGCGGACCGAAAACAGGACGCGCGACGCGGGCCGGGGCCGCTAGGTTCAGGCCCATGCGTGAGCTTTCGCTGCTGCCCAAGGTCCAGCTGCACGTCCACCTCGAAAGCACGATCCGGCCGGACACGCTGCGTGACCTCGGCGCGGTGAACGGCATCGCCGTACCCGCGGAACACCCCGTGTTCGACGGGTTCCGCGCGTTCGGTGACTACAACGCGCTGTTGCGGTCCTGTCTCCAGCGACCGGAGGACTTCGAACGGGTGGCGCGCGAGTTCTGCGAGGATCAGGTCGCGGACGGGGTTCGCTACGCCGAGGTCACCTTCACGGCGGCTTCACACGGCGAACGGCTGGGCGAGCCGGACATGCCGCTGGCATCCGTCCTCAAAGGACTCTCGGCGGGGGCGGCCGAGTACGGGCTCCACTGGCGGGTGCTCCTGGACCACTCACGCCGCCGGTCGGTCGAACGCGCCCGGCTCACCCTCGATCTCGCCCGGCGATACGCCCCGGACGGGGTGTTCGCGATCGGCCTCGCCGGGGAGGAGAAGTATCCGCTGGCGCCGTTCGCCGGCATCTGCGACGAGGCCGAGAAGGCGGGGCTGCGCCTGATCCACCACGCCGGCGAGGACGCCGGACCGGCCAGCATCCGCGAGGCACTCGAGGTCGGCCACAGCGAGCGGATCGGTCACGGCATCCGGATCCTGGAGGACGTCGCGCTGGTCGCCGAGGTGCGGGAACGCGGGATCGCGCTGGAGGTCTGCCCGTCGTCGAACGTGACGCTCGGGCTGGTGCCGTCGTTCGAAGAGCACCCGCTCCCCCGGCTGGTCGACGCCGGGCTCGTGGTCACGCTCAGCACCGACGTCCCGTCGATCACCGGGACCACGCTGACCGACGAGTTCCTGCGCACTCGCGAGGCGTTCGCCTACGACGACCTCGCGCTCGCCGGACTCGCCCGGGCGTCCGTCGACGCGTCCTTCGCCCCCGCCGAACTCAAGCGTTCGATCCACCAGGAGATCGACGCGTGGCTCTCCTGACCCACCCGCAATTCGTCACCTACTTGCGGCAGTCGCGCCGGCGTGAAGGGTCAAGTAGGTGACGAATTGCGGGGCGTGGGCCGGATCACCCGGACGGCGGGCCATACAAGTTCTCCACAACCGTCACGTACCGTGGAACCGGTGACCGCTTCGTCCTCTTCGGCACTTGACCTCATGGACCAGTGGCAACCGCCGCCCAAGAGGCGCGGCCCGCGCGGCTGCGTGATGATCGCGCTGCTGGTCGTGGGCGCCTTGGTGGCCGGCGCCGTATGGGTCGTGGTCAGCCTCACCGACCGCGAGCCGGTACCGGTCAAACCGGTCTTCGTCGTTCCCGCGCTCAAGCCCGCCCCGCGGTCGGCGATCCCCGGCGACGCCGGACCGCTGCCCGCGGAGCCCGCGAAGGACGCTTGGATCGCGAAGGTATCGGAGAACACGGACATCCCTCCGCGCACGCTGCGGGCATACGTGAACGCGGCCGAGAAGACCGCGAAGACCACGCCACGCTGCGGAATCACCTGGGCGACCATCGCGGGGATCGGCCGGACCGAGTCCCGGCACGCCCGGCACGACGGCTCCCGCGCCGGTGAGGACGGCGTCGTGACGCCGCCGATCATCGGTATCCCACTCGACGGCTCCCCTGGTGTGCTCGCGATCGTCGACACCGACAAGGGCGCCCTCGACGGTGACCCGAAGTGGGATCGCGCGGTCGGGCCGATGCAGTTCCTGCCCGCCACCTGGAAGCGGTACGGCGTCCGCGCGAGCGGTGACGGCGCCGGGCCGGATCCGCAGAACATCGACGACGCCGCGCTGACGACCGCTCGGTACCTGTGCGCGCGAGGCGGCGACCTCGGCGCGGCCGCCGGCTGGTGGTCCGCTGTGCTGACCTACAACAACTCCGCCGCGTACGGGCAGGAAGTGTTCAGCAACGCCGACGCCTACGGGAAGGCCGCGCTCAACCCGCGCAACTAGGTGACTGATCGCGTGCGGTTCTAGGCGGGCAAGAGGCGCGTCACCAGCCGCGTCAGCTGATGCACGTTCCGGCACTCGTGCATCTCGACGACCTCCGCGTACGCGTGCGCCTCGGAATCCCCGGTGGACCACAACGCCGTCCGCTCGGGGTTGAGCCAGTACGTATGCCTCGCCGCGGCGGCGATCCCGCGCACCGCCGCCAGGTTCGGGTCCCCGCCGTTGGTCCTGGCGTCCCCGAGGATGAGCACGGATGTCTTGGGCCCCACGGCGGCCGAGTACCGCTCGGCGAACTCGCCGAGCGCGTGGCCGTAATCGCTGTGCCCGTCCCAGCGGGTCAATTCCGCGTCGGCGAGGATGCGGGCGCCGAGGTCTTCCGGATCGGCGGCGCCGGTGTCGACGAGATGGGTGATCTCGTCGCACGCGTCGATGAACGCGAACACGCGCACCTTGCCGAACTGATCACGCAAGGCCTGCACCAGCAGCATGGTGAAGTTCGCGAAACCGGCCACCGAGCCCGACATGTCGCACAGCAGCACGATTTCCGGTCTTCCCGGGCGGTGCCGCCGGTACGACGGCCGCATCGGGACACCTCCGGTGGACAGCGAGCGCCGCAGTGTCCGGCGCAGGTCGATCTGCCCGCGCGCGTGCCGCCGTCGCCGGGCGGCCAGCCGGGTGGCGAGCTTGCGGGACAGCGGTTGCACGACTCGGCGCAGCTCGGCGAGTTGCGCGCGGCTGGCGAGCAGGAAGTCGACGCGGTCGGCCGCGGGCGGGACGGCATGCCGCGAAACCCGTTCCCTGCCCCGGATTTCCGCCACCCGGCGGCGTGCTTCGGTGCGGACGAGTCCGCGGAAGCCTTCCACCCGGCGGCGGACGTCGTCGCGGTCCAGTCTGTCGGTGAAATCGTTCGAAGCCCCCGCACGGATCGCTTCGAGCACGCGCACCACGAGGGTCTGCGGCTGGAGCCGTTCCAGGGTCTGGTGCGCCGACCAGCCGCCGGTGCCCGCCGTGCCGCCGTACTCCCCCAGCATGTCGACGGCGAGCCCGGCCAACTGTGTCAGTTCCGTCCGGTCGTTCGCGGTAAGCGCGGCGGCGAGCCGATCCCTCAGCGCCGCCAGGTCTTCGACGGGCTCCTGCGAGGGCGCGCCGACACCGAGCGGGAAGTAGATGTCGAACGTCGCGTCGAACACCGCGCGCTGACCGCCGCGCCGGACCAGCGCCGCCGCGAGCCCTTCCCGCAGCTGCTCACGGGAGGCCAGGCCCAGCACCTCGAGTGCCGCGGCGGCGTCGACCGTCTCGCTGGGACCCGCCGGGATCCCGTGCTCCCGCAACGCTTCCACGAACTCGACGAGCCTGCCCGGCACGCCGCTCACGAGTCGAGGACCTTGCCGAGTTCCAGCCGCGCGCCCGCCTTCACGACGTCTTCCTGGTGTTTGAGGATGACGCCGAGACTCGCGCGAACGACGTCCTCGCCGAGGCTGTCCGCGCCGAGCGCCAGCAGGGTGCGGGCCCAGTCGATGGTCTCCGCGACCGACGGTGCCTTCCGCAGTTCCATCGCCCGCAGGGCGGTGATCACCTTGACCACGGACGCGGCGAGCGCGTCGTCGACGCCCGGCACCTTGAGCCGCACGATGCGCTGTTCCAGTGCCGCGTCGGGGAAATCGATGTGCAGGAACAGGCAGCGCCGTCGCAGCGCCTCGGAAAGTTCGCGCGTCGCGTTGGAGGTCAGCACCACGAACGGTGGGCGCCCGGCGGTGATCGTGCCGAGTTCCGGGACGGTGATCTGGAAGTCGCCGAGAACCTCCAGCAGCAGCCCTTCGATCTCGGCGTCGGCCTTGTCGGTCTCGTCGATGAGCAGGACGGTCGGCTCGTCACCCTTGATGGCCGTCAGCAGCGGCCTGGCCAGCAGGAACTCTTCACCGAAGATGTCGTTGCGGGCTTCGTCCCACGTCTCGTCCTTGCCGGCGGTGATCCGGAGAAGCTGCTTCGCGTGGTTCCACTCGTACAGCGCTCGCGACTCGTCCACACCTTCGTAGCACTGCAACCGCACGAGGCGGGAGCCGCTCGCCTGCGCGACCGCCTTCGCCAGTTCGGTCTTGCCGACGCCCGCGGGGCCCTCGACCAGCAACGGCTTGCCGAGGGCGTCCGCGAGGAACACCGTGGTGGCGACGGCCGCGGAGGCCAGGTAGCCGGTGTCGGCGAGCTTCGCCGTCACGTCTTCGACGGAGGTGAAGTATCCGGTCCCAGCCACGCGGCCTCCCAGCTCGATCGCCTACCCGGCCGACTCTACGTCGCGGATCCGCTCGGGCAGCAGGAATCCGACCGCGAACGTGAGCATCACCATCACCGCGACCACCCAGAACGTCCGCTGGGCGGCGTCGGTCGGGTCGGCGGTCCCGGCGTCGAAGAACACCGTGCCCAGCAACGCCATCCCCAGCGCGCCGCCGACCTGCTGGAGCGACGTCAGCGCACCCGACGCCGACCCGGCCTCCGACGGCTCCACTCCGGACAGCGCGATCTCGAAGTACGGCCCCATGATCAGCCCGGAGCCGATCCCGACCACCAGCAACGCGGGGGCGAGCAGCCACGGACCGGTTTCCGGGCCGAGGAGCAGCAGCAACGCGACCACGCCCGCGGCCATGATCAGCGCGCCGGTGTGCAGCACCTTGCGGCCGTGCTTGCGCACCACCTGCACCAGGCCCATCCCGACGATCATCCCCAGCGACATCGGCACGCCGGTCAGTCCGGCCTCGAGCGGCGAGAAACCGAGCCCGAGCTGCAGGTACAACGTGAAGACGAGACCGAAGCCGGAGAACGCCGCGAAGTAGATCGTCCCGGTCGCCATCCCGGCGAGGAAGCTGCGCTTGCGGAACAGGCCGGGCTCCACCAGCGGGTCGCCACCGCGACCGCTCTTGCGCTTCTCGAACCAGGCGAAGACGCCGAAGACCACGACCGCGGCGGCCATCATCGCGAACGTCCACAGCGGCCAGCCGTACTCGCGGCCCTGCACCAGCGGGAAGACGATCAGCAGCGCGCCGGTCGTGGCGAGCAACGCGCCGGGGATGTCGAGTTTGAGCGAGGCGCCCGGCCGGCCGGCGGGCAGGAACTTCACCGCGGCCAGCACGGCCAGCGCGCCGATCGGGAGGTTGATCAGGAAGATCATCCGCCAGCCGGTGCCGAAGAGGTCGGCGTCGACCAGCCAGCCCGCGAGGATCGGGCCGCCGACCGCGGCGAGCCCCATCACCGGGCCGAACATGCCGAACGCGGACTGGAGCTCTTTCCCGGTGAACATCTCCTTCATCATGCCGAGGCCCTGCGGGATCATCGCGGCACCGAACAGGCCCTGCACCACCCTGGCGGCGATGATCGTCTCGGGGCTCACCGCGATCGCGCAGAGCAACGAGCCGGCGACGAAGCCGGCCGCGCCGATCAGGAACATGCGCTTGCGGCCGAAGATGTCACCGAGCCGTCCACCGGTGAGCAGGCCGGACACCATCGCGAGGGTGTAGGCGACACCGAGCCACTGGATCATCGCCGTGCCACCGCCGAGCGAGGCCCGCATGACCGGTCCGGCGATGCTCGTGACCGTCATGTCGAGCAGTTCCATCACCGAGCCGGTCATGATCACGAACAGCGCGGGCCAGCGCCAGCGGTACGGCTTGTCCGAGAGGGTGTCTTCCGAGGTCACGCCGCTCGGGGTGTCCAGTGTCATCGTCATGGGAACAACGCTAAAGTCAATTCCGGCCACTTTTTGACCGGAATCGGAGCGAACCTGGATTCATGGCGAATACGAGCGCGCGGATGCTGCGGCTGCTGTCCCTGCTGCAGACGCATCGCTTCTGGTCGGGGACCGAACTGAGCGACAAGCTCGAAGTGAGCGAGCGGACCCTGCGGCGCGACGTCGAACGGCTGCGCGAGCTGGGCTATCCGGTCAACGCGAGCCGCGGCGTCGCGGGCGGCTACCAGCTGCGATCGGGCACGGTCATGCCGCCGCTGCTGCTGGACGACGAGGAGGCCGTGGCGATCGCGGTCGGCCTGCGGACGGCGGCGGGCGGTTCGGTCGAGGGCATCGAGGAGACCTCGGTCCGGGCGCTGACGAAGGTCGTCCAGGTGATGCCGCCTCGGCTGCGCAGGCGTGTCGACGCGCTCCAGGCGTACACGACGCCGGCCGCCGTCACGGGCCCTCGCGTCAGCGCGGCCAGCCTGACGGTGATCGCGCAGGCGTGCCGCGACGACGAGCGGTTGAAGTTCGACTACGCGGCACGCGGTGGCGAGGAGTCCGCCCGGCTGGTCGAGCCGCACCGGCTCGTCTCACTCGGACGGCGCTGGTACCTGGTGGCGTGGGACCTCGACCGGGTGGACTGGCGCACTTTCCGCGTCGACCGGCTCACCGATCCGCGCCCCACCGGCGCCCGCTACCGGCCACGGGAGATTCCCGGCGGAGACGCGGTCGAGTTCGTCGAAACCCAGCTCAAGGCCAGGCCGACCACGCACGAACTGGTGGTCCGGGTCGAGGCGCCGAAGGCGCGGGTCGAGGCGGCCGTGCGGTACCTCGGCGGCGCGCTCGTGGCGCTCGACGAGACCTCGTGCCGTCTGACGATGAACGTCGACACCTTCGACTGGCCCGTTCTCATCCTCGCCGCCATCGGGGCGCCCTTCGAGGTCGAGCGCCCTTCGGCGTTCAAAGATCACTTGGGCGCGGTCGCCACCCTCTTCTCCCGCGCCGCCGGCGGCGATGACGAAAGTGGCGGTGAAGGGTGAGCACCCTTCACCGCCACCGGTGATCGACAAAGCCCTGTCCGGACGCGCCGTGGTGGCGCGTCAGGTCAGCAGAGTCCCGTGTACCAGGCGTTGTCGGCGTTGTAGCCGAGCTTGGTGATGCCCGGCGTGACGCAGAGGTCCTCGTCGCCGCCGACGTTGTAGGTGACGTGGATGGTGATGTTGGTCTGGCCGCAGTGGTTGTAGTAGCTCAGCAGGCCCTGCTCGTAGTAGCCGCACACGGCCATGGTCCCCAGGTCACCCTGGGGAGTGGCCTCCGCGGCGGACGCGGTCGTGGCGGCACCGAACATGAGCGCACCCGCCGAGGCGGCGACCGACGCGGCGACGGCGGCCCTGGTGGCGATCTGCTTCAACATGACTGTTCCCTCCAGATTGGTTTTCCCGAGTCCGAGCAATTCCGGAAAGGTCCTTTCCCAATGGGCGGAGCGGGGACTATTCCGCTCATCCGGAAGGGGGTCGGTATTTCGCGAGTTCCGGTCGGACCTCTCAAAACTTATGAATTCGGCCCGCGAGTGACAAGCCCTTTCACGGCTGCCTGAAACCGTGATCACGGCCGGAGCAACGCGGAACCTCTTTGCGAGATCCGGTGCACCGCGGCACCGTTCGTCCGCGCCGTTTGCACCAGGCCGGCGTTGCGCAGCACGGTCGTGTGCTGGCTGGCGCCCGCGAGGGAGATGCCCAGCAGGTTGGCGAGATCCGTGGTGTTGACCTGCGGCAGATCGGCGATCGTCCGCAGCACGGTCGCCCTGGTCCGGCCGAGCAGGGCGGTCAGCGAGCGGGCACGGACGGCCTCGTCGTCCGCGCTCTCCGCCCACCATGGCGACCGCTCGACCGGGTAGACGAGCATGGGTGTGGCCGTGTCGTCGGAGAGCGTGGTGATCGGGCTGCCCCAGCAGAAGAACGACGGCACCAAGACGAGACCACGGCCGTCGAGGTACAGATCCTGTTCGACCGGGTAGTCGACCTCGAGCACGGGTGGCCGCCACCGGACGGCGGGGTGCAGCCCGGCCAGCACGGCCTCGAAGCCGATGGAGGTGACGACGTCCGCCCTGCTCCGCCGGTCCAGCTCGACGTGGTGGCGGATACCCGACCAGAACGGCTCGATCGCCTCGCGGTGGTAGACCCGCAACGCGGTGGCCACTCGTCTCAGCGACTCCACCTCGCCGTCGGCGATCTCGGCCACCCAGGTGGGCAGCGCCCGGTGCCGGGCGAGCTCGGCGATATCGGACTTCAGCCTGGCCCTCGTGGTGCCGAGGAGCAGGTCGAGACCGGTCTCCAGATCGGGGACGGCGCCGGACGGGGTGAGGAAGTCCGGCGAGTAACCGGTGGGTCTGGCCAGGGCGGTGAGCAGTCCCGTGGCCGACGGCAGCCGCGGCCGCAGCTTCCGCCGCCAGCCACCGAAGACGGGCTGGTCCTGTCTGGTCTGGACCAGGTGCAGACTCAGCAGGATCTCCCACATCCGATGCGGTTCGGCCAGTAGCCGGACCCGGAGCAGATCTTCCGTGGAAAAGTATATGCGCAGCATTAATGGAACCCCCAGTTCGTTCCCTTACCCTCGCAGGATAGCTCCTTTTCCTCGCCCGGCCACCCACCCATTCCGGTATTGAGCCGTCATTTCGAGCCGGTTCGAACTGACGGTTCGGTTGGCCTCCCGCCCCACCGGGAATACGCATCCGAGACGCCGAGAAGTGAGATGTCACATTCGACGGCGCGCTTCCGGGGGCTAGCATCGGGCCGGTGAGCACCTATGTCGCGGCCGAGGGCCGATACGAGAGCATCCCCTACCGCCGTACCGGACGCAGCGGTCTGAAGCTGCCCGCGATCTCGCTGGGCCTGTGGCACAACTTCGGCGACGACAAGCCGCTGGGCACGCAGCGGGACATCGCGCGGCGCGCGTTCGACCTGGGCATCACCCACTTCGACCTCGCCAACAACTACGGTCCGCCCTACGGTTCGGCCGAGGAGAACTTCGGCAGGCTGCTGGCCTCGGACTTCAAGCCCTACCGGGACGAACTGGTCGTTTCGACCAAGGCGGGCTACGACATGTGGCCCGGCCCGTACGGCGAATGGGGTTCGCGCAAGTACCTTCTGTCCTCTTTGGACCAGTCGCTCGGCCGGATGGGCCTGGACTACGTCGACATCTTCTACTCGCACCGGTTCGACCCCGAGACGCCGCTCGAAGAGACCGTCGGCGCGCTCGACACCGCGGTCTGCTCCGGACGCGCGCTGTACGTCGGCATCTCGTCGTACTCGGCGGAGAAGACCGCCGAGGCCGCGCGGCTCCTGCGCGCACTGGGCACCCCGCTGCTGATCCACCAGCCGTCGTACTCGATGGTCAACCGCTGGCTCGAAGGCGACGGACTGCTCGACACCCTCGAAGCCGAAGGCGCGGGCTGCATCGCCTTTTCGCCACTGGCCCAGGGGCTGCTGACCAACCGTTACCTCGACGGTGTCCCGGAGAATTCCCGCGCGGCACAAGGGAAGTCGCTCGATCCGGACACGATCACCGAGAACACCCTCGGCAAGGTCCGGGCGCTGAACGAGATCGCCCAGCGGCGCGGGCAGACGCTGGCGCAGCTCGCGCTCGCGTGGGGCCTGCGTGACCCGCGGATGACGTCGGTGCTGATCGGCGCGAGCAGCGTCGCCCAGCTGGAGGACAACGTCGGCGCGCTGAAGAACCTGCACTTCACCAACGAAGAGCTGGCCGAGATCGACCGCTACGCCACCGAGGCCGACATCAACCTCTGGAAGCGCTCGACCGACGGCGGATGACACCCGGAATCGCGTTGCCCCACCCGGGCGGGGAGCCGAGACTGCGGACATGACTTTCGAAGAGCTGCTCGCCGAAGGAGAGGCCGTCCCGGTCGAAGGCTGGGACTTCTCGTGGTTCGAGGGCCGGGCCACCGAGGAACGGCCGCCGTGGCGCTACTCGCGGCTGCTCGGGGAGCGGATGGCGGCCGCCGCCGCCGGGCTGGACCTGCAGACCGGCGGCGGCGAGGTGCTCGCGGGCATCCCGCAACCGCCGCCGGTCCTCGTCGCCACCGAAGGCTGGCCGCCGAACGTCGAGATCGCCAGGAAGACCCTCGCGCCCCTGGGCGGGGAAGTGGTCGAGGCCGAGTACGACGCGCCTTTGCCTTTCCCGGACGAATCCTTCGATCTGGTGAGCAGCCGTCATCCGATCGGGAACCCGTGGCGGGAGATCGCCCGAGTCCTGCGCCCGGGCGGGACCTTCCTGTCGCAGCAGATCGGCGCCGGCACCGTGCGGGAGCTCAAGGAGTTCTTCCTCGGTCCGCAGGACTACGGCGACTGGACGCCCGACGTGCTGCGCGTCGAAGCGGAAGCCGTCGGGCTGCGGGTCGAGCGGCTCGAACCGGCGAAACCGCGGATGGAGTTCTTCGACCTCGCCGCGGTGGTGCACTTCCTGCGGAAGGTGATCTGGATCGTGCCGGGCTTCGAGGTGGGGACGTACCGCGACAAGCTCGTGGAACTGCACCGGATCATCGAGACCGACGGGAAGTTCGTCGCGCATTCGCGGCGGGTGCTCGTGGAGGCCGTCAAACCTTCGTGAGCCGCTCCAGCTGCTCCCCGCTCAACTCGACCTTCGCCGCGGCGAAGTTCTCTTCCAGGTGCGCGATGCTCGCCGTCCCCGGGATTGGCAGGATCACCGGCGACCGGGCGAGCAGCCACGCGAGCCCGACCTGCGCCGTGGTCACCCCCAGCTCCGCGGCGACGGCGGTGAGCCCGGAACCCGCCTCGGACGCGGCGCCGAGCACCGGACGCCAAGGCAGGAAAGCGATCCCGGCCGCGTCGCAGGCGTCCAGCACCGCTTCGTGCGAACGGTCCAAGAGGCTGTAGCGGTTCTGCACGCTCGCGATGTCCACGATCTCCCGTGCCCGCGCGAGTTCGTCCACGGTGACCTCGGACAGCCCGATCCGGCCGATCTTGCCCTCGTCCCGCAGGTCCCGCAGCGCGCCGAGCTGATCGGCCAGCGGGGTCTCCGGGTCGAGGCGGTGCAGTTGCAGCAGCTCGATCCGTTCGACACGCAGCCGTCGCAGCCCCTCGTCGACCTGCGTCCGCAGCGATTCCGGCCGTGCGTCGTACTTCCCGTCGTCCCCGGCCCGCACGACACCGACCTTCGTGGTGACCACCAGGTCGTCCGGGTACGGGTACAGCGCTTCCGCGAGCAGTTCCTCGTTGGCTCCCCAGCCGTACAGGTGCGCGGTGTCGATCAGCGTGATGCCGAGCTCCACGGCCCTGCGCGCCAAGGCGATGGACGCCTCACGCGCGGGACCGGCTTCGGTCGGCAGGCGCATGGCGCCGAAACCGAGGCGGTGCACGGTCAAATCCCCGCCGATGGCGAATTCGTTCATACGGGAAACCTAGCGCAGCGGATCCCCCGGCGAGGGCGAACGCGAGGTGTCCGGGACCATGTGCGGCGCGCGACGCAACGCCGCAATTCGTCACCTGGTTGCGGTAGTCGGCAGCGCGAACTACCGCAACCAGATGACGAATTGCGTCAGATGGAGTCGCGCTCCCGGCCCGCTTCGAGCAGGTCTTCGCGGGCGCGGGCGATACGCGAGCGCACGGTGCCGACCGGGCAACCGCAGATCTCGGCCGCCTCGGCGTAGGAAAGCCCCAGCACCTGGGTGAGGACGAGGACCTCGCGCCGCTCCGGGTCGAGCCCGTCGAGCAGCATCCGCAGCTCCACCAGGTCTTCGAACCCCGCGACGCTCTCCGCCTGTCGAGCGCCGCGACGCTCGACGGTGGCCTCCCAGTCGACATCGGCGAGCTTCGGACGCGCCGAAGCCGCCCGGATGCGGTCGACGACCACCCGCCGCGCGATCGACAGGAGCCAGGTCCGCGAGGAGGACCGGCCGGCGAACCGGCGCAGGCTGCCGAACGCGCGCAGGTACGTCTCCTGGGTGAGATCGTCGGCGGCACCGACGTCGGCGAGGTGCGCCACGAAGCGCCAGACGTCCGCCTGGGTGGCACGCACCCAGTCTTCGAGGGCCCGCCGGTCACCGCGGGCGGCGGCGAGGGCGAGCGCGGTCACCCGCTCGTCGTCGTGGTTGCGCGGCCCGGCCATACGAGAAACGTAGCAGCGTCCCGGGAACCGGGGCAGTCCCGCGCCCGACAAGTGAGGCGTGAAGTGCGAGACCTGCCGCGAGGCCCTGTCGGCCCGGCTCGACGGCGAAACCGAACCCACCCCGCCCGAGGTGGCGGACCGGCACGTGGCGGGCTGCGCCGCCTGCCGGTCGTGGCTCTCGCGCGCCGAGCGGCTGCACCGCACGATGCTGCTGCGGCCCGCTCCGCCGGTCCCGGACCTCACCGCCGTCATCCTCGAACGCACCCCCGCCCCGCCGGACGACGGCTGGGCGGCGAGGATCGCGCTCGCCATGGTCGCGATCGCCCAGCTCGGTCTCGCCTTCGCCCAGCTCCTGGGCGTCGACGACCACGGCGCGGGACACGGCACGGAATCCCTGGTGGGCCACCTTTCCCACGAGAGCAGCGCGTGGAACCTCGCCGTCGGCGTCGGACTCGGCTGGGCGGCCGTCCGCACGAAGGCGGCGGCCGGGCAACTGCCGGCGCTGACCGGTTTCGTCGCGCTCCTCCTGGCGTTGTCGGCGGGCGACCTCGTCACCGGACAGGTCACCGCCGGCCGCGTGCTCACCCACGGGCTGGTGGTCGCCGGAGTGCTTCTGCTCTACGTGGTGAACCGCCGGCACCGTCTGCGCGACCGCCCCAGCCCCGCGACGGCGGCCGACACCCCGGGTTCCCACCTCGCGGAAACGGACCACCGGACCGGCGAGGCCCCCGAACGACCCCGCCAGCACAGGGGATTCCGGCGCCCCGCGAGCCGCCACGTGGCGTGAACCTTCTGGTCTAGACCATTACCGGTCACGGGGAGCGCCTGTTCGGGCACCGGGTGAATCACCGGCTTTTCGCGCGCGGCGTGCGCGATTCGCGGCGCGGACCCGTTTATCGTCTCCGGGAACCACCGAATGTAAACCTTCTTGCCCATCTCGGGCCGGATCCGGATAACTTTGGTGGAACACCTTGGTCCGACAGGAGGCGAAGCTCGTGGTTGGCGCAGAAAGTCCGCCCGTCGGCACCCCCGCCGGGATGCGGAAGATCAATCAGCGCGCCGTGCTGGATCTCCTGCGCCGCAGCGGCCCGGCGACGCGGCCCCAGGTCGCCAAGGACACCGGTCTGTCGAAACCCACGGTGAGCCAAGCGTTACTGGCGCTCGAAGCGGCCGGTCTCGCCAGGGCGACCGGGCACACCTCGACCGGCACCGGCCGATCCGCGGTCCTCTACGAAGCGGATCCCACGGCCGGGTACGTCCTGGGTGTCGACATCGGACGCGAGCATCTCCGCGTCGCCGTCTCGGACCTCGGCCACACCGTGATCGCCCGCCGTGACGAGCGGAATTCCTCTCGTTCGGGCACCGCGCTCGTCAGCGCGGTGGGCGCCCTCGCGGCGGCGACGGTGCGCGAGGCGGGGCTCAGCCAGACCGACATCGTCGTGCGGGTCCTCGGTTCACCCGGTGTCGCGGATCCGGGGAAACGCTGCTTCCGGCACGCGCCGAACCTGCCCGGCTGGGGCAAGGCCGGTCTCCTCGACGAACTCGAGGGCGTGCTCGGCCCGGATCTCATGGTCGAGAACGACGCGAACCTCACCGCCGTCGGCGAATGGGAACGCGGTGCCGCGCGCGGCGCTTCCGTGTTCGGCTGCATCACCATCGGCACCGGCGTCGGCATGGGTGTGATGGTGAACGGCCAGGTCTTCCGCGGCGCGACGGGCGCGGCGGGCGAAATCGGCTACCTGCCCTACGGCCAATCGCACGCGCCGGGCGAGGGCGAGGACGCCCCGCCGGTCCGGGGCCACCTCGAAGAGGCGACGGCGGCACAGTCCGTCGTCCGCGGTGCACGCGAACTCGGCCTCGGCACGGCGAAATCGGCTCGTGAGGTCTTCCGGCTCGCCCGCGACGGCGACGAACTCGCCCTGCGCGCCGTCGAGGCGGAGGCGGACAGGCTCGCGTACACCGTGGCGTCGGTGGCGGCGGTGATCGACCCCGAACTGATCGTGCTCGGCGGCGGGATCGGGACCGCGGCGGACCTGCTGCTCGACCCGATCGACCGCGCGCTGCGCTCGTTCACCCCCCTCGTCCCGGCGGTCGTCCAGGGCGAACTGGGCGACGACGGAGTGCTGACCGGCGCGATCAGCGTCGGCTTGCGTGCCGCGGAGGGCCTGGTCTTCGAACGCAAGGTCGGCGCGGCCTAGGGTTCCGCGCCGGCTCGCACTTCGTGAGCGTGTCGTGGTCGAAGCACAAGCTCGAAGGAGCCTTGCTGGTCAGCCGCGTCCGCCGGTCCCCGAACCGCCGGATCGCGCAGCGCGGCATGTCGCACGTGGTCCGTGCCACCTGCAGAAGCCGAGCGAGCACCGGCGAGCGCGGGTAGCGTTCGGAGGCATGATCGGTCTGCCCGACTCCATCACGGCCTGCCTCTTCGACCTCGACGGCGTGCTGACCGGCACCGCGGCCCAGCACCGCGCAGCGTGGAAACGCACGTTCGACGAATTCCTGCGCGCCCGCGACGGTGCCGCGTTCTCTCCGTTCACCGACATCGACTACGCGACCTACGTCGACGGAAGGCCGCGGGCCGACGGCGTCCGCACCTTCCTCACCTCGCGCGGGATCGAGCTGCCCGAGGGGAACCCACAAGACGACATCGGCGCCGCCACCGTCAACGGCGTCGCGAACCGCAAGAACGAGCTGGTCCTGAAAATCATCGGCGAAGAGGGCGTCACTCCGTATCCGGGCTCCGTCCGGTATCTGGAGGCGGCGAAGGCGGCCGGACTGCGCATCGGCGTCGTCACCTCGTCGGCCAACGGTGCGAAGGTGCTCGACGCCGCCGACCTGACGAAGTTCGTCGAAGCGCGGATCGACGGGATCGTGATCACCGAAAGGAACCTGCGTGGCAAACCCGCCCCCGATTCGTTCCTCGCCGGCGCCGAAGCGTTCGGTGTCGCCCCGGAGGACGCGGCCGTCTTCGAGGACGCCCTCGCCGGGGTGCAGGCGGGCAAGGCAGGCGGTTTCGGTTACGTGGTCGGGGTGAACCGCGCCCAGCAGGCGGGCGAACTGCTCGCGCACGGTGCCGACGTCGTGGTGGACGACCTCGCCGAACTCCTGGAGGGCCGCAAGTGACCGAATCGCTTTCCCACGGCTACGAGGTCTCGCCCTGGGAGCTGCGCTGGCACGGGATGGACGTCGACGCGTTGCAGCGCACCGAATCGGCGTTCGCGGTGTCCAACGGGCACATCGGCCTGCGCGGGACACTGGAGGAAGCGGAACCACGCGGCCTGCCGGGCACCTATCTGAACGGTTTCTACGAGCAGCACGACCTTCCCTACGCGGAAACCGGCTACGGCTACCCCGAAGAAGGGCAGACCGTCGTCAACGTGACCGACGGCAAGATCATCCGGTTGCTGGTCGAGGACGAACCGCTCGACATGCGTTACGGCCAGGCGACCGAGCACGAACGCGTGCTCGACTTCCGGAAGGGCACCGTCGCGCGCGACACCGTCTGGGCGTCGCCGACCGGCCGCCGGGTGCGGGTGAAGACCGAACGCCTGGTCTCCTTCACCCAGCGTGCCGTCGCCGCGATCCGGTACGAGGTCGAACCGCTCGACGACGAGCTCCAGCTGGTGGCGCAGTCGGATCTGCTGGCGAACGAACCGATCGAGTCCGACACGCGAGATCCGCGGGTCGCGGCCGCGCTGGAGTCGCCGCTGATCGGCGAGTACCACCACGCGGAGGGCTATCACGCGGTACTGGTGCACCAGACCCGGAAATCCGGGTTGCGGATGGCCGCCGCGATGGATCACAAGATCGACGTCTCCGACGGGGTACGCACGCATATCGAGGTCGAAGAGGATCTGGCGCGGCTCACCATCGCGGTCGACGTGCCCAAGGGCGGACGGCTGCGGATCACGAAGTTCCTCGCCTACGGCTGGTCCGCACAGCGTTCGGTGCCCGCGGTACGCGCCCAGGTCGAGGCCGCGCTGGCCGGGGCCCGGCAGACCGGCTGGAAGGGGCTGCTCGCCGAACAGAAGGCGTTCCTCGACGACTTCTGGGAAACCTCGGACATCGAGATCGACGGCGACCCGGAACTCCAGCAGGCCGTCCGGTTCGCGCTCTTCCATCTCCTGCAGGCCGGCGCCCGCGGCGAGACGAGGGCCCTGGCAGGCAAGGGATTGACCGGCCCCGGCTACGACGGGCACGCCTTTTGGGACACCGAAACCTTCGTCCTGCCCGTCCTCACCTACAGCATCCCGGACGCCGCCCGCGACGCGTTGCGCTGGCGTCACTCCACTTTGGACAAGGCCAGGGAACGGGCCGCGCAGCTGGGTTTGCGCGGCGCGGCGTTCCCTTGGCGGTCCATCAACGGCGCCGAGTGTTCGGCGTACTGGCCGGCGGGCACCGCGGCGTTCCACGTCAGCGCGGACATCTCGGACGCCGTCGTGCGGTATCTCAACGCCACCGGCGACGACGAGTTCATGCGGACCTGCGGCGCGGAACTGCTCTTGGAGACCGCGCGGTTGTGGTTGTCACTGGGGCACTTCGACCGGCAGGGCCGGTTCCGGATCGACGGTGTCACCGGCCCGGACGAGTATTCGGCGGTGGCGGACAACAACGTCTACACGAACCTGATGGCGCGCCGGAACCTGTGCTACGCCGCCGACATCGTCGGCCGGCACGACGACGTCGCCCGGCGGTTCGACGTCAGCGAGGAAGAGGTCGCGTCATGGCGCGAGGCGGCCGACGCGATGCTGGTGCCCTACGACGAGGACCTCGGCGTCCATCCCCAGTCCGAAGGGTTCCTGGAGCACGACGAGTGGGATTTCGAAGCCACGAACCAGGACTTCTATCCACTGTTGCTGCACTTCCCGTATTTCGACCTGTACCGCAAGCAGGTCGTCAAACAGGCTGACCTGGTGCTCGCGCTGCACCTGTGCGGGGATTCCTTCACCCCGGAGGAGAAGGCGCGCGACTTCGCCTACTACGAGGCCCGGACGGTGCGGGATTCCTCGCTGTCCGCGGGGACACAGGCCGTGGTGGCCGCCGAGGTCGGGCACCTGGAACTGGCTTACGACTACCTCGCCGAGGCGGCGCTCACCGACCTGCACGACGTGCACAACAACGTCCGCAACGGGCTGCACCTGGCCTCCCTGGCCGGTGCGTGGCAGGGCACCGTCGCCGGGTTCGGCGGACTGCGCGACTACGGCGGACGGCTGACCTTCGCGCCGCGGCTTCCGCCGCAGCTCCGGCGGATCGCGTTCCGGTTGACCTTCCGCGGTACCCGGTTCCAGGTCGAGATCGACGGCGAGGGCGCGACGTACCACGTGATCACCGGGGAGCCGCTGGAACTGGCGCACCACGGCGAGACGTTCACGGTGACCACCGAGCCGGTGCGGCTGCCGATCCCGGTGGTCGATCCCGGTCCGGCGCCGGTGCAGCCCGCGGGCCGCGCTCCGGCGCGGAGGCGGCCCAAGGCGGGGTGACCGGTCCGCTCAACCCTGCCACGACTGCGATGAAGGGGCCTTTCCTCGCAAAATTTGCGAGGAAAGGCCCCTTCATCGCACGCGCGGCGACGGCTCAATCCGGGGGTTCGACGGGCACCTCTCCGCTGCCCGGCACGCCGTCGACCTCTTTCGTGCCGTGCGGGCCGACGTCACGGTTGGGCGTGCTCGGCACGTCGGTCTTCGGCTGGACCCCGCGGATGCCGTCGAGGTCTTCTTCGTCGTCCTGCCCGAAGTTCTTCTTGCTTTCCTTCATACTTCCGGAGTACCCGCTCGCGGCCGGAAACACCAGCTTTCAGGCGGCTTTCGCCGATTTGCCCTCCAGCGTGTCGAGCATGCCGAGCAACAGTCCGTCCCTGGTGGACCACGGGCAGATGGCGACCTGGCCACCGGAAAGGGTCAGCAGTGCCTCGGCGACGATCGCGCCCGCGAGCGCCTGATGCGAGCGCTGCCGCGAGATGCCCGGCAGTTCCGCGCGGCGTTTCGCGGGGAGTTTCGCCAGCCTCGGAATCCACGCGCGGAGGTCGTCGAGGTGCAGCTCACGGGCACGGGACGGCCGATCACCGGCGAGCCGGGCGAGTTGCCGCAGCACCTTGGAACAGCCGACGGCGCGGTGGTCGCGGATCTGCGGCAGGACATCCTGCATCGCGTCGCGGACCTCGTCGAGCACGTGCTCCCGCATCGCCCGCACGACCTTGGGCGACGGGCACTCGGTGGCGAACCAGTCCCGCGTCAACGAACGCGCGCCGAGCGGCAGCGAATGCGCGAACTCGGCCTCCTCGGCGCTTCCCGCGGCGAGTTCGACGGTTCCGCCGCCGATGTCGAGCACGAGCAGCCCGCCCGCCGAAGCCCCGTACCACCGGCGCGCGCCGACGTACGCCAGCTCGGCCTCACGGCGGCCGGTGAGAAAGCGCAACTCGACTCCGGTCGCCTTCGCGACGTCGCGGACGACCTGTGTCACGTTGGCCGCGTCGCGGATCGAGGAAGTGGCCAACGGGAACACGTCCTTGACGCCGTGCTTGGCGGCCATGGTCATCCCGGCCTCGACGGCGGACGAGACCGTGTCGATGCCGCGCCGGGTCAGATTTCCGCCGTCGTCGAGTTCCCTGTCGAGCCGCAGGCGCGTCTGGTGGCTCAGCACGGGATCGAGCGGCGAACCACCCTTGGCCAGTACCACCAGCCGCGCACTGAACGAACCGACGTCCAGGACCGCGGCGGACGGCCCCCCGATCTGCTTGCGCACGCGAGGCACCTCACCTTCGTCGCGACCGTAGTCCCCGAGGACTCGCTTTCCCCCCTGATAATGGCGGATTATCCCACCGTTCAGGCGTGGTTCACGTTCTCTTTCCACCGGGAGGCCGCGTTTTGACCAAGAAGGGGTGGTACCGGCGCAGGTCAAGTATACCGTATCGATACAGGTGAGAGGTTCGCCTCCCCGCGGGCCAGGCCGGGCTAGGCCGGGCTAGTCGGTGAGTTCGCGCAGCTTCGAAACCTGCGCCACGCGGGCTTCGCGGCCGGGCAGCAACGGGTTGACCACCAGTGTGGTGGCACCGGCTTCCCGGAAGGCGGCCAGCCGCTCCTTGACGTAACCCTCGGGCCCGATCAGCGAGATCGCCTTGATCAGTTCCTTCGGCACCGCCGCGGCGGCTTCCTCCTTCTTGCCGTCCAGATACAGGTCCTGGATGAGCTTCGCCTCGGCCTCGTAGCCGTACCGCTGAGCGAGACTGTTGTAGAAGTTCTTGCCGCGCGCGCCCATCCCGCCGATGTAGAGCGCCAGCATGCCGCGCAGATGGTCCAGCATCCCGTCGACGTCGTCACCGATCGCCAGCGCGGTGCCGACGAAGGTGTCCAGCTCCCCCAGCGACGGGTCTCGTTTCGCCTTGCCCTCGGCAAGGGACGTCCCCCAGACGTCGGCGGCTTTCTCGGGATGGAAGAAGATCGGCTCCCAGCCCTCGGCGAGCTCGGCCGTGAGAGCGACGTTCTTCGGGCCGATCGAGGCCAGCAGGATCGGGATCCGTTCCCGCACCGGGTGGTTGATCAGCTTGAGCGGTTTGCCCAGGCCCGTGCCCTGTTCGGGGGGCAGCGGGATCGAGTAGTGCGTGCCGGAGTGCACCACCTTCTCCCGCCGCCACACCTGACGGCAGATGTCGATGATCTCGCGCGTGCGACCGAGCGGCGCGTCGTACTTCACGCCGTGGAAACCCTCGATGACCTGCGGGCCGGACGCGCCGATGCCGAGGGTGAACCGGCCGTCGGAGACGAAGTCCAGCCCGGCGGCGGTCATCGCGGTCAGCGTCGGCGTCCGGGTGTAGATCTGGAAGATGCCGGACGCGATCTGGACCCGCTCGGTCTTCGCCGCGACGTAACCGAGCTGGCTGACCGCGTCGAACGAATAGGCCTCGGGGACGAAGACGATGTCCAGTCCGGCCTTCTCCAGCTCGACGATGTCCGCCACGCTGTCGGCGAAACCACCGGCGTAGCTGATCCCGGTCCCGATCCTCATCCGCATCTCCTCACAAGTTACTGAGCGTTCGCTCAGCGACAGTATGCGCCGGGACGACGCGGTCCGGCTATGTGCCGGCTCACTGCCCGGCCACCCATTCCCGCACGACGTCGTCCAGCACCCGCAGCGGCAGGATGCCGTTGCCCAGCACGACCTCGTGGAAGCCCTTGATGTCGAACCGGTCGCCCAGCGCGGCCTCGGCCTCCGCACGGATCCGCTCGATCTCCAGCCGTCCCACCATGTACGACAGCGCCTGTCCGGGAACGGCGGCGTAGCGGTCGATCTCGGCCTCGATCTCCACCCTGGCCATGGGCGTGTTCTCGGCGAGGAAGTCGACGGCCTGCTGACGGCTCCAGCCGAGCGCGTGCATCCCGGTGTCGACGACCAGCCGCCCGGCGCGCATCGAATCCTGGGTGAGCATGCCGAACCTGGTCAGGTCGCTGGAGTACAGACCCATCTCGTCGGCGAGGCGCTCCGAGTAGAGCCCCCAGCCTTCGACGTAGGCGTTGACGTCGGCGTGACCGCGCAACATCGGCAGGCCCTTGAGCTCGTGCGCGATGCAGATCTGGAAGTGGTGCCCCGGAACGGCTTCGTGGAAGGCGATCGCTTCGCTCGTGTGCTTCGGGCGCTGCTCGGCCTCGTAGGTGTTCGCGTAGTAGGTGCCCGGCCGCGAGCCGTCGAGCGCCGCCTCGATGTAGTACGCCAGCGTGCCGCCGGGCGCCTCCGCGGGCGGGACCGGCTCGACCTGGCATCGCTGCTCGGGGACGGTCGAGAACCACTGCGGGGCAACGGCTTCGGCGCGGGCGATGGCCTCCCGCGCGGCGTCGAGCAGTTCGTCGCCGTCCCGCCAGCGCAGGGCCGGGTCGGTGCGCAGCCGCTCGAAGATCTCGTCGAGATCCTCGGTGCCGAAGATCTTGGCGCCCAGCTCGCGGTACTGATCGGCCAATCGCGCGATCATGTCGAGCCCGGTGTCGTGCAGATCCTGCGCGGTGCGTTCGGTGGAAGTGTGCGCTCGGATCAGCGCGGCGTACTTCTCTTGTCCGCCGGGAAGCGCGCACAGCCCCGGCTCCTTTTCGGATTTCGCCACGGGACGCAGCTCGTCGGCGAGGAAGTCGCGATACCGGGCGTAGGCCGGCCGGACGACCTCGGCCAGCAGCCGATCCCGTTCGGCTTCGTAACCCTCCACGGAAACGGACGCGGTGAGCGCCAGCGGGTCACCCGCCTCGTCAGCGAGATAACGCTCCACGTAAGCGATCCCGCCTTCGACGAGGAAATCGGGCGGGACCAGCCCTTCGTCCGCCGCCGCGCGCTGGCGCACGATCAAAGCGTCCAGGTAGGCGCCCATGCCCTCCAGCCGCTTCAGGTAACCGCGGACCTTTTCCTCGTCGTTCAGCGACAGCACCGCGAGTTCGTTGAGCATGAACAACGCGGGCGAGGCCAGCCCGTCGCTCACCGAGAACTCGGCGGCGCGGGCGTCGATCACGTCGATCATCGCCTTGGCCTGCTGGATCACGACCTCCCGGGTGACCGCCTCGGCCGCGGAAAGTCCTTCGGTGACAAGGGCTTCCGCTCGCTCGGCGATGGCGGCCGCCGACGCCCGCTGAGCGGCCGCGGCCGCCGCGCTCGGATCGGGCAGCGCGCCGTGGTCGCCGGGCAGCCCGAGCAGGGAGCGCCACAGCGGAAGTTCCTCGAACTTGAGTTCCATCAGCTCGTCGGCGAGACCGTTCGGGGTGTCGCCGTGCCCGGCGACCCAGTCGCGGACCACGCCGTCGAGCACCGAAAGCGGCAGCGACCCGCCGCAGAGCACGACGTCGTGGAAGGCCTTGATGTCGAATCGGCCGCCCAGCGTCAGCTCGGCCTCCGCGCGGATGCGCTGGATCTCCAGCCGCCCCACCATGTACGACAGCGCCTGGCCGGGGAAGGCGATGTAGCGGTCCACTTCGGACTCGATCTCCACCAGTGCCATCGGCGTGTTCTCGGTGAGGAAGTCGATGGCCTGGCGGCGGCTCCAGCCCAGCGCGTGCAGCCCGGTGTCGACGACCAGGCGTCCGGCCCGCATCGAATCCATGGTCAGCATGCCGAGCTTCGCGACGTCGTCGGAGTACAGGCCCATCTCGTCGGCGAGGCGCTCGGTGTACAGGCCCCAGCCCTCGGCGTACGCGGTGAAGTCGCCGATGCGGCGCAGCAGCGGGAGCTCGCTGAGTCCCTGCGCGAGGCTCAGCTGGAAGTGGTGGCCGGGGATGGCCTCGTGGAACGCCGTCGCCTCGGCCGCGTGCCGGAACCGCTCCTCCGCCTTGTGGGTGTTGGCGAAGTAGATGCCCGGGCGGGAACCGTCGACCGCGGGCCACATGTAGTACGCGGCGGGCGCGCCGGGCGCGGATTCGGCGGGGACCGGCTCGACCGTCCACGGCTGCGGCGGGATCCGGCCGAACCACTTCGGCGCCTCGGCCTCGGCCCTGGTGATGGCCGCGCGGGCGGAGTCCAGCATCTCCTCGGCGCCGGACCAGCGCAGTGCCGGGTCGCTGCGAAGCTTGGTGAAGATCTCGGCGAGGTCGCCGGTGCCGAAGACCCGGGACCCGTACTCGCGGTACTCGTCGGCCAGGTTCGCGATCACGTCCAGCCCGGTCTGATGCAGCTCACGCGGGGGGCGGACGGTCGTCGTGTGCATCTCGGCGAGCAGGGCGTAGATGCGCTCGCCGTCGGGCAGCCAGCAGACGCCGGGCTTGTCCTCGGGACGGCCGTGCGGCGCGATCTCCTTCGCGAGCACCTCGCGGTATTCGGCGATCGCGGGCCGGACGACGTCACGCAGCAGGTCGGCGCGGCGGGTCTCGAATTCTTCGTCGGGCGCGGGCTGGCGCAGCAGCGGATCGGCCGACGGCTCTGCGAGGTGCCGGTCGAGGTACGCGACGGTGGCGTCGACCAGGTAGGCGACCGGTACCAGGCCTCGGGCGACGCCGTCACGATGCCGCTGCGCGGCCTGCCGCAGGTATTCGGGGATCGCGGCGATCCGCCCGAGGTGCGCCTCCGCCTGCGCGCCCGTCCCGACCGACATCATCGGCAGCATGGTGAGCACCTCGGCGGCGGGCGAGATGAACAGGTCGCTGACGGTGAACTCGACGAACCGCGAATCCAGCAGCGCGATCCTCGCCCGCGCCATCGCGATCAGCACGTCACGGGTGATCTTCTCCTCCGCGCCCAGGCTCTCGGTGCCGAGGGCCTCGGCCCGCTCGGCGAGGCCGGCCAGCTTCGCGCGGAAGGCGTCTCCGGCGGCCTCGCTGAGATCGGTGAGCCCGGTCGATTCCGGACGGAAGCCCTGCAAAGCGGGCAAGACCGGCTCGGCGTCGAAGAGGGCTTCGACGAACTCGTCGGCGAGGGCGGAGACTTCGCTCATGTTTCTTCCCCAGTGATCGGTGGAGGCGGTGTCCCCGACCCTAATGGAGACCGCGTCCTACCGAAGCCGGGAATCGCGGCACTCGGACGGCCTCTCCCCGCGGCGCCGGGAGCGAGACGGTAGCGTTCCCGGACGTGGCCGTGACCGATCCCGTGGACATCCGCCTGCTCGCCGCCCTCGCGGACCTGGGCAAGGTGGCCGTACACGAACTCGCGGCCAAGGTCGGGATGGATCCGCGTGAGGTCGCGTACCGGCTGGTCGCCCTCTCCGGCAGCGGCTTGCCGCTGCTCGTCGGCGTGGAGAGCGACCCGAACGGGCTACGGGCCGCCATCGCCGGGGCACCGCCTTCGTGGGCTCAGCAACCCCCACAGCCCTCTCAGCCCCCACAGTCCCTTCAGCCCCCTCCACCACAGCGTCCGCCGGGCCACTCCGGACCGCACAACATCCAGGGCACGCCCTCGGGGCCGTACAACGTCCAGGGCACGCCCTCGGGCGCGTACAACGTGCACGGCACCCCCTCGGGGCGCTACCCCGGTCCGCCGTCGGCCCCGGTGCGCCAGCCGATGGCGCCGCCGCGGCCGCCCGCCCCTCCGCAGCAGCAGTTCGCCCCGCCTCCGCCGGCGCCCGCCGACCCGGTGATGAGCACCTGGGGTGTTCCGCAGACCGCGTCCTGGGCCCGTGGCGACGAACAGCAGGTCACCGCGCAGGCGGCTCCGGAGGGCAAGAAGGGCCGGACCGGTGACGTGCTGGAGACCCAGGGCCTGGAGGGGGAACAACTCACCGTCCAGTTGCTCGAGGTCCAGGACCCGGCGGACTACCTGTTCAGCGCGGCGGGCTACTCGCTGGAAGCGGGCGAACGATCGGTCGTGGTGCACACCGAGATCACCAACCGCGGCGGCATCCCGTTCGTATCGCTTCCGGACAACTACCTCGAACTGCTCACCGCGGACGGCAAGCCGATCGGGAAGGCGCCGGTGTCGCTGACCTCGCGGCCGCCGCACCGGATCGGTGTCCGGCCCGGTGAGACCCTCGGCGGCCACACCGTCTACGTGCTCCCGGACGCCACCCGTGTGGTCGCCGTGCGCTGGTCACCCCGGCCGGAGCCGGACGAGCGCACGCTGACCTGGTCGATCGACGACTGACCTGGGCGACGGCCCTCCCGAGTACATGAAGGAGTCCTTCATGTACTCGAGGGCGCCGCACCGGCCACGACGCGGCTAGTTTTCGTCCTGCAGGATCCGCAGCGCGGTGGCGAGGTCGTCCGGGTACTCCGACTCGAACTCGACCCAGCGCCCGTCCGACGGGTGGGCGAAGCCGAGCGTCTTCGCGTGCAGCCATTGCCGGGAAAGCCCGAGCTTGCGCGCCAGCACCGGGTCGGCGCCGTAGGTCAAGTCGCCGACGCACGGGTGCTTGAGCGCCGAGAAGTGCACGCGGATCTGGTGCGTACGGCCGGTCTCCAGTTTGATCTGCGCCAGCGACGCGGCGCGGAAGGCCTCGACGACCTCGTAGTGCGTCACGCTGGGCCGTCCGCCCTGGACGACGGCGAACTTGTAGTCGTGCCGGGGGTGCCGGTCGATCGGCGCGTCGATGGTGCCGCGCGTCGGATCCGGATGCCCTTGGACGATGGCGTGGTAGCCCTTGTCCACGGTGCGTTCCTTGAACGCCCGCTTCAACACGGTGTACGCGTGCTCGCTCTTCGCCACGACCATCACGCCGGTGGTGCCGGCGTCCAGCCGGTGCACGACACCCTGGCGTTCGGCCGCGCCCGAGGTCGCGATCCGCAGCCCGGCGGCGGCGAGCCCGCCGACGACGGTCGGGCCGGTCCAGCCGGGGCTCGGGTGCACGGCGACGCCGACCGGCTTCGAGATCACCACGATGTCGTCGTCGTCGTGCAGGATCTTCATGCCTTCGACGGGTTCCGCGACGACCTCGATGGGTGAGGCGGGATCGGGCAGCGTCACTTCGAGCAGCCCGCCGGCGGTCAGCCGGTCCGACTTCCCGGCCTGCCTGCCGTCGAGCAGGATCTCACCGGACTCGGCCAGTTCCGCCACGATCGTGCGGGAAAGTCCCAGTAGTTTCGCCAGCCCCGCGTCGACGCGCATGCCGTCGAGCCCGTCGGGAACGGGCAACATCCGCGCGCTCATTCGCTCGCCGCTTTCTTCTTGTCTTTTGTCGATGTTCCGTCGTAGTCCTTGCCCAGCAGGGAAAGGATCACGATGAGCACGCCACCGACACAGATCGCGGAGTCGGCGACGTTGAAGATCGCCCAGCCCTGCCCGTTCGGCGCGAACGCGGAGATCATGTCGACCACGTGTCCCCGCAGCGGGCCCGGCGCGCGGAAGATCCGGTCGGTGAGGTTGCCGAGCGCACCGGCCAGCACCAGGCCGAGGCCGATCGCCCAGCCGACCGAACGCAGCCGCCGGGACAGCCAGACGATGGCGATCACGACGGCCATCGCGACCAGCGCGAGCACCCAGGTCAGCCCGGTCGCCATCGAGAAGGCGGCACCGGGGTTGCGCACCAACTGGAAGTACACCAGCCCGCCGAGGAACTCGACCGGCTGCCTGCCCTCGAGCGTGGACACGGCGATCTGCTTGGTGAGGAGGTCGATCCCCCACAGCACCGCGGCGACGGCGAACACCACGGCGACGCGCTTCTTGGGCAGCGGCGGCGACGGTGGCGCGGTTTCGGGCTCTGTACTCACGCCCCCATTGTCCACTGAGTGTGCTCAGGCCTCCTCGGCGGCCGTCTTCGGCCTGCTCAGCAGGGCCGCGAACGCACCGGCGAGCGCGACCAGCGACGAAAGCACCAACGCGAGCTGTCCTCGCGCGAGCACGACCGCGCAGAGCACGAACGCCGCGGCCACGACGAGCACCAGCACGCTGCGCTCCAGCCAGGCGAGCCCGGCCAGGCCGAGGGTCAGCAGGACCGCGCTCCGCGCGTCGCCGTCCATGTCGAGTTCCCAGTAGCCGACCAGATCCGCGAGCACGATGCCGACCAGTCCGCCGAACGCGATCGCGGCGACCTTCCACCACCGCACGGTCTTCGCCCGGAAGGTGTAGAACACCACCGTGCCGAGATAGACGGCGAGCACGGCGAACAACCAGCCGTCGTTCCGGCCGACGCCGGAGAGCGGCAGGTCCAGCGCGGCCGCGTTTTCACGGCTCATCTCCACACCGCGAAAGGAGGCGAAGACCTCGCCGGACCCGACGCCATACAGATCCTGCGTCAGGAACCGCTGTTCACCGGCGGGCGCGTAGGCGAACCAGCCCCCGGACCATCTTCCACCGAAGGACAAGGCCACCACCGTCAGCTGGGCGAATCCCAGCAACGCCAGCGGAAACCAGTAACGCGGTCGCTCGTTCCCCATGCGGGGTGAGGCTAGTGGGTCAGGCGCAGAACGGGGGCAGTTCCCGCGGATCGTTCTCCGGCACCCAGCGGCCCTCGGGCTTCTCGTACTGCCAGCGGGCGCCGCGGGCGACGATCTGGCGCAGCGCCAGCACGAGCCGGTCCACGTGCTCGGTGGTGCTGCCGAGGCCGAGGCTGACCCGGACGGCCTGCTGCCCGGTCGAACCGGCGGCGGAGATCAGCCGTTTGGTGGCGATGTGCGCGCAGAACGCGCCGTCCCGCACGCCGATGCCGTACTCCGCCGAAAGGACCGCGGCGAGCCAGCCCGGGTCGAAGCCGTCGACGACGAAGCTGAGCGTGCCGACCCGGTCGACCGGCGCGTCGAACAGCCGCAGCTCGGCGAGTCCGGGAACGGCGGCCAGACCGCGACGCAGCCGCGCCAGCAGTTCGTCCTCGTGGGCGACGATCGTGTCCCAGTTCCCGGCCAGCGCCCGGCAGGCGACACCGAGCGCGTAGACGCCGACGGTGTTGGGAGAACCGGCTTCGTGCCGCTCGGGCCCGGAATTCCAGACCACACCAAGGTTTTCGGAGTCACGGTTGACCAGTTTCGTCGCTCCGCCACCGGCGAGGTACGGCTGGGCGGCGCGCAGCCAGTCCGCGCGGCCGATCAGCGCTCCGGCACCGAAAGGCGCGTACAGCTTGTGGCCCGACAGCGCGACGTAGTCGACGTCCAGTTCGCGCACGGAGACCCTGCGATGCGGCGCGAGCTGCGCCGCGTCGAGCGCGATGCGGGCACCGTGCCGGCGCGCGACGGTGGCGATCTTCTTGACCGGCAACAGTTCCCCGGTCACGTTGGACGCGCCGGTGACGACGACCAGCCGCGGGCCCTGCGGGCAGTCCGCGAGCGCTTCGTCCACGGCGGCCACCGCGGCGAGCCGGGTACGAGGGGTCTGGACGCGGCGGACGTTCAGGCCCTTCCACGGCAGCAGCGCGGCGTGGTGCTCGGTGTCGAACACCACGACCGACGTGTGCTTCGGCAAGCTGCGCGCGAGAAGGTTGAAGGAATCGGTGGTGTTGCGGGTGAACACGACGGCGTCGGTCGACCGCGCGGCCACGAAGTCCCGCAGGATTCCGCGCGTGCGCTCGTAAAGCCTGGTGGAGATCTGCGAAGCGAACCCGGCGCCGCGGTGCACGCTGGCGTACCAGGGCAGGAATTCGTCGACCGCGGCACGCACCTCGTCCAGACAGGGAGCGCTCGCCGCGTGATCGAGGTTGGCGTACCCGATGTCGCCGCCGGTCACCAGCGGGACCCGCAGACCGGCGCACGCGACCGTCGGGATTTCGTACGTGGCAACGGTTTCCACGACAGCGGCGGGGGTGTTCGTGCGTTCGAGAGCGAGAGTCATCGTCATCCTCCGGGCCAGGGGACCCGACGAGGATCCCGCGCTTGCCCGCCGCACCACGCGACGGGCCAGGTCCTCACCCGGGGCACCCCACCGCGGAAGGAGGGTTGCCGGTCAGCTAGCCGGGGCTTGACGCTGACACTCGTGACCTAGGGAAGAAGTTAGCGGATGGGCGGGCGATCGAGCCACCCCTCGTCCGCATCTTGAGACGCCGCTCACGTGCTCCGCAAGCGAGAGAACCCGCAATTCGGCACCTGATTGCGCTGGTCCGGGCCGCGAACCAACGCAAGCAGGTGCCGAATTGCGGGGGGTCAGACGCGGAAGCGGCCGGGCAGCGGGCTGGTCACTCGGGAGGACACCTCGGTCGCGCTCCCCGAGTACTGCTCGGTGCCCGCGGTGAACTGCCAGCCCCCGAAGGTCTTGCCGTCGATGGGCTCGCCGTAGGTCTCCGCGACCTTGGTCGAGACCTCGTCGTAGGACATACCGTTCCAGTTGCCCGCGCCGACACCGAAGTCACGCGAGTCACCGCTCCGCGCGGCGGCCGTGGGCAGTGTCCACAGGGTGAAGTGCACGTGGGCGCCGGTGCTGCTGCCCCCGCAGGGCAGCGCGTTGCCGGTCCGGCCGAGGGCGTCGCCAGGGGCGACCCTCTCGCCGTCGGTGACCGAAATGCCCTCCAGGTGGTAGTACCCGGTCCGCCGGCCGCCGTCGTGGTCGACGGTCACCCAGTCGCCGCCGTCGCAGTGCTGGATCCGGACCGTGCCCGCCAGCGGGGCGCGCACGATCCGATCGCCGGGGCTGAAGTCGATGGCGTTCTTCACGCCGGAGATCCCGTTGTCCGAGTGGATTCCCGCCGAGTACACCGACTGGCCCGTCCCGAAGGGCAGCCCGAACGTGGGAAACGCGCCTGCGGCCGCCGCGGGTACCGCGAGAACCACGCCGACGAGTGCCGCAGCGACACCCAGACCAGCGAACCGCACCGGAATTTTCGTCACTTTGCGTACTCCTTACCCCGCGACACTCACCCATTCGATGGAGTCGGTTGCGGGGAAGGTAGTTCAAAAGGAGTACAGATGGGAAGAATTTCCCGAGATCACCCGACGAACAACTGGTGCCGGTCGTGACCTACTGCCCGGATTCGCCCTTCCACCTGGCCAGGCGACCGGCGCGGTCGACGGCCCGCAGGCGTCGCTCGGCCGCGTCACGGGCTTCGGCGGTGGTCACGACGAGTAGCTGGTCCCGTTCCTGGAGCCGGGTGTTCTTGTTGGGGGTGAAGCCGGTGCCGTCGCGCACGAGAAGGCTGATCGTCGCCCCCACCGGCAGCCGTAGTTCGGCCAGGTACACGCCGTGCATCTTGGAGCCGGCGTTGATCCGTACCTGCAGGAGTTCCGCACCCATCTCGTCGAGAGGAGCGGAGTCGACGTCGATCTCGTGTGCTTCGGCGTGCTGGGCCAGTCCGAGCACGCGCGCGAGCGGGGTCAGCGTCGCGCCCTGGAGCAGCGTCAGCACGATGACCAGCACGAACACCGCGTCGACCAGTTGCTGCGCACCGGGCAGCCCGGACGACAGGGGGATCAGCGCGAGCACGATCGGGACCGCCCCGCGCAAGCCGGCCCAAGACAGGAACACCTGTTCTCGCCAAGGGATCTTGAACGGCAGCGCCGAGAGCACCACCGACAACGGCCGGGCGAGCAACAGCACGACCGCACCCGCGACCAGGCCCTGGACCAGGCTTTCGAGGATCCTGCTCGGCGAGGCGAACAGGCCGAGCAGTACGAACAGCCCGATCTGCGCGAGCCAGCCGAGCCCCTCGGCGAAGGACAGCGTGTCCGACCGGTGTGGCAGTTTCGAGTTCCCTAGCACCAGCGCCGCGACATAGGTGGCGAGCAGGCCCGACGCGTGGGCGAGCTGCCCGCTCGAGTACGCCACCACGCAGACCGCGACCGTGGCCAGCGGATACAGACCGGTGGCGGGAAGCGCCGCCCGGCGCAGCGCGAACGCCCCACCCCAGCCGAAAGCGAGCCCGATCACCAGGCCGGCGGCCAGTTCGTAGACCACCAGCAGCGGCAGCGACCAGTCGACGGTGGCGCCCTCGGCCAGGACGACGACGGCGATGTAGGCCGGGGCGTCGTTGATCCCCGACTCGATCTCCAGCGCGCCGACGAGCCGTTTGCCGATCCCCGCCGATCTCAGCACGGAGAAGACCGCGGCGGCGTCGGTCGAGGCCAGCACCGCGCCCCACAGCAACGCCATCCGCCAGTCCAGGCCCAGCAACCAGTGCAGGGCCGCGCCGGTGACCGCGATGCTCACCACGACGGCCACTGTGGACAGTGCGATTCCGATGCCCAGCGACGGTTTCACGGTCGTCCAGCGGGTGGTGAGGCCACCTTCGGACAGGATCATCACCAGCGCGGCGAGGCCGAGCGACTGGGTGAGTGTGGGGTTGTCGTATTGGATGCCGAACCCGGCTTCGCCGAGCAGGACCCCCATCCCCAGGTACAGCAGCAGTGAGGGAAGGCCGACCCGGATCGACACCCGGACGGCGATCACGGCGACGAGGAGCACCGCGCCACCGGTGCCGAGAACGAACGGGAGCTGCTCCATGTCGCCTCCCGTCCGGTCGCCGTGAGGGCTCCAGAATAGTGAGGCGGTGATCGTCACTCGTTCGTGTACCGGTCGAAAAGCGTCCGGATAGCCTGTGTTACAGACTGTCCATTAGGGACTGCGCAGGGCCACCAGATCCACCCCGAGTTCCGCGAACGGTCTCTCCGCCGCGGGCAGGACTTTCACCGCGCGGTTGCCCTCACGGGACAGCCAGCCGGCAGCCACTCCGTGGGACAGTAACGCCGCGGGTGCCCGGCCCGCCAAATGATCACGGCGTACCGTCCAATCCAGACAGTCGCGCAGCATCGGGCGGCGGCCGTCGGCGATCTCCACCCCGAGCCCACCGAGTATTTCGCGTCCGCGGCCGGTCAGCGTCAGGCCGTCGACCTCGTCGATCAGCCCGGTGGCGAGCATCCCGTCCCGCAGCGCGACGCCGACCGTCCCGGCGAGGTGGTCGTAGCAGGTCCGGGCGAACTCCAGCCGTTTCACCCGCACCGAGGAACGCAACCCCAGCACCGGGCGGCGTTCGGCGTGCTGCGCCAGATGCTCGATCAACTCCGCCACCCGGGGGTCGGCCATCCGGACGTAACTGTGCCTCCCCTGCCGGACCCGCACGACGAATCCGGCCTCGACCAGCTTCGTCACGTGCTCGCTGGCCGTCGACGCCGCCACTTCGGCCGCTCCTGCCAGCTCCGTCACCGTCCAGGCGCGCCCGTCGAGCAGCGCGAGACACATCGACGCGCGGCTCGGATCGGCGAGCACGGCCGCGACCTCGGCCAGTGCGATGGTCTCCATGCGCTCACCGTAGAAGACCCACGCTTCGGCGAGCGCCGAACCGTCAGCCTGCCAGGAACTTCGCCGCCAGCCGCACCGCGGGTTCGGAGTCGTTGGCGCCCTCCAGCATGACGGCGAAGGCGACATCCCCGCGGTACCCGACGAACCAGCCGTTCGCGTCGGCACCCGAGCCGAACTGCGCCGTCCCCGTCTTGCCGAAGACGGCGCCGCTGCCCTTCAACGCCTTCGCGGTCCCCGTCGTGCAGACCTCACGCATCATCGCGCGGACCTGGTTCACCACCCCGGCCGGCGGAGCCTGGTAGCCGGCGTTGACCTTGGTCTCCAGCCCCTGCCACAGCTTCGGCACCACCGGCTTCCCCGTGGCGACGGTCGCGGCCATGAGCGCCGCGCCCAGCGGGCTGACCTGCACCCTTCCCTGACCGATGCCGGCCTCCACCTGCTCGTCGCCACTGCCCGACGACTCCACCTTCCCGGTCTCGGTGGCCAGCCCCGGGATCTCGAAGTCGGCGTTGAGGCCGAGCTGGCTCGCGGCCTTCGCGAGGCCGTCCGCGGGCAGTTGCCCGGCGAGCCGCCCGAAGGTCGTGTTGCACGACGCGGCGAACGCCGTCTTCAGCGACACCGTCCCCAGGTCGAACCCGTTGTCGTTCTTGAGCGTGCGGGTGCCGATCTGCTCGCTGCCCTGGCAGGCCACCGGCGAGTCCGCGGAAATCCCGCCCTGCTGCAAAGCCGCGGTCGCCGTGGCGATCTTGAAGGCCGAACCGGGCGCGTAAAGACCGCTGAGCGCCTTCGGCTGGTTTCCGGCGGCGCCGTTCTGCGCGACCGCCAGAAGTTCGCCCGAAGTCTTCATCGCGACGATGACCGCCGATCCGCCGAAGCCGTCGACGGCTTTCTGCGCGGTGGTCTGGGACGCCACGCTCAAGGTCGAGACCAGCGGTTCGCCGGCCTCAGCGGCCTGTCCGAACAGCGTTTCGACCGGTTTGCCGGAGGCGTCGACGCGCGACACCGTGACGGTGGCCGGGGTGCCGGTGCCGCCGTTTCGTCCGGCCGCGACCTTGGACAACGCCCCCTGCAGGATCGGCGCGACACCGGCCGCGTCCCCGCCGACGAGGGCCTTGCCGTCCCGATCGGCCACGACCGGCTTGGCCGAAACAGGCGCGACGGAGAGCCGCTGCCCGGCTTCGAGCTTCGGGTGGATCGCCGACATCGCCCAGCGGACCACCCATTTCCCGCCGTTGCGCACCAGGTCCAACTTGCCTTCGTACTTCCAGACGCTGTTGCCCGCGAAGGTCCACGCGGCGTGGAAAGTGGCCGACGTCGAGGGCGCGTCACCCGGCGTCGTCGGGACCTCGCCGAGCGACGTCTTCACCGACGCCCCGTCGAGCGCGCCGCGTGTCGCGGACAGCGCGGTCGTGGCCGCCGCCGGATCGTCGACCGGGGCGCCGGTCAGGTCGCCGGTGTCGAACTGCCGCAGGAACCGGGTGGCGGCCTGCGCCGGGCTCTCCTGCGCGTTCACGGTGGACTTCCCCGGCCCGCCGCCGGCCGTGGGCGCCTGGTCCTCCCTGACCAGCAACACCACCGCCGCCACCACGACGGCGACGACCGCCAGCGCGGCGCCGATCAGGATCCCTCTTTTCCGGGCAGGACTCATGGACTCGCTCTCCCCCATACGGCGTGCCCCTCGCCCGCCTCGAGCGCCAGCCTGCCGATTTCTCCCGCGCAAGGCTGCCTTGGGACGGGAAAGCGACGTTTCCGAATCCGTTTCGTGATCCCGGTGGTCGAGACCCCGCCGGGAATGACAGGAAAGGCCCCTTCATGGCGAAATTTGCCATGAAGGGGCCTTTCATGTCAGTGGTGAGAGGTCAGGCCTTGGCGACCGACACGGTCACCTTGGTGCCCTCTCCGACCGTCCCGGCCGAGCCGTCGGCGACGGCGTCGTAGGCCACCGAAGTCGCCAGCGTCTCCGAGGCGATGAATTCCTCGTGGGCCTTCGCGGCGGTGACCACGTCTTCCGGCGCGTCGACCGTCAGCGAGATCCGGTCGGCGACGTCGAGCCCGGCGTCACGGCGGGCCTGCTGCACGACCCGGACCAGGTCACGGGCGAGCCCCTCGGCCGCCAGTGCGTCGGTCACCTCGATGTCGAGCAGCACCAGCCCGGCGCCGCCCGGCAGTTCCGCGGCCGCGCCACCGCCCTTGGCGACCAGACGCCGGTCGTACTCGCCTTCGACGAGTTCGATTCCGGCGGCCACGACGGCACCGCTCTCCGACGTCGTCCACTCACCGGCCTTGACGGCCTTGATCACCTTCTGGACGTCCTTGCCCAGCCGCGGTCCGGCGGCGCGCGCGTTCACCGCGACCTCGAAACCGCCGTGCGCGGCGACGTCCGTGGTCAGCTCGACGGACTTGACGTTGACCTCGTCGCGCAGGATGTCGGTGAACTCGCGCAGCGAGCCGGCCTCGTGCGCGGCGACGACCAGCTTGGCCAGCGGCAGCCGCACTCGCAGCTTGTTCGACTTCCGTAGCGAAAGCGCCGAGGACGCCACCTGGCGCACCCGGTCCATCGCCGTCACCAGTGCCGCGTCGGCGGGCAGGTCGAGCGCGTTCGGCCAATCGGTCAGGTGCACCGAACGGCCGCCGGTCAGCCCGCGCCAGACGACCTCGCTGGTCAGCGGCAACAGCGGTGCCACCACCCGCGACGTCACCTCCAGCACGGTGTGCAGGGTGTCGATCGCGTCCTGCTCGCCCGCCCAGAACCGGTCGCGCGACCGGCGCACGTACCAGTTCGTCAGCACCTCGAGGAAGTCACGGACGGTCGAACAGGCACCGGCGACGTCGTAGGTGTCGAGCGCGTGCTCGACGTCGGTCACCAGCTCGTGCGTCTTCGCCAGCACATACCGGTCGAGGACGTGCTTCGAATCCGTGCGCCACTTGCCCTCTACGCCCTCGGCGTTCGCGTAGAGCGCCAGGAAGTAGTACGAGTTCCACAGCGGCAGCACGGCCTGGCGGACGGCGTCGCGGATGCCCTTGTCGGTGACGACCAGGTTCCCGCCGCGCAGGATCGGGCTCGCCATCAGGTACCAGCGCATCGCGTCGGAACCGTCGCGGTCGAAGACCTCGTTGACGTCCGGGTAGTTGCGCAGCGACTTGGACATCTTCTGGCCGTCCGAGCCGAGCACGATCCCGTGCGAGATACAGGTGCGGAACGCCGGCCGGTCGAACAGCGCGGTCGCCAGCACGTGCAGCAGGTAGAACCAGCCGCGGGTCTGCCCGATGTACTCGACGATGAAGTCGCCAGGGTAGTGGTGCTCGAACCACTCGGTGTTCTCGAACGGGTAATGCACCTGCGCGTACGGCATCGAACCCGAGTCGAACCAGACGTCGAACACGTCCTCGATCCGGCGCATGGTGGACTTGCCGGTCGGGTCGTCCGGGTTGGGCCGGGTCAGCTCGTCGATGAAGGGCCGGTGCAGGTTCTCCAGCCGTACGCCGAAGTCGCGCTCGAGTTCGTCGAGCGAGCCGTAGACGTCCGTGCGCGGGTACGCCGGGTCGTCCGACTGCCACACCGGGATCGGCGTGCCGAAGTACCGGTTGCGGGAGACCGACCAGTCGCGGGCGTTCTCCAGCCACTTGCCGAACTGGCCGTCCTTGACGTTCTCCGGATACCAGGTGATCTGCTGGTTCAGCTCGATCATCCGGTCCTTGAACTCGGTCACCGCGACGAACCACGACGAGACGGCGCGGTAGATCAGCGGGTTGCGGCAGCGCCAGCAGTGCGGGTACGGGTGCTCGTAGGTCTCGTGGCGCAGCAGCACCGCGCCCTGACGGCCGGCGGATCCGGTGCCGTTCTTGAGATCCTTGATGATGTTCGGGTTGGCGTCGAACACCTGCTGACCCGCGTAGTCCGAGACGGTGGCGTCGAACTTGCCCTGCGCGTCGACCGGGGTGACCGGCACGATGCCCGCCGCGTCGGTGACGACCTTGTCCTCTTCACCGTAGGCGGGCGCGATGTGAACCACACCGGTGCCGTCCTCGGTGGTGACGTACTCCGCCGACAGCACGCGGTGCGCGTTCTCGTGTCCGGTGAAGTACGGGAACGGTGGGGCGTAACGGGTTCCGAGCAGTTCGGTGCCGGTGTAATGCCCGACGACGGCCGGCTCCTCACCGAGTTCGCGAGCGTACGAGGCGACCCGCGCCTCGGCGAGCAGGAACCGCTTGCCGTCGGATTCCACCACGACGTAACGCACGTCGGGGTGGACCGCGGTCGCGAGGTTGGACGGCAGCGTCCACGGGGTCGTGGTCCAGATCAGCAGATAGGTACCGTCGAGCTCGTTGTCGTTGCCCTCCAAGCGGAAACCGACCGTGACGGCCGGGTCCTGGCGGCTGGCGTAGACGTCGTCGTCCATGCGCAGCTCGTGGTTGGACAGCGGCGTCTCGTCGCGCCAGCAGTAGGGCAGGACGCGGTAGCCCTCGTAGACCAGGCCCTTGTCCCACAGCTGCTTGAACGCCCAGATGACCGACTCCATGTAGGACAGGTCGAGCGTCTTGTAGTCGTTCTCGAAATCGACCCAGCGGGCCTGGCTGGTGACGTAGTCCCGCCATTCGCCGGTGTAGCGCAACACGGACTCGCGGCAGGCTTCGTTGAAGACGTCGATGCCCATCGCGTCGATCTCGGATTTTTCGGTGATCCCGAGCTGGCGCATGGCCTCGAGTTCGGCGGGCAGGCCGTGGGTGTCCCAGCCGAAACGGCGCTCGACTCGCTTGCCCTTCATGGTCTGGTAACGCGGCACCAGGTCTTTCACGTACCCGGTGAGCAGGTGACCGTAGTGCGGGAGACCGTTGGCGAACGGCGGGCCGTCGTAGAACACGTACTCGTTCGAGCCGTTGACGCCGGGGTCGCGGGCGTCGATCGAAGCCTGGAAGGTCCGATCGGCTTCCCAGTACGCGAGGACGCGCTTTTCCGACTCGGGGAACGACGGCTGGGACGGGACGCCGACCTCGCCGTCCATCTGTGCCTTGGGATACATCTTCGGTGCTCCTCAGATCCGACACTGCTCGTCACTCTCGTACGGGCTTTCACCCACACGGGGACGAGACGGCCGTTTCCGGCGCGTTCCGCGGTACCACCCCGCTTGCCCGGCCGGTGGTGTTCCGGCTGGGCCGCTCATTCGACGGCTGTGACGGGCCGTACCCGTCCGGTTCTACTGAGGGCCTGCGCCCTGTTCTTCCGGAGGCTCCCCGGTGATGGCCGGATCGGTGCCAGTGAGTTCAAGAGTAGCGCGCGAGGGCAACCGAGTTGTCACCCGGTCTCCGGGACCAGCTGGATCAGGCCGACGCCCCGAGTATGGACGGCCCGGATCGCGAAGCGCCCTTTCCCGATCTCGACACACGCCTGCTCCGGCTTGCCGCCGGCGGGATATTCGACGCCCAACTCCGCGCCGGCCGTCACCGAGTCCATGAGCATCGCGGGGCCGTCGGTCTCCCACTGACCGCAGTCCTCCCACGGCGTGACGGGATCGGCGAAGAGCCGTCCGGCCTCGGCGAGCAAAGCGGCCTCGGAGTCGGCGGCGAGCCACCGAAGGAACGCGCGGTGCTCTCGGAGGTAGGAAGTGATGGCGGGTTCCCCTGCGAGGACCAGACCCATCACCCCGCCGATGGCGAGAGTGCCCGCCGGCGCGCTCACCGCGCAAGCACGGTCGTAGTCGTCCTCGCCCCCTTCCAGACTTCCCTTCCAGTGCGCCAGAGCGGAGACGGGCACGACGATGAGCGGACCGCCGAGCGATCCGACCCAGGCTTGCGTCTGCGTGATGGTCACGGCGGCAGTGTGCCGTACGGGTCCGACAGTTCCGGCGATACCGCGAACATGGCGCGAGACGACTGGCCGGCCGGGCAAGCGCGGGACTTCGCGTCCCTGCGCGGCAGGCGAGTCGACATGTGGACCGGCGTGGAGATGCACTGCGGAAGAAACGCAAGGGGAACCGGTCCGCGTTTCACCGATCCCGACATTTCCTGTCTCCAGCTCTATGGTTTCAGACTTGGCTGGACGACGGCAGCGCACTGGAGATCGGCACCTGTCAGGACGACGACGAATTCGGTCTCTGCGGCCACGCGTCGAGCAAGTCGTACGACGACGGGCGGTGGGGCGGAATCCGTCTTCGGCGGTCCTTTCCCGAGTGGCCGGTCGGTTCGGTCGAAGGCGTGACTGCCTTCCGCGACCGGCACTTCTCATCACTTCCGGATCGGTCCACGGCCGCTGGCGCTGGTCACGGAAACACAAGAGGGTGGACTGATCTTCCACCGGCTCGACGAATCGGTCCCTTCACTGATCTTGTGGCGGTATACCGCGTCCCGTGGAGCATGGCGCGACACATCCAGTCAGTTTGGTGAAAGCGCGGATGTGTAGGTCGTTATACGGCGAGTGGCCGGTGAGCTGGAGGGCTTTTCGCCGTGGCACGGGATTTGCCCGCACGGGATGGACGTCTCCCGACGACAAGGACGACGATTACCGCGAACTTTGTCCGCGCCGCAGGAATCACGCTTGTCATAGTCGGCCGCGGCAAGGGATACGACTCCGGCCTCGGCGTGTACCGGTGGGTCGTCGAGGGCGCGTTCGCACTGCTGCATTGGTTCCGGCGCCTGCGTATCCGATGGGAGGTCCGCGAAGCCTTCCTCGAAGCCTTTCTCACCATCATCTCGCGGTGTCGACTCGAGTTTCACTCGTTCTGCTACGACTTTTAAATCCGTAGGTGCATGGTGTTTCGTCTGGGTGTTGTGGTGGGGTCGAGGTAGGCGGGGGCGGTGAACTCAGGCAAGCCGTCCTGGGTGATCCGGGCTTTCCATTCGCTGTGGTGGATGAGCCGGTGATGTTTGGTGCACAGCAGCACGAGGTTGTCGATTTTCGTTTCGCCGTGGTGTTGCCAGAAGACGATGTGGTGTGCGGTGCAGCGGGGTACGGGCATGTCACAACCCGGGGAACGCGCAGCCACTGTCGCGGAGGGTGAGTGCGTATTTCTGGGCGAGGGACACGGTGCGTTTGGATCGGCCGATGTCGAGGGGTTCGCCGTCAGTTCCGAGTACACCGGGTCGGACACGGGCGTCGCAGGCGAGGATGCGGGCGTCGGTGGCGCTGATCGGCCCCACCAGGTCCAGGCAGGCTTCGCCGATATCCCGGATCAGGTCGTCGTAGGACATGGTGACCAGGATGTGGTGACCAGGATGTGTGTGGCTTCGCCCGCTTGTCCGGGGAGGTTGCGGCTGGTGGTCTTCAACCGCACGTAGTCGGTGAAGGCGTCCCCGTAGCGTTCGTTTTGGGTGCGGGAGTCCCGCACCCCGTCGATGGCCTTGTGGGGTTTGGCCATCGGATCCAGGTCGGATTTCAGGCGGGCGCAGGTTTCCAGATCCAGGGTGGCCTTCAAGCCGAGGGTGCCGTCACGGTGCTGGACGAACCGCATCTCCGGCCGGACATCCTCCGGATCCTCGCTACGGGGCTCTTCCCATCCGGATCCAGTTTGTCCAGCAGGCGGCGTCCGGCGCGGGCGATCTGCCGCGGCCCCGCGTGGCGAGCCAAGTCGACGAGGATCTTCTCCCCGGCCCGGATGTCTATCTTCCGGGACGGTGGAGGGGATGCGAGCGAGGGTGCGGATGATCGCATCGATCTGCGCACCCCCGATCACACCCTCCGCCGCTGCCTGAGCGGTCAACGGCGCCAGCGGCGGCCCGGGATCCCGGACCCGCATGCAGGGCCAGGACACGATCAGCGCGGGCACCGGCTTCCTTGTCCGTCACCCGGAAATCCTCGAAAATCAACGCCGCCAACGTCGAATGACCCGAGCACCCACGCACCCCACGGGCATTGATTTCCGCCAGGATCGCGTTCTGCTCCGCCTCCAACCGACGCTTCCGCATTTCCAATTCCTGCTTACGGGCATGCAGCGTCGCGGTGTCGACACGCCACCACTCGATGGACGTCTCCGGGGATGCGTTGTCGCTGGCCACGACTTCACGTTACTCCACATAGAACAAATGTGCTAGCCCAAATAGCTTAGCGGAGAAAATTCGAAATGCACGTGCAGCGAAGTGACTTTAAAGACGCGAAGGCATCCTAAGTGAGAATTCGGGTTCTAACGCCTCCCTTTCCAGTGACGCGGCGTGGTGTTTGTCCAATAGAAGGAGGCCAATGCTCGTGTGAAGTACATGAAGGAGGCCTTCCTGTACCTAGACGCCAAGTAAGGAGGCCTTCATGTACTTTACGGTCCAAACGGTCCCACTTCCGCCGTATGTATCTCGCGGTCCCACTGCACCCACCCAGCGGGGCCCGAGTTGCCGTCCCCGCCATCGCCTCTAGGTTGACGGGTATGTCGATCTGTGAGGCCTCGTGAAAGGGCCCGGACTCCTTGTCGTCCTGCTGGTGGTCCTCGGCGGCGTCAGCGGGCTCGGGTTCCTGCTGGGGCTGGGTAACGCGGCCGTACTGGCGGCCCTCACCGCGCTCTTCTGTCTCATGGCGGCGGTGGGCGGGCCGCTGTGGGCGGATCTGCGGGTGCTGGCGTGGTTCGCGCCCGCGTTGATTCTCGCGGTCGGCGTGCCGCGGTTGCTGGGGGCGGTGTCGCAGTGGGCGGCGATCGGGTTGCTGGTGGCCATCGTGGTCGTCGCCGGGTTGTTGCCGGTGCTCGGGGCCCGGTTCGTTACGGTCGGCCTGGGATTGGGGATGGCGTCGCTGTTCGGGTACGGCTTCCAGTTGACGGGGACGGCGTCGGCGGGGCAGATCCTGGGCGCGCCCGCGCTCGCGGTGGGGGTCGTGGTCCTGTTGCGGATGGTGATGGGCGCGAAGGATCCGGCCAAGCCGACCCGTGACGCGCTGGCCGACGCGCTCGCGACGGGTTCGTCCGAGACGCAGGAGCGGGCGGCGAGGCTTTGGCTCGCGGATCGGCCCCGTCGCTGGACAGGCAGGGTCCTCGGCGGCATGTTCCGCTATCGCGCGGTCACCGGGTTGCTCGAGAGTCGCGGGAAACGGCTGGACGGCCCCGAAATCGGGGAAACGCTCAGCGCTGCCAAGGAAGAAGCCGCCAGGCTCGCCGAGGCCGTTCGGAGCACGACGGCGCCGGACGACAGCCAACCGGTGCGACGCAAGGAACCCGTCGGACTTCCCGGGGCAACGGCAAGGCTCGTCGACGGGCTCTGGGACGCTCTCGAAACCATCCGGGCGGCGGCGATCGAACGCGACGAGTCGCGTGTGGACGTCCCGAAAGGACTCCGGAAGGAATTGCGGCGCATAGAGCTGAGCGGCGCGTTTTCCTGGCAGTCCGCGCAGTTCCGGCACGCGCTCCGTTGCGGGCTCGGCGTCGCGTTGGCGCTGGTGGTCGCGAGCTTCCGTCCCGGCGACCCGCTCACCGTGTCGTTCCTGCTCGCCACTTTCGCGATCATGCAGCCGGAATGGCGGGACAGCCTCGGCAAGGCCTGGCAGCGGATCGGCGGCTCTCTCGGCGGCGCCGTCGTGCTCACCCTCGTACTTTGGCTGCTGCCCCAAGGGGTTCTGCTGCCGATCGGGCTCGTCGCGCTCCTCGGCGGATTCTCGTTCATGCAGACGCGACCGACGGTGTTCAACGGGTGCATGGTTCTGATGTCGGTCGGCATGAACGCGACCACCAGACATCTCGATCCGCGCTACGTACTCGTCGAGTATCTGCTTCTCATGGTCCTCGCCGGCGCCATCGCCCTGCTGTTCGGTTTCGCCGCGATTCCCGGCGTACCGAAACCCGGCCCGGCGGAACGGTTCGAGAGCGCGGTCGGCGCCACCCGCGCACTGCTCGGCTCGGTGGCGCGGAAACTGCGTGCCGAGGACGTCGATCCGCGGACGCTCGGCCGCCAATTCCGTGCCGCCGCTGTCGCGCATCACGGCCTGCGCGCGGCGGAGCCGGGCACGAAGGAACCCGCGCCCGGCCAGCGGGACGCGCTGGAGAACGCCGCCGAAGCCTTGCGTGGCCTGTCCGTCACCGCGTCGTCGCTCTTGTTGCGGCCGGGGTCGGCCGGAGCGGCGGACGCCGTCGACGAGGCGGCCCGCACACTCGGAACGGAAGAGGTGGCGGAGCTTCCGATGCCGCGGGACGCGGACGAGGAACAGCGTCTGGTGCTCGACACGATCGCCGCCGACGTGGTGACGGTCGGCGAAACGGCTCAGACGCTCAAGAGCGCCTAAATCTTGTCGCGGTGCTGCCCGGCGATCTCGGCGTTGGGCGTGCACAGCGCGCACGGGGTGAACCCGAGCTGCCGCGCTTCACCGATGCCGAGCGGGATGGTGTTCCGGGTTTCGAGCCACGTGCACGAGGTCACGTGGTAGCGCGGGTACTCGTCGACGACGACGACCTCGGTCTCGAGTTCGGAGACGACCGCCACATCCGCGGGGTCGTTTTCTTCCTCGCCGGGGTCGCCGGTGCTCTCCGGCGCGGAAGACTCTTCAGCGTCGCCCAGCTCACCGGCGGCGGACATCAAACCGGTCTGCTCGACATCCTCGGATTTCTTTTCCTGCCCGTCGGCGGGCTCGTCGTCGGGCTCGCCGGCGGGCTCGTCGGCGGGCTCGTCGGCGGACGCGTCCTCGGCCGAGTCGTCCGCCGCTTCCTCAGCGGGGACATCGGCCGCGCGCTTCTTCCGGCGGCGCAGCAGATCGAAAAGGAGCAGCAACCCCGCGACGACGGAGAGGCCGATGGAGAGCCAAGCCCACAGGGAGTTCGCGGTGATGAGCGCCGCGACGAGCAGCCCCAGAGCCGCTAGGACCAGTACCAGGACGATGTAGAGCACGGTGAATTACAACACGAGAACACGGTGAAACGGCCCCGACCCTCCGGAGAGTGCCAAGGCCGTTTCACCGTGTAGAAACAAACCATGTAGAAACAAACCGCGAGAAACGCACCGCGTCAAAGAAGCTCTGTGGAACAAGCCGGGCGAAGATCAGCCCGCTTCGGCCCGAGGACCGAACGAGTAGCCCTGTCCCCCACCGGAGGACGAGGACTGCCCCGAGTTCGACGAGGACGCCGAAGCGGGAGCGGCCGACCCGCGGTCGTCGAGCTCACGCAGCTGGGACTCGAGGAACCCGCGCAGCCTCGTGCGGTACTCCCGCTCGATCGTGCGCAGCTCTTCGATCTTCTTGCCCAGCGAGCCCTTCTCCGCGTTCATGTTGTTCATGGTCTCGGTGTACTTGCGCTGAGCCTCGCGCTCCATGGTCGTCGCCTTGTCGCGCGCCTGGCGCTCCAGGGTCTCGGCACGGGTTCGCGCGTCGTTCAGCATGGTCTCGGCACGCGTGCGTGCCTCGTTCACCATCGAGTCCGACTTGGACCGCGCGTCCGACAGCAACTGCTCGGACTTCGTCCTGGCTTCGGCGAGCATGCCGTCCGACTCGGTCTTGGCCTCGGCGGTGAGCCGGTCGGCCATTTCCTGCGCCAGCCCCAGCACCTTCGCGGCCTGGACGTTGGGCTCCCCGTTGTCCGGCACCATCGAGTGGGCCTGGGTCTGCTCCATCGCCGACTGCGGTGGCACCGGCGCCAGGCGGCGCGACGGCTCGTCGCGTACCTGTGGCGGCGGGCCGACGGCGCCGGCCTTGGCGTTCTCGAGTTCACCACGGGTGGTCTCGAGTTCGTTGTCGAGCTGCTCGACCTGCTGCCGCAGTTCGTTGTTGTCCTCGATCAGCCGGGCAAGCTCGGTCTCCACCAGGTCGAGGAACGCGTCCACCTCGTCCTCGTTGTAGCCCCTTTTGCCAATGGGCGGCTTGCTGAACGCGACGTTGTGCACGTCAGCGGGGGTCAACGACATCAGATCACCTCACGCACTCCATGGCCTGCAGGTCCACCGGGGCTTCCCCGAAAATCACCCTGGCGTTGCCAGCTGCATCGCAAAGAACACAACCAACAGCAGCACCATAATCGATAAGTCCAGTCCCACGCCGCCGATTCGCACGGTCGGGATGATTCGCCTGAACAGACGAACCGGTGGGTCGGTCACTGTGTAGATGGTCTCGAGCGTTACCGCAACCCCTCCGGCAGGACGCCACTCGCGAGCGAAAGCACGCACGAGCTCGACGACGATCCGTGCCGTCAGCAGGAGCCAGAAAGCGAACAGCACGTACCAGACGACCAGCAACACAGCATTCACGTAACCACTCTGCCATGCCTCGCGTCAAAAGACGCGGTCAACGGGCTCCGGATGCCGATGAGTCGACAAAATCACATCCGGCTGCGTTCAGCGGTCACCGGGTGATCAGCCGCGCAGGAATAATCCGCCTTCGGCAATCCGCCGACGGTCCTCCGCGGTGACGTCCACGTCGGGCGGTGAGAGAAGGAACACCTTGTTGGTGACCTTGTCCATCGATCCGCGCAACGCGAATGCGAGCCCCGCGGCGAAGTCGACGAGACGCTTCGCGTCCGCGTTCTCCATCTCCGTGAGGTTCATGATCACCGGGATGCCCTCCCGGTAGTGCTCCCCGATCGCCCGCGCCTCGGCGTAGCTCGTCGGGTGCAGTGTCGTGATCCGGCTCAACGGGTCACGCACCGTGGCCCGGACCGGCTCGGTGACCGGTCGCAGCCGCGCGACCGGTTCCGGCTGGCGATCGATCGCCAAGGCCCCGTGGACCACCGGCTCCGCGCTGGGCACGGAGCGTGACCGAGGCCGCGGTGCGGGCTCGTCGTAAGTGTCATCGACGTCCCGGTAGCGTCCACCCCGTGACCGGGCCGGCGGCTCATCGTCGTAGTCGTATTCGTCGTCGGCATATTCCTTTGGGGCGTAGCCACGCCGGTACTCGTCTTCGACGTCATAGCCGTCTTCGTCCGCGGGCACCATCCCGAAGTAGGCCTTCAGCTTCTGCAGCGCGCTCATGCCTCTCCCTAGCCTTAGCCGCGTCCCGCACCGTACTCCCCCGCCTTCGCCACCACTCCCCGTAACGACGAGACGGTATTCCCTAAGGCGAGGCTAAACCGCGCCCACCGAGCAACGCGGTTCCGACACGCACACAGGTTGAGCCGTGCGCGATCGCCTGCTCGAGATCATTGCTCATTCCGGCGGAGATCTCACGGGCTTTTGGGTGTTCTTGCCGAAGGCTCTCCGACGCCTGAGCGAGTTTCTCGAACGCCTCCGCAGGGTCAATACCCAGTGGAGCCACCGCCATAAGCCCTTGGAGGCGAAGATCACCCACATGGGCTATTCGCTCCGCCAACTGGGGCAACTCGTTCAACCGAATGCCGCCACGTTTCGGATCGTCATCGAGACTCACTTGAATGAGGACGTCCAAGGGGTGCTCGCGTTGCCCGGAATCCAGGGCCGACCTCGTCGCCTTCGCGAGTGCGTCGGCGAGGCGATCGGAGTCGACGGACTGGACCTCGTCGGCCCAGCGCACGACCGAGCGAGCCTTGTTTCGTTGCAGACTGCCGACCATGTGCCAGCGGATCCGGATGTCCGGGCGCAGTTCGGCGACCTCTTCCGCTTTTTCGCCCGCCTCCTGGTCGCGGTTCTCGGCGAGGTCGAGCGCGCCGAGGTCGGCGAGCAGCGCGGCGTCGAGCGCCGGGAAGGTCTTGGTGACCGCGAGCAGCTTGACTTCGTCGCGCGCCCGGCCCGCGGCCTGGCACGCGGCGCCGATCCGCTCTTCCACTTCGGCAAGGGACGCGGCGAGTTCCGTCTTCCGTGCGTCGGCGGTACTCACGACGCGTCCAGCCAGGTGATCCCCGCGATCCGGCCGGTGGTGCCGTCGCGGCGGAAGCTGAAGAGCGTCTTGTCTTCGTTGGTGCAGCGCGGATCGACGCCGATCTTGCCGACACCGAGGTCGGCCAGCTGCCGCCAGAGTCCGGCGCGCAGGTCGAGCCCCGGGGTGCCCTTGCGGGTTTTGCAGGCACTGCCCGGCACGTGTTTTTCGACATCGGCGGCCATGTCGGCGGGGACTTCGTAGCAGTCGCCGCAAATCGCGGGGCCGAGCAGTCCTTCGATCCTGGCCGGTTCGGCACCGAGGCCCCGCATCGCCTCGATCGCCGCGGGGACGACGCCCACCCTCGCACCGACGCGGCCCGCGTGGACGGCGGCGACGACACCGGCTTCGACGTCGGCGAGCATGAGGGGCACGCAATCGGCGACGAGTACCACGAGCGCGAGGCCGGGCTCGGCCGTCACGAGTGCGTCGGTCGCTTCGGCGGCGGAGGTCTCGGAACCGTCGACGACGGTGGCGGTGCGGCCGTGGACCTGTTCCATCCACGCCAGCCTGTCCTCGGTGAGACCGAGTTCGGTGGCGAGACGTTTGCGGTTGGCGTAGACGTCGCCCGCGTCGTCACCGACATGATCACCGAGGTTGAAGGTGTCGTAAGGAGGCCGGGAGGCCCCACCCGCCCTTGTCGTGACAATCCGCCGTACCCGCACGCGTTTCCTCCTGGACCTGAGTGAAGGCCCCCTCGACCGTGGTCAAGGAGGCCTTCACGGAACGTACTGGCGAACTAGCGCCGCATGAACGGGGGAACGTCGACCTCGTCGTCCGAAGGGTCGTCGTGCACCGGGGTGGCGCGGCCGGGCAGGCTGCCGTGGGTCGAATTCGACCCGATCGGCGAATAGCCGCGCGAGCCGCCGCCGGGCTGCGGAAGTCCGCCGCTCAGCGAGCCGTTGCCCTCGTTGCGGGAGGACGGCATCGGCGTATGCGTGCGCGGCGGCGCGACCGGGTAGCCGTTCGAACCGGTCGACGGCACCGGCGTGGCACCCGAAGGCGGGCTCTGTACCGGAGTCGCCCCGCCGCCGTTGACCTGCCCCGCCTGCGCGGACGCGGTCGACGAGGTGGAGCGGGAGCCGAAGGTCGACGGGTCGAGCTTCTTGTGGGTCGGGGTGCCGGCGTCGAAACCGGCCGCGATCACGGTGACCCGGACCTCGTCGCCGAGCGAGTCGTCGATGATCGTCCCGAAGATGATGTTGGCGTCGGGGTGCGCGGATTCCTGCACCAGCGACGCGGCTTCGTTGATCTCGAACAGGCCGAGGTCCGACCCGCCCGCGATCGACAGCAGCGCGCCGTGCGCCCCGTCCATCGACGCTTCCAGCAGCGGCGAGTTGATCGCCTTCTCCGCGGCCTGGATCGCCCGGCCTTCACCACGCGCCGAGCCGATGCCCATCAGCGCGGAACCCGCACCGGACATGACGCTCTTGACGTCGGCGAAGTCCAGGTTGATCAGACCCGGCGTGGTGATCAGGTCGGTGATGCCCTGGACACCCGAAAGCAGCACCTCGTCCGCCGAGCGGAAGGCGTCCATCAGCGAGACGCCGATGTCGCCCAGCTGGAGCAGCCGGTCGTTCGGGATGACGATGAGCGTGTCGCACTCGTTGCGCAGCTGCTGGATGCCGTCTTCGGCCTGCTTGCTGCGGCGCTTGCCCTCGAAGGTGAACGGCCGGGTGACGACGCCGATGGTCAGCGCGCCGAGTTTGCGGGCGATCTGGGCGACGACCGGCGCGCCACCGGTGCCGGTGCCACCGCCTTCACCCGCGGTCACGAACACCATGTCGGCGCCCTTGATGACCTCTTCGATCTCTTCGCGGTGGTCCTCGGCGGCCTTCTGCCCCACCTCGGGGGCGGCGCCGGCACCGAGGCCGCGGGTCAGTTCCCGGCCGATGTCGAGCTTGACGTCGGCGTCGGACATGAGCAGTGCCTGAGCGTCGGTGTTCACCGCGATGAACTCGACACCCTTGAGGCCGACCTCGATCATGCGGTTCACGGCGTTCACTCCGCCGCCGCCGATACCGACGACCTTGATCACCGCAAGGTAGTTGTGCGGGGGCGTCATCGGAGCCGCCTTCCTGATCGTGTGTGCTCGTGCTGCCCGCCGGTCGCTGAGCCTGGCCGAACCCTCGAGCTGAAGTTCAGATCGAGAGTTATGTCAACTGCCGACGTTGAAGCAGGACGGTATGCACCAGGCAGGCTCGAATCCAGTAGCCACGCCGTGTGTCGCAAAGGTGTTTTGCCACAACATGTTCGCGGGCGCAAGAGCGAGACCCGGTCGCGGCGGCGAACGTCGGCCTGGTAAGAGCGGAGGTCAGGTGGGCATGGACATGACCATGACGACGTCCTTCGACGGTGTTCCGGTCGGTGATCCACCGGCAGGTTCGACGCTGAGCGCGAATTTTTGGGCCCCGCCGAGTCCGTCGGCGACCAGCAGCGCACCATCCTGACCACCGGAAAGGAGCCCGGCGGGCTTGGGCGCGGCGCCCGGGAACATCAGCCAGGCCTGATACGTCCGGCCCGGTTCGTTCTCCGGCAGCCGGGCCGCCATGAACACGAGTTTGTCTTTCGAGCGCGACATCATCACGGTCCCGCCGCCACCGACGGTGGTCTCGCCGTGCCCGGTCCGGAGATCGGCCGCCGAGAGCACGTCGGTGACGGGCGCGTACCGGGCCGCCTGTTCGCGCGCGGCGGTCAGCCGGGTGTGGTTGTCGTAGGCGATACCGCCGAACACGGCGGTACCCGCCAGCCCGACGATCGCCGCCGCGGCCGCCCCGATCGCCCAGCGCGGAGCACGGCGGCGGTTCTTGACGCGCTCCCCGGTCTCGAAACGCGTCTTCGGTGGCTGCTGCCTGGTCGCCATCGCCTCCGCGAGCACCCGGCGCTTGAGTTCGGGCGGCGGGTCTTCGGCCAGCGCGGCACCGAGCCGGGTCGCGGTCATCTGCAGTTCGAGGACCTCTTGAGCGCACGAAGCACACTCCCCGAGATGCCGCTGGAACTGGGTACGCTCCACTTCGGACAACGCGTCGATGGCGTAGGCCCCGGTGAGCGTGTGCATTTCGGGCATGGTCATGCCGTCACCCCCAAACAGTCCCGGAGCCTGATCAGACCGTCCCGGAGCCGGGTCTTGATGGTCCCGTGCGGAGTCCGGAGCACTTCCGAGACTTCGCGATAGGTATAGCCCTGGTAATAGGCGAGCAGTACGGATTCCCGTTGCAGTTCGGTCAGGCTCGTGAGACAACGGCGCACCTGCGAGCGTTCCCAGCGGGCCGCGACGGCCTCCGCCACCTCGTCGAAGGGCCGGGCGCGGGCGGCCTCGAAGGTCGCCTTGACCTCGCGTTCCGAGCTGGCGCGTGCCGAGCGGACCCGGTCGACGGCGCGGCGGTGCGCGAGCGTCATGGCCCAGTTCAACGCGCTCCCCCGCTCCGGGGAATAGCGCGTGGCCGTGCGCCACAGCTCCACCATGACCTCTTGAGTGACCTCTTCCGACTGCGCGGAGTCACGCAGGATTCGCCGCACCAGGCCGAGGACGGGGCCGGCGAGCTGGTCGTACAAGGCGTCGAAGGCCCGCTCGTCACCTTTCGCGACCAGGACGAGCAGGTCCTCCGCCGTCGGACCGGCCGGTTCGTCGTCGCGGGGGACGGGCGCCATCCGGCGCGGGCTTGCCGATTCATCCATCTAGCGTGCCTCCGGCCGTGTGCGGTGTCTGTGGTTTTCTGGGGGTGATCGGCGCCTTCTTCACCCACAGTGTGACCCCGTGCCGATGGAAACGCTCGACGTCGGCGAGCATCCGCAGACAACGCCCTCGAGTGACGTTGCGCGGCTGAGCGAACAGCCCCTTCATGCCCTTCGCCCCGGCGTACTGGAGGTCGCCAGCCGTCGCAACGGTGCCGCTGTGCGCGCTCGGGACGTCATGGGCGTGTGCGTGCCCGACCGGCCCGTCGTCGGCATCGGACAGCAGCACTTCGTAGCGGCGTCGGAGCGGATAGGCCGCCGTGAAGCCGGCGACGCCGCTGCCGATCACTCCGATGCGTTGACCCTGGGTGTGCACGTGAAGCATTCGGAGCCGAATCGGGTGAGGATTGGCTCGCGTGAACCGGTGCCACCGCCGGACCCCTTCGTCGAGCGACCGGTCCAGTTCGCGATGCACGGCGACTCGTCCGGGCTGACGGCGTGGCTCGGTGTCGCGCTGTGGTTGGCCGGCTTCGGGTTCGAGACGATCGGCGACGAGCAGTTGCGCCGCTTCAGGGCCGACCCCGGCACCCCTCGCGCCGGGTCACTCCCCGGTGAGACCGTCCGTCAGCTCGCGCAAGAGGTCGAGATGGCCGGCGTGCCTGCCGGTCTCCTCGACCATGTGCGCGACCACGAACCGGACGTTGACCCGGCGATCGCCACGGAAGGGGACCTCGTCGTCCAGCCCCATCCCGGCGACGATCGCGCGGCTGCGCTCGCACTCGGCCTCGTAGGCGGCGATCAGCTGCTCGATCGGGGTCTGCATGGCGACCCGGAATTCGGCGTCCGGATCGATTTCCAACGCCTCCTTCCAGACGTCTTCCTGTCCGTTGAGCACCACGGTGAACCAGTACTGCTCGACGAGGGTCAGGTGCCCGAGCAGACCGGCGACGGTGGTCAGTTCGCTGGGCACGAGCGGCCGCCGGGCCTGCTCGTCGGTGAGACCTGAGCATTTCCACACGACCGTGGCACGGAGGAAGTCGAGAAAGCCGTTCAGCTGGGTGCGCTCGTCGCCGGTGAGCGGTGGTTCGGGGCGCTTCGGTTCGTCGGTCATGGTGGTGCAGTCTGCCGGTTTCCCCGGATGACCCGCCAACGAGTTACCCCGGGGCGCACCCTCCACCGGCTGTCGCGGCGCCGTGGTCCAGGGCCGACCGCGATCTCATCGTTCGAGTGAAACCGGCGGCAGTTGGCGCTGAGGAAACATGACGACCACCCGCCCGTCATGTCAGGCTGATGCAGTTGTGCCCATAGCCGGAACACCGAGAAGGGTCACTGATGCCAGGCTTGCAGCTGAGCGCACTCGATGTCGCTTTCCTTTGCCTGGAAAGCGAAACGACACCCATGCACATGGGCGCGGTGGCCATCTTCCGCCCGCACGGGCAGGTGCACGCGCGTAAGCTGACCACGCTGCTCGCCGAACGGGCGGCGCGGCTTCCGAAGCTGCGTCAGCGCCCGCGCACCGCGCTGTTCCCGCCCGGCGCCGCCAGCTGGGCCGAGGACCCGGATTTCGTTGCCAGTGAACATATCTCACATCACCACCTGAGCTCCCTGTACGAACCGGACCCGCTCTCCGCCTATGCGTCGCACTGGATGGGACGGCCGCTCGACACCGGAAAACCCTTGTGGGACTTGCATCTGGTCACCGGCCTGCCGGACGGTGAGTTCGCCTTGCTGCTGAAACTGCACCACGCGCTCACCGATGGGGAGGGCGCGTACGCCGTCGCCGCGGGCCTGCTCGACGGGCTCCCTCACGCGACGAGGCGGCCCCACGGCGGTTCCCGGACACCCGCGCCTCGCTCCCCTGTGGACGCTGTCAAGGAAGCCGTCGGCTCGACGCTGACCCAGGCCGGGATCGCCTCTTCGGTCGTCCGCGCGACCCGTTCGTCGCTGTCGCCGATCAGCGCGCCGCCGTCGACCGAACGACGGCTCGGCCTCGTCCGGCTGGACACCACCGAGATCCGGCGGATCCGCCGGTCCCACGGCGGGACGGCCAACGACGTCGTACTGGCGATCCTCAGCGGCGCGCTGCGCGAATGGATGATCAACCGCGGCCAGCGCGCCGACGGCCGGACGTTGCGGGCGCTCGTCCCGGTCAGCGTGCGCGGGCGGTCCACCGGGCAGCTCGGCGGGAACAAACTGTCCGGTTATCTCTGCGACCTGCCGGTCGGCCTCGACGATCCGGCCGCGCGCCTGCTGGCCGTCCAGCGCGAGATGGGCCGGCACAAGGCCGCGGGCCCGGCTCGCGGCGCCGGCGCGTTCCCGCTGCTCGCCGGCCGGATGCCGCCGATGCTGCACCGGCTCGGCGGCAAGGCCGCCGGGCTGGCCGCGCCGCTGCTGTTCGACCTCGTGATCACCACGGTGCCGGTGCCGCCCCACCGGCTCACCCTCGACGGCACGAACCTCGACGGCGTGTACCCGTTCGTGCCGCTGGCACCGCGGCAGGCGCTCGGGATCGCGGTGGCGACCTACCGGGATTCCGTCCACATCGGACTTCAGGCGAACGGGGCGGCGGTCTCGGACGTGGGTTCGCTGCGGGACGGGGTCCTCAAGTCGGCCGCGCGCCTGCTGGACACCGCCTAGCGCGTGCGATGAAAGGCCCCTTCATGGCAAATTTCGCCAGGAAGGGGCCTTTCATGTCAGTCGCGGGACCGATCAGCCGCGCAGCATCTCCGCGACCAGGAACGCCAGCTCCAGCGACTGCTGCGTGTTCAGGCGCGGGTCGCACGCGGTTTCGTACCGGCCCGCGAGATCCAGATCCGAGATCTCCTGAGCGCCGCCGAGGCATTCGGTGACGTCCTCGCCGGTGAGCTCGACGTGGATGCCGCCCGGGTAGGTGCCGAGCTTGCGGTGCACCTCGAAGAAGCCCTGCACCTCGTCCACGATCCGGTCGAAGTGCCGGGTCTTGTAGCCCGTCGAAGACTCGTGCGTGTTGCCGTGCATCGGGTCGCACTGCCAGATGACCTTGTGCCCGGACGCCTCCACCTTCTCGACGATCGCGGGCAGCACCTCGCGGACCTTGCCGTTGCCCATCCGGGCGATCAGCGTCAGCCGGCCGGGCTCGTTGCGCGGGTCGAGGCGGCGGACGTACTCCACGGCCTGTTCGGGCGTGGTCGTCGGGCCGATCTTGAGGCCGATCGGGTTGGCCAGCAGTTCGGCGAAGGCGATGTGCGCGCCGTCGAGCTGCCTGGTCCGCTCACCCACCCACAGGAAGTGCGAGGACAGGTTGTACAGCTTGGGGTTCGCCGCGTCCGCGCGGTCCATCCGCAGCATGGAGCGCTCGTAGTCGAGCAGGAGCGCCTCGTGGCTGGCGAAGATCTCCGTGGACTGGAGCGAGGCGTCGGTCACGCCGCAGGCCGACATGAACCGCAGGCCGCGGTCGATCTCCGCGGCCAGCGCCTCGTAGCGCTCGCTGGCGGGCGAGGACTTCACGAAGTCCTTGTTCCAGTCGTGCACCTGGTGCAGGTCCGCCATGCCGGCACCGGTGAGCGCGCGGACGAGGTTCATCGCGGCGCCCGCGTTGGCGTAGGCGCGGATCATCCGGCCGGGGTCGGGCACGCGGAGTTCGGGCTTGGCGACGAGCGAGTTGATGATGTCGCCGCGGTACACCGGCAGGCCGAGCGCGTCGGTGGACGCCGAACGCGGCTTCGCGTACTGGCCCGCGATCCGGCCGACCTTCACCACCGGCAGGCTCGCCCCGTAGGTGAGGACGACGGCCATCTGCAGCAGGGTGCGCAGGTTGGCGCGGATGTGCGGCTCGGTGTTCGACTCGAACGTCTCCGCGCAGTCACCGCCCTGCAGCAGGAACGCTTCGCCGCGGGCGACCATGGCGAGCCGGTCGGCGAGCCGGTCGATCTCGGCGGGGACGGTGATCGGCGGCACGCTCTCCAGCACGCCGCGGACGCGCTTCGTCAGCTCGGCGTCCGGCCATTCGGGCTGCTGCGCGGCGGGCCGGGAAAGCGCGTCGTCGAGCCGATCACGCAGCTCGGGAGGCAGAGGAGGCAGTTCGGGGAGCGTGTCGACGGGAACGTCCACTGTCCAGTTCACCGGACCAGGATATGCCGCGCCGGAAGCCGCCCGCCCACCGGGACGAAAGTCCCAAAAGGTGGACGGGCGAGCGGGTTGTTCAGGCGGCTTGCGCCTTGTTGTAGAGGTTCTGCGCGTCCGTACCGAAGTACGGGCCGAACATGTAGCCGGGCAGGAAGGTGTAGCCGAAGCTGTTCACCGAGGCCTGAATGCCGGCACCGGTCGCCTCGCTGAAGTCCAGGAACCACGGGCCGCCGCTCGAACCACCGGTCATGTCGCAGTTCATCCCGTGGTCCTTGGTGAGCAGGAAGTCGGTGAACGTGCTCCCGCTGCAATAGATCAGTTTCGTGCCGTCGTACGGTGTCGCCGCCGGATAACCGAACGTGTACATCGACTGGTTGCGCGCCTGGTTGAAGGCGATCCCCTGCGCGCCGACGACGTCGGTCAGCCTCTGCCCGTTGAGCGGATCGACCACGGCCGCGCCGATGTCGTAGTTCATGTCCTCGCTCGCTTCCCACTGCGGAGTGGTCAGCGTGCTCTTCGCGGCCCAGGTGCCGTAGGGCGTGTTGCCGTTGTCGTAACCGGGCGCGAACGTCCAGTTGGTGTGCCAGGCGCCCTGGTATTTCACGCAGTGCCCGGCGGTGATCACGACACTGCCGTTCGTGCTGGTGACCGCGTCACCGGAGCACGACGCGTTCCGCCCGCCCATGGTGAAGAACACCCGGCCGGCGGTCTGCACGACCTTGCCGGCCCCCGTCCACGCGCCACCGCCGTTGGGGATGCTCCGGATGATCGTGCCCTCCCCCTTCGCGACCTCCTTGGGCGAAAGCGGCGGGGCCTGGACCAACCGTTCGATCGGCACCGCCGACCGCATCCGCTCGGGCGTCCAGTAGGCGGCCACCGCCTGTGGGTCGGCCGCTGCCCGATGATGGACCGGCCCGGCGTGAGCGGGACTCGCGACCGCGGTCAGCGCCGTCACCGCGAGCCCCGTGAGCGCCGCCAGGATCCCCGTCCGGAAAGCCGTCCTCTGCATGGCGTACCACCTTTCGCCACCGGTGAAATGCCGTATGAGTTGCACGACTTTCTGAAAGTATTTGTCCCGCTACCGAACGTACAAGCGGCCGTTCGGCCGCATCCGGGATGACGTATGGGCTGTTCGGTCTAGCGGCAGTGCGCGTCGGTGGCCGGGAGAAGACCGTCCCGCAGGTAGCGAACGACGACGTCGTTGCCACAGGCGTTCTCCTTGGTGAAGACGCCGTGCCCGCCGGCGTCCACGGTGACGAACTTCGCCCGTGCCCCCAGTGCCGACCGCATTTCGCGCGCGCCGATGAGCGGCGTCGCCGCGTCGCGGAGGTTCTGCACCAGCAAGATGTTCGACGGTCCGCGGTCGTGGATCCGCACCGGCGGCTCACGCCGCTCCACCGGCCAGAACGCGCAGGGCGTGATGTTCGCGGCGGCCGGGCCGAACATCGGCTGCGTCACGCGCGCTCGTTCGACCGCCTTTTGGTAGTAGCGCACGCTTTCCGGCCAGTCCGAGTCGTTACAGAGCACCTGGAGCTGGAGTGCGGCGTGGTTGTCTCCGTCGAGCGGACCGCCTTGTGCGGATACAGCCGGGGCGGTCCACGTCTCGGCCAGCGCGGGGAAGTTCGCGTCGTCGTACAGGGCGGCCCAGGTGTCGCTTCGAATTCCCGGGCGCTTTTCCGCCAGCTCGAAGAACTTCGCCGTCACCTCCGTCTGCGTCCGCCCGAGGTGGTAGACGTCGTCCCGCGCCGCCACCCAAGCCGTGAAGTCACCGATCCGGTCCTCGAAACCGTCCGCGAAGCGTTGGTGTGCCCGGACGTCCAGGCCGCCGGGACCGGGAAGGCCGTCCAGCACGATCCGGTCCGTGCGCGCGGGGAACATCGAGGCGTACGCGGCACCGAGATGACTCCCGTACGAGACGCCGTAGTACGAGATCTTCCGCTCCCCAGCGCCTCACGGATCCGGTCCAGGTCGCGCGCGGTATTGGCGGTGGTCATCTGCGGCAGGAGATCGGCCGTCTTCGACTCGGCACACTGCTTCGCCACCACACGGGACTTGGCCGCCTTCTCGGCGACGTCACGCGGGCCCTCCGCATACGGGCCGACGAGGATGAACCGTCGTTCCTCGGTGAGGTCGCACGTCACCGGCGTGCTGTAGACGGTGCCGCGCGGGTCGAAGCCGAGGACGTCGTAACTGTCGAGCAGGCCGGACTGTCCTTGACGCTGCGCGAGTTGCGCGGGCATCGCCAGGCCGGGGCTCCCCGGGCCGCCCGGGTTCATCAGCAGCACGCCGCGGCGCTTCGGCGAGGTGCTCGCCTTACGGGAAACGGTGAGTTCGATCTTCGCCCGCCGGGGTCGGCGTAGTCCAGCGGCACCTCGAGTTTCGCGCATTCGAGGCCCGCGGTCGGTGAGGGCGTCATGCCGTAGTCCGGGCACGGTGCCGTCCATTTCAGTACCGGGGCCGCTTCGGCGGTCACCGGGACGACCAGGGTCAGTGGCAGGAAAGCCAGTATCGCCAACGCTTTTCTCATGCGGAAAGCTTGGCGTGGCCTGCCGCCCTACCGCGTCGGACCGGAGTACGACCGGGACCCTCCACCTTCGGGAGGAGGGTCCCTCTGCCGTTCGTCGACCCCGAGGGTCAGACCACCGCGAGCGGCAGCGCGGTCGGGTGCACCGGAGCGGGCAGGTCCGAAGCGCCGGTGAGGTAGGCGTCCACCGCGCTCGCCACCGAACGTCCCTCGGCGATCGCCCACACGACCAGCGAGGCACCGCGGTGCGCGTCACCGCAGACGAACACGCCGGGCGAGGAGGTCTGCCAGTCCGCCCCGCACGAGAGCGTGCCGCGTCCGGTCAGCGTCAGGCCGAGCCCGTCGAGCAGCGGCATGTGCTCGACCCCCTCGAACCCGATCGCGAGCAGCACGAGGTCGGCCGGCAGTTCCTCGACCTCGTCGTTGACCGGGGTCACCCTGCGCTTGCCGGTCTCCGGGTCCTTGACCACGCGGACCTGACGCAGTTCGACCGCGCGCACGTTGCCGTCGTCGTCACCGACGAACCGGGTGACCGCGACGGCGAACTTGCGCTCGCCCGCCTCTTCGTGCGCGGGGTAGGTGCGCAGGATGTACGGCCAGGTCGGCCACGGCGAGCGCTCGTCGTCCCTGGTGGACGGTGGTGTCGGGTACTGGTCCAGTTGTGTCACCGAAAGCGCGCCCTGCCGGGTCGCGGTGCCGTACGAGTCGGCCCCGGTGTCCCCGCCGCCGATGATGACCACGTGCTTGCCTGCCGCGTCCACCGCCGACGGGCCGTCGCCCTCGACGTACTTGTTGGCCGGGACCAGGTGTTCCATCGCCAGGTGGATCCCCGCCAGCTCGCGGCCGGGTGTGGTCGTGTCGTCGCGGCCGCGCAGCGCGCCCACGGCGAGGACCACCGCGTCGTGGCCGGCGCGGAGTTCCTCGACGGTCAGATCGACACCGACCTCACAGCCGGTGACGAATTTCGTGCCCTCCTTACGGAGTTGCGCGAGCCGCCGGTCGAGGACCTTCTTCTCCATTTTGAATTCGGGGATGCCGTACCGCAGCAGGCCGCCGAGCCGGTCGTCCCGTTCGAAGACCGTCACTTCGTGGCCGGCGCGGGTGAGCTGCTGCGCGGCGGCGAGCCCGGCCGGGCCGGAGCCGACGACCGCGACCCGTTGCCCCGACGACACCGCCGAGATCTGCGGCTGCACGTAGCCCGCTTCCCAGGACTGGTCGGCGATCGTCTGCTCGACCCGTTTGATCGCCACGGGGCCGCCGGACAGCGGGGAGACCGACAGGACACAGCCCGCCTCGCACGGAGCGGGGCACAACTTCCCGGTGAACTCCGGGAAGTTGTTGGTCGCGTGGAGCCGGTCGCTCGCCGCGGCCCAGTCGCCCCGGCGCACCAGGTCGTTCCACTCCGGGATCAGATTGCCCAGCGGGCAGCCGGAACCACTGGAGTGACAGAACGGGATGCCGCAGTCCATGCACCGGGTGGCCTGCTCGCGCACCTTTTCGTTGCGCTCGGCGGGCTCCACGTCGGCGTACACCTCGCCCCAAGTGGCGAGACGTTCCTGCGTGGACTTCTTCTTCGGCTCTTCGCGGTCGTACTTCAGGAAACCCGTCGGCTCAGCCACGAGCGGCCTCCATGATCGCTTCGTCGACGTCACGGCCCGCGGCACGCGCCGCCTTCGCCGCGTCAAGGACACGCTGGTAGTCGCGGGGCATCACCTTGGTGAACGCCGCCGAGCGACGCGGCCAGTCGCCGAGCAGCGACGCGGCCACGGCCGAACGTGTGAGGTCGTAGTGCTTCTGCACGGTCTTCTTCAGCCAGGCGAGGTCCTCCGAGGACGGGGTCAGCAGGTTGACCATCTCCTCGTTGACCTTGCCGCGGTCGAGGTCGAGCACGTAGGCCTCGCCGCCGGACATCCCCGCCGCGAGGTTGCGCCCGGTCGGGCCGAGCACCACGGCCTGCCCGCCGGTCATGTACTCGAAGGCGTGGTCGCCGACGCCCTCGGCGACCACCACGGCGCCGGAGTTGCGTACGCAGAACCGTTCGCCGACCTGGCCGCGCAGGAACATCTCGCCGCCGGTGGCGCCGTAAGCGAGGGTGTTCCCGGCGATGGTCTGGCCTTCCGCGGCGAACTTCGCGTCCGGATGCGGGCGCACGATGATCCGCCCGCCGGAAAGGCCCTTGCCGACGTAGTCGTTCGCGTCACCGACCATGTCGAGCGTGATGCCGCGGGGCAGGAACGCCCCGAGCGACTGTCCGGCGGAACCGGTCAGCAGCACGTGGATCGTGTCCTCGGGCAGGCCCTCCCCGCCGTAGCGGCGGGTGATCTCGGACCCGAGCAGCGTGCCGACGGTCCGGTTCACGTTCCGCACCGGCAGTTCGAGCCGCACCGGATGCGCGTCCTCCAGTGCCGCCTCGGCGAGCTGGATCAGTGTCCGGTCGAGCGCGTGCTCCAGGCCGTGGTCCTGCGTCCGTGTGCGCCGCTTCGCGCCGCCGTACGGGGTTTCGGCGGGCATGTGGAAGATCGGCGCGAGGTCGAGACCGGAGGCCTTCCAGTGCTCGACCGCGGCGTCGGTGTTCAGCATCTCGGCGTGCCCGATGGCCTCGTCGAGGGTGCGGAAACCCAGTGCCGCCAACGTTTCCCGGACCTCTTCGGCGACGAACCGGAAGTAGTTGACGACGTGGTCGGCCTGGCCGGTGTAGCGTTTGCGCAGCTCCGGGCTCTGGGTCGCGACGCCGACCGGGCAGGTGTCGAGGTGGCAGACGCGCATCATGACGCAGCCTTCGACGATCAGCGGCGCCGTCGCGAAGCCGTACTCCTCCGCGCCGAGCAGCGCGGCGATGACGACGTCCTTGCCGGTCTTCATCGCGCCGTCGACCTGCACGGTGATCCGGTCGCGCAAACCGTTGAGCAGCAACGTCTGCTGTGTCTCGGCGAGGCCGATCTCCCACGGTGTCCCCGCGTGCTTGAGCGAGTTCATCGGGGAGGCGCCGGTGCCGCCGTCGTGGCCGGAGATCAGCACGACGTCCGCGTGCGCCTTGGACACCCCCGCCGCGACCGTGCCGACGCCGAGCGAGGACACCAGCTTCACGTGGATGCGGGCGTTCTCGTTGGCGTTCTTGAGGTCGTGGATGAGCTGGGCGAGATCCTCGATCGAATAGATGTCGTGGTGCGGCGGTGGCGAGATCAGCCCGACGCCGGGCGTCGAGTGCCGCGTGCGCGCGATCCACGGGTAGACCTTGTTCGGCGGCAGCTGCCCGCCCTCGCCGGGCTTGGCCCCCTGCGCCATCTTGATCTGGATGTCGTCGGCGTTGACCAGGTACTCGCTCGTGACGCCGAACCGGCCGCTGGCGACCTGCTTGATCGCGCTGCGCCGCGCCGGATCGTAGAGCCGCTCGGGATCTTCCCCGCCCTCGCCGGTGTTGGAGCGGCCGCCGATGCGGTTCATCGCGATGGCGAGTGTTTCGTGTGCCTCGGCCGAAATCGACCCGTAGGACATCGCGCCGGTGTTGAATCGTTTGAAGATCGCCTCGGCGGGCTCGACCTCGTGCAGCGGGACGGGTTCGCGGGTGCCCGCGCGGAAGGAGAACAGCCCGCGCAGCGCGCCACCCTCGCGGTAGAGGCGGTGCACCTCGTCGGAGTACTTCTTGTACACCTCTTCCCGGCCGGTCTTCGTCGCGTGCTGCAACAGGAAGACGGTCTCCGGGGTGAACAGGTGCAGTTCGCCCTCGCGGCGGTACGCGTACTCGCCACCGGTCTCGAGTCCACGGTGGACCCGGTCGGTCGGGTTGTCCGGGTACGCGCGGCGATGACGCGTGGCGACCTCTTCGGCGAGCACGCTCAGCCCGACGCCGCCGAGCTTCGACGACGTGCCGGTGAAGTACTCGTCGAGCAGATCCTGGGCGAGGCCGAAGGATTCGAAGACCTGCGCCGCGGTGTACGCGCCGACGGTCGAAATGCCCATCTTGGACATGATCTTCAAGACGCCCTTCACGAGCGCCTTGACGTAGTTGCGGATCGCCTTGGCGGGCTCGATGCCGGTGACGGCACCGGTCGAGATCATGTCCTCGATGGTCTCGAAGGCCAGGTACGGGTTCACCGCCGCGGCGCCGTAGCCGAGCAGCAGCGCGACGTGGTGGACCTCGCGGGCGTCGCCGGTCTCGACGACCAGCGCGACGCGGAGCCTTTCCTTGGTGCGCACCAGATGGTGATGCACCGCCGACACCAGCAGCAGTGAAGGGATCGGGGCCATGCGGTGGTCGGAGTCGCGATCGGACAGCACGAGCGTGCGCGCGCCCGCCGCGATCGCTTCGGAGGCCTCACGCCGGACCCGCTCGATCGCGGACGCCAGCGCGTCGGCACCACCGTCCACTTCGTACAGTCCGGAAAGGACACTGCACGCGAAGCCGGGAAGGTCGCCGTCGTCGTTGATGTGGATCAGTTTGGCGAGTTCGTCGTTGTCGATCACCGGATACGGCAGCTGCACGTGGCGGCAGGAGGCCGGACCGGGGGCGAGCAGGTTCCGCTCCGGTCCCATGATCCGGCTCATCGAGGTGACGAGCTCTTCGCGGATCGCGTCCAGCGGCGGGTTCGTGACCTGCGCGAAGTTCTGCTTGAAGTAGTCGTAGAGCAGCCGCGAACGCTGCGACAGCACCGCGGGCGGGGTGTCGGACCCCATCGAGCCGATCGGCTCGGCGGCCTTGACCGCCATCGGCGCGAGGAGGATCTTCAGCTCTTCTTCGGTGTAGCCGAAGGAAAGCTGGCGCCGCAGCACCGAATCGTGGCTCTGCACGATGTGGTCGCGGTCGGGCAGGTCGGCGATCTGCAGCAGCCCGGCGTGCAGCCAGCCCTCGTACGGGAGTTGCTTCGCCAGCTCCGACTTGACCTCTTCGTCGTCGACGATCCGGCCCGCCTCGGTGTCCACCAGGAACATGCGGCCGGGCTTGAGACGGCCCTTGGCCACGACGTCGGCGGGGGCGACGTCGAGGACCCCGGCCTCACTGGCCAGTACGACACGGTCGTCGGCGGTGCGCCACCAGCGGGCGGGGCGCAGGCCGTTGCGGTCCAGTACCGCGCCGACGAGCGTGCCGTCGGTGAAGGTGACGCAGGCCGGGCCGTCCCAGGGCTCCATGAGGCTGGCGTGGAACCGGTAGAAGGCACGACGCTGTGCGTCCATCCCGGTGTGGTTCTCCCACGCCTCGGGGATCATCATCAGCACCGCGTGCGGCAGCGACCGACCGCCGAGGTGCAGCAGTTCCAGCACCTCGTCGAACGAGGCGGAGTCCGACGCGCCGGGCGAGCAGATCGGGTACAGCCTGCTCAGGTCGCCGGGGATGAGGTCCGATTCGAGCAGCGCCTCACGGGCGCGCATGCGGTTGCGGTTGCCCCGGATGGTGTTGATCTCGCCGTTGTGCGCGACGAACCGGAACGGATGCGCCAGCGGCCACGACGGGAAGGTGTTGGTGGAGAACCGGGAGTGCACGAGCGCGATGGCGCTGGTGAGCCGGGTGTCGGTCAGATCGGTGAAGAACAGCGGGAGCTGCTCGGGGGTCAGCATTCCCTTGTAGACGATGGTCCGCGAGGACAGCGACGGGAAGTAGGTGCCGCAGCCCGCGGTCACGCTCTCGTTCTCGACGCGCTTGCGGAGGCAGAAGGCCAGACGGTCCAGTCCGAGGCCACCGGGACGACGGCCGCCGGCCTCGTGGGCGGCGACGAACAGCATCGTGAAATGCGGCATCACCGAACGGGCCGTCGGGCCGATGTCGGCACGGTCGGCGTCCACCGGTACCTCGCGCCAGCCGAGGACGTCGAGGCCCTCCTCGGTGGCGATCCGCTCGATCAGGGCGACGGCCTTGTTCCGCTCCTCGCCGTCCGAGGGCAGGAAGCCGATCCCGGTCGCGTAGGTCTGGTGACCGTCGGCGTCCGCCTCGGGCAGGGTGAAGTCCACTTCCGCGCGCAGCAGCTCGTCGGGGAGCTGCACCAGGATGCCCGCGCCGTCACCGCTGGTCGGCTCCGCGCCGGCGGCACCACGGTGGTCGAGGTTCGTCAGCGCGGACAGGCCGTCGGTGACGATGCCGTGCGAGCGCCGCCCGCGGACGTCGGCCACCATGGCCACCCCGCAGGAGTCCTGTTCGGATCCGGGATCGTAAAGACCTTGTTTGCCTGGAATGGCGGAGAAGATCATGAAGGGACCTCCTTCGTCGTCTGTGCTCAGCGGCCGGACGGGGCCGGCCGGGGGAATGCGCACGGGACGACGATGGCCCGTTCGTTAGCGAGACTTTAACACCTGTGAAACAGGTCGGCACCAATTCGACGGAGGCGAAAGCCCCCCGACCGGTAACGATCTGGACGCCCGGAACGACACAGTTCCTGATGAGGGCACAGTAGTTCGTTCCGCTAAGTATATGTCCTGTTCCGGGATGTCACGAGCCGCGGTGAGGCGACCCTAGTCACTCCCGGCGGCTTTCGCACGCCAGAGCCGGACTAACTAGAACATGTTACCTTTCGCGCTTGATTCCCGGATCGTCTCCGGCTCACCGGCCCCGTCGCGGCCCCAGCTCCTTCATGGCTCTTGAGACCGGAACTGGGAAGTACATGAAGGCCCCCTTCACAGCGCTGGGCGCCATAAAGGGGACGTTCACGGACTTGGAGTGAGAGGAAGCGCTACTTCCCGGTCTCGGGTTTCGGGTCCTCCGTCGCCTTGTCGGCGGCGGAGTCACGGACGGTGTCCGGAGCCGCCGCCACGTCGGCGTGCTCTCCGGAAGGCTCCGAAGCGGGCGATGCGTCTTCCCGCGGCACGTCCTTGCTCCACAGCGTTTCCGGCGCCTCCCTCGGCCCCCGCTTGGCCGCCAGGACGAAGTACGCGATCGCCGCGGCGAACAGCAGGATCGAGGTCCACACGTTCACGCGCAGGCCGAGGATGTGGTTCGCGGTGTCGGTCCGCATCATCTCGATCCAGAACCGGCCCGCGGTGTACCCGGCGACGTACAGCGCGAACACGCGGCCGTGGCCGAGGCGGAACCTCTTGTCCGCCCAGATGACCAGCAGCGCGACACCGAGGTTCCAGAGCAGTTCGTAGAGGAACGTCGGGTGCACCGGGCTGTCCGGCAGCGGGACGTGCCCGATCGCGATGCCGTTCAGGAAGTCGTCCGGGTTGGTCGGGTTGTACCGCTGGTAGATCTCCAGCCCCCACGGCAACTCGGTGTGCGCGCCGTAGAGTTCCTGGTTGAAGTAGTTGCCGAGCCGCCCGATCGCCTGCGCGAGCACGATCCCGGGGGCGAGCGCGTCGGCCATCGCGGGCAGCGGGATGCCCCTTCGGCGGCAGGCGATCAGCGCGCCGACGGCGCCGAGCGCGATGGCGCCCCAGATGCCGAGGCCGCCGTCCCAGATCTTCAGCGCGTTGATCGGGTTCTTGCCCTCGCCGAAGTACAGCTGGTTGTCGGTGACGACGTGGTACAACCGCCCACCGACCAGGCCGAACGGCACCGCGAAGACGGCGACGTCGATGACGGTGCCCTTCGTGCCGCCGCGGTTCGTCCAGCGCCGCTCGCCCAGCCAGATCGCCACGATGATGCCGGCGATGATGCAGAGCGCATAGGCCCGGATCGGGACCGGTCCGATATGCCAGACGCCCTGGTCGGGACTGGGGATGGTCGCGAGGAACGCTGCCGAGGCGGTATTCACGTCGGCCACCGTAGCGCTTCATCGGCTTCTTGGGGGCGTCAGCCCTCGACGGCGGCCAGATAGCCCGCGATCAGCGCGGACGCGACGGCTCCGACGGCGGTGTCCGGCGGCAGGAACAGTTCGTCGTGCAGACTCGGGGCGCCCGCGGTGTCGCCGAGGCCGACGAACATCATCAGCCCGCGCGTCGTCCCGCAGTAGTGCGCGAAGTCGTCGGCGCCGAACGACCGGAATTCGGTGTCCACGCCCGCCCCGGCCCGGACGAGCCGCCGGTGCGCGTGCTGGGTGAGCCCGGTGTCGTTGTGCAGTACGGGTTCGCACGGGTTGATTTCGAGTTCCGCCCGGCAGCCGTGCGCCTTCGCGGTGCCATGGACGACTTCGGCGAGCCCCTCCAGCGCGAGATCCCGGTCGTCGGCGCGCATCAGCCGCAACGAGCCCGACAGGCGGGCCTCGTTGGGCACGACGTTCGCGGTCGTTCCCGCTTCGATCCGGCCGACCGAGCAGACCGCGCCGAACACCGGATCGACCCGGCGGCTCGCGAGCTGCTGCAGGCTCACCACGAGCTGGCTGAGCGCGAGGATCGGGTCCCGCAGGAGGTGCGGGTATCCGGCATGCCCGCCCTGGCCCCGGACGACGACCTCGAACTCGTCGGTGGAGGCGTTGACCGGCCCCGGCACCGCCGACACCACCCCCGCCGGGAGCCGGGGCTGGACGTGCGCGCCGATGACGGCTTCGACGCCGTACTCGGTGAGCACGCCGGATTCGACGATGTCCAGCGCGCCGGACGGCGAGGTCTCCTCACGCGGCTGCAGGAGCGCGAGCAGCGGCCGCGGTACCCCCACGACGGCCGCCGCGCGGCAGGTGGCGACGAGCGCGGCCATGTGCACGTCGTGCCCGCACGCGTGCATCAGCGGTGTCTCCGAGGCCCACGGGACCCCGGTGCGCTCGGTGACCGGCAACGCGTCCAGTTCGGTGCGCAGCGCCACGGCCGGTCCCGGCCCGGTGCCGGGGAACAGCACCGCGCGCCCGGTCTTGGCGACGCGGACCCCTTCGTCGGCGCCGAGCGCCTCGACGAGCATCCGCGCGGTGTCTTCTTCGTCCCCCGACCCGCGGGGATCGGCGTGCACCCGGTGCCGCAGCCCGATCGCGGCGGGCAGCTCCGCCTCGACCGCGGCCTCCCACCGGTCCTGCAGTGCGTCCAGTTCCGTCATGTCCCCTCCAGTCCGTACATCCGTTCGGCGTCGTGGTGCCCCACCGGTGCCGCTGTCCGACGCGCGTCCACTTCGGACAGCACGTCCGAGGTGGTACGGCTCGGCCGGCCCGAACGCGTCCGTGGAGGACAGCGGCTCCCGAACGGCACGATCTCCATTGTCTCCGCGATGATCACGGGCGCACGGTGACCGGCGTCGGGCGTCGCGAGGCCCACATCGACGAACACGCGCTCGCACACCTGTGCCGGATACGCGGCGCTCCGGTGGAAGGGGTAGTCGTGCGGCAGCATGATCGGCACCCCGCGTGACCGGGTGGCCCGCGGCAACCCGGTGAGCGGCCGGTCCGATCGGTCGTGCGTGGCGATTCGGGTTCCGGCCCGAATCGCCACGCATGACCAACGCGAGGATCAAGCGGGGGCGACGGTCTTCCGCACACCCGCGGCCAGCTCGGCCGAGAGGTCCCGAACCGCGTCCAGTCCGCTCGCGGCGGCCGTCACCAGTGCCGAGCCGACGATGACGCCGTCCGCGAAACCGGCGACCTGCGCCGCCTGCGCACCGGAGCGGACGCCGAGCCCGACACCGATCGGCAGGTCCGTGTGCGCGCGGGTCCGCGCGACCAGGTCCTCGGCGTGCACGCCGACCTGGTCACGGGCACCTGTCACGCCCATCACGGCGGTGGCGTACACGAAGCCCGAAGCGGCCTCGACGGTCTTCGCGATCCGCTCCTCCGAGGAGGACGGCGCGACCAGGAAGATCCGGTCAAGACCATGCTGTTCGGAAGCGGCCATCCACTCGTCGGCCTCGTCCGGGATCAGGTCCGGGGTGATCAGGCCGAGCCCGCCCGCGGCGGCGAGGTCCCGCGCGAAGCGGTCGACGCCGTAGCGGTGCACCGGGTTCCAGTACGTCATCACGACGGCCTTGCCACCGCGCGAGGACACGGACTCGACGACCTCGAACAAGTGCTTGAGCTTGAAGCCGTTGGAAAGCGCGCTGACCGAGGCGGCCTGGATGGTCGGGCCGTCCATGACCGGATCCGAGTAGGGCACGCCCACCTCGACCAGGTCGGCGCCGCCGTCGACCACCGCGGCCAGCAGGTCCTTCGACCCGTCGACCGTCGGGAAGCCGGCCGGGAGGTACCCGATCAGCGCTCCGCGGCCTTCTTCGCGCGTCTTGGCGAAGACGTCACTCACTGTGCTCATGCCGCCTCCGCGGGAAAAAGCACGTCGACGGTGCTCATGCCGCCTCCGTGGGAAAAAGCACGTCGGCGGTGCTCATGCCGCCTCCGTGGGAAAAAGCACCTCGACGGTGCTCATGCGTTCTCCACCAGGCCGAAGTACTTCGCGGCCGTGTCCATGTCCTTGTCGCCACGACCGGAAAGGTTCACGATGATCAAGCCCTCGGGACCGAGTTCGCGGCCGAGCACCAGCGCGCCCGCCAGCGCGTGCGCCGACTCGACCGCCGGGATGATGCCCTCGGTGCGCGAAAGCAGCTTGAACGCGTCCATCGCCTCGGCGTCGGTCACCGGCCGGTACTCGGCGCGGCCGCTGTCCTTGAGCCACGAGTGCTCCGGGCCGACGCCCGGGTAGTCGAGGCCCGCGGAGATCGAGTGCGACTCGACGGTCTGGCCGTCCTCGTCCTGCAGCAGGTACGTCAGCGCGCCGTGCAGGTTGCCCGGGGTGCCCTTGGTCAGCGTGGCACCGTGACGGTTGCCCTCGATGCCCTCGCCGCCCGGCTCGAGACCGACGAGACGGACTTCCGGGTCGTCGATGAAGCCGTGGAAGATGCCGATCGCGTTGGATCCACCGCCGACGCAGGCCGCGACGGCGTCCGGCAGGCGTCCGGCCTGCTCCAGGATCTGGACGCGGGCCTCCTCGCCGATGATCTTGTGGAAGTTGCGCACCATCATCGGGAACGGGTACGGGCCCGCCGCCGTGCCGAACAGGTAATGCGTGGTGTCGGCGTTGGTGACCCAGTCGCGCAAGGCCTCGTTGATCGCGTCCTTGAGCGTGCGCGAACCGGTCTTCACCGGGATGACCTCGGCGCCGAGCAGCTTCATGCGGGCGACGTTCAGCGCCTGCCGCTCGGTGTCGACCTCGCCCATGTAGACGATGCATTCCAGGTCCAGCAGCGCGCAGGCGGTGGCGGTGGCCACGCCGTGCTGACCGGCCCCGGTCTCGGCGATGACCCGCTTCTTGCCCATCCGCTTGGTGAGCAACGCCTGGCCAAGCACGTTGTTGATCTTGTGCGAACCGGTGTGGTTCAGATCCTCGCGCTTGAGGAAGACCCGGGCGCCGCCGGCGTGCTCACCGAAGCGCTTGGCCTCGGTGAGCAGCGACGGGCGACCGGCGTAGTCACGCAGGAGACGGCGGAACTCGTCGACGAAGTCCGGGTCGTTCCGCGCCTTGTCGTACTCGGCCGCGACCTCGTCGACGACGCCGATGAGCGCCTCGGGCATGAACCGGCCGCCGTAGGGGCCGTAGTAGCCCCGGTCGTCCGGATCGTGCTTGCCGTGGGGTTCTTCGTGGTACTCAGTGGTCATCGAGAAGGCCTCGGGCAGGCGGGGTGCGATCCGGCGGTGACGAGCTTGACCAGCGCGCCCTTCGGGTCGCCCGAAGCGACGAGCCCTTCGCCCACGAGAACGGCGTCGGCGCCGTGACCCGCGTAGGACATCAGGTCACCGGGACCGCGGACACCGGACTCGGCGATCTTGAAGACGTCCATCGGCAGGCCGGGGGCCAGCCGCGAGAAGACGTCACGATCGACCTCGAGGGTGTGCAGGTTGCGGGCGTTGACGCCGATCACCTTGGCGCCGGCTTCGAGGGCCTTGTCGGCCTCTTCGGCGTTGTGGATCTCGACCAGCGCGGTCATCCCGAGCGATTCGACCCGGTCCAGCAACGCGATCAGGGCGTTCTGCTCCAGCGCCGCCACGATCAGCAGGACCATGTCCGCGCCGTGCAGCCGCGCCTCGTGGACCTGGTACGGGCTGACGATGAAGTCTTTGCGCAGCACCGGGATGTCCACCGCGGCGCGGACCGCGTCGAGGTCGGCGAGCGAACCGCCGAAGCGCCGCTGCTCGGTCAGCACGCTGATCACCCGGGCGCCGCCGTCGGCGTAGTCCTTCGCCAGCGCGGCCGGATCGGGGATCTCGGCCAGCTCACCCTTGGACGGGCTGCGCCGCTTCACCTCGGCGATGACGCCGATACCGGACTCGCGCAGGGCCGCGAGCACGTCTCGGGGGGGCGCGACCTGGGTCGCGCGCTTCTTCAGTTCGTCGAACGGCAGAACCGCCTCGCGCTCGGCGAGATCGGCACGGACGCCGGCGACGATGTCTTCGAGCACGCTCACCGGAGTCCCTCACCGGCTGTCGTACTCACGGATTCCTTCGCAAGGTCGCTCACAAAAACCTTCCCCTTCCCGCCGAAACGATGCTAACCCCCGCACGGATACGTCCTGGTTCCGGGTATGTCCGTTACTCCGAATGCCAACCGTGTCATCTTTCGCGGTGCAGATCTCGAAAACGCGCGTTTTCCGCGGCCGTCACCGGGTCGCGGTGGGATCTTCGCCTTCGGACAGCGCCTCCCACAGTTCGGTCTCCGGATCCTTCGCGGCCCGCTTCTTCGTTCCCGGCGCCGAATACTTCGCGCCGAGACGCGGCATCCGGCCCGCGCCCTTGATGGCTGCCAACCCGCCGGCGACCACGAGAATTCCCCCGAGGATCGCGAGGCCGCGGGCTCCCAGCAACTGGGCGACCGGGAGACCGTCGGCGAAACCGCTCAACGAGCCGCCCACCACACCGAGCCATACCGCGGCGACCCCGGACACGGCCAGTACCACGCCGAGCACCCGGCGTGGCCAGCCGCCGGTGGCGATCAGTCCCGCCGTGCCGGCGAGCGCGAGCAACGCGAGGGGAACCAGCGCAACGGCGCGCTGTGCACCGATTTCCGTGTAGAGCACCGTGCCGCGCACGCCACCGTCACGGAACTCGGCGAACCACACGAGCTGCGAAGACCCCCACAACGCGACCGCGCCCAGCAGCAGGCCCACCACGGCGATCCACAGTGGACGCTTGGCCTGCTTCGGCGGCGGGGCGGCGTCTTCCGGGGTCTCAGACACGAGCGCTGTCACCCGCCGGGTCGAGTTCGTCCGCCGCGATCATCGTCTGCGCCGCCGCGACGGCGGACAGCACGGTGCGGGCCTTGTTGAGCGACTCGTTGTCCTCGTAGTCGGCCACCGAATCGGCGACGACTCCCCCACCGGCCTGGACGTACGCGGTGCCGTCCTTCATCAGCGCGGTGCGGATCGCGATCGCGGTGTCGGCGTCCCCGGCGAAGTCGAGATAGCCGACGACACCGCCGTAGAGCGCCCTCCTGGTCGGCTCCAGTTCCTCGATCAGCTGCATCGCGCGGACCTTCGGCGCGCCCGAAAGCGTCCCGGCCGGGAAACAGGCGGTGACCGCGTCGAAGGCCGTCTTGTCGTCGAGAAGTTCGCCGGTGACCGTGGAGACGATGTGCATGACGTGGCTGTAGCGCTCGACGTCGAAGAAGTCGACGACGCGCACGGTGCCGGGCTTGCAGACCTTGCCGAGGTCGTTGCGGCCGAGGTCGACGAGCATCAGGTGCTCGGCGCGTTCCTTCTCGTCCGCGAGCAGGTCCTTGGCCAGCTGCGCGTCCTCTTCCGGATCGGCGCCGCGCCAGCGGGTGCCCGCGATCGGATGCGTGGTCGCCCGGCCGTCCCGGACGGTGACCAGCGACTCCGGGCTGGACCCGACGATGTCGAAACCGGTCAGGCGCAGCAGGTACATGTACGGGCTCGGGTTGGACGTGCGCAGGACGCGGTAGACGTCCAGCGCGTCGGCCTGGGTCTCGATCTCGAAGCGTTGCGACGGCACGATCTGGAACGCTTCGCCCGCCTTGATCGCCTCGACGGCCTTCTCGACGGCCGCGTGGAAGTCCGGTTTGGTGCGGCGGCGCGTGAATTCGGGCGCGGGGCGGTCGAACACGGCGGCCGTGGCCGGGGCCGCGACGTGCAGCTGCTTGGTCATCGCGTTCAAGCGCGCGACGGCGTCGTCGTACGCCGCGTCGACACGCTCGGGTGAATCGTCCCAGTTGACCGCGTTGGCGATCAGCGTGACGGTGCCCTCGTGGTGGTCGAAGGCGGCCAGGTCGGTGGCCAGGAGCATGGTGAGCTCGGGGATGTCGAGGTCCCGTTCGGCGAGTTCGGGGAGCCGTTCGAGCCAGCGGACGGCGTCGTAGCCGATGTAGCCGACCATGCCGCCGGTGAGCGGCGGCATGCCGGGCAGCTGCTCGGTGTGGAGCGCGGCGACGGTCTCGCGCAGCACGGTGAGCGGGTCGCCCTCGGTCGGGAGGCCGACCGGCGGGGCGCCCGTCCAGACGGCCTCGCCGTCACGCACGGTCAACGCGGCGGGGCTGTCGACACCGATGAACGACCATCGGCTCCACGAAGCGCCGTTCTCCGCCGATTCGAAGAGGAACGTCCCCGGCCGGTCGGCGGCGAGCTTGCGGTAGACCCCGATGGGGGTCTCACCGTCGGCGAGCACGCGGCGGACAACGGGGATGACGCGACGGCCCTCGGCGAGTGCGCGGAACTCGTCGCGCGAAGGGCTGACCGAGCCGAGCCCCGACGGGCTGGCGTTTGCGGCGCTGACCATGCCGCTCATTGTGCTGCAACGACCGGGAGGCCGGGGACCGGGGGCGAAATTCAAGTATTGTTGAATTTTACGCCGGGTCCGTTCATGATGGCGCCATGGCTGTGGAAGACACTACCGCCCGGCGCCGGGGACGGCGGCCCGGCGGGCAGGACACCCGCACCGCGCTGATCGAGGCGGCGCGCGTGGTGTTCGGGGAGAGCGGCTTCGACGGCGCGACCGTACGCGCGATCGCGACCAGGGCCGGGGTGGACGCGGCGATGGTCAACCACTGGTTCGGCAGCAAGGAAGGCCTTTTCGGCCAAGCCATCCTGAAGCTCCCCTTCGACCCGCGTGAACTCCTCGCCGAGTTGAAGAACGGCCCCGACGACGAGTTCGGGCAGCGGATCGTGCGAACCTTCCTCACCCGGTGGGACGGCGCGGGCGGCGACGTGTTCCAGGCCCTCGTCCGCAGCGTCGCCGGACACGAGCAGGCGGCACAGGTGCTGCGCGGGTTCTTCCAGAACTTCTTCACCAAGGTGATCGGCGACATCGGCGCGGACGACATCGAACTGCGGACGACCCTCTGCGCGTCCCAGCTGGTCGGCATGGGCATGGTCCGGTACGTCGCGAAGTTCGAGCCGATGGCTTCGAGCGAGATCGAGCCGCTGGTGACCGCGATCGCGCCGACCATGCAGCGGTACCTGACCGGGAAGATCGACTGACCCGGTCCGCCGCGGGGAGAATTCTCCCGGCCGTCGAGGCACGGGTGTCGCGCGGGTGAAGGCTTTCTTATTCACCCTGAAGGTAGCGAAGAGGTCTTCACCACCCGCCGATGTGCTCACTGGGGACACTGGGACGGCTGTGGCGCCCGCGCCGGGTCGCGAGGTCCGTGAAGGCCTCCTTGAGGGACCCTGGGTCCCTCAAGGAGGCCTTCACGGACTTGCCACCCACACGACACCTTTGCCTCACCCCTCAAGCGGAACTCACGTGACTGGAGGCGCGACACACGTGACTGGAGGCGGAACTCGCGGGCTGAGTGTCACGTGGCCCCGAACGGCACCGTCACTGGCTCAGTCCGCGTCCGGCTCGATTTCCTTGGCAGAAATAGGGATGGTCACGTCGTCGTGGACCGTCTGCGCGGTGACGTGTTCGGCGAGCGCACTGTCCGAAGTGGACCGAGGACGCCCGGCGACGCGCGGCCGTCTTCTCGGGCGGTCACCCTTGCCCACTGTCGCACCGCGACGACCACGGACCTCGGCCGAGCGCGCGAGGGAGCAGGCGTCCCAGACCGTCGTCTTCTGACCGGCCTTCTCGGCGGCGTCCGCTCCCGCCGGGACCGCGTACGATTTCCGGCTCGGCGACCAATAAGGAACAGGACGACCATGTCCCCGCCCTCGCCGCCGACCTGCACCCGCGTGTACCGGAAGGCCGAACGGACCGATCAGGCGACGGACCGCACCACCGTCTCGGAGCCGTCCTCGACGATGTACAGGTGGATCAGGGCGACGATCCCGACCAGGACGTCGGCGACGACGCTCACCGGTCCTGCTCGCTCTCGTCGGCCAGCAGCAGCCGTTCGTCGGTGTCGAAGCAGGTGTGCGTGCCGGTGTGACAGGCCGGGCCGGTCTGCTCGACACGCAGGAGGACGGTGTCGCCGTCGCAGTCGATCCGCACCTCGCGTACGTGCTGGACGTGGCCGGAGGTCTCGCCCTTGACCCACAGTTCCTCGCGGCTGCGCGAATAGTAGGTGCCGCGCCGCGTCGTGAGGGTGCGCTCCAGCGCCTCGTCGTTCATCCACGCCATCATCAGCACGTCCGATGTGGAGTGTTCGACGACGACGGCGGCGATCAGCCCGTCGGCGTTGCGCTTCAACCGGTCCGAGAGGGCGGGATCAAGTCTCATTCGTGGCTCCGAGCAGGTGCCGTTTCACCGGCATCGAGTTGAGCAGGACCGCCGTGTAGACGTACCCGGCGAAGAGGATCCCGGAGACGATCTTCACCCAGAAGAGTTCCGCCGCCAGCAGGGAAAGCGCGTGCAGCAACGCGAACAGGAAGCTGACGCCGAAACCGGCGAACCGTGCCGAAGACATCCTCAGCACCAGCCCCGCCACGACGAGACCGCCCAGGACCAGCGACGTCCCCGGCAGCAGGAACGTCCGCGCGGAGGAGTACGGCGCGAACATGAGGATCCCGGCCAGCGCGAGGTAGGCGAGGGGAAGCCCGAGCAGCAGCGCGCAGACGACCTTGACCTCGGTGGCGGCCTTCCACTGGGCCGGCATCACCGGACCACGACTCCCCCGGCGCGCAGCGCGCCTTTGACTTCGCCGATCTTCAACTGCCCGAAGTGGAACACGCTGGCGGCGAGCACCGCGTCGGCACCGGCCTCGACGGCGGGCAGGAAGTGCCCGAGCGCGCCGGCGCCGCCGCTGGCGATCACCGGGACGCGGACCGCGCGGCGCACCTGGCCCAGGAGTTCGAGGTCGAAGCCGTTCTTGGTGCCGTCGGCGTCCATCGAGTTGAGCAGGATCTCACCGACGCCGAGTTCTTCCCCGCGTGCGGCCCACTCGACGGCGTCGATCCCGGTGCCGCGGCGCCCGCCGTGCGTGGTCACCTCGAAGCCGGACGGTGTCGGCTCGGTGCCCTCGGGCACCCGGCGCGCGTCCACCGACAGCACGACGCACTGCGCGCCGAACCGGCGGGACGCCTCGCGCAGGAACTCCGGCCGCGCGAGGGCGGCGGTGTTGATGCTCACCTTGTCCGCGCCGGTGCGCAGCAGCCGGTTGACGTCGTCGTTCGTGCGCACGCCGCCACCGACGGTGAGCGGAATGAACACCTGCTCCGCGGTCCGGCGGACGACGTCGAAGGTGGTCTCACGGTCCCCGGAGGACGCCGTGACGTCGAGGAACGTGAGCTCGTCCGCGCCCTCGGCGTCGTACAGACGGGCGAGTTCGACGGGGTCGCCGGCGTCGCGCAGGTCGGCGAAGTTGACACCCTTCACCACACGGCCCGCGTCGACGTCGAGACACGGGATGACCCTGACTGCGACTGACATGGGCACAAGCGTAGTCAAGAGCCGTTCCGAGTTCGCGGGATGGCACGAGCGGGCCGCCGATCCCTCGGGTGCGGAACCGGATCCGCCTTCGTCCGGCTGGAGACCGCCCTGCGGTGATCACGTTCACGCCGGAAAGTTCCGTTCCCGACGCATCAGCCGGGTCCCGCCGTGCGTCTCTGGAGCGAGACCACCGGCTGAGGGGGAAACGTGCCTGCGACCTTCGACGAGTTCGTCGCGGATCGCCTGGACGGGCTCCTGCGCTACGCGACCGTCCTGACCGACGATCCGTATCTGGCGCAGGACATCGTCCAGGAGGTACTGCTGCGTGCTCAGCAACGCTGGCCGAAGATCGACTCGCCACCGACGTACGTCCGCCGGATGGTGACCAACGAGTACCTGTCGTGGCGACGGCGCCTCGCGGTCCGCCGCGTGGTGCCGTCGTCGCCGGAGTTCCTCGACCAGGTGAGCCCGCCGGTCTCCGATCACGCCATCGAGTACGACGAACGCGACGCGATGCTGGACCGGCTCGCGAAGCTCCCGCGCAAACAACGCGCCGCGATCGTGCTCCGCTACTACGAGAACTACTCCGACGAGGAGATCGGCGCGGTACTCCGCTGCGCGAAGTCGACCGTGCGCAGCCAAATCTCGCGCGCGCTCGCGACGCTGCGGGAAACCGGGACGGCCTCGTCCGCGCAGCCCACGGGAGCCCGCAAATGACCCGACCGAGTGACGAAAACACCGAGGCCCTGATCCGCGAGAGCCTCGAACACCTGGCGACGCGGGCGCCCGACGGGGCCGAGATCCGCCACGCCCTGGACCAACGGTCGCGGAGCAGGCCGAAGCTGGTACTGGCGCTGGTCGCGGCGGCGGTCGCGATCATCGCGCTCGGTGTGCCACTCGGCCTGCGGGCCTTCACCGCGGTCCCCCCGGCCTCCCAGCGCAACGCGGATTGGGCGGTGCTGCCGTACGAGCCCGGCTGGCTGCCCGACGGTTTCCGGGAAGCGAGCCGGGCCGTGAAGCCCTATCCCGCGCCGCAGACCAGGATCTGGAGCGCCGGCGAACTCGGCTGGATCCAGCTGACCACCACCCCGCTGACCAAACCGGGCGAACCGTGGAAGGTCGCGCCCGCGCCGAATCAGATCATCGTGCACGGCAGGGTCGGAATGGTCTCCGAGCTGGATCGCGACGCGACGATGCTCACCTGGTCGCCCGACGACGTCTACGTGCTCAGCTTGACGATGTACGGGGTGAAGGACCCCCGCGGGGTCGGCCAGCGGGTCGCCGACGAGATGGTCAGGGACGACCGGGCCCGGGTCTCGGGCGAACTGCGGTTCGGCCGGTTGCCCCCCGATCTGGAGTTGTCCGGGGTGCGCACGTTCATGACGACCGGCGGGGGCGCTACCGACGTCGAAGCCACCTTCACCGGGCAGCCCACCGCGGCGGCGGTCGTCACGGCGTCGCTTCGCGCCGAACGGCCGGACACGGGCGAGTTCGAGCCCGTACCGCTCAAGATCAGGGGTACCGACGGCTTCCATCTCCCGAAGCGGGACGGGCGGCTCGGTCCCCAGGACGAAACGGTCGCCGTGCCGGTGGACGGCGGCCGGTGGCTCGTCGTCTCGGGCAAACGGGACAAGTCCGCCTTGCTCGACATCGCCGAAGGCATTCAGCTCGTCCCCGGCGACTACGGCTGGTTCGGCAGGCCACCGGAATAGCGGGCGGGAGGAGGGTGCCGCGAGCGGGAGTGTTCCGAGTCGTTCCAGTGCGGGGTACGCCCTAGAATTCCCTCATGGGATCGGAGTTCGAGCGGATCGCCGCCGAGAAGTACGTCGTCCTGACCACCTTCCGCAAGAACGGCGCCCCGGTGCCGACCCCGGTCTGGGCGGCGGGTGACGGTGGCGAACTGGTGCTCTGGTCCGAGCGCAAGGCGGGCAAGGTCAAGCGCATCCGCAACAGCGGCCGGGTCGAGGTCCAGGCGTGCGACTTCCGCGGCAACAACACCCACGGCGACGTCGTCGCGGGCGAGGCACGGCTGCTGGACCTCGACGGAACCGAACGCGTGCGCAAGGTGATCGCGCGCAAGTACGGGATCACCGGCCGGGTGACGATGTTCTTCAGCAGGCTGCGGGGCCCGAAGGACCGGACCGTGGGAATCGCGGTCAAACTGGCGGACCAGTGAGGAAGGCGAGTGGGGAGGCAGGCGAGGAGACCTTCACGGACCTGCGATCCCGGCCCGGCCACCACAGGTATCCAGAACACTTATGAGGCCTGGGCCTGCGACGCCCGCAGTCCCGCCGCCATCGCCGCCGAGTCGTGGTCCGGCCCGCACCCCTCCACCAGGATCAGGTCGCCGGGGATGTGATCCGCGCGCAGGTGCAGGATCTCCTGGTACGCGGGCGAGTCGTACCATTCGCGAGCGGCGTCGAGGCTCGGGAACCCGATCATCACCAGCGCCCCCGGCCACTCCCCCTCGACGACCCGCACTTCGGCTCCGTGCACGAGGAACCGGCCGCCGAAGGGATCGAGCGTGGCCTGGATCCGTTCCAGGTACTCGAAGACCTCTTCGGCGAGCACGGGGGCGGGGCGCAGGTGGGCGAGTCCGTAGGCGGTCATGGTTCCCTCCAGGTTTCGGTGTCCTGAAGGGAATCCTGACCGAACGACGACGTAACGTCGATTACCCGGGAGGTAAAGCTCAGAACTCCGCGACGGCGGCGAGCGCCTCGGGCAGGGTGAACGCGCCGGCGTAGAGCGCCTTGCCGACGATGGAGCCTTCGACGCCGTCGCGGGCCAGGGCGGCCAGCGCGCGGAGATCGTCCACACTGGACACGCCGCCGGAGGCGACGACCGGCGCGTCGGTGCGGGCGGCGACCTCGCGGAGCAGGTCGATGTTCGGGCCCTGAAGGGTGCCGTCCTTGCTCACGTCGGTGACGACGTAGCGCTGCGCGCCGTCACGGTCGAGCCGGTCGAGGACCTCCCAGAGGTCACCGCCGTCCTGGGTCCAGCCGCGGGCGGACAGCCGGTGCCCGGCCTCGGTGATCCGCACGTCCAGCCCGATGGCGACGCGGTCACCGTAGGAGGACACGACCTTCGCGGTCCATTCCGGGTCCTCGAGCGCCGCGGTGCCGAGGTTGACCCGGCGGGCGCCGGTGGCCAGCGCGGCCTCCAAGGAGGCGTCGTCGCGGATGCCGCCGGACAACTCCACCTGCACGTCCAGCTTCGCCACGACGTCGGCGAGCAGTGCCCGGTTGGAGCCCTTGCCGAAGGCGGCGTCGAGGTCCACCAGATGGATCCACTCCGCACCGTCACGCTGCCAGGCGAGCGCCGCCTCCAGCGGGCTGCCATAGGAGGTTTCGGTGCCGGCCTCGCCCTGGACGAGTCGCACGGCCTGGCCATCGGCCACATCAACGGCGGGAAGGAGCGTGAAAGTCACGCGCCCACTCTAAGCGAGGGTGTGCAGCCAGTTGCGCAGCAGGTGCGCCCCGGCGTCCCCGGACTTCTCCGGGTGGAACTGCGTCGCCCACAGCGGCCCGTTCTCGACGGCGGCGACGAAGTCCTGACCGTGGTTCGCCCAGGTCACCCGGGGTTGCTGCCCGGCGAGGCCGGAGTCCAGTTCCCAGGTCCGCGCGGCGTAGGAGTGCACGAAGTAGAAGCGCGTGTCCGCGTCGAGACCGGCGAACAGTCGCGAGTCCTCCGGGGCGCGGACGGTGTTCCAGCCCATGTGCGGCAGGATTTCGGCCTCCAGTCTGTCGACCGTGCCCGGCCACTCGCCGGCGCCCTCGGCCTCCACGCCGTGTTCGACCCCGCGTTCGAACAGGATCTGCATGCCGACGCAGATGCCCAGCACCGGACGGCCGCCGGCGAGGCGCTTGCCGATGATCTTCTCCCCCGACACCGAGCGAAGCCCCTCCATACAGGCGGAGAAGGCGCCGACTCCGGGAACGACCAGCCCGTCGGCCTCGAGCGCGGCATGGGGATCCGCGGTGACCTCGACGTTCGCGCCCGCGCGCTGGACGGCGCGTTCGGCGGATCGGAGGTTGCCGGAGCCGTAGTCCAGGATCACCACGTGAGGATTAGCCACACGTCCAGGCTAGCGGACCGGGGTTTCCGCGGATTCCCTGTTTCGACCTTCACTCTTCTGGGTAGTAGCGACTCCGAGTGAAGGGTCGGCGCTGGACCGCCCTGCACGCATGGAGGAACGATGCAGGACGCCGACGAACTGACCTGCCTGCTCCGCGCCTGGCGCGAAGACATCGAGAGTGTGCCCTTCCCCACCTTCGCGGAGCTGCTGATCCCGGAACAGAAGCGGCGCTCCGCCCCGGCCAGGACCGCCGCCGCATCGGTTCGGGTGACGAAGACCACCGGATGGCGGGATAACTGACACCCGGCTCCGGTCAGGTGTGTGGTTTTCTTCTTGGGGAGATGCCACCCCGAGCCGACCAGGAGTGACCGCATGAGCAGCAGCCCGGACCCGCGCGACTTCCTCGATCTCGACGCCGAACTCTCCGCCGAGGACCGGGCCATGCGTGACGCCGTGCGCGCTTACGCGCAGGATCAGCTTTCGCCGAACATCGCCGACTGGTACGAGACGGGCGCCTTGCCCGCCGCCGACCTCGCGAAGGGGTTCGGGCAGCTCGGGCTGCTCGGCATGCACCTGGAGGGTTACGGCTGCGCCGGGACCAGCGCCGTCGCCTACGGCATCGCCTGCCGCGAACTGGAGGCCGTCGACTCCGGGCTGCGCAGCTTCGTCTCGGTGCAGGGTTCGCTGGCGATGTACGCGATCCACCACTGGGGCACCGAGGACCACAAGCGGGAGTGGCTCCCGCGGATGGCCGCCGGCGAGGCGCTCGGCTGTTTCGGCCTGACCGAGCCGGACGCGGGAAGCGACCCCGGCAGCATGCGGACGCGTGCCGTGCGCGACGGCTCGGACTGGGTGCTGAGCGGTACGAAGATGTGGATCACCAACGGAACCGTGGCCGACGTCGCGGTCGTCTGGGCGCAGACCGACGAAGGCGTGCGTGGTTTCGTCGTCCCCGCGGACACGCCGGGCTTCACCGCGAACGAGGTCAAGCACAAGCTGTCGCTGCGGGCCTCGCTGACCGCCGAACTCGTCCTCGATGGCGTCCGCCTGCCGGAGTCGGCGGCGTTCCCCGAGGTCCGGGGGTTGCGCGGGCCGCTGTCGTGTCTGAACGAAGCGCGCTACGGGATCCTGTTCGGTGTCGTCGGTGCCGCGCGCTCCTGCTACGAATCCGCGCTGGAGTACACGCTGAGCCGGGAACAGTTCGGCAAGCCGCTGGCCGGCTTCCAGCTCACCCAGCGCAAACTCGCCGACCTCGTCGTCGAGGTCAACCGCGCCGGGCTGGTCGCCCTGCGGATCGGGCGGCTCAAGGACGCCGGGACGCTGCACCACAACCACGTCAGCTTCGGCAAGCTCGCCAACGTCCGCTCCGCGCTGGAGGTGGCCAGGACCGCGCGCGCCATGCTCGGCGCCAACGGGATCTCGCTGGAGTACCCGGTGATGCGGCACATGTCGAACCTCGAAACCGTCCTGACCTACGAGGGCACCGAAGAGATGCACGCGCTCTCGCTCGGTCAGTCGGTCACCGGGCTGGCCGCCTTCCGCTGAGCCGCCGAAAAGCCGGGCGCCCGGACTTGCCGGTGCAGGCCTCCAGGGTCCGCGCATGCCCGATCCTCCCGCGTCCAGTCCGTCGTCGAGCGGACTCGATCCCGCCGCCGGGCGGGCGGATCTTCGTCATCCTGATGACGCTAGCGGAGGAATTCCTTGACGGACGAGGCGATCGAGCCGGCGTCGAGGCCGTGCGCGAGGTCGTGATCGGCCATTTCGCCGTAGATCCGTACTTCCGCGTCGCGCCGGACGCCGAGGGAGAGCAGCCGATGCGGCGAATCGGGCAAGGCGTCCGCCACCGCGTGTGCCGACGTCCCCGCGAGGTACGGCTCGATCATCACGATGTCGGTGCTCCCCGTGGCCTCGACCGCCGAACGTAGCCCTGCGGCGTCGAACGGCCGGACGGTCGAGGTGTAGAGCACGGTCACGTCGAGATCAGCGGTCGCTTCCAGTGCCCGGTCGAGCATCGGCCCGACGGCGACCACCACACCCCGGCCGCCTTCCCGCAGCGTTTGCAGGCCCGCGCCCAGATGCGGCTTCTCGTTCTCCTGCGCGGAAAGCCGGAGGTACACGCGCCCGTCGCCCGGGATGGACTCGAGCAGCAGCCGCCGGGCTTCCTCGGGATGCCCCGGCACGTGCACGGTCCAGCCCGGCAGCGTGTCGACGAGGGCGACGTCGCCGGGCGCCTGATGCGTCCGGCCGGCGGTCGGCATGTCGTAGGACGCCCCCGAGGACACCAGCACGGCCCCGACGTCCTGGTGCCCGAGGTCGAGTTTGACCTGTTCGAACGCCCGCTCCACGAGGAAGGACGAAAAGGTGTGGACGATCGGGCGCATCCCGGCCAGCGCCAGCCCGCCCGCGGTACTCATCATCAGCTGTTCGCGGATGCCGACGTTGAGCACCCGGTCGGGATGCTTCCGGGCGGCGAAGGCGAGCTGTGCCGCGGAGATGTCGGCGAGCACGACGGCGACGTTCGGATCGGTGTCGAGGATTTCGGCGGTGGCGCGGAGGAACGTTTCGCGCATGTCCACGGGTTCAGGCCTTTCGCTCGACGGTCGCGACCACGGCGAGCGGCCGGTCCGGATGGGGTGTGGTGAAGGCTTCGTAGAGCGCTTCGTGATCGCGGCCGTCGACGGTGCGGGTGGTCCAGCCCTCGACCTCGAACCGGCGCGCGAGCCCGCCGGGCCAGCCGTGCGTGGCCGAGGAGTTGTCGACGACGACGGCGGTCAGCTGCGGCATGCCGATGCGGCCCGCGATCGCGATGGCCTCGGCGTTGGAGCCCTCGTCGAGTTCCGCGTCGCCGACGAGGGTGACGACCTTGGCGTCGCGGAATCCCTTGGCACGCAGGCCGAACACGGTGCCGATGGCCAGCGGGAGCCCGTGCCCCAGCGAGCCGCTGGAGATCTCGGCGCCGGGAAGCCTGGCCCGATCGGGATGGTGACCGAGCCGGGACTCCACCGAAGTCCAGTCGGCGAGTTCCTCCTCCTGGATGAAGCCCTTCTTCGTCAGCACCGCGTAGTAGGCCATCGGGCCGTGCCCCTTCGACAGCAGGAAACGGTCTCGGCCCGGGTCGCGGAGGTTCTCCGGGGTGATGTCCAGCACACGGTCGTAGAGCACCCACAAGACGTCCACAGTGGACTCCGCGGCCGCTTGGTGCTTCTCGTCCCCGGTCATCAACGAGATCAGTCTCGGCAGATCCTCGTGACCGGTCTTGGTGTCAGTGGTCATGAACCGAGGTTGCAACCTCGACTTAGGTCGAAGTCAAGGCTAGCCTGTCGACGTGACGAGACTGGCTGAACACCTGAGCATCGGGCAGGTCGCCGACCGCAGCGGCGTGCCCCATACGGCTTTGCGTTTCTACGAGGACAAAGGGCTGATCAGCTCGGAGCGTTCGGCGGGCAATCAACGGCGTTATCCGCGTTCGGTGCTGCGCCGGATCGCCTTCATCCGTGCCGCGCAGCGGGTCGGTCTCAGCTTGGACGACATCAGCGCGGCATTGGAGACCCTGCCCAGGGACGTCGCCCCCACCAAAGCCGACTGGGCCCGCCTCTCGCGGGGGTGGCAGGAAGAGCTCGACGCCCGCATCGACGCGTTGCAGCGCCTGCGCGACAGGCTGACCGGTTGCATCGGCTGCGGCTGTCTTTCCCTGCGCAGCTGCGGGCTGTACAACGCCGACGATCAGATGTCCCGCTTCGGCCCCGGCGCGGGCAAACTGCGCCCGGCCGCCGAGGGTGGCATCTGAATTCCGTTGCCCCCGGGGGCCGGATGTGCGTCACTGGGACACGAAATGGACGAGAAACACCTCATCCGAGCCTCGAAACGGCTCTCACGACACCTTCGGCACGCTCCCGGCGACATCGGGATCGCCCTCGGCCCCGGCGGCTGGGTGGAAGTCGACACGCTCTTGGCCGCCCTGCGGCGCCACGGCTTGCACCTCACCCGCGCCGAGCTCGACGAAGTGGTCGAGGGCAACGACAAACGACGCTTCGCCTTCGATGACGACGGGCTGCGGATCCGCGCCAGCCAGGGCCACAGCGTCGCCGTCGACCTCGCGCTGCCCGCCGCCACCCCACCGGACGTGCTCTACCACGGCACCGTGGCCCGGTTCCTCGATGCGATCAGGGACGAGGGACTCAAGCCGATGAACCGGCACGCCGTGCACCTTTCCGCGACCGTCGAGACCGCGCGCACGGTCGGGGGAAGGCGCGGTGTCCCGGTCGTGCTCCTCGTCGACACGCGGGGCATGGCGGCGGCCGGGTACGAGTTCCAGGTGAGCGCGAACGGCGTCTGGCTCACCGCCGCCGTCCCGCCGGAGTTCCTGCGGCGTCTCCCCTAGACCAGGCCGTTGTTCCGCAGGAGCGACAACGTGTTCACGGTGAAGAGCCCGTTCCACTCCAGCGCGGCCGCGGGCGAATAGCTCGTGTAGTCGACCCGCCAGCCGCCGTCCTGGTGCTGCCCACCGGCCACCCGCCGCAGATCCGCTTCGACGACCTCCGGCCGGAAGAGCTTCCGTGCCGGGCCGCCGGGTTCCGGCGCGAAGTCGAGCGGGCGCATGGCCTCGCCCTCGATCCCGCCGCCGACGGCGAGCACGCCGTCGTCCGGGACGAACCGGCCGAGGTTCCCGACCAGTCGTGCGTCACCGAGCGCGTCGGCCAGCTTCACCGCGAAGGCGAGCGCGAGCGCATGCGGTGCCTCGACGATCTTCTCGATCTCCTCGACGCAGTACCGGGTGGCCCTCGCGAGCCAGGGATGCGCGGCGACCGCGGGGTCGTGCGCCGCGACGCGATGCGCGGTGACCGCGACGATCGCGGTGATCTGCAGCGAGGAGACCGCCGGGTCGGCGCTCGCCCAGAACGGCGCGCTGCCGAAGGGATCCGGCATCGGCAAGGCGAACGGGATCCCGCCGTCGGGCAGGGCGATCGAGGCGAGCCAGTCGCAGAGTTCGGCCGCGCGGGGACTGGTCGCCGGGCCGATGTCGGCGAAGACCTCGAAGGCGTGCAGCGCGCCACCGGGCTGGCTGGTCGCGGAGCGGCAGTCGGGTTCGAGCCCGCGACCGTAGCCGCCGTCGGGATTGCGGTACCCCTCCAGCGCGGCGAGCGCCGCCGCCGGGTCGCCCTCACGGAAGAGGACCTCGAAACGCCGCCTGTCCAGCAGCCGCGCGCGGGTGGCCATGAACGTGGCCGCCGTCTTCAGCTCGATGTTCATGCCGACAGCGTCGCGCGGATCGCGGCGGCTGTCTTGAACACATCGGTCACGAGCGGCGACGCGGGCGGTTGTAGAGCTTGCGGCCGACGCTGAGAAGCGTTTCGCGCAGCGTCTCGTCGTCGAGCGAGGCGACCTCGGGCGAGCCACCGGCGAGGGCGACCCCGGCCAGGAGCACCTGCGCGGTGACCATCCCCAGCACGTCCGGCTCCGGGCCGGCGAGGATCTCCAGCAGCCGGTTCTTGAAGCTTTCCGAGCGGTGGACCGATTTTTCGACCGCCCGCGCGATGCCGGGGTCGCTGGAGAACAGGGCGACCAGCGCGCGGTGCCGCACCACGAGATCGACGAAACCGTCGAGCAGATGGTCGATCTGCGCGCCTCGGGTGCGCTGGGCGCGGGCGTCGTCGACGATGCCCTCCAGCTCGCGCAGCACGGGTTCGGCGACGGATTCGGTGATCTCCGCCTTCGTCTTGAAGTGGTAGTAGACGGCCGCCTTGGTGACCCCCAGGGCGTCCGCGATCATCTGCAGCGAGGTGCCTTCCACGCCGTGTTCGGTGAACAACCGCAGCGCCGTGCGCAGTAGCCGCGTGCGGGTGTCCTCCGCCTGGACGACGTCCATGATCCCTCCTCGTTCAGCCGTCGGAGGTTACGTCAAGCGAGCCCGTCGAGCCAACCCGAGTACTAGCCGTGCGGCTAGTCACACACTTGCCGATCGGCTTGTAGGCCCCTAGCCGATCGGCTAGCTTGAACTGAACCTGATCGAGTGAACGGGAGACTTTCGTGGCCAGCTTCCTGTACCGAATGGGCCGGTTCTCGTTCCGGCGCCGGGCACTGGTGACGGTGGTGTGGGCCGTCCTCCTGGCGGCCCTCGGCGCGGGGGCGCTGACCCTGTCCGGCCAGCTTTCGAACTCGGTGACCATCCCCGGAACCGAGTCGCAGAAGGCGATCGACCAGCTCGCCGACCGATTTCCGGAAGCCGCCGGCGGCGCGACAGCGCGTGTCGTCATCTCGACACCCGGCGACATCACCGACGCGGGCGGGCAGGCGGCGATCGCGCGTCTGGTCACCGGACTCAAGGACGCGCCGAAGGTCGCCGGAGTGGTGGACCCGCTGCAGGCGCGGGCGATCTCGCCCGACAAGCACGTGGCGCTGGCGCAGGTCAGCTATCGCGTGCCGGGCTTCGAGCTCACCGACGCCGACCGCGACGGCCTGATGGCCGCGGCGGAGTCCGCCAAGGCCGCCGGGTACACGGTGGAATTCGGCGGTGACGCCGTCCAGGCGATGCCCGCCACGAACGCCACCGAAGGCCTCGGTGTCGCCGTCGCCGCCGTCGTCCTGATCATCACGTTCGGTTCGCTGCTCGCGGCCGGGATTCCGCTGCTGACCGCGCTCATCGGCGTCGGCATCGGCATGGCAGGCATCACGACGGCGTCCGGATTCCTGGAACTGAACACGAACACTCCGGTGCTCGCGCTGATGATCGGCCTCGCCGTCGGCATCGACTACGCGCTCTTCATCGTTTCCCGCTATCGGCACGAACTGACGCTCGGCCGCGCTCCCGAGGAGGCCGCCGGACGCGCCACCGGCACGGCGGGCTCCGCCGTGGTGTTCGCCGGGCTGACCGTGATCATCGCGCTGGCCGGCCTGACCGTCGTCGGCATCCCGTTCCTCGGCGAGATGGGCATCGCCGCGGCGATCACCGTCGCCATCGCGGTCGTCATCGCGCTGACCCTGCTGCCCGCCATCCTCGGGTTCGCGGGCGGCAAACTGGCGGGCGGCAAGATCCGCTCGCGCCGCAAGGAAAGCACGACGACGCACGGCGAGCGCTGGGCGAAGTTCGTGGCCCGCCACCGGATCCCGGTGCTGATCGCCGCGATCGCCGGCCTCGCGATCGTCGCCGTCCCGGCCGCGAGCATGCAGCTCGGCCTGCCGAACGACAGCACCGCCGCGCCGGACACCACCCAGCGCAGGGCCTACGACACCGTCGCCCGCAGCTTCGGCGAAGGCGCGAACGGGCCGCTCGTGATCGTCGTCGACCTCGCGGGCAGCGCCGACCGGCAGGCCGCGCTCCAGCAGGCGGCCGCGGGTATCGGCGGCCTCCCCGAACGCCCGATCGTCACGCCGCCCAAGGTCAACCGGGACGGCGACCTGGCACTGCTGACCGTCATCCCGAAGAGCGGTCCGAGCAGCACCGCGACCGAAGACCTGGTCAGCGACATCCGCGGCCTGAACGCGAGCCTGGGCACGGCCACCGGCGCTTCGCTGGCGGTGACCGGCCAGACCGCGGCCAACATCGACGTCTCGGAGAAACTCGCCGACGCGATGCTGCCCTACCTCGCGCTGATCGTCGGGCTCGCGTTCCTGTTGCTGATGCTGGTGTTCCGGTCGATCGTGGTCCCGCTGAAGGCGACGCTGGGCTTCCTCGGCTCCGTGGTCGCGACCTTCGGCGCCGTGGTGGCGGTGTTCCAGTGGGGCTGGCTCACCGACCTGCTCGGGGTGAAGACGACCGGGCCGATCATGAGCATGCTGCCGATCCTGCTGATCGGCGTGCTGTTCGGGCTCGCGATGGACTACCAGGTGTTCCTGGTGACGCGGATGCGGGAGGAATACGTCCACGGCGCCGACCCGCAGCAGGCGATGGTCACCGGTTTCCGGCACGGCTCCCGCGTCGTGGTCGCCGCCGCGTTGATCATGATCAGCGTGTTCGCCGGCTTCGTCCTCGCGGAGTCGTCGCTGATCCAGTCGATCGGGTTCGCGCTGGCCTTCGGAGTCCTCGTCGACGCGTTCGTGATCCGGATGACCATCGTGCCGGCGCTGATTTCCCTGCTCGGCCGCGGCGCCTGGTGGCTGCCGAAGTGGCTGGACCGGGTGCTGCCGGACGTCGACGTCGAAGGCGAGAAGCTCGCGAAGCAGCTGGACGCTCCCGACGAGCGCGAGCTGGCCGACGCCCCGAAGTAGAAGTAGTACGTGAAGGCCCCCTTCCTTGCGTCTAGCGCAAGGAAGGGGGCCTTCACGTACATGCAGTCGAGTAGCGCGCGATTCCCGTGCGGGTCCGGGTGGTCCGAACTTCGCGACCGTTCCGTCGAGAACGACGCCGTAACGCTCGCCCTCCCAGCGAACCTGCTCGAATCCCCGTACTTCGCGGCCCAGCGCCTCGGCCTCACGGGGATGCCGGGCGGTGCTCAGGCCAGCCAGGCGATGGCGCCGCCGATGGCCAGCAGCGCGCCGATCCCCAGCACGACGGCCATGAACTTGACGCTCTTCCAGGTCGCGTAGACGCCGCCGATCAGGAAGCCGCCGAGCGCGAACAGCAGCACAGCGATGGTCGTGTTACTCACGACCGCCACTCTGCCACAAATCCAGCATCCCGACGCCGCCGGGCCCGGGCCTTGCCCTCGGGACCCGACGCGGCTAACGTACAACCACATGGTTGTAGTTCTAGAGGAGAGCGAGGAGTCGCTCAACCGGCTCTTCCGCGCCTTGGCCGACGGCACGCGCCGTGACATCCTGGCGCGGGCGATCGCGGAAGCGCCGTCTGTGTCCGATCTCGCCGCGCGGTACGAGATGAGCTTCGCCGCCGTGCAAAAGCACGTCGCCGTGCTCGAACGGGCGGGTCTGGTGCGGAAACGTGCCCACGGTCGTGAGCAGCTCGTCTCGACCGACCACGAGCGGCTCCGGCGCGCCGGTGAACTTCTCGACGCCTACGAAGTCCTTTGGCGCCAACGTGTGGCGCAGCTCGACGATGTCCTGCGGGAAGGAAACTGACGATGCCGATCACCTCGGTCACCAAAGATCCCGAAAAGCTCAGCCTCACCGTCGTGGCGGACTTCCCCGTTCCGCGAAAACGCCTTTGGGAGGCCTGGGCCGATCCACGGCAACTCGAGCGCTTTTGGGGACCGCCTTTCGCGCCCGCCACCTTCACCCATCACGACTTCAGGGTCGGTGGGCGCGCCGAGTACTTCCTGTCCGGGCCGAACGGGGAGAAATGGGCCGACTCGTGGAAGTTCACCGCGGTGAACCCCATCGACTCGTTCGAGGCGGAGGACGGTGAAGACAACGCCGCGGACGAGAACATGCCGTCCTTGATGACGTTCGCCTTCGAGACGACAGCGACGGGGTCACGACTGACCCACGTGACCCGGTTCTCCAGCGTCGAAGCCCTGGAGAACACGATCCCGGGGATGGAAGCGGGGTTCCGCGCGGCGATGCCCCAACTCGACGCACTTCTGAGGACGGAAACCTCATGAGAAAACTCAAGATCATCGAACACGTCTCGCTCGACGGAGTGCTGCAGCACTCCGCCGATGAGACCGACTTCCCTTACAGCGGCTGGAACATGCCTTATCGGACGCCCGAAGGCCGGGAAGCCATCACGGCCGCGCACGGTGAAGGCTTCGACTTGCTGCTCGGCCGTCGCACCTATGACCTCTGGTCGGAGTACTGGCCGACGGCGCCGAGCGATCCGCTCGCCGACCGGCTCAAGGCGGCGAAGAAGTATGTCGTCACCCACCGGCCGGAAAGCCTCGAATGGGGCCCGTTCGAGAGTCTCGGCCCGGACATCGCCACGGACGTCCGCCGCATCAAGGCGCAGAACGGCCCGGACCTCGTCCTCTCGGGCAGCTCCACGCTGACCTCGACACTGCTCGAACACGGGCTCACCGACGAGGTCGTGCTGGCCGTCTACCCGATCCTTCTGGGCATGGGCAAGCGTTTCTTCGCGAACGGAACCCCGGCACAGACCTTGGAGTTCGCCGGCACGACGACAACGCCGTCCGGCGTCACCCTCAACACCTACAAACCCGCCGGACCCCTGAAGACCTGACGCATTTCGTCCTCTGGATGCGGTAGTTGCACACACAAGGAACGCATCCAGAGGACTGAACGCGGGGGCTAGAGGACGCCCTTCGTGGACGGGATACCGCCCGCGCGCGGGTCCGGCTCGGTGGCGGCACGCAAAGCGCGCGCGACGGCCTTGTACTCGGCCTCCGCGATGTGGTGCGGGTCGCGGCCGTGCAGCACCCGCACGTGCACCGCGATCTGCGCGTGGAACGACAGCGAGTCGAACACGTGCCGGGTCAGCACGAACGGGTAGTTCCCGCCGATGGTGAAGGCGTTGAACTGCTCCGGCTCGCCCAGGTGCACGCAGTACGGCCGCCCGGAGACGTCGATCGCCGCGTGCGCGAGGGTTTCGTCCATCGGGATCCACGCGTCGCCGAAGCGGCGGATGCCGCTCTTGTCGCCGAGCGCCTGCCGCAGCGCCTGGCCGAGCACGATCGCGGTGTCCTCGACGGTGTGGTGCGCGTCGATGTGCACGTCACCGGTCGCCCGCACCTTGAGGTCGAGCGAGCCGTGCACCCCGAACGCGGTGAGCATGTGGTCGTAGAACGGGACACCGGTGTCGATCTCCACCTGCCCCGTGCCGTCCAGGTCGAGCTGGACCGAAATGGACGATTCCCTGGTGGTGCGATCCACCTTGCCGACGCGACTCATCGCGGCACCTCCTTGCTGGCCTCGAGAAAGGCGTCGTTCTCTTCCGGCGTCCCGATGGTCACCCGCAGGTGTCCTTCGATGCCGACGTCCCTGATCAGCACCCCGTTGTCCAAATAGGACTTCCAGGTCGCGGGCGCGTCCGCGAACCGTCCGAAGAGGACGAAGTTCGCGTCGCTCGGGACCGGCGTGAAGCCCAAGCCCAGCAACGCTTCCACCACCCGGTCACGTTCGGCCGCGAGCTTGGCGACCGAAGCGAGCGTGGCGCCCGCGTGCCGCAGCGCGGCCCGTGCGGCGGCTTGCGTGAGCTTCGAGAGGTGGTACGGCAGCCGCACCAGCTGCAGCGCGTCGACGATCGCGGGTGCGGCCGCGAGATACCCGAGCCGCCCGCCCGCGAAGGCGAACGCCTTGCTCATCGTGCGCGACACGATCAGCTTCGCCGGGTACTCCCCTAGAAGTTCGACGGCGCTCGGCTGCGACGAGAACTCCGCGTACGCCTCGTCGACCACCACGATGCCGGGCGCCGCTTCGAGCAGTCCGCGCAGCTCGTCGAAGGGGATCGACCCGCCGGTCGGGTTGTTCGGGCTGGTCACGAAGACGAGGTCCGGACGGCGCTCGCGCACCAGCGCGGCCGCCTTCTCGGTGTCGAGCGTGAAATCGTCGCGGCGCGGCACCGGCAGCCAGTCGGTGCGGGTGCCCGCCGAGATGATCGGGTGCATCGAATACGACGGTTCGAAGCCCAGCGCCGAGCGGCCGGGGCCGCCGAAGGCCTGCAGGACCTGTTGCAGGATCTCGTTGGATCCGTTGGCGGTCCACACGTTCGACTCCGACACCAGCACACCGGTGGACACCGCGAGGTAGTCCGCGAGGTCCTGGCGCAGCGCGACGGCGTCGCGATCCGGGTAGCGGTGCAGCGAAGCGGCTTCGGCTCGGACGGCCTCGGCGACGTCGGCCACCAGCGCGTCCGGCGGCGGGTACGGGTTTTCGTTCGTGTTGAGCCGGATCGGCACGTCGAGCTGCGGTGCGCCGTACGGGGTCTTGCCCCGCAGGTCTTCTCGCAACGGGAGCGCGTCGAGCGTGATCTCCTCGCCGATGCTCATACCCGCTCCCCTTCGAACCGCGCCGTGATGGCCTCGCCGTGCGCGGGCAGGTCCTCGGCGTTGGCCAGCGCGACGACGCGGCCGGCGATCTCGCGCAGCGCGTCCTGGCTGTAGTCGACGACGTGCACGCCCTTGAGGAAGCTCTGCACCGAAAGGCCGGACGAGTGCCGGGCGAATCCGCCGGTGGGCAGGACGTGGTTCGATCCGGCGCAGTAGTCGCCGAGTGAGACGGGCGCGTACGCACCGACGAAGATCGCACCCGCGTTGCGCACCCGTGCCGCCACCGAAGGCGCGTCCGCGGTCTGGATCTCCAGGTGCTCGGCGGCATACGCGTCGACGACGCGGATCCCGTCGTCCAGGGTGGACACGAGGATGATGCCGGACTGCTCGCCGCTCAGAGCCTCCGTCACCCGCTCGGCGTGCTTGGTCGCGGCCACACGGCCGGTCAGTTCCTTGTCGACGGCGTCCGCGAGTCCCTCGGACGTGGTGACCAGCACGCTCGCGGCGAGCGGGTCGTGCTCGGCCTGGCTGATCAGGTCGGCGGCGACGTGCACCGGGTCGGCGGTCTCGTCGGCGAGGATCGCGATCTCGGTCGGGCCTGCCTCGGAGTCGATGCCGATGATGCCGCGCAGCAGGCGCTTCGCCGCGGTGAGATAGATGTTGCCCGGCCCGGTCACGATGTCGACCGGCTCCAGCGTCGTACCGTCGGTGTCGGTGCCGCCGTAGGCGAGCAGCGCGACGGCCTGCGCGCCGCCGACGGCCCACACCTCGTCCACGCCGAGCAGCTCGGCGGCGGCCAGGATCGTCGGGTGCGGGAGCCCGCCGAACGCGGCCTGCGGCGGCGAGCACACCACCAGCGTGCCGACGCCCGCGATCTGCGCCGGGACGACGTTCATCACCACGGTCGAGGGGTACACCGCGAGCCCACCCGGCGCGTACAGCCCGACGCGCTCCACCGGGATCCAGCGTTCGGTGACGGTGCCGCCATCGACGACCTCGGTCGTCACGTCCTGACGACGCTGATCACCGTGGACCTTCCGGGCGCGGACGATCGATTCCTCCAGCGCCTCCCGGACCGCCGGGTCCAGGTGCTCGAGCGCGCCGGTGAGCTCCGCGGCGGCGACACGCACACCGCCGGGGCGGACCTTGTCGAACTTCTCGGTGTACTCGAGAACCGCCTCGACGCCGCGGTCACGGACGGCCTCCACGACCGGCCGTACGTGATGCAGTGCCGCGTCCACGTCGTACTCGGCACGCGGGAGCGTGCTCCTGAGTTCGGCAACGGACGGGAGAAGTCCACGCAGGTCGGTACGGTTCAGCATGGGTCAAGGGTACGAGGTGGCCCGATCGCCCCGAGCAGGCACACTGGGGTGGTGACCAGCGACCCCACGATGAGGGAGGCGGCCGTGCCGCGAATCGGGTTGTGCCAGCTCACGGCCGCCGAGGATCCCGAAACGAACCTGAAGCTGATTCGCGAAGGCGTGGCGGCCGCGGCGACCGACGGCGCGCGGATCGTGGTGTTCCCCGAAGCGGCGATGGCGCGCTTCGGCATCCCGCTGGGACCCGTGGCGCAGCCGCTGGACGGACCGTGGGCGTCCAGCGTGGCGTCCATCGCCGAAGAGCACGGCGTGGTGGTCGTCGCGGGCATGTTCACGCCGTCGCCCGACGGGCGCGTGCGCAACACCCTGCTGGTCACCGGCGCCGGGCAGCACTTCGGCTACGACAAGATCCATCTCTACGACGCGTTCGGGTTCGCCGAATCCGACACGGTCGCGCCCGGCACCGCACCGGCCACCTTCCAGGTCGAAGGGACCACGTTCGGCCTCGCGACCTGTTACGACATCCGCTTCCCCGAACTGTTCCGGAAGCTGGCGGGCGACGGCGCCGACATCGTCCTCGTGCCGACGTCCTGGGGCGCGGGCGAGGGCAAACGCGAGCAGTGGGAGGTGCTGGTGCGCGCCCGCGCGCTCGACTCCGGCTGCTGGGTCCTCGGTTGCGGGCAGGCCGATCCGGCCACGACCTCGACCCCGGTGCACCCGAAGGCGCCGACCGGGATCGGCTATTCCACGGTGTCCGACGGGTTCGGGCGGGTCCACACGCAGTTGGGCCCGGGGCCGGAACTGGTGGTCGTCGACCTGGATCCCGCGGTCAGCGGGAAGGCGCGGGCGGCGACGGGCGTTCTGGCGAACCAGCGGCTGTAGCGCCTGTAGCGCTCACGGAGCGTTCGAAGAAGGATTCGAGTACGACGATCGTTTGCGTGCCGGTGACGCCCTCGATGGCGTACAGCCTGCGCAGTGACGCCTGAAGTTCCTCGGTGGTCGGCGTGCGCACCTTCACCAGCAGCGAGGCAGGGCCCGCGATGATGTGCGCTTCCACGACCTCCGGCAGCGCCTCCAGCGCGGCCTTGGTCGGCGAATCGCCCATCCACGAGCCCGCCTCGATCAGTACGAACGCCATCACCCCGCGACCGACCGCCGCCGGATCGACGTCGACGGTCGTGCGCCGGATGACGCCCTGTTCGCGGAGTTTGCGGACTCGTTCGTGCGCGGCGCCCGCGGACAGGCCGACCGCCTTGCCGAGCGCGGCGTACGCCTGAGTCGCGTCCTGCTGCAGCTCCGTGAGCAACATGCGATCTACGTCATCCATAGGTTGACCATACCAAGTTCGGCGGTTCATGATGATCGCAATATCTCATTCGGGCCACTGGGGTTTTCATGGACATGGTCAAGGCGCAGTTCGAGGTCCTCGACGAGCGGTTCGCCCGCGTCAACGGGGACGAGTGGATGCGACGTCTGCACACGGGCTGCCGGTGGACCGAGGGGCCGGCCTACTTCCCCGCCGGCCGGTACCTGGTGTTCAGCGACATCCCGAACGACCGCGTCCTGCGGTGGGACGAGACGACGGGCGCCGTCGGCGTCTTCCGCGAGCCCGCCGGATTCCACAACGGGCACACCGTCGACCGTCAGGGCAGGCTCGTCAGCTGCGAACAGGGCAACCGCCGGGTGACGCGCACCGAGCACGACGGCACCACCACCGTGCTCGCGGAGACCTATCAGGGCAAGAGGTTCAACAGCCCCAACGACGTCGTCGAATCCTCCGACGGCGCGATCTGGTTCACCGACCCCAGTTACGGGATCGACAGCGACTACGAAGGCCATCAGGCGGAAAGCGAGATCGGCGCCTGCCACGTCTACCGCGCCGACCCGGTGGACGGTTCCGTGCGGATCGTCGCGGACGATTTCTCGCGTCCGAACGGGCTCGCGTTCTCGGTGGACGAATCGCGGCTCTACATCGTGGACACGCGGCAGAAACCCAGTCACATCAGAGTTTTCTCGGTGGACGAGGGGCGGCTTTCCGGCGGTGAGATCTTCGCGACCTGCGACGCCGGCGGTTTCGACGGCGTACGCCTGGACGCCGCGGGCCGGGTCTGGGCCGCCGCGCACGACGGCTTGCACTGCTTCGCGCCCGACGGCACGCGGATCGGGAAGCTGCGGGTGCCGGAGGTCTGTTCGAACCTGACCTTCGGCGGGCCGCGGCGGAACGATCTGTTCATCACCGCGTCGAGTTCGGTCTACACGCTGCGGGTGAACTTCTCGGCGCCACGTGTAGTGGGGTGACGCGACGTGAAAGGGACCTTCGCCGCGTCGCACGCGGTGAAGGCGTCCTTGACGGACTGCCCGGCCGCTCCCCGCACCAGGCCGGGAAGCGTGCAATGAAGGGACCTTTCATCGCAAATTTTGCGATGAAAGGCCCCTTCATTGAGCCTTTTCCATCTTGGTTAGCTGAGGCTGTGTTCGAGGGTGAGGATGGCTTTGGCTAGTGCGGTGACGCGGTGGGTGCTGGTGCGGACGCGGGTGAGTACTCGCCAGTTTTTGAGGGTGGCGAACCCGCGTTCGCCTCGGCCGCGTACGGCCGCCAGTGTTGTGTTGGCCTGTGTGTAGGCAGGTCCGAGTGGGCGTTTGGGCTGGTGGGCGGTTCGGTGGTTCTTGTACGGAGTGATCACCCCGTAGGCGACGTTGTCGTAGCCGCTGTCGGCCAGCAGCCGGATCCCGGCCTGGTCGGCCAGGTCGCAGATGCGGTGGTGGCGGGCGGCGGTGGTGTCGTTGGTCGCGCCGGGTAGTCCGTCGGAGATCCACAGCAGCCGGCCGTAGGGGTCGGTGAGGGCTTGCAGGTTGATGCCGTGGTGGCGGTGTTTGCCGGAGTAGTAGGGCTTGTTCGCGGCGATGCGGTCGGTGCGGATGACGGTGCCGTCGAGGATGGCGTAGTTGTTGTGGCTCCAGGCGAGCTGCCACAACGCGGCGGTCAGGGACGGGGCGCGCTGGGCGAGCAGGTCGATGGTTTCGCGCAGATAGCGGCACACAGTGGCCACGCCGATACGGAATCCGGCGGCCAGGCGGGCGTAGGTGTCGCCGTTACGCAAGTGGGCCAGCACGAGCAGGGCCTGGCGCTGGCAGGACAGCCGGCGCCAGCGCGACCTGATCGCGCGCCGGTGTTGCTGGATGATCCGGGTCAACCCGGCCAGTGTCTGGCTGGACAACGTGATCGCCGAGGGGTAAGACAACACAGCGAAGCTCCTGGCAGTGCATGGTTCTTGGTCGTTCCACGCATCTACCAGGAGCTTCGCCATACCCAGCCCACCAACACACCCCACCAACCCAAACCAAGTTGGAAAAGGCTCAATGCAGTCTTTCAGCCTGGACGCGGGTAAAGCGTGCAACCGAGCCAAGCCGAAGCGGCTACCGCAGCAGCCCCTCGCGGATCGCCACCCGTACGAACCCGGCCCGCCGCCGTTCCCCGGTCTTGTCCCGGATCCGGTCGAGATAGGACCGCACCGTCCGCACGCTGATGTTCAGGATCTCCGCCACGTCGACGTCGCGTTCGCCGGCCGCGACCAGCCGCAGGACCTGCTTTTCCCGTTCGGACAGGACGATCTTGGGCCCGGCGTGGCGGTCCTCGCTGTCCTGGATGATCATTCCGGCCAGCGTCGGCGACACGTACGCGTTGTCGTCGGCGATGGTGCGGATGGCGCGCAGCAGTTCGTCGCCGTCGACGTCCTTGGACAGGAAGCCCTTCGCGCCGGCCTGCATGGCGCCCAGCACCTCGGGCTGTTCGGCGTGCGCGGACACCACGAGCACCTTGTGCCCCATCTGGCCCACTTCGAGCACGGCGGCGGCGTCCTGCACCCCGCGCAGCTTGAGGTCGAGGACGACGACGCTGCCGGGAGCCTGCTCCTGGACGGCGAACCGCGCGACGGAGTCGGCGACGGCGCCCAGCGCGATGTCGGGCGCTTCGGTGAGGACACGCGCGACGGCGTCCCGGTACAGCGGATGATCTTCGATCACCCCGACGTTGATCGGCATGGTGCGTTTCGGCTGCTGCTCGTCTGCGTTCACCGGCGTCCTTCGAATCCGTCCGCGTCGGCGCGGGGCACGACCGGCCGAGACGGGCCGGGCACCTCCGGCGGAGACGCGAGCCCGAGCTGAATGGCCTTGCGGACCAGACCGGCCCGCCTTCTCTCTCCGAGTTTGTCACGGATCCGGTCCAGATAACCGCGGACCGTCCGGACCCCGATACCGAGGATGCGGGCGATGTCGACGTCGCGTTCACCCGCCGCGACCAGCCGCAGGACCTGCTTCTCGCGCGCGGAAAGCGCGACGTCCGGAGCCGACGCGGGACGGTCGGCGTTGTCCTTGATGATCATTCCGGCCACCACCGCGGAAACGTAGGCACGGCCACGCGCGACCGTCCTGATCGCGATCAGGAGTTCGTCGACGTCAACGTCCTTGGACAGGAAGCCCTTGGCGCCGGCGGCGATCGCGCCGAGCACCTGCTCGGGCTCCGCCTGCGCGGACACCACGAGCACGTGGTGCCCCAGTTCGCACACCTGGAGCACGGCCGCCGCCCCGGCGATCCCCGGCAGGCCGAGGTCGAGCAGCACCACGCTGCCGGGCGGCTGCGGATGGACGTGGAACCGGGCGACCGAATCGACCACCGCGCCCAGTTCGATCCCTTCGGCCTCGGTGAGGACCCGGACCACGGCGTGCCGGTACAACGGATGGTCTTCGATCACCGCGACGTCGACCCGGTCGGTCTCCGGCCTGTCTTCAGTCATCTGCACGTTTCCGCTCACCCCGTCCCACCTGCCGCGGACACCGCACGGCCCGCCTGCGCCGGATCCAGCGCGGGTCCGCGGGGCACCAGCGCCAGCAATCCATTCGGAACCGGTTGCCGTTCGGCTTGGCCGTATCCGAGGGAAGCGAGTGCCTCAGTGCTCGCCACCGGGTACTTCAGGCCCGTGTCGGTCACGACGTGGACCGTGCCGGAACCGGATTCCGCCACCACCGCGCCTCCCGACGGAGGCACGAAAACCGCGTCGGCGACCAACGCGTCCGTCCGCGCCGTCACCGGGATCGCCTTCGCACCTTGCGGCAATGGGACCCGCGCGGAGATAACGATTCGAGAACCCTGCGCGCACAACGTCACGGACTGTCCGGTAACGGGTGCTTTTCGCGGGATCCGGTCCGGATACTCCGCGGGATCGGCCCCGCCCGCCCTCGCCGTGCCGACCTTCGGCACCGCGGCGACGTCGGCCGCGCGCACCGCGACGGGCGCCGGGACACCGGTGTAGGCGTCCGCGTTCTGCGGGGTGGTGATCAGCAGGCTCGCCTCGGTCTGGCCGATGGGCTCGAGCCCTTCGGCGTGGACGAGGTAGTACGACGTCGCGTCGCCCGGTGTCGCCATCGCGTCGACGACGCCGAGCACCGAACCGACCCTCGTCGCGGTGCCGCCGACCTTCGGGCCGGGCCGTCCGGCGTCTTCCACCGCGCGGTGGGCCAGGTCCCGTCCGGCGGCGACGGTGCCGATCCACCGGGAGGACACCGCGATCGCCGGATAGGTGTCGAACTGCAACGCCGTGGCGGCCTCCGGAGTGAGCTTGTAGCGGCGTCCCGCCGTCACGAGATAACGCTCCCCCTCGGGCACGCGGACCACGACGGCCTGATCCCTCGGCAGGTCGACCCCGGCGGCGGGCGCGCCGAGGAGCACGGTCGTCTCCGGTTCGGCCGACGCGGGCGCGTCCTGCGTGGTCCGCGAGCAACTGGTCCACGGGGTGCTCACCAGCGCGGCCGGCGCGGGCAGCGAATCGGGCGCGCCGGGAATGCCGATCTGCGCACCACGCGGCGCCTTCGCGAGCTTGTCCGAAGGGACGGTCACGGTGGCCTCGCCGGTGCCGCCCGCCATCAACCGCGCGGAGGCGTAGTTGAGCACGGGGTGCAGCGCGCCGTCCTGGCCGAGGATGAAGCGCGCGCCGGTGCCCTCCTCGACGATCACCTTGCCGCCTGCCAGCCAGTCCTTGCCGCCGGAGGGGTTCAGCAGGCCGATCACGCCGAACACCGCGGTGACCAGCAGCGCGACACCGAGGCCGCACAGGGTTCCGACGACCAGCCTGCGGCTCGGGGCGACCGGATGGTTGGCGTCAGCCGAGACCAGTGCCGAAACCAGTCTCCTGCGGAGGAATTGGTAGGCCTGGATCTGGTCCCGCTGCGTCCACACGCTCCCGTCCCCCGCCGTTCGTGCCCACCCGTTCGAGGGTGCTCACGTTAGGTCTGGCCCCGGTTCGCGGTGAGGGTATTTTTTACGCCCCTCCCCCGCGCGGGGCGCGGCTACCGTCGGGCGCGTACACGGAGGAGGGGAATTCCTTGTCGGTTGAAGCCCCGGCCCGCCCGGTCCCGGACCAGGCGCCGGCCCACGGTGTCGCGGGCTCGGCGCCGCTGCCCTGGCTGCTGCCGATCCGCCCGCTGCAGGCGGCGCTCTGGGAGATCGCCGGGATCGCGATCCTGCTGGCCTTCACCGTGGACGGGATCCCCCGGCCCGCGCAGATCGGCGTCACCGCCGCCGCCGGCGTCCTCGTGCTGACGACGTCGGTCCGCTTCGCCGGACGTCACCTCGCGGGCTGGCTGCTCACCTGGGCCGGTCACCGGCTGAACCGCCGCGACAAGAACGAGGTACCCGATCCGCTGCACCGGCTCGCCGGTCCGGTCCGGGTACGCCAGCACGTCGACCGCGCGGGCAACCGCTTCGGTGTCGCCGAGGCCGGCGACGGCTGGAGCGCCATCGTGCGGCTCACCCCCGGCGCGATGGCAGCCGGACCGGACACGCTCGTCGCCATCCTGCGCGAGGCCTACGCGAGCACCGGGATCCCCCTGTCCAGCGCGCAACTGCTGACCTGGACCGTCCCCAATGGACAGTCGGTGCTCCGCGTCCGCTGGCTCACCGTCCGGTACCGGCCCGAGAACGCGCCGATCGCGGCGCTCGCCCGTGGCGGCGGGGAACTCGGCGCACTGCGAAGCACCGCCTGCGCGGCGTTGCGGCTGATGGGCGCGCTGGCCGAAGCCGGATTCGAGAGCACCGTGCTCGAAGCAGGCGAAGTGGCGGAGGAATTGCGCGTCGCGCTCGGCCATGGACAGGGCGAGCCGGTGAACGGCTGGCGTTCCTGGGACTGGGGCGGCGCGTCACAGGTCTGCTACCGGCCACGGTCGGAGCGGGATCTCGCGCGGACACTGGATCTTCACGTCCCCGGAGCGGCGTTCACCGCTACTTCGTACACGCTGCGCCGGACGCCTGGCGGCCGGGAGAGGTCCGAGGTGACCATCCGGGTCGGCGGACGGCCGGGGGCGGAAGCGGTGCGGCCGAGCGGGGTCGCGGTGCTCCCGCTGCACGGACGGCACGCGGCGGCGGTCCGGCGGACCCTGCCGCTGGCGCTGGAGAACTGAGGGGACGGTCCGTGGAGGACTCCTTTCTTCTCTGAGGGTAGGGAAGGAGTCCTCCACGGACGTTGTACACACCGCAATTCGGCACCTGGTTGCGATCCTTGCGCGCGCAAGGATCGCAACCAGGTGCCGAATTGCGGTGAAGAGCGGTCAGCCTCGCACGGCTTCGTAGACGCCCGCGATCATGCCGACGAACGGGATCAGCGAGAGCAGCACCAGGAACTCCACGATGTCGAGGGTCCTTGCCCAGTACGGAGAACGACGTCCCTTCGCGACACGCGTGGCGTAGGTGAGACAGACACCCGCCGCGACGACGACGGCACAGCCCGCGGCGAAGACGAAGGAACGCGGCCCGCTCGCGGCGAGCCAGAAACCGGCCACCGCCAGGGCCGCCGCGCCGAAGCCGATGAGCACGACCCGCTGCGAGCGGCCGGCGAAGGCACGCGAGCGCAGCATCAGCGCGAGACCCAGCAGGGCACACAAGCCCGCTTCCCAAGCCCCGCCGGAAGACGACAGGACCACCGAAGCCGAGACCACGACGAGCCCGAGCGCGACGAGCAGCCCGGTCAGCAACGCCTGCGCGTAAGTCGTCCCGCCGACCATGTCCTCGCCGAGCGAAGGGTCCTCGTCGGCACGGAACGCGTCCATGTCGTCGGGCACCCTGGGCAGCGGCAGCCTGCCGAGCCGCAGCGCCATCATCGGCGCGACCGCGGCCAGCGCCGTCGCCACGACGGCGACCACGGCGGCCGCCGAAACCGGGCGGAGGTCGGCCAGCAGGACGAGGGCGGTGGTGATCGCGCCGAGCCCGGCGGACACCGTCACCGCGACGAACCACGGCAGCCGGTCCGCCACCGAAACGGCCGCGATCACGCCGTACACGGTCACCACCGCGAGCCCGGCGGCCAGCGGTCCGGCCGACAGCGAGAACAGCGGATGCGGCGGCAGGATCGACATCCCGGCCAGCAGTGCGGCGCCGACCCCGGCGAGCGCGCCGGCGGCGCCTGCCTCCGCGTCGCCGTACGCGCGGCTCAGCGCGCCGCCGCCCAGCACCAGTACCAGCGCGAGCAGCCCGGTCCCGATCGGCGCCAGCACACTGCCGGACGCGGCCGCCTGCACCAGCAGCCCACCGGCGAGCAGCAGCACCACCGACGCCACGATGCCCGCCTTGCGCGCCACCGCCGGACCCCAGCGGCCGGTGCCCGACTCGGCGACGCTGGCGATCGAGTCGACGACGTCGTCGAACAGCAGCGGACCCCGCGGGCGTTCCCGCGGGGTCAGATGGAGGACTTCGCCGTCGCGCACCTGCGCCGCCGCGACCGTGAGCCCGAGCGCGAGCGGAGCGCCGCCGAGCCGGGAGAGCACCCAGCCGGGATGCTCGGCCGACGCCTGCCCCGAAGCACCCGCGAGCCGCACGAGCTGCGGGACGAGTTCGGCGAACGTGCTCTGCTGCGGCAGCGCCACGTCGACGCGCGCCCTCGGTGTCACCACCGTGACGCGCCGGGTGGAGCCCGCGATCGCGGCCGTCATGCTTCGATCGACTTGGCGGACTCGATGACGGGCGCGAATTTGGCGCTGCTGGCCTCGGCCAGCTTCTGGAGCCCGTTGTTGACCGCCTCCAGCACGATCTCCGAGATGTCGCGCGCGTCGTACTGACGCAGCGCGCGCGGGTCGATGTCGATGGAGGTGAAGCGGCCGTCACCGCGCAGCACGACGGTGACCTCGTTCTGCCGCGAGTGCGCCTTGACCTCCATCGCCTCGACCGAACGCTGGATGCGCTGCACCTCTTCGGTCTGTTTGCGGACCTGGTCCAGCAACTCGTCCATGTCCGGCATGGCGTAGGGGTCGGTGGTCACGAGTCTTCTCCTTCTTCTGCGGTGAAATCCCGCCGGACGTGGACGCTGCCCACGAACCGCCGGAAGTCGTCGCCGAGGTCGCGGGCCGCCTCGGGTGTCGCGGTGCAGGCGATCTGGAGGACCAGCCGCTCGGCCGGGCTCGCCCCCGGCACGGTCAGCTGCACCTGCGTCTGTACGAGCTCCTGTCCTTCGCCGGTGCGGATGCGCAGCACCTGGGTGACCCCGGGGGCGGCCGGTGTGCTGATCTCCTTGCGCAGCACCACTTCGAGCGCGGCCGTGGACCGGCCGAGGCGTTCGACGGCCTCGTCGGCGATTTCGGTGATCCTCGCCTGATCGGGTCGTTGCCCGACGCTCAAGGTGATATTGGGGGTGAACTCACCGTCCGCCGCCACGTGCACCGCCACGAAGACCGCGCCGTCGGCGCCTGCGGACGCCGGCTCGACCGCCACCCAGCCGTCGGGGATGTCGAAGCCGAGGGGGAGGGAAACCCGTTCCTCCGTGGTCATCCCGCTCACCACGTGCCCACGTGGGTGAGCGCGTCGTCCCATGCCTCGCCGACGGCGTTCGCGGCCTCGCCCGCCGCGCCGCTCACCGCGTCGACGGCCGCGCCGCCGTAGTCGCCGACGGTGTCCGCGATCTTCGGCAGGTCGATGTCGATCTTCGCGCCGATCCCGGCGCCGAGCCCGAGTGCGAGCCCGGCCTTGAAGTTGACCTTGAGATGTCCGGCGTCGTAAACGGCCTGACCGTCGAGTTGCGCGCCGAGTCCATATTGGAGGGTGCCGCTCGCGCCGACGCCCACCCCGGCCACGTCCGCCGCGAGTTCGCCTTCGATCTTGCCGCCGACGAAAGCTCCTGCGTGCACACCGACGCCGTGCGCGCCCGCCTGGAGTGAGCCGTTCACTTCACCACCGGCGAACGCGGTTGCCTTGGCGCTGCCCGAAGCGACGCCCCATTCGCCCTTGCGTTCGAGTTCTTCCTTGAACGCCGCCAGTTCGGCGTGCCCGGACGCCTTGAAGTCCCAGCCCTGCGAGGAGATTTTCACGTCCCAGCCCGGGGTGAAGCCGTCCTGCTCCTGCTTCCATTTGGCGTAGGTGATCTCGGTGCTGCCCCAAGCCTTGTCGCGCAGGCCTTCCGGCTTCGGCCTGCCGAACGGCGTGTCGCCGGCACGCGGCGCACGGGTGCCTTCGAGACCGTCCCAGGTGAGTTTCTTCCAGCCGGAATTGCCGAACCACGACGGATGCGAACGCGGGCGCTTGCGGCCGTCGAGCGCTTCTCCGTTGAGCCAGTACAACGGGCCGCGGCCCCATTTGCCGAGTTCGTGCTCGATCCGGCCGGTGCCTTCCGGCGGGAACAGCCGCGCGAGTTCCTCGCTCAGTTCGTCGGCGATCTCCCGTGCCGCCTGCGCGGCGCGCTCGCCGAGCTGCCGGGCGGCGGAGATGAACGCGTCGACCGCGTTCGCGTTCGCCGTCCGCGCCTGACTGATGAGCTGCGCGGCGTACTGGTCGAACTGGGCGAGGATCGAGTCCACACAGGACTTCGCGCCCTGCAGGGCCTGCGCGCCTCCCCGCAGCCGGTTCGACTGATCGCCCAGTTTCGTGCCGAGCTCACCGAGTTCCTGGCTGAGTTTCGCGGCCGAGGTGGAGAACGCGACGTACGCGTCGCCTTCCCAAGACGCGTTGAGCGCCTTGGCCGCCTCGCCGATCTCCTCCGCGCGACCCGAAACCGTCGACGCCCGCTCACCGCACCGCCGGCTCGCCGCGTTCAGCGCGGCGGGATCACCGGTGACCCGCCGCTGGTACTCGACCACAAGCCGCCGGTAATTCGACAGGATCGAACCGACGACGCCCGACGCGTCGACCACACCGCTCCCCCACACGGCTATCTGCCCTTCGCCGGTGAGTCGGCACCCGCATCGATGTCGATGTGCTGCTCGAAGTGCTTCCCGCCGTAGTCCATGTCGATGTCGATGTCGATGTCCTGCCCGCCCGGCGCCTGCACGGTGGACTTGCCGGTGCTCAGGTCGGTGGTGATGGTGACCGTGTTCCCGTTGCCCGCCCCCGCTCCCGGGTACGAGCCTCCGGAACCCGCGCCACCGCCGGAGGGTCTGTCCACCGGGATCCAGGCGTCGGCTCCGCCCGGCCAGGTCCCCTGCGAGCCGTTGCCGCCCAGCGCGGGCGGCCGGTACTGGGTGAACGGCGGCGTCTCCCCCGGCGTCGTGCCACCGCCGGAAGCACCACCGCCCGAAGCACCACCGCTTGCAGCACCACCGCCGGAACCACCGACGGCGGCCTGTCCCGAACCGCCGGCGACCGAGCCCGGCGCCCGCGGGTCGGTGACCGGGGTGCCCGAGACCGCCGAGTTGCCCGCGGCGCCGTTGTCACCGGCGTCGTGCTGCCCGAACAGCTTCTGGACCTCGCCGATGATGGTGGCGATCTGGGTGATCTGGTTGGCGAGGTCGACCACGCCGAGCGCCTTGAGCAGCGCGCCGATCGCGGTGATGAACGCGCGCAGCGAAGCACTGGTGGCGGTGGAAAGCGCGACCGCGGCGCCGTAGGTCCACGGATTCGACATCAGGCCCGCGACCGTCGGGTTCACCGCCGAGACCACGGCTTTGTAGGCGGTCTGCGCGGTCTTGATCAGCGTCCCGGCGATGCCGAGCAGCTCGGCGCCCTTCTGCACGACCTGGATGATCTTGGTCAGCGAGTTCAGGGAGTCGGTGATCTTCTTCAGCGCGGAGTCCGACGCGGCGCCGGACCAGATCTTGCCCAGCTGCTCGGCGGCCTTCGTCACCTCGTTGTACATGGTGAGGAACTCGTTGGCCTTCTTGAGCACCTCGAGCACGTGCTTGGCGATCTGCTCCGGCTGTCCGGTGAGGATCTGCGGCAGGATGGTGATCGGCCCGCCCGAGGACGCCGTGGCGTCCATCGCGCTGGAATTCGGATAGGTCAGCATGGTCGCTCCTCAGGCCGGAAGTCAGACGGAAGCCGGGCGGTAGACACTGACCTTCGCCAGGCCGTTGATGTCCGCTTCGACGATGCCGTGGTTGTAGAGCAGCCCGCCCTCGCCGGCGATGCCGATGATCGGCTCGCGGTCGGAGAACAGGAGCGGTTCGACCACGACGACGTCACCGCTGTGCACCCCGCCGGGTACGTCGCCGAAAGTGCGCGCCGTGCCCGCGTAGACCTCGATGACCCCGACCCGCGCCTGGTTGTCGGCGTCGCCTGCCAGCCAGTCGTTGAAGTCCGAGACGCCGTGGAACCGGGTGTCGGTGATCGGGTGGTCGCCGAGCTGCCCCAGCCGCGCGTCCCCCAGGTAGCGCAGTACGTTGCCGACCGAAGACGGCTCGCCCGCGCCGCCGGCGCTGTCGTTGATGGCGAGCGTCGCCAGTTCGGCGGCGTGCGAATTCCCCCAGATCGATGACGACGCCGAGCCGGCGCCGCCGCCGGGACGGCCGCCGTAGCCGCCCGCGACCGCCTCGTCGGCGGCCTGGTAGGCGTCGGCGCTGCTCTTGATGAAGCCGTTGATCTGCTGCAGTAGCTGCAGGAGGGTGCGGACCGCGACCACCTGCTGGCTCTGCATGGCCGTGTTGGCCGCCGCCACCGCGCTGCCGAAGGTGGCGAACGACATCGGCTGCAGGACGGTGCGTTCGAGGTCGCCGACGACATTGATGCCCTGCATGATGATGCCGCCCAGGTTCCCGACCGTCGAGCGCATGGCCTCGGGCTCCGCCCGGTACTCGCCCGTGCCGACCATGACTCTCCTTCTCTCGTTCCCCCACGTCTGCGATTGTTCGAGCAGCGTAAGTTCGCCACCAGACGCGAGCGGACGGCAAAAGTACCCACCGCAAGGGCGGCCCGAGTGGCCAGAATGATCGGCAGGATTACCCACAAGCGGCCAGAAAGACCCTGATGAGCACCACTCGCGACCGCCTGCCGGCCCTGGGCGAGCAGCCCGGTGAAATCGTCCTGCAGTCCCCGCCGATGCTGCCGAAGGGCTCGTCCGGCGGAGCCATGCAGCTGCTGATGTTCATGCCGATGATGCTGGGCATGGGCGCGATGTCGTTCGTCTACATCGGACGCGACGGCGGGGTGATGACCTACATCTTCGGCGCGTTGTTCCTCACCGCGATGGTGGGCATGGTGGTGATGTCGCTCGGGCGCGGTGGCGCGGCGAAGAAGGCGCAGATCAACGAGGAACGCCGGGACTACCAACGGTATCTGACCGGTCTGCGCGGCCAGGTCCGGGAGATCGCGGACAACCAGCGCGCGGCGATGGCGGCGTTGCAACCCGACCCGGCCGATCTGTGGGCGTACATCGAGACGGGGAGGCTGTGGGATCGCCGCCGGTCCGACCCGCAGTTCGGGCAGGTGCGCGTCGGGACGGGGCCGCAGCGGCTCGCGACGCCGTTGAGGGCACCGCAGACCGTGCCGCTGGAAGACCTCGACCCGGTGTGCTCGACGAACCTCAAGCACTTCATCCGGACCTATTCGACGGTCGACGGACTCCCGGTCGCGGTCTCGCTGCGGTCGTTCGCGCAGGTCAGCCTGTCCGGCCGCCGCCCGGACACGCTCGGGACCGCGCGAGCGCTGCTGACCCAGCTCGCGACCTTCCATTCACCCGGTGACCTGCGGATCGCGCTCTGCGTCAACACCGACCGGCTGCACGACTGGGAATGGGCGAAGTGGCTGCCGCACGTGGCCTCCACCGCCGCCGACGCCGCCGGTCCGCGACGGCTCGTCGACGCCGACTCGGGGAAGCTCGCCGACCTCCTCGGTCCCGACCTCGGCGACCGGCCGGCGTTCACCCGCCGGCCGGATTCGCGGCCGGACCTGCCCCACGTCGTCGTCATCGTCGACGGCGGGCACACCCTCGGCGACACGCGGCTCGTCGCCGAAGAGGGCAGGCTCGGCGTCACCGTGGTGGAGATCGGCACGGAGCAGCCGCGGTCGGTGTCGTCGGAACGGCTGCTGAGCCTGCACATGAGCCCGGAGCAGCTCGGGATGGTCGTCGGCGACGGATCGGAGCAGCGGCTCGGTTTCCTCGGCCTGCCGGACACCTTGGACCGCGGTGCCGCCGAAGCGCTGGCACGGATGCTGACACCGCTGTTCCAGGGGGCGGCGGTGGTCAGCGAGGCACCGATGTCGGCGACGTTCGGGCTGGCCGGGCTGCTCGGCATCGGCGACCCGCGCGACACCGACACGGCCGTCACCTGGGCGCCGCGGTCCGCGCGCGACCGGCTGCGGATCCCGCTGGGCGTCAACCCCGAGGGCAGGCCGGTCGAGCTCGACCTGAAGGAATCGGCCGAAGGCGGGATGGGCCCGCACGGGCTGGTCATCGGCGCGACCGGATCCGGCAAGAGCGAACTCCTGCGGACGCTGGTCACCGCGCTCGCCGTCACACATTCCTCGGAGAAGCTGAACCTCGCGCTGATCGACTTCAAGGGTGGCGCGACCTTCGCCGGGATGACCGGGCTGCCGCACACCTGCGCCGTCATCACCAACCTGTCCGACGATCTCGCGCTGGTCGACCGCATGGCGGACGCGCTGAACGGCGAACTGCTGCGGCGTCAGGAACTCCTGCACGCCGCCGGGAACTACGCGTCGGTGCGGGACTACGAAAAGGCCAGGGAAGCCGGCGTCAACCTGCGGCCGTTGCCGTCGCTGCTGGTGATCATCGACGAATTCAGCGAGCTGCTGTCCTCGCGGCCGGAGTTCATCGACCTGTTCGTCGCGATCGGGCGGCTGGGGCGAAGTCTCGGGATCCACCTGCTGCTGGCTTCGCAGCGGCTGGAAGAGGGACGGCTGCGCGGCCTGGATTCGCATCTGTCGTACCGGATCGGCCTGCGGACGTTCTCCGCGTCGGAGAGCCGCGCCGTGCTGGGTGTCGCCGACGCCTATCAGCTGCCGCCCGTGCCGGGTTCGGCGTACCTGAAGTCCGACAACGACACCCTCATCCGGCTCAAGGCCGCGTACGTCTCGGGGGAACTGCCACCGCGCAGCAAGATCGTGCGCAAGGACGGCCGGAGCCTCGGCCTGATGCCGTTCACGCTGGCACCGGTGGAGATCCCGGTGACCGTCGAGGCCGAAGAGCCGGTCGAAAAGGGGACGGGCGAGACGATCATCGGCGCGATGATCTCGCGGCTCGAAGGCAAGGGGCCGGAGGCGCACCAGATCTGGCTTCCGCCGCTGGCCGAACCGCCCACCTTGGACCAGCTCCTGCCACCGCTCGGCGAAGACCCGGCACGCGGCCTGTGCCCACTGGGCTGGGGCGGCAACGGCAAGCTGATGATCCCGGTCGCCCTGGTGGACAAGCCCTTCGAGCAGCGACGCGACATGCTGTGGGCCGATTTCTCCGGCGCGGCCGGGCACGCGCTGATCGTCGGGGCGCCGCAGAGCGGCAAGAGCACGCTGATGCGCGACATCGCCGCGATGCTCGCGCTCACCCACACGCCGGAAGAGGTCCAGCTGTTCGTGCTGGACATGGGCGGTGGCGCGCTGGCGCCGATCGCCGGGCTGCCCCACGTGTCCGGCTACGCGACCAGGCGCGACGCCCAGCGCTGCCGTCGGGTGGTGGCGGAGCTGACGACCCTGCTCGAACAGCGCGAGGAGTTCTTCTCCGCCAACGGGATCGAGTCGATCACGACGTTCCGCCAGCGGCGTGCGGAGTTCCGGGAGAGCACGGAAGGCCGCGAATTCGGCGACGTCTTCCTGTTCGTGGACAACTGGACCACGATCCGCCAGGAATACGAGCAACTGGAGGAGCAGATCACCAGTCTGGCCTCGCGCGGGCTCGGTTTCGGCATCCACGTCGTCGTCTCGATCAACCAGTGGATGGGCATGCGGGCGCCGCTGCGCGACGCGATCGGCACCAAACTCGAACTGCGGCTCGGTGAGCCGGCGGATTCGCTGATCGACCGCAAGATCGCGCAGAACGTCCCCGCCGACCGGCCGGGGCGCGGGCTGACCGCGGACAAGCTCCACTTCCTCGCGGCACTGCCGCGGATCGACTCGGACCAACGGCCGGACACCGTCGGCGCCGGTGGCCTGGAGCTGAACCGCCGGATCTCCGCCGCCTGGAAGGGCAAACCGGCACCGGCCGTACGGTTGCTGCCGCCCGAGGTCCCGCTCGACTCGCTGGAGGCCGGGCCGCGCAAGCAGATCACGCTCGGCATCGCGGAATCGAATCTGCGGCCGGTGTACCTCGACTTCGCCACCGAACCGCACTTCCTGGCCTTCGGTGACGTGGAATCCGGCAAGAGTTCGCTCCTGCGCGCGATCGGGCAGGGCATCGTGTCGAAGTATTCGGCGGAAGAGGCCGCGATCATCGTCGCCGACTATCGGCGAGGGATGCTGGGCGCGGTGCCGGATTCGCATCTGCTCGGCTACGCGGGCTCCGAAACCGTACTGACCGGGCTGATCGACCAGTGCCAGCAGGCCATGCGGAACCGGCTCCCCGGCGCGGACGTCACGCCGGATCAGTTGCGGAACCGGTCCTGGTGGCGGGGCCCGGAACTGTTCGTCCTCGTCGACGACTACGAAATGGTCGCCACCGTGGGCCGCAACCCGTTGCTGCCGCTGCTGGAATTCCTGCCGCAGGCGCGGGACATCGGGCTCCACCTCGTCCTCGCGCGCGGCAGCGGCGGTGCCGGGCGGTCCCTGTTCGAGCCGGTGCTGCAACGGATCCGCGAGCTGGGTTCCCCCGGCCTCGTGATGTCCGGATCGCGGGACGAAGGGGCACTGCTCGGCGAGGTCAAACCGGGGCCGCAGCCCGCCGGGCGGGGCGTGCTGGTCTCACGGCGGCACGGGACGGGGCTGGTCCAGGTGGCCTGGACGAAGCCGGTGGAGGACTGACACCTCGGGTGCGCCTGTCGGGCGGATCGGCCTGTGGCACGTCACGATCGCGTCATCGTTTCCGGTGAAGACAGCCGGTGTGCAGCCCTGCGTCGCCCCAGCGGAGTCACCCGAGCCGGGCGGCGATCTCCCGGGCACAGGCCAAGGCTTCGTTCGCTCCCGTGTCCACTTCGAAGTCGTACTCGACGCCTCGATGCACGATTTCGGCCTGCGCCTCCGCCATCCCCGTGACCCGATTCCCCCGCGCCATCTCCCGCCCGGCGGCCACGGCGCCGTCACACCGGACCCCGACCCACCGGACCTCGAGTCCCTCCAGCGCGTCACGCCACCGCTGCTGCGACGCGGCCCCGCCAAGGAACACATCGTCGACGATGACCCGTGCCCCCGACCGGGCCATTGCCGCGACACCGGCCATCCACGCGTTCTCGAGCCGCCGAAAACCGGATCCGACGCTCACGCCACCGTCCGCCGCGAAGTCGATCCCGTCGTCCACCGTGGACGGCATGGCGTCGATCAAGGTGTCCACGCCGAGGGTGAGCCAGGGATCCGGCGACACCGCCTGCAGGCACCTGGCGATCCCCGACTTACCCGAACTGGAGCCGCCGTTCAGCACGATCACTGTCGTCACGCGAGCACTCTAGACGCTGACAGGCGAGAAATGCCCGAGGATTTCGGATACGACGGACGTCCACGGCGAAGAGGAAGCATCCACCCGATTCCGGAATTCGTTTGGCAGCTCGTTTCCCCCAAGACGTCGGCCCGCCCACCCGGACGGCCCACTACTTTCCTCGCATCGCTTACCGACTTCGGTAGGTTACAAAAGCCCTTACCGCCGCCTAACTTGGTGAAACCGTTTCCTCTCGGAACGAACTCCCCGACGCAGGCCGAAGGGCGTATTCATGCGTATGTCCGAAATCTTCGCCGCGGTGGCAAGCGCCGCCGCGGCGCTGACCCTCGCCGCCACTCCCGCCGCGAACGCGGGCCAGGACATCATCGGCGGCGGCACCGTGAGTTCCGCGCCGTGGGGCGCCCAGATCTACTGGGACGACGCCACCGCGTTCGGCGGCTTCAACTGCTCCGGCACGATCATCGCTCCCCAGTGGGTGCTCACCGCGAAGCACTGTCTCAACAAGCCCGGCATGCACGTCAAGGTCGGCGACGTCAGCCTGAACCAGGGCACCGAGGCGGACGTCGACCAGCAGAAGGCGGCCCCGAGCGGTGACATCGCCCTGCTGCACCTCACGACCGCGGTGAGCACGACGTACATGAAGCTCGGCACCGCGAACCCGGCCAAGGGCACCACGAACCAGATCTACGGCTGGGGCCGCACACAGGGCAGCAACCCGCCGTCGAGCGTCCTGAAGACGGCCAACGTCCGCATCACCGGCACCAGCAGCGACGCGTACGGCGGCCAGGCCATCGCCAGCGTCGGTGTCAACGGTTCGGCCTGGCACGGCGACTCCGGTGGCCCGCAGCTTTCGAACGGCGTCCAGGTCGGTGTCTGCTCGACCGGCAGCAACTCCGGCACGAACCCGCAGGGCACCCAGAACTACACCAGCGTCGCGGCGAGCCGCAACTGGATCCGCACCACCGCGGGAGTCTGACACCGGTACGCGGCCCAGCCGGTCGTGAGCGGCGGTTCGGGTTCTGTTGCGGGGTAGGGCAAACGTGTCAGGCCGCCAACTTCGAATGGCCCGATCGCCTGGGTCCGGCACACCCACGACCGTCCACAAAGGACGTTTTTGCTGTCGGCGCCGTTTCGAGCCATGCGCACCGCGTTAGTGAGAGGTAAGTCGACCTGTCGCGCGTAGGGCGTGTGGTCGCTCTGCATGGGCGGTTTGCTGTCCGTGAAGGCCTCCTTGAGGGACCCAGGGTTCCTCAAGGAGGCCTTCACGGACTTGCCACCCACACGATAGAGCGCCTTACCCCTCGATAACCGAAACGCCTCTCACGACCAGCTCGCGCTCCCTACCTCGAACTCTCAGGCGCACTTCGACTTCGAGTCGACCATCGACACCGAGCCGACCTTCTCCCCGGTGACGGTGAACTCGTAGACCCAGTCCGGCTTCCCGTCGACAGGCACCTGGAACCGGCCGTTGTCGCCGACCTTCAGACCCTTGGCGTCGTAGGCCGTCTTGAGCTCCACCAGCGACGAACCGGCGCCGATCCCTTCCGCCGTCTTCGCGTCCGAAGGGGCGGCGAGTTCACGCAGCCCGTTCTTGCCGAACGAGGCGCCACCGGCGGCCACGAAGGCCTTGTCGCGTTCCTCCCGCTTGCCCGCCAGATCAGCGGACGCCTGAGCGGCGTCGGCGAACAGCCGGGTGTCCTTGGCGGACTTCTCCGCCGCCTTGGCGCTCTCCTCCGCGGAGGCGCCTGGCTTCGGCTCCGGATCGGCCTGAAGTTCGTCGGCCTTCCTGTTCAGATCCTTGGCCTTGGTCTCCGCGTCGGCTTCCGCCTTCATCCGCGCCGGGTCGGGTGCCGGGCCGCCCGCGTAGGAGAAGTCGGCGCAACCATCCAAAGTCGACGTCGGTGCCGTGGCGAGCTTCCCGCCCGCCAGCGCGGCGTCCTTGGCCATTCCCGGCGTCAGCCCGCGATATCCCGCCGGGCCGAAAAACTCCGGTGCCACTGAAGCGCCCTTTTCAGGCGAAGCCGGCGAGCAAGCCACCCCGCCGATCACCACCGCCGCCGCGAGCACCACGCCCGGAAGCCGACGGCCAGTCCACGTTCGCTGCACGTTTTCCCCCTTCTTCACCCCGAAAGCTATCGGATCGCGATGAAGGCCACGGGCGGGCTTCGGCGAAGTCACCTCAGCTGATGCATCGGCCGCCGCGTCCGGAGTGAAAGGGCCGAACCCGCGGCCACGACGGCGATGATCCCGGCGCCCGCGACCAGCGTCCAGAAATCGGGATGCACGATGGACTGCCCGCGCTGGGCCTGCCAGGTGAGCAGTACCAGCAGCCCCGCGAAGCCCACCGAAGCGGTCCGGACCAGATTCCGCCGCACGAAGTCCGATTCGAGCACCGGATACCGCCGGGCGAGCTTGAGCAGCCCGAAAGCGACCAGCGGCAACGCCTGGATCGCGTGGATGCCGAAGAAATGCGGGATCCGCATGTCCCCGCCCACGGTGCTCCAGCCCAGCACCGGCAGGCCCGGGCCGCCGTCGGGTACGCCGACCGCGTGGGCACCGACCATCGACGGCCGTTCGCCGGAGCGGAACTGGGCCCTCTGCTGTTCGTTCGGCCCGAACATCAGCAGCGCGATCCCGATGCCGGCGACGGACAACGCGGCACCCGCGCGCAACGCGGAGTTCATCGCCCGGTCAGGAAGACGTTGGAACAGCAAGAGAACCGCGATGGCCGCCGTCGCCCCCCATCCGGTGAAGGCGCCGTTCGCGACCATGTTGTTGATCCACTGGTCGGCCGGGGTCGCCTGGTTGAAGTGGAGTGTCCGGCCGCGGACGATGATCTGCCAGAACAGCAGCGCCATGTCCAGGCCGAGGCCGGCCGCGAACACCGTCCCGAGCCACCAGCCGAGCCGTTCGCCCAGGGTGAGCTGCCGGATCAGCCAGGCCAGCGTCACCGCGTACAGCCCCACGGAAATCGTGAACTTGAGCGGTTTGAGCCAGATGGGCGCGTCGACGAGACCGCGATCGTCGAAGACGAGACCGCCGAGCGCGATCACCCCGAGCACCGCCATCGCCGCCGCCAAGATCATCAGCGGTCGATGCGGTACTGTCCCGGATCCCCTGTCCATCATGGATTCGAGCGTGCCGGGAGGCTCCGGTCCGGACACTGGAGCACTCCCCCGCGTCGAGGGTGGGGAAAGCCTTACCGCCGACCTGTGGGTAATAGTGCCGTCACCGCGACCGGCAGTTGTGCCGTTTGACCGCACCCCCCTCTTTTCTAGCGTGTCCTTCACAAGAGCAGACAGGGCGTCCCCTGGTGCTCACCGGGATTTCCAGCGAGATGAGAGGAGGTGGCCCATCAATGACCGGTACGGGATATCAGGCAGACGCAGCTGCGATGGCGCGCGCCGTCCAGGGGTTCGAGGAGACCGCGTCGAACGCCAAGACCACGATGGCCAGCTTGGAGAGCGAGCTGACCCAGACCCTGCACAACTACAAGGGTGACCAGGCGGTCGCGTTCTGGGACCTGCAGCGTCGCCTGCAGGAGAAGATGACCATCGCCGTGAACGAGCTCAACACGATGTCGCGCCTCGTGCACGAGAGCAACCGGAACTACAACTCGGGTGACGAGCAGGTCCGGGAAAGCCTGACCGGGGTCAGCGGAACCGTCGACCAGACCGTGATCCACCGGCTCAACCCCTGATCCGCGAGAGGACCACCAATCATGGCTGACGTCGTCGAAATCAACTTCGCCGCGCTGCAGCACAGCTCGGCCTCGCTGGCCGCCAAGGCCAAGGCGCTCACGTCCCAGCTCGAACAGCTGCACACGAACCTGCAGCCGATCACCCAGACCTGGTACGCCTCCGGCAGCTCCGCCGGTGAGGCGGCCCGCGCGTCCGAAACCCGCCTGCGCCAGGCCACCGCGGACATCGTGGCGATCATCGCGCAGTTCGGTGGCAAGGTCGGCGACGCCCACGATCTCCAGCACAGCCTGGAGAACCGCAACCAGGGCCTGTTCGCCGGCTGATCCCCATCCGTCGGCCGGCCGGTGCTTTCACCCCCCTCGGCACCGGCCGGCCGGCTTCGCGCGTTGTCGTCCCCTTGTCGGCGTGGCCGTTCACGAGAGAGCCGGGATCAATGCAAGACCACTCGTACTACGTCCATCTGGAATCACTGAAGGACTTCGTGCGGGAACTGGAGACCCAGATCCACGCGATGTCCAAGCCGAACGACTTCCTGCTGACCCTGAGCGAACAGCCGCTGCTGTTCGGCGAGTTCGGGGAGGCGGGTTCACTCACCAAGGCGCACCAGGCGGCCGTCGCCGAGATGCAGGGGCTGCTGGACCAGGTCAAGGGCGCGATCACCTTCGCGCAGGACGTCACCACGACCGTAGCCGACGGTTACGCGGCGGCCGACGATTCGGTGGCGGGCGACATGAACCACTCGAGTCAGCAGACCGGGTTGCTCGATCCGTTGCTCAACGCCCTCGGGGGCGTGCTGGGCGGTAACAGCGGCTCGCACGGCGGGGGGAACAAGGGATGACCGAGACCGCGCACACGAACTTCGCCGCGTACTCCCACCAGCAGCTCTACGCGATGCTGCAGGCGGGCGACCCCACCACGGCGCGTCACGCGGCCCACAAATGGCAGTCCACCGGTTCCGGCCTGTTCGAACAGGCCGAGAACCTGACCGGTGAGCTGAAGGAGTTCTCCGGAAGCTGGACCGGCGGCGCCGCCGACAAGTACCACACGATGATCACCGACCTGGTCGGTGGCATCCGCAAGGTCGCCCAGACCGCGCACGCGATGAACGACCTCCTCGAAGACGCGGCGGACGCGCTGGTGAAGGCCAAGAAGGAGATGCCGCCGCCGGTCGCGGTACCCGACGTCGCCCCCGCCGACCTCGCACTGGCCGTCAATCCGCCGCTGCTGCCGCCGGATTCGTCGCAGGCGACGATCGTCAACGCGGCGCAGCAGCGGCAGCAAGCCATCGCGAACGTCGAAGCGCAGCAGCAGGCCGCGAGCGCGGCCAACGCGGCACACAGCAAGGCGATCGTGGTGATGACCCAGCTCGCGGGTGAGTACTCGACGGCGGAGGAGTCCATTCCGGCCTCCCCGAACGCCGTCACCCCGCCGCCGGTCGCCGGTGGCGGCACCGCCCCGGGTGGCTCGGTCGGCAACGGCATCGGCGGAACGCCCGGTGTGGGTGTCGCACCGGGCGACGACACGCATCCGCTGCCTTCGGACGGCTCCACGCCGCCCACCAGCGGGCAGCCGGGTCAGGTCCCCAAATCGAATCCGCTGTTCGGCGACATGTTCACCGCCGGTCTCGCCGCGGCCTCGGCCGCCGCGTTCGGCCGGTTCGGCTCGATCATGCCGCGGGTGCCGGGCTGGGCCAGCGGCAAGAACCCCAAGGACGACAAGAAGGACGGCGCGGTCGTCGGCGGTGGCGCCGGCGGGGCGGGCGCCACCGCGGGCGGGGCCGGTGGCGGCATCCCGATCGGCGGTGGCGGCGCGCCTTCGCTGGACGGCGGCTCGATCGGCGGCGCGATCGGCGCCGGAGGTGGCGGGTTCTCCGGTCCCGGCGAGGCGCCGGCCGCGTTCTCCGGTCTGGCCGGCGACGGCGGCTCGGGCAGCGCGCTGAGCGGGCTCGCGGGCGGGGCCGCCGGTGCGGCCGGCGCGGTGGCGGCCAAGGGCGCGATGCCGATGATGCCCATGATGCCGATGGGCATGGGCGCGGGCGGCGACATGGGTTCCGGACGGCGCATCCCGCCGTGGCTCGTGGAGACCGAGAACGTCTGGGGTCAGTCGTCCCCGGTCGCTCCCGCCGTGCTCGGCGAAGAACCCGAACAGTACTGATCTTTTCCGACCAGGAGAGGCGGCTCGGTGATGGCATCCAGTGCGGGCGGTTACCGAGTCGCCCCCGCCAGGCTCGAAGCGGCGGCGGCGGAGCTCGAACAACGCGCCGGCGTCCTCAAGACCGCGCAGACCGCGCTGGCGGGCGAGAACGTCCCCGCCGCCGCGTTCGGCCACGTTTCTTCGTCCGGTGCGGCATCGGCGACGTACACCAAGACGATCAAGGACGTCGCGGGCAAACTCGACGGCCAGCTCACCAAGGCGACGGTGCTCCATCGAGGACTCACGTCCGCGGCCGGCGGCTACCGGCGCGCAGACGTCCAGGTCGCCGCTTCGTACCGGGCGCTGATGCCGGAGAACCCGTTGCCCAAGGCCGGGAACCCGGCGGGCGTCGGCGGCGCCGCCGACACCGGCTCCTGGGCCACCGCCATCGCCGAGAACCGCACCAAGGTCACCGACGCGCTGACCTCCGAACGCGAGCGGCTCGCGAACCTTTTGACACACGGCGGAAAAGCCGACGACATCGCGAACGCGCGCACCAGGATCGCGCTGTACGAGGACATCCTCGCCGGCGACCGGCAGATTCTGCGGTTCGATCCGCGCGAGCTCGGGCGGATCGCCGAACTGGTCGGCCGGATCGAACCGGGCACCCGCAACGTCGGGTTGTTCGTCCCCGGCGTCAACACCTCGTTCGGCAACTTCCAGAGCTACGCCGACCTCGGCAAGAGCCTGGTCGCCGCGGACGCCACCGGACGGACCGCGATGGTGGTCTGGGCCGACGGGGTCTTTCCGCAGAACGTCGTCACCGAAGGGCCTGCCGCGCATTACGCGCAGACGATGGCGCCCGAGCTCAAACGTTTCGGCGACGAACTGCGTGGCCAGATCGACAGCCACGCCGGCCCCGGTGTCGTGGTCACCGCCGTCGGGCACAGCTACGGCGGCGCGACCGTGGGGCTGGCGGAACAGCTCGGGCTCAGGGCCGATCAGGTGCTGCACGTCGAATCCGCGGGGATGGGCCACGGGATCTGGGGCCCGGACGACCTCCCGGCCAGCCAGGCCGGTGTGCAGCGATACTCCATGACGGCCCCTTTCGACCCGATCGTGGTCGCGCAGGGCAACGCGGGTCTCTTCGAATGGCTCGGCACCGGGCACGGAGCGGACCCCGACCGCTTCCCCGGCGTCGTCGAACTGGAAACCGGCCGCGACGCGAACGGCGAGCTGCAGTGGGGCTTCGATTCCCACAGCGGTGTCCTCAAGCCGGGTTCCGATTCCTGGAACAACATCTACGGTGTGCTCACCGGCGGCGCCGTCACGCACGAGGGCTTCACCGGCGGTTCGCTGCGCGAGATGGCCATCGAAGGCGTCGGACGAGGGTTGTGACGGACAGGTGGCGGAGCGGAGGAGCGCAGCGAGAATCGGCCGACCGCGTGCCACCCGCGATCGTGATCGCGGGTGCGCCCCAAGAGACTGAGGGTTGATCATGATCACCACGAACACCGCGCTCGACCCGCTGGCCGAAGACCTGACAGCGGTCATCGACGGCGTCGCGGGCACCTTCGGCACCGCCGCCGAGCGCACCGTGGAAGGCGAACTGGACTGCGACCCGACTCAGCCGGGCAGGTCACTGTGCTGGCAGTACGGCCTTCGCGTGGACGACGCGTCCGACGCGGTCCGCACCCTCGTCGACGTCGTCCTTCCCCTGCTGGAAAACCAGGGCTGGCGGACCCGCGACCGCAGTAACCCGCGTGAGCTGATCGCGCAGTTCAGCCGGGACGGCGCCGACTTCAACGTGCACGTCTCCCGCGTCGGCGACGGCGTGACCATCGTGGGCTCGACGGCCTGCGTACCCGTCCCCTAGGACACTTGCCCCCAGGGGGTCGCGAAAGACCTCGTGAGCGGCGGCGGTGTCCCCCAGTACACCGCTGCCGCTCACGAGGCACGGAACCGTGAAGGCTTCCAGCCTCGGCGTTTCCCCCGCCGGATCGCGGCCACCACCACGCCCGCCGCGATGGCGGCGGCCACCCCGGCGATGGCGAGCACGCCGGACACCTTGTCCGCGTTGGCCCGGGCGGGCGCGGCGGCGGGGACGACGAAGGTGTCCGGAGCGACGCTCGGCGGTCCTCCCGGCCCGGGTGTGCCGGCGGGAATCGAGGCGGAAACGGCGGCGTAGGCGTCGATCGCGCCCCAGCCCCGCCGGGGATCGTGACCGCCGCCCGGGCCGCGGTGCGCGGTCAGCGTCAGCCGGGCGACGACCTGTTCCGGTGACAGTGCCGGGTGATAGGCGCGCACGAGCGCGGCGACGCCGGCCACGTGCGCGGCGGCCAGGCTCGGGTCGCTCACCGGCCACCGGTGCGCCACCGTCCCGCCCGCGCCGGCGGAAGTGCTGACCAGTTCGGCGCCGGGCGCGGAAATTCCCACGTAGGAACCGGATTCCGACTGCACCGCCGCACCGGTCCGGTTCGTCGATCCCACCGCGAGCACCCCGGGTGTCGCGGTCGGGTAGGACGTCTGGGCCTGTTGTGTCCCCGCGGCGGGAGAAATGACCAGGGCGCCTTTCTCCCTGGCGCGCGAGACGGCACCGGTCAGCGCCGGACTGTCGGCGGCGGCCGGGACGGCGATCAGGACGATCCCGGCGCCGCGGTTCAGCGCGGTCTCGATGGCGGACGCGAGTTGCCCGGGATCGCCGCCGCCGTTCACCTGCGTGTAGCGGATCGGGAGGATCTTGGCACCGGGCGCGATCCCGGTGAACGTCGTGGACGGATCCGGTTGCGCGCCGACGATCCCGGCCGCGATGGTGCCCCGGCCGTCGCAGTCGTCGGCCGTGGTGCCCTGGCCGCCGACGAGCTGACCCGGTGCGAACTGGCCGTTGCCACCGTCGACGCCGGTGCCGATCACCGCGACCAGCTGGCCGGCGCCGCGTGACAGCGGCCAGATCCGCACCGGATCGATCAGCCGCTGTCCCCACGAAACGGCGGCCGTGTAGGTGCCGGTCGGGTTCGCGCACTGTTCGGCGACCGCCGTCGCCGGGACTCCGATGCCGAGCGACGCCATGAAGGCGACGCATCCCGCGACGGCAGTTTTACCGGCAAAGCGCACCATTCCTCCAGAATTCCCTTGTCACACAAGGGAATTCTAGTGCTCCCGGTCAGCGCAGGTCCATCCCGAGGTCGAGCGCGGGTGAGGAGTGGGTGAGCGCGCCGACGGCGAGGAAATCCACACCGGACTCCGCGTACGCCCGCGCCACGTCCAGCCGCAGGCCGCCCGAGGATTCCAGGCGGGTCTTCGGTGAAACCTCGTCGCGCCTGTCGACGGCTTTCGCGCATTCGTCGGGCGTGAAGTTGTCCAGCAGCACCTCGTCGGCACCCGCGGCGAGCGCCTCCTCCAACTGGCCCAGATCGTCGACCTCGACCTCGCAGTGCAGTCCGGGCGCGTGCTCGCGGGCCGCGGCGAGCGCCGCCGTCACCGAACCGGCGGCGACCACGTGGTTGTCCTTGATCAGGACGGCGTCACCGAGACCGAGCCGGTGGTTCACCCCGCCGCCCGCGCGGACCGCGTACTTCTCCAGCAACCGCAGTCCCGGCAGGGTCTTGCGCGAATCCCTGACCCGGCAAGCGGTTCCCTCCAGGGCGCGCACCCAGGCGGCGGTCGCGGTGGCGATACCGGACAGGTGGCACAGCAGGTTCAGCGCGGTGCGTTCGGCGGTGAGCAGGCCTCGCACCGGACCGCGGAGGACCAGCGCGGGTTCGCCGGCGGTCAGCCGGTCACCGTCGTCGCGGGCGGCCAGGATCTCCAGCTCCGCACCGAGCACGACGTCGAACACCGCCAGCGCCACCGGGATCCCGGCGACCACCCCGGCCGTCCTCGGCGTGAGCTCGGCCAGCGCGGTCGCGGACTCGGGCACGGTCGCGTTCGTCGTCGCGTCGGGCCCGTACCGCAGATCCTCGGCCAAGGCCGTCGTGACGACACGGTGCACATCGGGGACGTCGAGACCGTGATCGGCCAGCGCCTTGGTGACCCACGGGGAGAATTCGCTCATGCCACACCCTCCAAAGCGATCGGATCGGCCAGCACCGGCTGCCCCGACGGGCTGAGCCGGATGAGCTGGCCGCGTTGCCAGACGTCGTCGTCGCGTTCGGGGAAATCGGTCCGCACGTGGCAGCCGCGGGACTCCGTCCGGCGCGCGGCCGCCGCGACCAGTGCCTCCGCCACCAAGGTGAGCGCCGCGTCCTCCACGATCCGGGGCGTCCACAAAGGACTTTCCAGTACCGAGAGATCCAGCACCGAACCGATGACCGAAAGACCTTCGGCGTCCCGGCCGATCGCGGCGTAGCGGCTCATCGCGCGCTGCAGCGCGTCGCGGTCGGCCACCGGGACCTCCGCCGGAGAGGTGAGCACACCTCGGCGCGGGTCGGCCAGCAGACCGGCGGCGAGGTCGACGGCGACCGCCTCCGCCACCCGCCGGCCGACGACGAGTCCTTCGAGCAGACTGTTGGAGGCCAGCCGGTTCGCGCCGTGCAGGCCGGTCCTCGCGACCTCGCCCGCCGCGTAGAGACCGCGAACCCCGGAACGTCCGTCCACGGTGGTCACCACGCCACCGCAGGCGAAATGCGCCGCCGGCGTGACCGGGATCGGGTCCTTCGCCGGCTCCAGCCCGATCGCCGCGCACGCCGCGTGCACGGTCGGGAATCGCTTGGCGAACCCGGAGATCCCTGTCGCGTCGAGGAAGACGTGGTCGTCGACACCGCCGGGCGCCTGCGTCATCCGGCGGGTGATCGCCGCCGACACGACGTCCCGGGGCGCGAGATCACCGAGCGGATGCACCCCCCGCATGACCGAAGCGCCCGTCGCGTCGTGCAGGGTCGCCCCCTCGCCGCGCACCGCCTCGGTGACCAGCGGGAGACGGCCGCGGGCACCGGGCGTGAACAAGACCGTCGGGTGGAACTGGACGAACTCGACGTCCGCGACCTGCGCCCCCGCGCGCAGCGCGAGCGCGAGCCCGTCCCCCGTGGCGATCTCCGGATTCGACGTCGCCTGGTAGAGCTGCCCCAGCCCACCGCTGGCCAGCAGCACCGCCTGCGCCCGGACGACACCGGGCACGCCGTGGTGGTTCAGGACGGTCACGCCGACGACCTCGCCCGCGGGCGTGCGGAGCGCGTCGACGGCGATGTGGTGCTCCAGCACCGGGATCCGCCTGTCACCGGCCTTCGCCACCAGTGTCCGCTCGACCTCCGCGCCGGTCGCGTCTCCACCGGCGTGGATGACGCGGAACGCGCTGTGACCTCCTTCGCGCGTGCGCGCAAGTTCCTCACGGCCCTCGACGGCCTGGTCGAAGCGGGCACCCTCCGCCCGCAACCTGGCCACCGCGGCCGGGCCGCCGGCGATGATCGACCGGACGGCCTCCTCGTCACAGAGCCCGGCGCCCGCGGTGAGCGTGTCGGCCGCGTGCTTGCCGACCGAGTCGCCCCGCTCGTGCTCACCCTCCAGCACGACCGCGATCCCGCCCTGCGCCCACCGGGTGTTCCCGTCGGAGACCGTCGCCTTGGTGACCACCAGGACGCGCAGTCCGAGCTCCCGCGCCCGCAGGGCGGCGGTGAGCCCGGCGACCCCGCTGCCGATCACCACGAGATCGGTGACGGCCTCCCACACCGGGTGGGTTTTCGCCTGCAAGGCGGTAACCGGGTCGGTCATTCTCCGCCGCCAGGCTGCCCGATCTCGATCATGCGCCGCACCGAAGCGCGGGCACGAGCGGCGGTTTCGACGTCGACGTGGACCTCGTCGGCACCCTCGCGCAGCGACCGCAGCAGGGCGGCGGGCGTGATCATCTTCATGTACCGGCAGGACGCCCGGTCGTTCACCGCGCGGAAATCGATCTCCGGCGCGGCCTTGCGGAGCTGGTGGATCATCCCGATCTCGGTGGCCACGAGCACCGACTTCGCCTTGGTGTCACGGGCGGCGTGGACCATGTCGCCGGTCGAAAGGATCTTGACCCGCTCAGGGGCGACGGCGCCCTCACCCGCCAGGTACAGCGCCGACGTCGCGCAACCGCATTCCGGGTGGATGAACAGGTCGGCGTCCGGGTTCTCCGCGGCCCGTTCGGCCAGCTCCGCACCGTTGATCCCGGCGTGCACGTGGCACTCCCCAGCCCAGACGTGCATGTTCTCCCGGCCGGTCACCCGCTTGACGTGCGCGCCGAGGAACTGGTCCGGCAGGAACAGAACCTCCTGGTCAGCGGGGATGGAGGCGACCACGTCGACGGCGTTCGACGAGGTGCAGCAGATGTCGGTCTCGGCCTTGACCTCGGCCGTGGTGTTCACGTAGGACACGACGACCGCGCCGGGGTGCTCGGCCTTCCACGCCCGCAGCTGGTCGCCGGTGATCGAGTCCGCCAGCGAGCAGCCCGCCCGCGCGTCCGGGATCAGGACCGTCTTCTCGGGCGCCAGGATCTTCGCCGTCTCGGCCATGAAGTGCACGCCGCAGAAGACGATGGTGGACGCGTCACTGCTCGCCGCGATGCGGCTGAGCGCGAGGGAATCGCCGGTGAAATCGGCGATGTCCTGGATCTCGGGGACCTGGTAGTTGTGCGCGAGCAGGACGGCGTCGCGCTGGCGAGCGAGGCTCCGCACCTCCTCCGCCCATGCGGCGTCGGCGACGACGCCACCGTACGGGGTCAGGTCGTTCTGCAGGGTGCTCGTCATCGTTCTGGCCCTCCGGACCGAGTTGTCCACTGTCGGTTTTCGCCTTACAATCGAAAACCGTGCGAAGTCATCTTAACACCCGGACCCCCCTCGCCCACGAGGTTTTGGGAGCGGTCCTGCAAGTGCGCTCGGACACACTCCGGGTCCTGTTGTGGCGGCGCGCGCTCGATCCCCATCTGGGCCGCTGGTCCCTCCCCGGCGGCAGGCTTCGCCCGGACGAAGACGTCGAGGCGTCCATCCGGCGGCAACTCGCGGAGAAGGTCGACATATGCCAGTTGAAGCATGTGGAGCAACTGGCGGTGTTCAGCGCGCCGGACCGGGTGCCGGGCCCGCGCGTCGTCGCGACGGCGTTCCTCGGTCTCGTACCGTCCGATGTGGACCCCGAGATCCCGGAAGACACCGAGTGGCACGACGTCTCCGCGCTGCCGCGGACGGCGTTCGACCACGAGTCGATCGTGCTGCGCGCGCGGGACCGGCTTCGCTCGAAGCTCTGCTACACCAATCTCGGGTTCGCGCTGGCCCCGGAAGAGTTCACCGTATCGGCGTTGCGGGGCCTGTACTCGGCTGCGCTGGGTTACCGGGTGTCCGCGACCAACCTGCAGCGGGTACTGTCCCGGCGCGGACTGCTCCTGCCCACCGGGCGCACCGCCCCGCCGGGCCGCAGTGGCGGTCGTCCGGCGGCGCTCTTCTCCTTCGCGGGCAAGGGGATGCAGATCACCGACCCGTTCGCGGTGTTCCGCCCGCCCACCCGGAGGTGACCGTCCTGCGAAGTCCTCGCGGTCCCCGTACCTTGAACGGGTGACCGAGCCGAGCGAGGAGTCCACCGGGAAGGCGATCTTGCCGCTGTTCCCGCTACAGACCGTGCTTCTGCCCGGAACACACTTGCCGTTGCACATCTTCGAGCCGCGGTACCGGCAGCTGATGTCCGATCTCGTCGGCGAGGTCGTCCCCGACCGCGAGTTCGGGGTCATCGCCCTGCGTTCGGCGATGATCAGGGAGGTCAGCGGGCCGGAGCACGTCCACGAAATCGGCTGCAGCACGGTGCTGCGCGAGGCGAAACGGCTGCCGGACGGCAGATTCGACGTCGTCACCACCGCGCGGCGCCGGTTCCGGCTGCTCGAGATCGACCGCGTATCCGCGCCTTACCTGATCGGCTCGATCGAGTGGGTGCCCGACGACCGGGTCGCCTCGGTGCACAGCGGCACCGTGAACAAACTCGCCGACGTCGCGAAGGCCGCGCACCGGCGCTATTGCGAATCCGCCTGGGACGCCGACGACTGGACCACCCCGCCCGAGGACAGCGACATCGCGGTCCTCGCCTACCGGCTCACCTCGGACTGCCTGCTCCCGCTGGAGGACCGGCAACGCCTGCTGGAGGAGACCAACCCGCTGCGGCGGCTGCGGATCGCCTGCCGGCTGCTGACGCGGGAGGCCGGGTTCCTCAGCACCCTCGGCGCGGTCCCGATGCCGCCGGGGGAACTGGGCGAGTTCACGCGCCCCTCGAACCTGAACTGAACGCCCTCGTCAGTGGTAAGGACGGTTTTGCCGGCACTTACCACTCATGACGTGCCGCCGATACGCGAGCTGCGGCAGGTGACCTATCGGCCCCCTGTCGCCCCTGGTGGGCGTGTCACTAAAAGTCACCTTCGGAACATCTGACGTCTTGGGAAGTGGCTTCCGCGACGCGGTCCAGCCCGCTCACGGCAGGCAAGCAACAGCAGCGGGCGAACCAGGGCGGCATCCGGTAGGCATCACTCCTGTGGTCCTTGCCCACCTAAGTACATGAAGGCCCCCTTCCTTGCGCCTGGCGCAAGGAAGGGGGCCTTCATGTACTTAGGCAAGGGTGAAGGCGTACGTGGGGCGAAGTGGCGATCACCAAGTCCGAGAAGGTCTGGCATCAACCGCACCCGGAAGCCACGCAGGGACCTGAGCCACCTTGGCTCTAACCGTCCTTGCCCGTCTCCGACGCGGGTTCCTCGCCCGGACCGTTGCCCCCGCCGAACTTGCTCCACACCTTGCCCGCCGCCCCGGACACCGCCTCGCCGACGTCGCTGAACACCTTCGTCAGCGGGTCGGCCGAGCTGTTCCAGGAGTCCTTGTACGACTTCGCGGCCGACTTCAGGTCGTCGGTCCAGGTGGACGACGGCGCGTCCTCGTCACGGCGGGGGTACTCGCCTGCCAGGATCCCCCGGTAGTCCTCCGACGCGGCCCACTTCTGCAGTTGCGCGGCGCGCACGACCGCCAGCGGATGCGACATCGTCTCGACGTAACGCAACTTCAGGTAGCTGTCGCGAATGTCCTCGACCGACTCGTATTCCGCCGCCTGCTGCAGGAACGCCGGGATGTCGATCTTCGCCGGGTCGATGCCGCCCGCGACCAGGATCTGCGAGCGCAGCGCCGCCGTCGGGTCCTGCGAGCACAGCAGCCCGGCGCGGTCGCAGGACAGTTCGGCCTTGCGGTACCACTCGCGCAGCGCGGCGATGACGACGCGGATGCCGATCGCGCTCACCGGCGTCCACGACATCGACATCTGCAGGCCGATCAGCCGGAGCATGATCGTGCGGTACACCGCGTGCCCGGACAGCACGTGCCCCATCTCGTGCCCGATCACGAACCGCAGCGACGCGAGGTCCATCGCCTCGACGGCCGCGGTGTTGAGCACGATGAACGGCTCGTCCATGCCGATCGTCTGCGCGTTGACCTCGGGGCTGCGGGCGACGAACAGGTTGGGCACGCGATCGAGGTCGAGTGTCTCGGCGCATTCGTTGCGGAGCTTGTCCAGCTCCGGATACTGCTTCGGGCCGACCCGGATCGCGGACGCGAGCGCCATGAGCCGCTCGCCGCGTTCGGCGTAGAAACCGGAAACCGCCTTCACGACCTGCGCGAATCCGGGGACCGCACGCAGTGTGGCCAGTGCGCCGCGATCGACGGGATGTTCGTAGGCGCGCGGGCTGATACCCGGGAAACGGACGGCGTTGTGCCGGGAAACCTCGATGTCGTCGGTCAAGAGAAAGCCCCCTAGAGAAGTTGCCGCCCACCCTAGAGGAAAATCCTCAGCCGAGGCGGCGGCCCAGGTCTTCCCGGCCGTTCCACGCGGTCAGCAGCGTATAGGCCAGCGTGGTCATCAGCGGCGCGGCGAGCATGATCCACGAGGATTCGATCTGCGGTGCCTTCGCGATGACGTCGCCGACGGCGGGCGCCGAAGCGATCTCGTAGCGGCTGTTGGCGAAGGCGACCCCCATCGTCGTCCCCAGCCAACCCGCGAGGGTCGCGCCGCCGGTCGCGGCGATCAGCACGACCGGCCCGCGGCGCTCCCGCAGCAGCCAGGTCACGATGCCGATCAGCAGGCCGGCGCCGAGCGCGAGGAAACCGTAGACGGCGAGATCGTCGAAGCGGTGCCAGCTCTCCAGTTCCAGCGGGGCGAGGCCGCCGCGGTCGTCGATCACCCGCATCCGCTGGGGCGGCGCGAGCCGCGACCACAGCCAGGCCAGCGGGAAGCCGAGCAGGCCCGCCGTGGACAGCACGCTGACCGCCGGCAGCAGATCGGCCTTGATGACGACCTGCGGGAACGGACGGCGCGGCCTCGGCAGCACGGGCACCGACCAGGGGTCGGACACGCTGGAAGACAGGTGTGCCGGTTTACCGGTCGTCTCGCCCAACCCCGGACTCCTCCCTCGAACTGCTTGTGCAGAGCGTAACCAATGACGCCCCCAGCGCACGCGGCCCGGCACGCGTCTCCCGCAATTCGTCACCTGGTTGCGGTGGTTGCGCGCGCAACCACCGCAACCAGGTGACGAATTGCGGGTGTTCAGCCGGCGAGGGAGCCGTGACGGCTGCACTGGGCCGTCCAGCCGACCGGGGTGATCTGGACGATCATGCGCCGCGCGCAGTACGTGCAGTAGCGCGGCGGTTCGAGTGCCGTTCTCGGGTTGTGGCAGGCGGGATGTTCCGCGCCACCGTCGGACGGCTGTCCACAGTGGACGCAGAACGCCGGTCGGTCAGAGGACGTCACTGATCGCCTTCACCGGCATCTTCAGCTCGTCGAGCATTTCCAGGTCCGCGGTGGCCGGGCGGCCGAGGTTGGTCAGGTAGTTGCCGACGATGATCGCGTTGATGCCGCCGAGCATGCCCTGCTTGGTGCCCAGGTCGCCGAAGGTCAGCTCACGGCCGCCGGAGAACCGGAGCAGCGGGCGGGGCATCGCCAGCCGGAACGCGGCCACGGTGCGCAGCGCGTCCTTGCCCTCGACGACCTCGTACCCCTCGTACGGCGTACCCGGCTGCGGGATGAGGAAGTTCATCGTGCATTCGTCCGGGTTCAGCTCGGCCAGCTGCGCGGCGAACTCGGCGCGCTGCTCGATGCTCTCCCCCATGCCGATGATGCCGCCGCAGCAGACCTCCATGCCCGCCTCGCGGATCATGCGCAGGGTCTCCCAGCGCTCTTCCCACGTGTGCGTGGTGACGACGTTCGCGAAATGCGACCGCGCGGTCTCCAGGTTGTGGTTGTAGCGGTGCACGCCCATCTCGACGAGTTCGTCGACCTGCTCCTGGGTGAGCATGCCGAGCGAGCAGGCGATCTGGATGTCGTTGCCGTCCTCGCGGATGGCCTTGATGCCTTCGCGGACCTGCGAGAGCAGTCGCTTGTCGGGGCCGCGGACGGCGGCGACGATGCAGAACTCGGTCGCGCCGGTCTCGGCGGTCTGCCGGGCGGCCTTGACCAGGCCGGGAATGTCCAGCCACGCCGAACGCACCGGTGTCGGGAAGCGACCGGACTGCGAGCAGAAGTGGCAGTCCTCCGGGCAGCCGCCGGTCTTGAGACTGATGATGCCCTCGACCTCGACCTCGGGGCCGCACCAGCGCATCCGGACCTCGTGGGCCAGCGCCAGCAGGTCGCTCAGGTGGTCGTCGCCGAGCCGCAGGACTTCGAGGATCTGCTCTTCGGCGAGACCGACACCACGCTCGAGGACCTGGTCGCGCGCCACGGCGAGGATGTCGACGGTCTCCGGGGCTGTGGTCACGGGGCGGCTCCTGTTCGGGATGGGGCGGTGCGGCGAAGGCACATCATCGTGCACGACCGGGCGCCTCGGCCACAGCGACGCAGGTCACTTCTGGGCCGACGCCCGGCCGACGAAGCATTCCGGGTCGAACTCCCCGCCGAACCACGGCGAGAGACCCGCCCTGGCGCGGTCGGCGAACTCCTCGGGGGTGGCCGTGCCCAGCCCGGCGGGCAGCACGCCCAGCAGCGGGGCGCCGGCGGCGACCGGCAGGTCACGCAGATTCGACACCGCGGCCAGATTCGGCTCGTCGGGCCACGAGCCGATGATCACCCCGGCCACGGTGAGCCCTCGGTTGGTCGCGACCTCGGCGGTCAGCGCGGTCGCGTTGAGTGTGCCCAGCCCGGCCTCGGCCACGATGATGACCAGGGCGCCGAGCGACCACGCGACGTCGGCCAGCGTGGCCCCGTCGGCATCGAACCGGACCAGCAGGCCCCCCGCCCCCTCGATCAGGGTGAGGTCGTGCTCACCGTCGAGGTCGCTCGCCGCCGCGGCGATCTCGCTCGGGGTGAGCGTCGGCAGCCCCGAGAGCCTGGCCGCCGCCTCCGGCGACAGCGGATCCGGATATCGCCGCAGCTCGCGGCTGGTGACCGGACCGGCGAGCCGGAGCACGTCGGCGAGGTCACCCGGCTCGTCCGGGCCGACCCCGGTCTGCGCCGGCTTCAGCACGGCGACGCGTCGGCCCTGACCGGCGGCCAGCGCGGCGATGGCGGCGGTGGAGATCGTCTTGCCGACACCCGTACCGGTGCCGGTCATGACCAGCATGCTCACGTACCGAGAACTTAGTGGGTCGGGATCGAGTCGCGCTGAACGGCTCCGCTAGCTCCCCTGTTCGGGTACGGCGGCGACGGCGCCGACCGGGGCGAACGCCGGGCTCTCGTCGTCCGACAGGTACACCTGCGCCGCCCCGACGTCGAAGTACATCCCGGTCAGGTGCAGTTCGCCGCGCGCCTCCGCCTCGGCGATCAGCGGATAGTGGCGCAGGTGGTCGAGCTGCTGCAGCACGTTCTGCAGTGCCAGCCGGTCGACGTGCCTGTCCGGACGCGCGCCGTCGAGGGTCACCGGAACGTCGCGATGGGCGCTCGGCTCGGCGTGCCGCAGCCAGGACGCCAGCATCGGCGCGCCGTCCGGGGCCCCGGTGGCCAGGGCCTGCATCGCGCCACAGCCGGAATGCCCGCAGACCACGATCTCGCGCACCTTCAGCACGCCGACGGCGAACTCGACGGTGGCACCCATCGAGGGGTCGGCCCGGCGGGCGGGTACCAGGTTCCCGATGTTGCGGACGGTGAACAGATCACCGGGACCGCTCGTGGTGATCATGTTCGGCACGATCCGCGCGTCGCCGCAGGTGATGAACAGGGTGTGCGGCGACTGGCCGCCCGCCAATCTGCTGAGCGCGGGCTGCATGAGCGCGGCCGTACGCCGCTGGAACTCGGTCGCCCCGCGCAGCGTGGGCCCGCCACGCTGTCCTGGCACCTCGACGTCCTTGGCCTGCCAGTCGGACCACGGCGCGAGGAACCGGGGCACCGAACTCATCGCGGCCGTCCTGGTCAGCGTGGGGTCGCCGGATTTGCCGTTGGCGAACCACGGATGCCCGATCTCGTCGACGGTCACCTGCCCGCCGGAGCGTTCGTGCGCCTGCTGCCAGTTCGAAAGACTTTCGAAAGCGGCGTGGTCGAGGTAGTCGACGACCAGTTCCAGGGTCACCTTCGCGCCGTCGGGCACGGTCGCGAGCACCCGGCTGAGCCTCGGCACCGAGAGGAACGTCAAGACCCCTTCGACGACGACGCGCCATTCGTCGCCGTCACGTTCGGCGCGGATCCCGGACCACACCGTGCGCCGCAGCATCAGCAGCACCGAGAGCGCGATACCGAGCAGGACGCCGGTGAGCAGGTCGAAGACGACGACCCCGGCGAGGGTCACCAGGTACAGCCCCAGATCACCGTGTTTGAGGACCTGTTTCATATGGCCGGGGTTGACCAGTTTCGCGCCGACGTGCACGAGCAGGCCCGCCAGTGCCGCGAGCGGGATGTTCTGGATCAGCCCGGCGAACGCGGCGACGAACACCAGGATCCAGAGGCCGTGCAGGATCGCGGACAGGCGGGTGCGGGCGCCGGCGGCGACGTTGGTGGAACTGCGGACGATCACGCCGGTGACCGGGAGCCCGCCCAGCGCGCCGGAGGTCATGTTCGCGGCGCCCTGCCCGATCAGTTCGCGGTCGAGGTTCGACCGCGGTCCGGTGTGCATCTTGTCGACGGCGACGGCGGACAGCAGGCTTTCCACGCTGGCGATCAGCGCGATGGTGACGACCGCGACGGCGAACGCGCCCCAGCCCGCGTCCGGGAATTCGGGCGCGAAGCGGATGTCGAGCAGGTCACCCGGCAGGTCGACGCGGGGCAGGGTCATCCCGGTGGCGACGGACAGCACGGTCACCAGCGCGATCGCGGCGAGCGGGCCGGGCACCTTGCGGACGGATTGGGGAAGCCTCGGCCACAGCAGCAGGATGCCGATGGTGAGCACGCCGATCAACGCGGCGGTGTCGTGGTGGCCGACGATCTGCGCGGGCAGTTCGGCGATGTTCTTGAGCGCCGAACTCTGGGCCGCTCCGCCCAGTACGACATGGAGCTGGCCGAGGACGATCGTGACGCCGATACCGGCGAGCATGCCGTGGACGATGGCGGGCGAGATCGCGAGCGCCGCGCGGGCGATGCGGCTCAGCCCGAGCAGGATCTGGAGCGCGCCCGCGGCGACGGTGATCGCGCAGGTGGTCGCCCACCCGAAGGTCGCGATGGTCTCGGCCATGACCACCGTCAGCCCCGCGGCCGGACCGCTGACCTGAAGCACGGAGCCACCGAGGGCGCCGGCGACCACGCCTCCCACGACGGCGGCGATCAACCCCGCGACGATCGGCGCCCCGGACGCGAGAGCGATCCCGAGGGAGAGCGGGACGGCGACGAGGAACACCACCAGCGAGGCGGGCAGGTCGTGCCGGAGCACGGCGAGAGGTTTCTTGAAGATCACCGTCATGCCCCTAGGAAACTGGTGAATTGTCCGATATGCACCACCTGATCGAGTGAATATCACCCCGCAGGTGGGTGGCGTGGCCCACATTCGGCTCCCTTTGTTGCCTGGAGATGTCTTCCGCGTGGCGAGCAGCCTCACGGGCTCCCGAACACTGGGAATTTTCGGTCGGCCGCCCGGTCAATACTCGGACCACGGAATCCGCGAACACGGCCGCATCGGGTCGAGGCAGAAAGTGCTCAAGGAAGGGACCTTCGCGCGAGCAGTGGGGCGCCGGAACGTGATGGCCGGCTTGATCGTGGGTGGTACAGAGCGTCCTGACGCAATGCCCCGTGGCTTGAGTTGGCCGGCCCCGTCGACCTGTGATTTCTTGTCGGCGACGACAAACTCGCCCACTTCGGCTCAGTAGGTCCATTGTGGACTGTCGTCGGTACGGCGCCGGGGGTACGCGGGGCGTCGGTACCGGGGGCGTGGGTGGTGATTCGTGTTCTGACCCTCTTTTGCCACTCACGGCCCCCGATACCGGCCTCGCGCCAGTCACCTCTGTCACGCCCGCGCCACTGCGGGGCATTGGGGAAAGGCTCGCTTTCCGGCACGCCGCCCAGGTCGCGTGGGCAACGACAGGAAGCCACGCCACCCGGGCGAGGTCAGGACTTGACCGGGGTCGTGGCCGAGGTGAACGACCGCAGCGTCTTGTCGAGCAGGGACACGTTCGCCTCGCCGACGTCGAAGTACATGCCCGTGAGCCGGAGTTCGCCACGGGCCAGCGCCGCGTCGACGACCGGATACGAGCGCAGGTTTTCCAGCTGCTGCACCACGTTGTGCAGGGCGAGCCGATCGCTTTCGCGCGCGGGGCGAGCACCGTCGAGCAGTACCGGCCCCTCCCTTTCCCCGCGCCGCAAGGTTTCCTCGCCGTGGCGTAACCAGCTCCCCAGTTGCGTGAGCCCGGCGGGCGCGTCCCCGAGCAGCGCCTTCATCGCGCCGCAGCCGGAATGCCCGCACACCACCACTTCCCGCACCCGCAGCAGCCCGACGGCGTACTCGATGGCCGCCCCCACGGAGAAATCCGCGTCGGCGTCGGCGTGCGGGACGAGGTTTCCGATGTTCCGCACGGTGAACAGGTCGCCCGGACCGCTGGTGGTGATCAGGTTCGGCACGATCCGTGCGTCGGCGCAGGTGATGAACAGGGTGTGCGGCCGCTGCCCGTTCGCCAGCCCGTCCCAGGTGCTCCGCAGCAGTGGCGCCGTCCGCCGCTGGAACTCCGCGGCACCCCGGCACAACGGGACGCTGCCGCCGCGCTGGCTCGGCAGTTCGAGATGTTCGGCCTGCCATTGCGACCACGGCGCGAGCCACCGCGGCACCACCCGGGACGCGACGCCGCGGCGCACGGTCGGCACGCCCGCCTTTCCCCGGCCGAACCACGGATGCCCGATCTCGTCGACGATCACGGTGCCCCCGGCGCGTTCGTACGCGCGCTGCCAGCCGCGCAGGCAGTCGAAACCGGCGTGGTCGAGGTAGTCGACGAACAGTTCCAGCTTCACCTCGGAACACTCGGGGACTTCGGCCAGGGCGGCCGTCAGCCTCGGCACGGAAAGGAAGGTGAGCGCGCCTTCGATGACGACGCGGGTCCGCGGGCCGTCCGGTTCGACGCGGATGCCGGAGAACAGCATCCGGCGCAGCATCAGCGCGAGCGCCACCACGATGCCCGCGGCGACGCCGGTGAGCAGGTTGACGGCGACCGCACCGAGCAGGGTCGCGAGGTAGACGAGCAGGTCACCGTGGCGGCGGACTTCACGGAGATTGGTGAGGTTGACCAGTTTGGCGCCGACGTAGACGAGGAGACCGGCGAGCGCGGCGAGCGGGATCAGCCGCAACACGCCCACCAGGAACAGGCAGCAGCCGACGATCCAAACGCTGTGCAGGATCGTCGACATCCTGGTCCGGGCGCCCGCTTCGACGTTGGTCATCGTGCGCACGACGACGCCGGTGACCGGGAATCCGCCCAGCGAACCGGCGGCGGCGTTCGCCAGGCCCTGCCCGATCAGCTCGCGGTTGAGGTCGGTGTGCGGCCCGTCGCGCAGTTTGTCGACGGCGACGGCGGAAAGCAGGCTTTCCAAGCTGGCGATGAGCGCGATGGAGAGGGCGGCGGCGATGACCGCCGTCCAGGACCCTGACGGCACCTCGGGAACGAAACCCAACTCCGGCAAGCCGTTCGGGAGGTCGACGCGCGGCAGGTCCATCCCCGCCGCGACGGAAAGGCCGGTCGCGAGCGCGACGGCGGCGAGCGGGCCGGGGACGCGGCGCACCGCGGGCGGCATCCTGGTCCACACCAGCAGGACGCCGACGGTGACCACACCGATCAGCGCGGCCCGGTCGTGGTGACCGACGATCCGGCCCGGCAGCGCGAGCACGTTCGCGATCGTGGAACTCTGCGCCACCCCGCCGAGCACGACGTGCAACTGGCCGAGGACGAGGATCAGCCCGATCCCGGCGAGCAGGCCGTGCACGATGGCGGGCGAGATCACCAGTGCGGCGCGGGCGACGCGGCAGACGCCGAAGAGGATCTGGACCACACCCGCCCCGGCGGTGATCGCGCAGGTGGCGGCCCACCCGAAGGTCGAAATGGTCTCCGCGATGACGATGGTCAGCGCGGCGGACGGACCGCTGACTTGCAGGGCGGAGGCGCCGAAGAGGCTAGCCACGATTCCGCCGACGACGGCGGAGACGAGTCCGGCGAGCAAGGGGGCTCCGGCGGCGTGTGCGACGCCGAGCGAGAGCGGGACCGCCACGAGGAAGACGACGACCGAAGCCGGGAGGTCGTGGCGAAGGTTCTTCAGAAAGGTCGATGTGGGCTTGCGGCGGCCTGGGGGCCCGGTGTCGTGCTCGTCACCAACGAAGTCGATCATGGGGGCAGGAAACCTGATCGGCGCGCAAAAGTCCGCTACGCAAAGGTTTCTCAGGTTTGTTCGGGGGTCCGGAAACCAGGACATACCACGTTTTTGCGACAAAGCCCCCTAGAAGGGACTCGATCGGACTCGCCCGTTCGCCTGACCAAGGCCCACCCTTGACCACGCTCTGTACCGAGCGTGGCCTTCCCGGATTCCTGTGGCCACGGTCACACTCTTTATGCTGAATTTTGCCGCTTTTACGCTTTTCGTGCGGCTGAGAGCATGGCGGAAGTGAGCGCCGCGAGGTCGTCCGCGCCGGAGATGTAGGGCGGCATCGTGTAGATCAGGTTCCGGAAGGGGCGCAGCCAGACCCCGTTTTCCGTGAGGACCTCGGTCGCCACCGCCATGTCCACGGGATGGTCCAGTTCCACCACGCCGATGGCGCCCAGCACCCGCACGTCGGCGACCGAGGACAGCTCACGAGCCGGCTCCAGCCCGGCCTTCAGCGCGGCCTCGATCCGCGGGACGTCGGACTTCCAGCCGCCTTCGGCGAGGATCCCCAGCGAGGCGTTGGCGACCGCGCAGGACAGGGGGTTCCCCATGAACGTCGGGCCGTGCGCCAGCACGGGCAGTTCCCCGCGCGAGATCCCGCCGGCGATCTCCGGCGTGCACAACGCCGCCGCCATCGTCAGATAGCCCCCGGTCAGCGCCTTGCCCAGGCACAGGACGTCCGGCGTGACCCCGGCGTGCTCGGCGGCGAACAGCTCGCCGGTGCGGCCGAAACCGGTGGCGATCTCGTCGAAGACGAGCAGGACGTCGTGGGCCTCGGTGAGTTCGCGCAGCGCGCGCAGGTACGCGGGCGGGTGGAACCGCATGCCACCGGCGCCCTGCACGACCGGCTCGACGATGACCGCGGCCAGCTCGCCGGCGTGCCGTTCGATCTCGGTCGCGAGCAGGTCGAGATACGCCGGATCCGGCTCGTCGGCGAAACCACCCGGCGGCTTGGGCAGGAACAGCTGCTCCGGCAGGATCCCGCGCCACAGCGCGTGCATCCCGCCCTCGGGGTCACAAACGCTCATCGGCGTGAACGTGTCGCCGTGGTAGCCGCCGCGCCAGGTCATCAGGCGCCGCTTTTCCTTGCGCCCCACCGACTGCCAGTACTGCAGGCACATCTTGACGGCGACCTCGACCGACACCGACCCCGAATCGCACAGGAAGACGTGCCGCAAGCCGTCCGGGGCGAGGTCGACCAGCGTCTTCGCCAGCCTGATGGCCGGTTCGTGGGTGAGGCCGCCGAACATCACGTGACTCATCCGGCCCGCCTGCTCGGCCAGCGCCGCGTCCAGCACCGGGTTCCGGTAGCCGTGGATCGCCGCCCACCAGGACGACATGCCGTCGATCAGTTCGCGGCCGTCGTCGAGGGTGAGCCGGACCCCGCTCGCCTCCCGTACGAGCAGGGAGTCGAGCTTGCTCGGCATCGGCCCGTACGGGTGCCAGACGTGTTCCGCGTCGAGCGCGAGGAGTTCGGCGGCGTCCATCCGGCGACCCTACGACACGTCCCGCTCGGCGCGGGCGCACAGGAAGGGCTTCCAGGCCGTGGACGAGAGTGCTTTCCCGCCACCGCAAGGCTTCCGATCCCATCGGGGGTACCGTGCGACGGTCACCGGTCCGGGTGGAGGATCTCTTTCCGTGCGCTACCGTCCGATTTCTCCCGCTCTGCTGGTCTCGGAGCTGACCGAACGCATCACGGCGATCACCGGCCGCCGCCGGCTCGCGGTCGCCGTCGACGGCGCGGCCGGGGCGAGCGGCACCACAGAACTCGCCGACGCCCTGGTCGATCCCCTGCGGATCGCCGGTCACGCCGCGGTGCGGATCTCGGCGAACGACTTCCTCCGCCCCGCCTCGCTGCGGTTCGAACGCGGCAAACAGGATCCGGATTCGCGCTACAGCGACTGGCTCGACCTCGGCGCCCTTCGCCGCGAGGTGCTCGATCCGCTCGCCGAGGACGGCAGCGGACTGGTCCTGCCGTCGCTGTGGGATCCGGTCCGCGATCGCGCCACCCGCGCCGAACGCGTCGAACTGCCCGAAGGCGGCGTCGTCCTGCTCGACGGGGAGTTCCTCTTCGGCGCTGGGCTCACTTTCGACCTGAGCGTGCACCTGTGGCTCTCGCCCGCCGCGCTCGAGCGGCGGGTGCCCGACGCCTGGGCGCTCCCCGCCTACGAGCGCTACGAACGAGAAGTCGACCCGGCGGCGCTGTCCGACGTGGTGATCCGCGTCGACGACCCCAAGCACCCGGCGCGCTACGAACCCTGACGTCTCAGCGCACCGCCGCCACGGGATCGCCGTCGAGCAGCCCGGAAAGCCTGGCCGCCAGGGTGTCCCACCGCCAGTGCTCGCCGACCCATTCGCGACCGGCGGCCCCCATCCGCCGTGCCCGCACCGGATCCGCCAGCAACGCGGCCAGCGTCTCCCGCAGCTGCTGCTCGTCACGGCCGTCGACGACATGCCCGGTGACCTCGTCCAGCACCGTTTCCGGCGCGCCCCCGGAGTTCCCGGCGACGACCGGCAGCCCCGACGCCGAAGCCTCCAGATACACGATGCCCAGGCCCTCGACGTCGAGCCCCTTCCCCCGCGTCCGCGCCGGCATCGCGAAGACGTCACCCGCGTTGTAGTGCGCGGGCAACTCCTTCCACGGCACCGATCCGGTGATGACGACGCTGTCCTCGAGCCCCATCGCCTCGACGAGCCCGGTGAGCGTCTTGCGGTACGGGCCGCCGCCGACGAGCAGCAGCGCCACGTCCGGGATCCGCTTGCGGAGCTCGGGCAGGATCTTGATCAGCATGTCCTGGCCCTTGCGCGGCACCAGCCGCGAAACGCAGACGATCGTCGGACGGCCGCCGAGACCGTGCCGGGCGCGGATCTCCTCGCCCGCGGCCGCGTCCGGCCGGTAAAGCTCGGTGTCGACGCCACACGGAAGCATCTCCAATCCCGCCATCGGGCCGAAGGCGGCCGAAAACCGGGAGCGCGTGTACTTGCTGACGTAGGTGATCACGTCGACGGTGTCACCGATCCGGCGCAACGCCTGCCGGGAACCCGGGAGCATCGACCAGCCGACCTCGTGGCCGTGTGTCGAGGCCAGCAACCGGCGGGCGCCCGCCGTCCGCAGCGGATGCCCCAGCAACGCCAGCGGCGCGGCGGCGCCGAACCAGACGGCCTCGCAGTCGCGGGCGCGCATGATCTCCTTGGCCCGCTTGAACACGTCCGGTGTCGGCAGCATGAGCGACGTCGGATGGCGTACGACCTCGAATGGGGCGGCGGCGTCGAACTCGCCGTGCGAGCCGGTGCTCGATTCCCAGGAGGGGGCATAGACGACGAGGTCGTCTGCGGGCAGGCGGGTGGCCAGCGAGTTCAGGTAGTTCTGGATGCCGCCGGGCCGGGGCGGGAAGTCGTTGGTCACCAGCAGGGTCCTCAGCACCCCTGCAGGCTACTGGGCCCACCACAGGCGAAAGGGGCGGCACCGCTCGCGCGGTACCGCCCCTTTCCGGGTGTTCGTCAGGCCGTCGGGCGACGGGCGCCGACGTAGTTGTTCTGCAGCGGCGACACCTTGACGACGTCGCCGGTGGTCGGCGCGTGCACCATCATGCCGTTGCCGACGTACATGCCGACGTGCGAAACCGGCGAGTTGTAGAACACCAGATCGCCCGGCTGGAGCTGCGACCTCTGCACCGGGGCGCCGAAGGTCGACTGCTGACGGCTGGACCGCGGCAGGGTGAGACCGGCCTGCTTGTACGCCCAGAGCATCAGACCCGAGCAGTCGAAGGACGAGGGGCCGGTGTCGCCCCAGCCGTACGGGCTGCCGAGCTTGCTCTTCGCGGCCGCGAGGGCCGCCGCCGCGGCGGCACCCGGAGCGGGCAGGTTCGGGAACGCGCCGCCCTTGTCCTTCTGGGCGGTGCGGTCCGCGGCGCTCAGGTTGCCGCCGGCCCGCTCGATCTCCTTGAGCTGGTCGGCCAGCGTCTTCTGCCGCGCCTCGATGTCCGTGGTCAGCTTGGCGGCCGTGTCACGGGCGGCGACCGCGGTGTTCTGGGCGTCGGCCGCCTGCTTCGCCGCGGCCGCGGCCTGGGCGACGGCACCGCTCAGGTTGTTCAGGGCGGTGTTCTTGTTCGCGGCGAGGACCTCGAGCGCCGAGGAGCGCTCCAGGAAGTCCTGGGTCGACGCGCCCGACAGCAGCGACGACAGCTTGTTCAGCTGCATACCGCTGGTGAAGGAGGCACCGGCGAACTTGTTCACCTCGGCCTGGAACGTCTTCTCGTCACCGGCCGCCTTGACACCGAGGTCCTTGGCGGCGGCGGCGTCCGCCGTGGCCTTGTCGAGCTCCGCCTGCTTCGCGGCGAGATCGTCCTTCGCCTTGAGGAGGTCTTCGTTGGCCTTCTCCGCCTGTGCCGCGAGGTCGCGGTACTTGGCGAGAGCCTCCGAACCGGACGGGGGCTGTTGGAGGGCGGGGGTTGGGGCGGCAGTGGCAGCAGGCTGGGCGACCGTTACGGCGGTGATCACCGCGGCCGCGGCCAAAGCTCCTGACACCACGCGCTTGACTGGATGCGACTGCACGGTCGCGCGTGTCTCCTTCGCTGTCGGCCACCGACTCCGAACCCGGGACGAAGAGGTCGGGGGCCCTCTTCGGCGGAGCCGCGACGCCGACCGTGAGGCCCGCGCGGTTCCCCGCGTTCCCGCCGTGCGCCTGGCCGGGTGCTCTCGCAACAGGTTCGACGCATGGCTGGTTCTGGTGCAACTCCCCGACAAAGCTGCTTCGGTGGCGATCCCGTGTCGCCGTCTGGCGACGACTTCCGGCCACGAGATCTCGGACAGGTTACGAAACCACGGGCACGGCGTCCACCACGGTGGTCGCAAAAACTCTCCGTGATGCGCCGAAACACCTTCGGACCAGCATGAGCGGAAAGATGTGACGGGCGTTACATCCTGGGGCTGGTCGCGACTACCTACCGTTCACCCGATCGGATCGACCACTCGTCGAGTATCCCGTTCGTGGCGTGTCTCAGGCCGATTTGCGGCGCTCCTGCCCGACGATTTCGACCATCCGGAGGCGCGGGACCATCCCGGCTTCCGCGAGCGCGTCGATCGCCTTCCGTTCGTCGGCGTCCCATTCGAGCGCCGGGGGCGCGCCGAGCAGAACACTGACGACACAGTCACGACATGCGTCACCGCGGACCGCGCACCGGTCGCAATCGATGACGAACGTCTCTATGTCCGCTATATCGGCGATGGCCTTGCCGTCCATCTCGGCTCCTCACTTTCAGTGGTGAGGTGCACATTAAGAGCGACCACCGACAATTTCGGTCCCCGCCGGCCCCGAGCACGCGAGTTACGGCTCAAATCACGCGAGTTACGCCTTTGCTCACGCGTGTTCGCTTTCCCGGCACGCGGGTCGCGGATTTCAGACCCGGCTGAGCCGTGACACCAGCACCGCGGACGGCACCGGATGCGCGCCCTTGCGCCGTACCGAATCCGCCACCGCGCGGTCCGTGCTCGCGACCACCATCGGCCGCCCCGGCGGCTCGGCCGCGACCAGGGAGCGGATGACGTCGTCCGCGAGGACGCCGCGTTCGGAGAACAGCACCCGCACCCCGCGCGGCACGGCCGCGGGCACGGAGAGCACGCCGGCGCCGTCGAACACCACGGTGACTTCGGCCGACGTCCGCGCGGCGAGTGCGGAAAGCTGGTGGATCAGCCGGTCGCGCTGGTCGGAAAGCGCCAGTTCCGGGTAGCCGGTCTTCGTGACGTTGTAGCCGTCGACGATCAGATGCACGTTGGGCAGCGCGAGATGCCGGTCGAGCGCGGTGACGTCCTGGATCCTGCCGCCCGCCCCCAGGCCCGACGTCGCGCCGCGGACCATGTCCGCCGGGCGCTGGCCCCGCGCGCTCACCGAAAGCTCCCGGCGAAGCCCGCCGACGGCGCCTTCGATGGTGTCGAGCAGCAGCCCGAGCCTGACCTCGTCGGCCTGACGCGCCTCGCGGGCGGATTGCCGGGCGATTTCGGCGTCGGTGACGGCCTTCTCCGCCCGCGCCCGCTCAGCCGCGACCCGCTGCCTCTCGCGGTCCAGCTGGGCCTTCAACGCCTTGATCTCCGCGGCGCTCTCGGCGCCGCCGCTCTCCAGTCGGGCGTGAGCCTCGGCGACCGCGTCCTTGGCCTGACGCAGCTGGACACCTTGTTCTCGCAAGCGCTTCAACAGTTTTTCGACCTCGGCGTCGCGTTCACCCCGCGCACCACCGGCGATCTCCTTGACTTCGCGCAACTCTTCGCGCAGCTGGGCCAGTTCGGTCTCGAGCCGCTGGTTGCGGGCCAGCGCGGCATCGCGTTCGGCGCGCAACGCCGTCTCCTCGGCGTTCTTCGCCACCAGCCGGACCCGGCCCGCCGCGCCGGCCTCGCCGAGGAGCACGGCGGCGGCCGCGGCGGCGACGGAATCGGGGGCGTTCGGGTCGAGAGCGTCCTTACGGTGCTCACGCAGCCATTCGGTGACCGCGACCCGGAACTGCGAAGACTCCCTCAGCGCGGCGAGCAACGCCGTCCCGCCGAGTCGCGCGCGTTTCGCCGGGGCGAACTTGGCGACCGGGCGCAGCTGCCTCGGCACGTCGGCGACCGGCAGTTTGCCGACGGCGGCGGCCGCCAGCTCGGCGATCCGCTCCCGCACGGTCTCCGGCAAGGACGTCCAGCCTTCGGCGGGCACCTCTTCGGACGGCACCTCCGTGTCCGCCGACGCCACGACACCCGAAGGGCCGCCGGTGGCGTCCTCGGATGTTTCGGGCACTGCGGGCTGCGGTTGCATCGCTCCAGCGTAGGCCCCCTGGCCTCGGGGCGCGCCGAATGGGACGGCGCGCGGCGTTCCCGGGATTGTCGGTGCCCACCCCTACTGTGCCCGACCATGGACACCGGACGGCGGCCCGGCGCGGCGCAACTCGCCTTCGACGAGCTCGGAACCCCTTTGCGGGACACCACTTTCGTGGTATTCGACCTGGAGACCACGGGGACGAAACCCGGTCCGGACGGGATCACCGAGATCGGCGCCGTCAAGGTCCGTGCGGGTGAGATCGTCGGCGAGTTCGCCACCTTCGTCAATCCCGGGATGCCGATCCCGCCGCAGATCGTCGAGCTCACCGGCATCACCGGCGCGATGGTCTACGACGCTCCCCGCATCGAGCGTGTGCTGCCGGCGTTCCTCGAGTTCGTCTCCGGTGCCGTCCTCGTGGCGCACAACGCGCCCTTCGACACCGGTTTCATGCGCGCGGCCTGCGAGGGCCACGGCTACCGCTGGCCCAAGACCGCCGTCGTGTGCACGGTCCGGCTCGCCCGCCGGGTCATCTCCCGCGACGAGACACCCAGCTACCGCCTCTCCGCGCTGGCCGCGTTGTTCGGGGCACGCACGACGCCCAACCACCGGGCGCTCGCGGACGCGCGTGCCACCGTCGACGTCCTGCACGCGCTGCTCGAACGAGTGGGCAACCTCGGCGTCCACACCCTCGAGGAACTGCTGGACTACCTGCCCGAGGTCACCCCGGCCCAGCGCCGCAAACGGTCTCTGGCCGAGCACCTGCCGTCGAGGCCGGGCGTCTACCTGTTCCGCGGTCCGAGCGACGAGGTCCTCTACGTCGGGACGTCTTCCGACCTGCGCCGCCGGGTCCGCCAGTACTTCACCGGGTCGGAAAGCCGAGGGCGGATCCGGGAGATGGTCGCGCTGGCCGAGCGGGTCGACGCGGTCGAATGCGCGCACGCGCTGGAGGCCGCGGTCCGCGAACTCCGGCTGATCGCCGCCCACCGTCCCATGTACAACCGCCGTTCCAAGAACCCACGGCACGCCTGGTGGGTCGCGTTGACCGAGGAGGCGTTCCCCCGCCTCTCGGTGGTCCGCGTGCCGCGAGACGGGATGCTGGGGCCCTTTCGCACCCAGACCGACGCTCGCTCGGCAGCGGACACCCTCGCCGGCGCGTCGGGGCTGCGGACCTGTACCCAGCGGATCTCGGCCACCTCGCCGAACGGGACGCCCTGCGTCCTGGCCGAACTCGGCCGGTGCGGAGCGCCGTGCGCCGGTAAGCAGACGATCGAGGCGTACCGCCCGGGTGTGCTGGCGGTGTCCGGGCTCATCGCCGGGACGGACGGAGGTCCGCTGCGGGCCGCCGCCGATCAGCTGGCCCGGCTTTCCGTCGCGGAACACTACGAACAGGCCGCCCAGCACCGGGACCAGCTGGCCGGGCTGATCCGCGCGGTCGGCCGGGCGCACCGGCAGTCGGCGCTGGCGGCCATCCCGGAGCTGATCGCCGCCGGACCGGACGGGAAGGGTGGCTGGGAGCTGTCTGTGATCCGGTACGGCAGGCTCGCGTCGGCGGGTGTCGCACGGCGCGGGGTGCCGCCGATGCCGGTGGTCGAAATGCTCGTGGCCTCGGCGGAGACGGTCATCCCCGGCCCCGGCCCGCTCTTCGGCGCGATCCCGGAGGAGATCGGCATCCTGCTGCGCTGGCTGACCCGCCCCGGTGTCCGGCTCGTGCGCACGACTCAGCCCTGGGCGGAGCCCGCCGCCGTGGCGGGCGGCTGGCAGGAGTGGCTCGACCTGGCGTCGAGCGCGACGGCGCTGGAACGTGTGGCGGGCTAGGATCACGGCACCGGATTCACCGACGTAGGAGGCCCTTTTGATCACGGCGATCGTGCTGGTCCAGGTCGAAGCCGATGCGATCCCCGAGGCCGCGCAGGCGATCGCGGACATCGACGGGGTCCGCGAGGTCTACTCCTGCGCGGGCGACGTCGACCTGATCGCTTCGGTCCGCGTCGCGGCCCACGAGGACCTCGCGGATCTGATCCCGGCGAAGATCGGCAAGGTCCCCGGCGTGCTCAGCACCGTCACGCACATCGCCTTCCGCTCGTACTCGAAGGCCGACAGCGAGTCCGCGTTCGACATCGGCGTCGAAGGCGCCTGAGCTCTTTCCGCACGGCAGCCGGCCGTCCTCCAGGTCGCCAAGTCCGTGAAGGCCTCTTTGAGGGACCCAGGGTCCCTCAAAGAGGGGCGGATTCACATGGTGGTTGCAACACGCATTGTTTGTTGGTTGGAGAGTAGTGCTTCGAGGGCTTCGGCGGGTGTGTGCCAGTCGAGGGTTTCGCGGGGGCGGCCGTTGAGTTCGGCGGCGACTCGTGCGAGGTCTGCGGCGGTGTGCTGGGACAGGTCGGTGCTTGTGGGGAAGTATTGGCGGAGTAGTCCGTTGGTGTTCTCGTTGGTTCCGCGTTGCCAGGGTGCGTGTGGGTCGCAGAAGTAGATGTCGATCCCGGTGGCCAGGGTGATCTTTTTGTGGTGGGCCATTTCCTTGCCCTGGTCCCAGGTCAAGGATTTCAGCAGCAGCGGCGGCAGCGTCTGGATGGTCTCGGTCATGGCGTGAGCGACGGTGGCGGCGTCGCGTCCGTGGGGCAGGTGCAGCAGCATCACGAACCGGGTCGATCGTTCGACCAGGGTCCCGATCGCGGATTTGTTGTTCTTGCCCAGGATCAGGTCGCCTTCCCAATGCCCGGGGACGGCGCGGTCGGTGACCTCGGCGGGCCGTTCGGAGATGTTGACCATGTCGGGGATCCTGCCCGCGGGCCGGGCCCGGCGGGCCTGGGCCTGCCGGCGGGGCATCCGCAGTGCCCGCCCGGTCCGCAACGCCTGGGTGAGTTCGCGGCGCAGCGCGCCTTTTCCCTGGACATACAGTGCTTGGTAGATCGTTTCGTGGGACACCCGCATCTCCGGCTGGTCGGGGAACTCCAGCACCAGTCTCCGCGCGATCTGACGCGGGGACCATTTACGGTTCAGCCTGTCCTGCACCACGTCCCGCAACACGGTGTCCGCGGCCAGTTTCGCGGCCTTCGGGCGTTTCGCACGGTTCTCGGCCGTGTGCTGCGCGCTGACAGCCCGATAGCGGCCGGAGGAACCGGTGTTGCGGGCCAGCTCGCGGGACACGGTCGAGGCCGGCCGGGCGATCGCCCGCCCGATCGCCCGGGGCCCCTGGCCCGCGGCTTTCAGGCAGGCGATCTCTTCCCGCTCGGCCAGGCTCAACCGGAGGGGACCAGGCCGAGCAGGTGCGTTACCGATCACCCCGCCAGCCTGCCGGAACAACCGCACCCCCGTCGTCGGGGACAGCCCCACCGCCCGGGCCGCCGGCTTCGCCGCCACCCCGGCCCGGACCTGATCCCAAAACCCCACCCGCACCGACCGCGGCAACCACCGATGAACCCGCACCACAACCCCACCCCCATCAGACGGTGTTGCAACAACCCCATGACTCCGAGAGGCCTTCACGGACCTCAAGCTCCTGCGGGACCTTAGAAGTACATGAAGGCCCCCTTCCTTGCGCCTGGCGCAAGGAAGGGGGCCTTCATGTACTTCTTCCGTGGTTAGTGCCTGGAGGTGATCTCCTTGCGCTCCTGCGAAGGCTCACCACCGATGTCGTCGACCTTGCCGTTGCCGTTGCCGTTGGCGTGCCCGTTGGACCGGGCGCGCTCCAGCGCGACCGTCTCCTCGACCGGGTCCGGGGACCAGGTCGAACCGGCGACGGCGTGCCCGGCCGAGCCGAGCTTGTTCATCTTCTTCGGCACCGACGCGCCCTGGTACTCGAGCGGGATCGCGTGGCCGTGGCCGTCCACCGGGCCGAGCGGCTGGTGGATCTCGATGAACTCACCGTGCGGCAGGCGCTTGATGATGCCGGTTTCGACACCGTGTTCGAGCACCTCGTGGTCGGCCCGCTGGAGGCCGAGGCAGATCCGGTAGGTGAGGTAGTACGCGATCGGCGGCAGCAGCAGGACACCGATCCGGCCCGCCCACGTCGTCGCGTTCAGCGAGATGTCGAAGGCGAACGCGATGATGTCGTTGAAGCCCGACAGCATGATGACCGCGAAGAACGTCAGGGTCATGATGCCCAGCGAGGTCCGCACCGGAACGTCGCGCGGACGCTGCAGCAGGTTGTGGTGCGCGGTGTCCTTGGACAGCTTTCGCTCGATCCAGGGATACATCACCAGCAGGCTGATCAGCAGGGGCATCCCGATCGCGCCGGGGAAGAAGACCGCCGGGACCGTGTAGTTCCCGAGGTAGAGCTCCCACGCGGGCCAGATCCGCAGCATGCCGTCGGCCCACGCCATGTACCAGTCCGGCTGCGAGCCCGCCGAGACCTGCGCCGCGTTGTACGGGCCGATGTTCCAGATCGGGTTGATCTGGAACAGACCCGACATCAGCGCGATGACACCGGTGACCAGCGCGAAGAACGCGCCGCCCTTGAGCGCGAAGACCGGCATGATGCGGACGCCGACGACGTTGGTCTCCTTGCGGCGCACACCGGGAAACTGCGTGTGCTTCTGGTACCAGACCAGCGCCAGGTGCGCGGCCACCAGGCCGAGCATGATGCCCGGCAGCAGCAGGATGTGGATCGTGTACAGGCGCGGGATGATCTCGTTGCCGGGGAACTCCCCGCCGAACAGCGCCCAGTGGATCCAGGTGCCCATGACCGGCACCGAGAGCACGATGCCCGACAGGGTCGCGCGGATACCGGTACCGGAGAGCAGGTCGTCCGGGAGCGAGTAGCCGAAGAAGCCCTCGAACATGCCCAGGACCAGCAGCAGCGCACCGATGACCCAGTTCGCCTCACGCGGGCGCCGGAACGCGCCGGTGAAGAAGATCCGGAACATGTGCACCATCATCGAAGCCACGAAGATCAGCGCGGCCCAGTGGTGCAGCTGGCGGACGAACAGGCCGCCGCGGACATCGAACGAGATGTCCAGCGTGGTCGCGAAGGCGCGCGACATCTCGACGCCCTGCAAGCCGGTGTAGCTGCCGTTGTAGACGACCTCCTCCATGGAGGGGTCGAAGAACAGCGTGAGATAGACACCCGACAGCAACAGGATGATGAAGCTGTAGAGCGCGATCTCGCCGAGCAGGAACGACCAGTGCGTCGGGAACACCTTGTTGAGCTGGTGCCGCATGCCCTTGGCCAGGTGGTACCGGTCGTCGGCCCACTTCGCACCAGCGCCCGCGGCCTTCTCGACCGGGTTCGTCCCCTTCGTCGGGGTGGTGAGTGAACTCATGACTTACGCTCCCAAAAGGCCGGTCCGACGGCCTCGTTGAAGTCTCCGCGCGCGATCAAATAGCCCTCAGAGTCCACTGTAATCGGAAGCTGGGCCAAGGGCCGGGTCGCCGGCCCGAAAATCGGCTTGGCGTAGTGGAGCGCGTCGAACTGGGACTGGTGGCAGGGGCAGAGGATGCGGTTGGTTCGCTGCTCGTACAGGGAGGTCGGGCAGCCCACGTGGCTGCAGATCTTCGTGTACGCGTAGTAGTCGCCGAAGTTGTAGTCCTCCTGGCCCTGACGCTTGACGACCTTGGCGGCGTCGGTCGGGCGGAGGCGGATGAGCATGACCGGGTTGTCGACGCGTTTGAAGGCGGCCGACAGCGCGTGCTCGTCGTGCTCTTCGGACTTGCGGTACGGGAACACCGTCTCCATCGCGCCCGCGTCGAGGTCCTCGGCCTTGACCAGGGAGATCTCGTGCGGACGGCCGGTGTTGCGGCGCAGGTAGACGACCTCGTCCGGGAAGTTCTTCTTCCAGCCCGAGTGCCACAGGGAGTCGCGGTTCTCGGTGTCCTTCCACGGGTCCTTGATGAAGGACGCGATCGGCAGCGCCGCGACGGCGAGACCGAGCACACCGGCACCGGCCCCCGCGGACCGCTTGATCATCGACCGGCGCGCGATGGTGCTGCGGCTGCCCGAGTCGGCCAGCTGGGCGAGGATGGTGGCCTTGTCGACCTCTTTCGACCCGCCGTCCCCGCGCTCCTGGATGGAGACCTCGGCCGGGATGAACTTCTTGGTGTAGAGGACGGCGCCGACGCCGATGGCGAGCACGGCCACGCCGAGCGTGACACCGAGCAGCGGCGTGTACAGCGTGTACAGCGTGTAGCCGGTCTTGCCCGGCTCCTTGTACTCGAACCAGTGCGGCCACGCGAGGAGGACCACGAACGCGAGGCCGGACAGCGCGGCCAGCACGAACCAGAGTGCGACGGCGCGCTCGGCGCGCTTCTCCGCCTTCGTCCCCTCGACCGGCCAAGGCGTCGGGTACTCGATGATCTCGACCCCGTCGAGCGCGGTACCCAGCTTGACGAGCTGGTCGCGATCCATGTCCGCCAACTCCGCCTCTGTCGGCGGCTTCGGCCCTTCGGCGCTCATGCCTTCGATCCAATCCACAACGTCACGCCGATCAGCGCGGCGATCCCGACGATCCACGCGATCGCGCCCTCCGAGGCCGGGCCGAGACCGCCGAGCGAGTTACCGCCGGGCGAGTTGTTCCCGTTGCTCACGGACTTCACGAACGCGATGATGTCCTTCTTCTCCTCCGGCGACAGCTGCCGGTCGGAGAACTTGGGCATGTTCTGCGGCCCGGTGAGCATCGCGGTGTAGATCTGCTCTTCCGTGGCCGGGTCCAGGTTCGGGGCGAACTTGCCCGAGGACAGCGCGCCGCCGCGGCCGGTGAAGCCGTGGCAGGAGGCGCAGTTGAGGCGGAAGAGTTCGCTGCCGCGCGCGACGTCCTCGCCGCGCAGCGCGTCACCCTTCTCGGTGGGGCGCTGCACGCCGCCGCCGTTGGCCTGGATGTAGGCACCCAGGGCGTTGACCTCGGCCTCGGACAGCTTCGGCGGCTTCCGCTGCGCCTGGGCTTCCTGGCGGACCGCCGGCATCCGGCCGGTGGAGGTCTGGAAGTACACGGCCGCGTCGCCGATACCGATGAGGCTCGGGCCACGGTCGGGGACACCTTCGAGCTTCGGCCCGTGACATTCGATGCACGTGTTGTTGTAGAGCTTCTCGCCCTCGCGCAGGAGGGCGGATTCGCCCTGCGCCTGCGCGGTCTGCGGCTCCGGGGCGAAAACGGCGTACAACCCGCCCACGCTCAGCAGCGCGATCCCGAGCGCCAGCGCGCCGGCGAACCGCCTGCGTGCCTTCGACCGCTTGCGGAAGCGGCGCTGGGCCGAATCCCGCCTCCGCGCGGAAGAGTCCGTCGGCGGAGTGTTGTCCTTGCTGGAGGTCATCTTGCGGCAACCCTTGCTGTCAGTTCAGGCCGATAGGTCGTGGTGGCGGCTTCGTTCACGGAAGGATGTAGATCACCGCGAACAGGCCCACCCACACGATGTCGACGAAGTGCCAGTAGTACGACACGACGATCGCCGAGGTGGCCTGAGCCGGGGTGAACTTGCTCAGCTTGGTGCGGACGAGCAAGTACACGAACGCGATGAGCCCGCCGATGACGTGCAGGCCGTGGAACCCGGTCGCGAGGTAGAAGACCGTGCCGTACGCGCCGGACGGGATCGTCAGCCCCTCGTGGATCAGGTTCAGGTACTCGTAACCCTGGCCGCCGACGAAGATCGCGCCCATGATCAACGTGATGATGTACCAGCGGCGGAGCCCGAACACGTCACCCTTTTCGGCGGCGAACACACCGAACTGGCAGGTGAACGACGACGCCACGAGGATCACGGTGAACGGGATCGCCAGCGCGATGTTCAGGTGGAAGGGCTCACCGTGCAGCGGCGGCGGCCACTGGCCGGACGCGTTCTGCGCCTTCACGGTGAAGAACATGGCGAACAGTCCGGCGAAGAACATCAGTTCGCTGGACAGCCACACGATGGTGCCGACACTGACCATGTTCGGCCGGTTCAGCGAGTGGACCCGCTGGCTGATGGTGGGAGCTGCCGTTGTCACACGTCGCATTATGTCCTCTCACGCACGGGGCCCGCCGGGTGGGTCACGGCAAGTCGCGTGCGTGTCGGGTCACATCCGAACGAAAGCGGGAACAGGGCTACTCATGGGTTTATTGGATCGGCTTCGTGACCTGGTCAAGAAGCCCAAGCTCCCAGGTCTGACCGTCGACACGCCCGGCGTGGAGATCGTCGCGGAGGCGTTCGATCCGGTCGAGGCGGATTCCGCGGTACTGGCCAGATCACCCGCTTGGGTCGCCGAAGCGCCCGCGATTCTGCGCCACCACTTGAAATTGCCGCCCGAAAAGGTGGCGGAGGCGACATCGATCCTCGCTCAGGACGGCTGGGAGCTGCGAGAACAAGGGCCCGACGGCGGCTTCGTCCTCACGCACGCGGTGCGCGTCCAGACCCTCGACGCGCTGCACTGCGCGCAGGAAAGGTCACGGATGGCGGGGCTCGCGCAGCGGCTCGGCGGCGATTCCCTGGGCTGGGACGCGCTTCAGCCGTCGGGTGCGTCCACGTGATGTCGGTCATGGCGGATAACATCGCGGGGTCGACATGACTAGACGAGGCGGAGGCGCGCTCATGGGCGAGCAGGCGATGCGGATCCTGGTGTTCAGCCACAAGGCGGAGGTGCGCGAGGCGATCATCAACGCCGTCGGCCGCAGGCCCGCCGCCGACCTCGGCCGGGTGGACTACACCGAGGCCTCCGGCATCTCCGAGGTCCTCGTCGAGATGGACGCGGGCAACGTGGACCTGGCCATCCTCGACGGCGAGGCGCAGCCGACGGGCGGCATCGGGCTGACCCGCCAGCTGAAGAACGAGATCGAGGATTGCCCGCCGATCGTGGTGTCGGTGCGGCGCAGGGACGATCGCTGGCTCGCGACCTGGTCGCAGGCCGACGCGGTGCTGGTCCACCCGCTCGACCCGCTGACCGCCGCCGAAACCGTCGCCGACGTGCTGCGCGCCCGGCGGGTGCCGGCCGTGCACGGCTGAACCGATGAGCGCGGCCGCCAAGTGGTTGCCATCGGGAGTACTTCGGGGGTGTTCGGCGGATCCAGGTTTCCGCCGGGCGTGCGACCGCGAGGTCCTCGTACCGGAGTCGTACTCGGCTCTCGCGGCCCGTGCGTCCAGCGGGAAGCCGGGCCGTCGAGACCCCTGGAGGACTTCCGATGGTGACCACTAGAACCTGGCCTTCCCTGCTCAACCAGCTCATCGCGCGCGCGGACCTGTCCGAGGAGGACACCGCGTGGGCGATGGACCAGATCATGAGCGGGGCGGCGACGCCCTCCCAGATCGCCGGGTTCGCCGTCGCGCTGCGCGCGAAGGGTGAGACACCGGCGGAGATCTCCGGCATGGCCGACGCCATGCTGGCGCACGCCAAACGGGTGACGATCGACAGGCCGTCGGTGGACATCGTCGGCACCGGTGGCGACCGGTCCAATTCGGTCAACATCTCCACCATGTCCACGGTGGTGACGGCCGCGGCCGGCGCCCCGGTGGCCAAGCACGGCAACCGGAGCGCCTCGTCGAAGTCCGGCGCGGCCGACGTGCTGGAGGAGCTGGGCGTCACCATCGACCTGCCGCCCGAGACCGTCCAGCGCAGCGTGAACGAGCTGGGCATCGGCTTCTGCTTCGCGCCGAAGTTCCACCCCGCCCTGCGCCACGCCGGTCCGACGCGCGGCGAACTCGGCGTGCCGACGACGTTCAACCTGCTGGGCCCGCTCACCAACCCCGCGCAACCGCGCAGTTCGCTCATCGGCTGCGCGTACGAGGACAAGACCCGCGTACTCGCCGAGGTGTTCGCGCGGCGCGGGATGACCGTGCTGCTCGTGCGCGGCGACGACGGGCTGGACGAGATCACCACCACGACCACGAGCTCGGTGTGGGTGGTCTCCGGCGGCGAGATCACCGAGCGGAGCTTCGACCCCGCGTCGCTGGACATCGCCCGCGCGACCGCGGAAGACCTGCGCGGCGGCGACGCGGCGCACAACGCCGAGGTGTTCCGGCAGGTGATGGCCGGGAAGACCGGGCCGGTGCGGGACGCCGTGCTGCTCAACTCGGCGGCCGCGCTGGCGGCTTTCACCGGGTTCTCGGGTTCGCTGGAAGACGACCTGGCCGCCGGGCTCGCGCGGGCGGCCTCCGCCGTCGATTCGGGGGCGGCGGCCGACCTGTTGAACCGGTGGATCGCCTTCGCCTGACCCTCACGACGTGCCATGAAGGGGCCTTTCCTCGCAAATTTTGCGAGGAAAGGCCCCTTCATGGCACGAGGCGACCCCTACGAAGCGGTGCTGAAACGCGCCCGGTAAGCCGTAGGTGTCAGTCCCGTAGCCCGCCGAAGCTGCGTACGCAGGTTCGCAGCGGTACCGAATCCCGAAGCCCGCGCCACCCGGTCCAGCCGCTGCTCCCCGCGCTCGATCAACCGGCACGCCAGCGCGATCCGTTCGGTGGTGAGCCACGCCAGCGGCGTCGTGCCCAGTTCGGCCCGGAACCGCCGGTGCAGCGTCGCCTGGCTGGAGGCCGCCCGTGCGGCGAGGTCGGCGACGGTGAGCGGCCGGTCCAGCCGTTCCCGCGCCCAGGCGAGCACCGGCGCCAGGGAGGTGTCCGGTACCGGCGGCAACGGGCGTTCGACGAACTGCCGCTGGCCACCGTCGCGGTGCCCGGCGAACACCAGCCGCCTGCTCACCGCGTTGGCGATCTCGGCGCCGTGGTCCCGGCTGATCAGGTGCAGGCCCAGATCGAGCGCGGCCGCGCTGCCCGCCGCGGTCAGCACGTCGCCGTCGTCGACGAAGAGGACGTCCGGCTCCAGCAGAACTTCGGGATACAGCTCACGGAAGAGTTCCGCCCACTTCCAATGGGTCGTCGCGCGCCGTCCGTCCAGTACGCCCGCCCGCGCGAGGGTGAAGGCGCCGGTGCAGAAGCTCACCAGCCGGGCTCCCCGCGCGGCCGCGTCGCGGATGGCCGTCAGCACCGGTTCCCGGGCCGGGCCCTCCGGATCGGGCCGGTTCGGCACGATCACCGTGTCGGCGGCCTCCACGGCTTCGAGCCCGGCGATGCCGGTGAGCGTGAACATCCCCAGGTGCATCCGCACGGACGGCTCGGCCGCGCACAGCGTGAAGCCGTACCAGGGCCGGTCCAGTTCCGGCCGCCGCAGGCCGAAGAGCTCGGTCGCGACCCCCAGTTCGAAAGGGTTGGATCCCTCGTCCACCAGGACGGCGACCTCGTGCGAGAAATCATGCGACATATGCGATTCCTAGCACTCACTTCTCCGGCGGTCCAGCGGCCAGGATCGGATCATGAGCAAGCAACCGATCGATCTGCGGACCGCGCTGGCCGGATTCGACGAGATCTGGAGCCCGCGGATCGTCGCGCACGTCAACGACTACGACGTCCGTCTCGCCAAGGTCGCGGGCGAGCACGTCTGGCACGTCCACGAGCACACCGACGAGTTCTTCCTCGTCCTCGACGGCACTCTGGGCATCGCGTTGCGCGAGCAGGAGGGCGAACGGGTCGTCACGCTGCCCCGCGGCTCCGTGTTCGTCGTCCCGCGCGGCACTTTCCACAAACCGTCCTCGGTGGACGGGGCGTCGCTGTTGCTGTTCGAACCGACCGGGACGCTCACCGTCGGCGACGAGCACGACGAGGTCCCCGACCACGTCCATGTCACCGTCGGGCAGGAAATCTCCTTCTAGCCGACGGAAAACGTCCTGCGATAGGCACTCGGGCTGGTCCCGCGCAGCTTGCCGAACTGATGCCGCAGGGCCGCGGCGGAGGCGTATCCGCAGGCGACCGCGATGTCCTCGATGGACAGTCGACCCTCCTCGAGCAGCGACTGCGCGCGATCGAGGCGGCGTTCGGTGAGCCACCGGTGCGGCGTCGTACCGGTGGCCGCCGAGAACCGGCGCAGGAACGTGCGCTCCCCCAGGCCACTGCGCCGGGCGAGTTCCGCGACGGTGAACGGCCGGTCCAGCCGTCGCTCGATCCATTCGAGCGCTTCGGCGAGCACGGTGTCGTCCGGCGCGGCGGTCTCGGGCACCGGAGCCTGCACGAACTGCGCCTGCCCGCCGACCCGGTGCGGCGCCGCGACCATCCGCCTCGCCAGCGTGGTGGCCGCCGCGACACCGCGCAGTTCCCGCACCAGATGCAGGCACAGATCGACGGCGGCGACCGTCCCCGCGCTGGTGAGGACGCCGCCGTCGTCGACGTACAGCGCCTTCGGGTCGACCTTCGCGGCCGGGAAGCGCGACCGGAACTCCTGCTCGTAGACCCAGTGGACGGTGCAGTCGCGTCCGTCGAGAAGCCCCGCGTAGCCGAGCGAGAAAACCCCCGCGCAGAAGCCGGCGACCCAGGCGCCCCGGCTCGCCGCGTCGCGGAGGACCTCGAGCACCGGTTCCGGCGGGCACGCGCTGCGCGGCGCGCAGGTCGGCACGATCAGCAGATCGGCGGACGCCGCGAAATCCAGGCTCCGCAGGCCGTCGAGCCCGAATCCGGACCAGCTCACGACGTTCTCGCCGCCGGGCGAGCAGACCGCGAAATCCCAGCCCTCGATGCCGTCGGCGCTGCGATCGGTGCCGAAGACCTCACACGCGACGCCGAGCTCGAACGGCGAAACCCGGTCGGCGAGCACCACCGCGACCCTCTTCACGTCCATCCGGGCAGTGTGTCACAAGTTTTGCGGTCGATGTCATTTCTGACACTGGCTGAGCGCGGCCGCCAGAGCGAAAGTGATCACCATGAACAAGAACAACCCCCTGCTGCAGTGGACGGCCGCGATGGCGCTGTCCGGCACGATCGGCGCCGTCGTCCTCGAAAGCGGTGCCGACGCGCCCGCCGTCGCGTTCGCCAGAAGTCTTGTCGGCGGCCTGCTGCTCCTGGTGTGGAGCGCTGCTCGCGGCTGGCTTCGCCCGTGGACCCTCAGCCGCCGTGACCTGCTGCTCGCCGTGCTCGGCGGGCTGTTCCTGGTCGGGAACTGGGTGCTGTTGTTCGCCTCGTACGCGCTGTCGTCGATCTCGGTGAGCACCGTCGTGTACCACACGCAGCCGCTGATGCTGGTCGGTCTCGCCGCGGCGTTCCTCGGCGAGAAGATGGCGAAGAGCCAGCTGATCAGGGCGCTGATCGCGTTCGGCGGGGTGGCGCTCATCTCCCTGTCCGCGCACGGTGCGGACGGGAAACCGGTACGACTGGAAGGGATCGCGCTCGCCCTCGGCGCGGCCGCGCTCTACGCCGGTGCCTCGTTCGTGGCGAAGCAGCTCAAACACCTGCGCCCGCACGTCCTGGCGGCTGTCCAGCTGGCGACCGGCACGATCGTGCTCGCCCCCGCGCTGCTCGTCACGCCGCTGCCCACGGACACCTCGGGGCTGCTGTGGCTGGTCCTGCTCGGAACGGTGCACACCGCGCTGATGTACGTCCTGATGTACGCGAGCATCGGCAAGCTGCCGACCGCGACGGTGGCGCTGCTGTCCTACGTCTATCCCGTGGTCGCGGTGGTGGTGGACGTCCTCGCCTACGGGCACCGGCCGGCGTGGCCGGAGATCGCGGGGATGCTGGCCGTCCTGGCGGCGGCGCTGGCACCGAAGCGAGCGGTCAAGCCCGAAGCGAAGGAAGCGCCACTCCCCGCCCGCTCTTGATGCGCTGAACGCGAAAACGGCGCCCCACTCCCCTCAGGGAACGGGGCGCCGCTTCGGCGTCAGAACGTCACTCGTGGTTCGGGCCGGTGTGGTACTCGAACACCAGCCCGCCGATGGCGACGATCACCAGGCCCAGCGCGATGATCAGCATCCAGACGTGGAAGAACGCGAGCGCGACACCGGTCAGCGCGGCGGCCGCCGCGAGACCGATCGGCCAGTAGCTGCCCGGGCTGAAGAAGCCCAGCTCACCGGCGCCGTCGCTGATCTCGGCGTCTTCCCGGTCCTCCGGCCGCGGCTCGATGCGCCGCGCGACGAACTGCAGGTAGCTCCCGGCCAGGAAGGCCAGGCCACCGGTGAGGATCAGGGCCACCACTCCGACCGGCTCGACGCCGTCCCGGGTCATCGTTCCGGTCATGTACGCGTAGATACCCGCCACGACGACGGAGAAGACCGCGACGAGGAAGAAAATCCGTCCTTCGACCTTCATGGACGTTGCCTCACTCCTGTTTCGGGCTCGAACAGCCGGGTCAGTTGGACGCGACCCGCGCGGTGCGGTCGGTGTTGAACGGGGTGGTGGTGACGGCGTAGGGCGAGCACAGTTCGCCGCAGTTCATCGCGGCCAGCGCCTCGGGAGCCGTGTTCGGCTTGCCGCTCTTCGGGTTCACCGCGCCGCGGAGCTGGATGTACTGCGCGTACTTGTCCGGCGACAGCGCCCTGACCTCGAAGTTCATCCCCGAGTGGTAGGTGCCGCACAGTTCCGCGCAGCGGCCGACGAACGAACCTTCCTTGTCGATCGAGTTCTGGAAGGTGAAGTCCTGGTTGTTCTTCTCCGGGTCCGGCATGACGTCCCGCTTGAAGTGGAACTCCGGCACCCAGAACGAGTGGATGACGTCGGCCGACCGCAGGTTGTACTGGATCGTCTTGTTCGTCGGCAGGACGAGCAGCGGGATCTCGGTCGAGCTGCCGACCGTGGTGATCTCGGGGTCGTCGTGGTTCTTGGAGTCGCTCTTGTACTTGAACTCCCAGTTCCACTGGAACGCGACGACGTCGACCGTGACGTCCGGGTTCTCCGTCTCGGCGAGCACGCGGTTCTCGGTGGTCGCGGTGAAGAAGAACAGCACGCAGACCATGATCGTCGGGACGACGACCGTGAAGATCTCCAGCGGGATGTTGTACTGGAACTGACGGGGCAGTTCCTCCTCCGCGCCGTCGGTGGTCTTCTTCTTGCGGTGGAAGAGGGCGGTCCAGAAGATCAGCGCCCAGACGATGACACCGACGACCAGCGCGGCGACGACCGTCCACGTCCACAGGGTGCGCATGTCGTGCGCCTGCGGGGTCACCCCGACGGGCCAGCCGAAGCGGAGGATCTCGTCCCCGGAACAGCCCGTCGCGGTCAGCATCACCAGCGCGGCGAGCGCTGCGACGCGACCAGCCCGCTTAACCGGGATGCGCTCTGGATTTCCCACTGCGCCTCGCCCTTTCACCCAGAGCCTCCTCGACCGATCTTCGTGACAGCCGGAGCCTAGCCGAGTTGCGGCGCCGCGCTGACCAAGGGGTGACCCCGACACCCGTATCCCCCACCACATCCGGGTGTACACACCCACCGGCATACTGGGCCCTTCTCCCCGCTCGGCCAACAAGAGGTGTGTGAACTAGACGTGTGCGGCCTGCTTGGACTGATCTGTTCGACCGAAGCCGACGCTGCGAGCGCCCGTGACGCCGTCGACGCGGCCATGCGCTGCCAGCGGCACCGCGGCCCCGACGAGCACGACACCTGGGCCGACGCCGAGGTGGTCTACGGCTTCAACCGGCTGGCCTTCATCGACGTCGACCACGCCCACCAGCCGCTGATCTGGGGCCCGCCGGAGGCTCCCGAGCGCTACACGCTGAACTTCAACGGCGAGATCTACAACTACCGAGAGCTGCGCGACGAGCTGGCCGCGGAGCACGGTGCGAAATTCGCCACAGAAGGTGACGGCGAGGCGATCGTCGCGGCCTACCACTACCTCGGCGACGCCGCGGTGAAGAAGCTGCGCGGGATGTTCGCCTTCATGATCTGGGACTCCCAGGAGAAGGTCGTCTTCGGCGCACGTGACCCGTTCGGCATCAAGCCGCTGTTCTACTCGGCCGGCCCCGGCAAGGTCGCCTTCTCGAGTGAGAAGAAGAGTCTCCTGGAGCTTTCGGGCGTGCTCGGCGTCGAGGAGGAGCTGGACAAGACGGCCCTGCAGCACTACCTGGTGCTGCAGTACGTGCCCGAACCCGAGACGCTGCACACCGGGATCCGCCGCGTCGAGTCCGGCACCTCGTTCCGGCTGGTGCCGGGCGGGGACGTGGAGTTCACCCGCTACTTCCATCCGCAGTTCACCGCGAAGCCGGTCAGCGGCCAGGCCGAGGCGGACGCGCTGTACGAGCGGATCGCCGACGTGATGCGCGACTCGGTCGGCAAGCACATGATCTCCGACCCGGACGTCACGGTCGGCGCGTTCCTCTCCGGCGGGATCGACTCCACCGCGACCGCGACGCTGGCGAAGGAGCACAACCCCAACCTCATCGCGTTCACCAGTGGATTCGATCGCCAGGGTTACTCCGAGGTCGACGTCGCCGCCGAGACGGCCGCCGCGATCGGGGTGAAGCACGTGGTCCGGGTGGTGTCGGCCGAGGAGATGATGGAGGCGATGCCGCTGATCGTCTGGTACCTGGACGATCCGGTGGCCGACCCGGCGCTCGTACCGCTGTGGTTCATCGCCCGCGAAGCGCGCAAGCACGTCAAGGCCGTGCTGTCCGGCGAAGGCGCCGACGAGCTCTTCGGCGGCTACACCGTCTACAACGAGCCGATCTCCCTGGCACCGTTCGAGAAGATCCCCGGCGGGGTGCGCAAGATCCTCGGGAAGGTCTCCACGAAGATCCCGGAGGGCACCCGCGGCAAGGACCTGCTGCGGCGGGGGGCGCTGCCGCTGGAGGACCGCTACTACGGCAACGCCCGCAACTTCCGCGACGAGCAGCTCCGGAAGGTGCTGCGCACCTACCGGGAAGGCGTCGGTTTCAAGGACGTCACCGCCCCCTGGTACCGGGTTTCCGAAGGCTGGGACCCGGTCGCGCGGATGCAGCACGTCGACCTGTTCACCTGGCTGCGCGGCGACATCCTGGTCAAGGCCGACAAGGTGACCATGGCGAACTCGCTGGAACTGCGCGTGCCGTTCCTCGACTCCGAGGTGTTCAAGGTCGCCGCGACCATTCCCGTCGACCAGAAGCTCACGCACGGCACCAGCAAGTACGCGCTGCGCCAGGCGCTGGCGAAGATCATCCCCGGGCACGTGCTCAACCGGCGCAAGCTCGGCTTCCCGGTGCCGATCCGGCTGTGGCTGCGCGACGAGATGTACGACTGGGCCAAGGGCATCATCGCCGACTCCCGGACCGACGCGCTGATCGACAAGAAGGCCGCCCTCGCACTGCTCGACGAGCACAAGGAGGGCCAGCACGACCGCAGCCGCCAGCTCTGGGCGCTGTTGATGTTCATGCTGTGGCACGGCATCTTCGTGGAGAACCGCATCAAGCCCGAGGTGCCGGAACCCGTCTACCCGGTGAAGCTCTAGCCACGACCCTGCGTGCCTGCACCGTGCAGCCGGTGCAGGCACGCAGGATGGACTTCGTCCTCCTGCACGGCACGAGGGACGGCCGGTAGTGGCCCGTTCCGGATCCGGGGTGCTCTTTCCCTCGATCGCCCGCATTCCCACTTTCGCGGGCGGGCGGAGCCCGTTGCTCAAGGAACTGGGCCGTCGCGTGTCCCCATCCCCTCATCGGCCGGCGAACACGCGTCCCTCAAGAAGGCCTTCACGGACTCACGAACTGCCGCTTCGGCTCAAGCGGGCAGGATCGCCGCGATCTCCTCGGCGGACTCCGGGCCGAAGGCGTCCTTGAGGCGCCCCAGCACGTCGGCACGGTCGAAGGACCATTCCTGCGTGCCCACCGTCTCCAGCACGAGCACGGCGATCAGCGAGCCCAGCTGCGCCGAACGCTCCAGGCTGAGGCCGCCGTCGATACCGGCGATGAACCCGGCGCGGAAGCCGTCGCCGACGCCGGTCGGGTCGACCTTGCCGCGTTCCGGGACGGCGCCGATCTGCAGCGCGAGACCGTCCTTGCCGAGGATCTCGACGCCCTTCTCCCCGAGCGTCGTGATCCGCATGCCGACACGGTCGAGGACGTCGGCCTCGGACCAGCCGGTCTTCTGGAGCAGCAGTTCCCATTCGTAGTCGTTGCTGAACAGGTATTTCGCGCCCTCGACGAAGGAGCGCACCTGTGCGCCGTCCATCCGGGCCAGCTGCTGCGAGGGGTCGACGGCGAAGGGGTAACCGCGCTGACGGCATTCTTGAGCGTGCCGGACCATGCCTTCGGGATCGTCCGGGCTGATCAGCACGAGCGACAGCGCGCCGGCGTGCGCGGCGACGGGCGCCAGTTCGATGTTGCGGGATTCGGACATCGCGCCGGCGTAGAAGGTGGCGATCTGGCAGAGGTCCTCGTCGGTGGTGCAGACGAAGCGGGCGGTGTGCGCCACTTCGGAGATCAGCACGCCGGCGGTGTCGACGCCGTGCCGTTCGAGCCACGAGCGGTAGTCGGCGAAGTCGGCGCCCACCGCGCCGACCAGGATGGGGCGCTTGCCGAGTACGCCGAGACCGAAGGCGATGTTCGCGCCGATCCCGCCCCGCCGGACGACGAGGTCATCGGCCAGGAAGCTCAGGGACACCCGGTGCAGCTGCTCGGCGACGAGCTGCTCGGCGAACCTGCCAGGGAAGTGCATGAGGTGATCGGTTGCGATACTGCCGGATACCGCGATCCTGGCGCTGTCTGCCACCGGTTCTCCTTGATCGGTCGGCCTCGCCGGGGCGAGGACGGCTAAGTTACCCGCAGGTCATGCCCCATACGGGTTGCTTCGAGCATGGCCGTCGACACTACCGGTTGGTAGTGGTGTCCTACTCCGCCACGAGTCATTAACTTTGTCGTTCGTGACCACTCCCGCGTATCACCTCGAGCCGGAATCGATCGGCGAACTCATCGCCGACTGTGCCGGTATCCCGTCGTCCCTCCAGGCCGAGAACCTGCCGCTGCCCCGGCAGAGCGCGCCGCCGTGGACCGTGGACGACCGGTGCCTCGCCCAGGTCGCCGATCTGGACGCCTACGTCTGATCTCGCTGCATGTGACGAGCTCCGCGCAGGAAGAAGGGCCGCGAACCTGGTGAGGTTCGCGGCCCTTCTTCACGTCTGACGCGCGTCAGTGGAAGCTGTCGCCGCAGGCGCAGCTGCCGGTCGCGTTGGGGTTGTCGATCGTGAAGCCCTGTTTCTCGATCGAGTCGACGAAGTCGATCACGGCGCTCGACACGTACGGCGCGCTCATCCGGTCGACGGCCACGCGGAGCCCGTCGAAGTCACGGAACAGGTCGCCGTCGAGCGTGCGCTCGTCGAAGAACAGCTGGTAGCGGAGGCCGGCGCACCCACCGGGCTGGACGGCGATGCGCAGGTGCATGTCGTCACGGCCCTCCTGCTCGAGCAGGGCCTTCGCCTTGACGGCGGCGGCGTCGGTCAACGTGACGCCGTGGGTCTCCTCGGCGGTTTCGGCCTGAGCTGCGGCTGCCTGCTCAGCGGTCGTCATGGTTCTCCCTCTGGTCGAACTCGCTGCGGGTACTCGTCTTGCACTTGGTCCAACACGTCGGAGTCCCGATCTGTTCCCCTCCATGGTGACATATCGCTCGGCCTGGTGCGTGCCACCGTGACGCCCGCGACTACCCTGACGGGGTGAGGTTCCTGCGCCGTAGCACCACAGACTCCGCCACGACGGACACCGAGACGCCCGGTGACGAGGCCGTCGAGGTCCAGGCCAAGGCGTACACGCCCGGAAAGGGCAAGGCGACGCCCAAGCGGCGTGAGGCCGAGGCCAAGCGCCGCGGCCCGGTGGCGCCCCCACCGACCACCATGCGGGAGGCGATGAAGCGGAACAAAGAACTCCGCAAGTCCGCCAAGGCCGACCCGGAGTACAAGGCGAAGCAGCGCAACGCCGCCAAGGAACGCCGCGAGCGGATGATGGCGGGCGAGGACAAGTACCTGCTTCCCCGCGACCGCGGCCCGGTCAAGGCGTACATCCGTGATCTGGTCGACTCGCGGCGCAACCTGCTCGGCCTGTTCATGCCGCTGGCGATCCTGGTCTTCGTCGCGCTGATCCTGCCGTACCCCGAGGTGCAGCGCTACGCGACGCTGCTGTGCACCGTGATGCTGCTCGGCATGATCGTCGAAGGTTTCCTCAGCGGGCGCCGGATCGCGAAGATGGTCCGCCTGAAGTTCCCGGACGAGACGGTCAAGGGCGTCTCCGTCGGCTGGTACTCGTTCATCCGGGCCAGCCAGATCCGCAAGCTGCGGGTCCCCAAGCCGCGAGTGAAGCCCGGCGACAAGGTCTGAACAGGCGAAACCCAGGTCGTTAGCTTGCCTAACGGCCTGGGGTAGAGTCGCGCCATGGAGTTTCGACGTCTAGGCCGCAGCGGCCTCAATGTCAGTGAGATCTCGTACGGCAACTGGCTCACCCACGGGTCCCAGGTGGAAGAGGACCAGGCTCAGGCCTGCATCAAGGCGGCGCTCGACGCCGGTATCACGACCTTCGACACCGCCGACGTCTACGCGAACACGGCGGCCGAATCGGTGCTCGGCCGCGGACTGAAGGGCCTGCGCCGCGAAAGCCTGGAGATCTTCACCAAGGTCTACTGGCCGACCGGCCCCAAGGGCCCCAACGACCAGGGGCTCGGCCGCAAGCACATCATGGAGTCGGCGAACGCTTCGCTGAAGCGCCTCGGCACCGACTACGTCGACCTCTACCAGGCACACCGGTTCGACCGGACCGTCCCGCTCGAAGAGACGTTCCTCGCCTTCGCCGACCTGGTCCGCCAGGGCAAGGTGCTCTACGTCGGCGTTTCCGAGTGGACCGCCGAGCAGATCACCCAGGGCGCGGCGATCGCCCGCGAGCTCAAGGTGCCCCTCGTCTCGAACCAGCCGCAGTACAACGCGCTGTGGCGGGTCATCGAGGCGCAGGTCGTCCCGGCTTCCGAACGTGAGGGCCTCAGCCAGATCGTCTGGTCGCCGATCGCGCAGGGCGTGCTCACCGGCAAGTACAGGCCCGGTCAGCCACTGCCCGAAGGCTCCCGCGCGACCGACGAGAAGGGCGGCGCCGACATGGTCGCCCGCTTCCTCGACGACGACGTCCTCGAACGCGTCCAGCGGCTCCAGCCGATCGCGGACAAGGCGGGCCTGACGATGGCCCAGCTGTCCGTGGCGTGGGTGCTGCAGAACCCGAACGTGGCCTCGGCGATCATCGGCGCTTCGCGGCCGGAACAGGTGCACGAGAACGTCAAGGCGGCCGGTGTGAAGCTGGACGCCGATCTGCTCGCCGCGATCGACGAGGCCCTCGACGGCGTCACCGAGACCGACCCGACGCTGACCCGCTCGCCCTGATCCACCCTCGCAAGCAGGGGACTTGTCGCGGGCGTTTCTCCCGCGACAAGTCCCCTGCTTGCGTCAATCACCGTGCACGCGGGACTGATACGCGATCTGACCGTCGAGGTCGAGGGCGTCGGCGGGGGCGCGCAACGGATCGATTCCCAAGCCCCGCAACAACCTGCTCGCGCCGGCGACCCGGTCACCGGTCCGGCCGTCGAGCCGCTTCGGCCGGTGCCCTCGCTGGATCAGCAGGTCCTCGACGTCGTCGATCAGCCGGTACGGGTCGTAGACCTGCTGTTCAGGCATGGTCACCGCCGGGAATCCAGGTCTTCCCGGTGATCCGTTCGTAGACCTCGGTGTAGCGCTTGCGGGTCGCCTCGACGATCTCGTCCGGGATGGCGGGCCCGGGCGGTGTCTTGTCCCAGCCGGTGGTGGTGGACCAGTCGCGGACGAACTGCTTGTCGAACGCGTGCTGTGTCCGGCCGGGCTCGTAGTCGTCGGCAGGCCAGAACCGCGACGAGTCCGAGGTGAGGACCTCGTCCCCGAGCGTCAGCACGCCCTCGGCGTCGAAGCCGAATTCGATCTTGGTGTCGGCGATGATGATGCCGTGCTTCGCCGCGTGCTCCGCACCCTTGGTATAGACCTCGAGCGTCAGATCGCGGATGCGGTCCGCGGTCTCCTCGCCGATGTCGTTCACGACGTCGGCGAAGGTCATGAACTCGTCGTGGCCGGTGTCGGAGATCTTCGTGGTGGGCGTGAAGATCGGCTCGGGCAGCTTGTCGGCCTCGACGAGACCGGCGGGCAGTTCGACCCCGGAAACCTTGCCGACGCGCTGGTATTCGCGCATTCCGAGACCGGTGAGATAGCCGCGTGCGATGCATTCGACCTGGATCATCTTCAGCGGTTTGCAGCGCGTGGCGCGCCCGGCGAATTCGGCGGGGACGTCGGTCGTGGAGAGAACGTGGTTCGGCACCACGTCGGCCAGCTTTTCGAACCACCAGGCGGAAAGCTGGTTCAGCAGCGCGCCCTTGTCCGGGATCGGGGTCGGCAGCGAGACGTCGTAGACCGAAACGCGATCCGACGCGACGAGCAGAATGTCGCCGTCGACTTCGTAAAGGTCTCGGACCTTACCCGCGTGAATGTGCTTCATGCCCCGTCCTCGATGTCGTATTCGTAGAAAATCCAGTGGCCCGGCAAGGCCGCCGATTCGCCGTACTCGAGTACGTCTCCCTCGGCGGACAAGAACCTGTTGCGACTCAACAGAATCGCCGAACCTTCGGCCACCCTGAGTTCCGCCGCCTCCTCGGCACCCGCCAGCCCCGCGGCGTGCTGGGAATGGGTCGACGCCAGCACACGACCTGTCCGGTCCGCCACGTATTTGACCGTGCCTTCGACGATCCGCACCGGCTCGAACAGCAGCGGAGCCTTCGCCGCGACAGCGCCGTCGAACCACGAGACCGACGTCGACACCGGCCGGCCTTCGCCCGCATACGTGGTGCGCCGCCGCCGGATCACCGGGGTACCTTCATCGATTCCGAGCGCGCCCGCCACCCGGTCCGGTGCGGGCAGAAGGCCTGCTTCGCGGATTTTCGCGTAGTGGCCCGGCGGATAGACCTTGCCGGTTCGGGCGATCGAGATCGTCCGGTCGTGCGCGGAGCGGTGCAACGTCCTGGTCTGCACCACTGTCCCGATGCCGCGTACCGCGCGGACCAGACCTTCGGCGCGAAGTGTCGAAAGCACCTTCATCGCCGTCGCCATCGCGACGTTCCAGTTCCTGGCGATCTCCCGCGCGGACGGGACGGTGTCGCCTTCCTTGAGCCTGCCCGAAACGATGTCGTCGCGAATGCTTCCCGCGATCTGGAGATACGGCGGTTCAGGTCGATCGACGGCGGGCAAGGTGACTCCTCACAAGGTCGCGCGGTGCGCACAAGCGTTCTAGCACACCAATGGGCGAGCACCAAGGATCCTGCTCACACCCCATTATTACGTACCAATACAGATTCTGGACGGTGCTCTAGTACACCTGTTACTCTCCGCAGAGTTCCCGAAACCCGATAGGGGGCTCGATGAACCACCTGAGCATCGACGAACTGCTCGAAGAGCTTCGAAGACGCCGGTGGGTCGTCTACATCTTCGGCCCACGGGAGGAACCGGAGGTCTGTGCCGCGGTTTTCCAGTGGGACACCTGCGCGGACGTCCTCATTCTCCGCGGCGAGGAACGGGCGAGTGCCTTCCGGGTCACCACGCTGCCCGACACCGACGTCTTCCAGCCGGCGCTCGTCTCGTGGCAGTACCACTCGACGGCCGACTGGACGCTGCGCGCGGTGCTGACCATCCCGGCGCCGGGCGACGCCACCGCGCCGATCCAGTTGCTGCAACCACATCCGGACTGCGTCGTCCCGATGGAGGCGCGCCGGCCGGTCACCATCCTGCCCGCCATACCGACCAAGGCCGACCAGGGAGATCCCTAACCTCGGCCGATCACCTGCTCGGCGACAACGAGGTCGTGCGGGTAGGTGATCTTGAGGTTCTCCGCGCTGCCCGGAACCCACCGCACCGGCAGCGCGGAGAACCTTTCCATACACGAAGACGTGTCCGTGCCGACGAAACCTTCACGCTCGGCCGTTTCGTACGCCTCGAGCAACGGGGCGGCGCGGAAACCCTGCGGCGTCTGCACCCGGATCGCGCCGGGCAGCGCGCCGGAAACGGTGTCGCCGTCCACACGCACGATGTCGTCGGCCGCGACCCCGGGTACCGCTCCCCCGTGGCGCCGCGTGTCGGCGAGGACGTCCGCGATCAGTTCCGGGGTGACGAGCGGACGGGCCGCGTCGTGCAGCAGTACCGCGTCGATCTCGCCGCTTTCGATACGGGAAGTCAAGTGGCGCAAGGCGTTCAGTTCCGAACCCTGACGCGTCGCGCCGCCGTGGACGAGTTCGACCTCGTTCGGCTGCGCGGCCAGCACCTCCCGCGCGAGTGCGGTGTCCTGCGGCCGGATGACCAGCACGAGCACGTCGATACCGGGTACGCGGGCGAAGGCGTCGAGCGACCACGCGACGACCCGTTTGCCCGCCACCGGCAGATAGACCTTGTTGAGTTCGGCGCCGACACGGGTGCCCGCTCCGCTCGCGAGCACCACCCCGGCGGCCTTCGTCTGAGCCACAGGCAACTCTGGCACAGGCGGGTGGGTAGGTTGGGTCCGGCCACCGAAGCGATCCGAAGGGGCAGGGCGTTGGACGACGAAATCCTCGAGTTCGCCGAAGTCGAGCAGCCTGATGAACACGCGCGCTCGGCGGCGATCGCCTTGCACTCGAAACTGATCAAACCGGCCGGGTCACTGGGCAGGCTCGAAGAACTGGGCGTCTGGGTCGCGGCCTGCCAGGGCCAGTCGCCGCCGCGGCCGTTCACCCGGCCCCGGGTCGTGGTGTTCGCCGGAGATCACGGCGTCGCCGCGAAGGGCGTCTCGGCGTACCCGCGCGAGGTCACCGCTCAACTCGTCGGCAGCATGCTGACCGGCGGCGCGGCCATCAACGTGCTGGCCGCCTCGGCGGGCGCGAGCGTCCGCGTCGTCGACATGGCCGTCGACAGCGACGCCTCCGCCACGCGGTCGATCGGCGAGTTCAAGGTGCGGCGCGGGTCCGGCTCGATCGACGTCGAGGACGCGCTGACCGACGAGGAGGCGCGTGCCGCCGTCCGCGCGGGCCGGGCGATCGCCGACGCCGAGGTCGACGGCGGGGCCGACCTGCTCATCGCGGGCGACCTCGGGATCGGGAACAGCACCCCGGCCTCGGTACTGGTCGCGGCGCTGACCGGCAGCGAACCGGTGGCCGTCGTCGGCCGCGGTTCGGGCATCGACGACAAGGCCTGGATGCGCAAGGCCGCGGTGGTCCGTGACGCGCTGCGGCGGGCGAGGACCGTGCTGGCCGACCCGGTCGCGCTGCTGCGCACCGCCGCCGGCGCCGACATCGCCGCGATGGCCGGATTCCTCGCCCAGGCCTCGCTCCGGAAGACGCCGGTGATCCTGGACGGCCTGGTCGCCTCCGCGGCCGCGCTGGTCGCCGAAGAGCTCGTCCCCGGCGCGCGACAGTGGTGGGCCGCGGGCCAGCGCGGCGGCGAACCCGCGCACGCGCTGGCGCTGGAGCACCTCGACCTCGAGCCCATCCTCGATCTGGACGTGCGCCTCGGCGAGGGGACGGGCGCGGTCGCGGCGCTGCCGCTGGTGTTCATGGCGACGCGGGTGCTCGCGGAGATGGCCACGCACGAGCAGGCCGGGGTGAGCTTGCCGCTGATCGAGGCCCCCGCTTCCTGACGCGCTGTCCGCCGCCGTCCGCGTTCGGTTCCCTGACTGCGGGGTCGCCCCATCCCCTCGAGTGCCATGAAAGGTCCTTTCCTTGCAAATTTCGCAAGGAAAGGACCTTTCATGGCGCGCGCAGGGACCCGAAGGCGGCAGCTCAGCCCAGCGGGTACATCCAGCCTTCCGGCGCGGGCCGGGTGCCCTCCTGGATCCCGGTCAGCGCGCCGCGCAGCTTCATCGTCAGCTCGCCGGGCCGCCCGCCCGCGACGGAGAACTCGCCGCCCGCGTGCTTCACGTGCCCGACCGGGGTGATGACCGCCGCGGTGCCGCAGGCGAACACCTCGGTGAGCTCGCCGGAAGCCGCCGCCTTCTCCCACTCGTCGGTGGAGATGCGCCGCTCCTCGATCCGGTGCCCGAAGGACTTCGCCAGCTCCAGCAGCGACTTGCGGGTCACGCCCGGCAGCAGCGAGCCGGTCAGTTCCGGGGTCACGACGCGGGCCTCGTCGCCGGAGCCGAAGACGAAGAACAGGTTCATCCCGCCCATCTCCTCGACCCAGCGCCGTTCGACGGCGTCGAGCCACACGACCTGGTCGCAGCCCTTCTCCACGGCCTGCGCCTGCGCGACGAAGGACGCCGCGTAGTTGCCGGCGCATTTCGCCGCGCCGGTGCCGCCGGGGACGGCGCGCACGTACTCGGTCGAGAGCCACACGCTCACCGGTTTCACGCCACCGGAGAAGTACGAGCCCGCGGGCGAACCGATCAGCGCGTAGAGGTACTCGTTCGCGGGCCGGTTGACGCCGAGTCCGGCTTCGGTGGAGATCATGAACGGCCGCAGGTACAGCGACTCGCCCGGCTTCGTCGGGATCCAGCGGGAGTCGACCGCGACGAGTTCGCGGATCGAGTCGAGGAAGACCTCCACCGGCAGCTGGGGCATGGCGAGGCGCTCGGCCGAGTTGCGGAACCGGATCGCGTTCGCGTCGGGCCGGAACGCGGCGATCGTGCCGTCCGGCTGGCGGTACGCCTTGAGACCTTCGAAGATCGCTTGGCCGTAGTGCAGCACGGAGGTCGCCGGGTCGAGCGCCAGCGGCGCGTACGGCCCGACGGTGGCGTCGTGCCAGCCCTGCTCGGCGCTCCACTTCACGGTCACCATGTGGTCGGTGAAGTGCAGGCCGAAACCGGGGGCGGCCAATACGTCCGCGACGCGTTCCGGGCTCGCGGGGCTCGGGTGCGGGAGGTGGGTGAACTGCGTCGAGGTCGTCATGTCTAAGACGATAACGCTTGGTCGGACCCACGTTAGTCGGACGTCCGCATATCTTTACCGCCCGCGATCTGTCCGTCGGGACGACCACGCGGGGCCTCGCGCCCTCTAGGATGGTGGCGTGACGTTAAACCCCATGCAGCCCGCCCACCCGGCCAAGCCTGCCGGCTCCGGCGCGGGGGCCGACATCAAGACGTTCGCGACCGCGGTACTGCTGACCTTCGGCACCGGCGTGCTGATGATGGACGGTTGGGCCCTGCTGGAGAGCGGCTTCGGCGCGTTCCTCGGCCTGATCGCCGGCGGTTTCGGCATTTTCTGGTGGAAGAGCATCCACGGCAAGGTGTTCCCGCGCGGGCTGTCCACCAAGTCGGTGGTGATCCTCACGGTGATCAACGTCGTGCTGGTGCTGCTCCTGCTCCTCCAAGTGAGCTAAAGCAACCCCTCGGGGAGGGCGGGCGCGGGCCAGTCCGGCTCCGGACGGAAGTCGGTCCACGTCCCGTCGAAGGGGAAGCGCCCGGCGTCCGCGAGTGCTCCGATCCGCTCGCCCTCGGCGCGCAGCCGCTCGAGCTGACCGGCGGTGATGCGGCCGGCGAGGACGGCCTCTTCCGCCTCGTCCTCGTCCTTCCACCGCCAGCGTCCGCCGGGCTGGACGGCGACGTCGAGGATGCCGTCGATCCGGTCGGGCCCGGACGGCGTGCGCCCCAGCGGGACCTCGAGGTTGACGTACCAGTTCAGGAAGCGGCCCTCGGCGTCGAAGAACCACCAGACCGAAGACCATTCGTCGTCGGCGATGCGGCGCAGTGTCGAGGTGTCGCGCCAGAAATCGGCCACCCGCACCCTCGGCACCCGGAACCGCTCCGCCAAGGGCGCCTCACGGAAGAACCGCCCGTCGGCGAGCCTGCTGCCGATGATCGGGGTGTCCGCGGGCAGCCAGCCGAGCAGCACGGTGCCGTCGTCGGCGAGGACACGCAGCGGGTGGTGCTGGCCGATCGAGCCGTCCGGTCGCAGGAACCGTTCGACGACCGTGTCGCCCGGGGTCCAGAGAGGATCACGCACGCCTTGCACGGTACCGACGGGCGCGGACCCGCAGAACCAGTTCGGCGAGCGTTCCCACTCCCGCGAGCCCGAGGGCCACGACCGGCCCAGCGAAGGCGGCCGCGACGGCCACGATGAGTCCACAAGCGAGTGTCGCCTTCGGACGTTCCGGGGAAAGCCGCTCCCGGCCGTCGGTGAAGGCGTCCACCGCGACGGGCACCGTCGCCACGGCGACCACCACGGTCAGCACCGGCAGCAGCGAGACCGCGTCGGCCGCGGCCAGGAGTTCGCGGAACGACGTCGCGGAAAGCCCCAGCCGGACCGGTCCGAGCTGGTAGAGGGCGACGGCGGTGATCGCCACGGCCACGGCGCCCACCGCGGCCGCGCGGCCCGCGCCGGGACGGCGGGGCAGCAGGAACGGCAGCAGCACCAGCACGGCGAGGCCGAGTCCGGGTACGGACGGCGGGTCCGGTGCGATGAACTGCGCCAGGGGCGGGATGCCGACGCAGATCGCGATCAGGGACGCGGCCGCGGCCAGCGACAGCCCGGTGACCCAGCGCGCGGCGTGGTCACCGAGGCGGACCCCGGCCAGGTCGGCGACGGCCACGACGACGGCGAACACCGCGGCGGCGACATCCGGCGTGGCGGGAAAGAGGTACTGCCCGAACGTCGTCGCGAGGACCAAGACGAGCCCGAGCCGCGAAACGGAGCTCGCGATCCGCTCGGGCCGGGTGCCCCCCACCGGTGGCAGCAGCGCCTCGGCCGCGACGGCGAGCACGGTCGCGAACACGGCGGCGACGAGTACCCAGTAGTCCGCTCCGGACGTGCCCACCGCCAGTGCGATGAGCAGCCCGCCCGCCAGCCGCACGCCGTCTCCCTTCCTCCCGCATCGAGTGACCCGTCGGCCCCGCTGTTACCCCAGGTCCGACTGTCATTAGCATGGCTTACGATCCAACCGGGCGGCCGCCCGGTGTCACCGCGAACGCGCGAGGAGCCAGAAGTGACCGTGCCGAAGCTTGCCCTGACCGAAAACGCCGGAGCGGCGCTCGCCAAGACGCGCGCCGACGTCGTCGTCATCGGCACCCTGCAGGGCGAGGACGGCCTGGCGCTCGCCGCCGGCTCCTCCGTCGCCGATGCCGCCTTCGACGGCAAGCTCGCCGAAGTCCTCGGCACCCTCGGCGCGTCCGGCAAGGCCGACGAGGTCGTCAAGGTACCGACGCTGGGCAAGCTGCCCGCCGCCGTCGTACTGGCCGTCGGCCTCGGCAAGGCCGGCGCGGACGGCGTCACCGCCGAGCAGGTCCGCCGGGGAGCCGGTGCCGCCGCGCGGGCGCTGAACGGGACCGACCGCGCGTTCGTCACGCTGTCGGCGATCGACCTGCAGGCCGCCGTCGAGGGCACCGCGCTCGGCGCGTACTCCTTCACCGAGTACCGCTCCGAAAAGGGCGACGGCCCGCTCGCCAAGGTGGACTTCGTGAGCCCCGAAGAGGGCACCGCCAAGGACCACAAGGCGACGCTGAAGGCCGCCGGCCTGATCGCGGAGTCGGTGATCATCGCCCGCGACCTGATCAACACCCCGCCGAACGACCTGTTCCCGGCCTCCTTCGCCGACCGCGCGAAGACGCTGGCCGAGGCGAACGACCTCGACTTCGAGGTCCTCGACGAGAAGGCACTCAAGCGCAAGGGCTTCGGCGGCATCCTCGGCGTCGGCGGCGGCTCGTCGCGTCAGCCGCGCCTGCTGCGCGTCGCTTACAAGCCGTCGAAGGCCTCGAAGAAGGTCGCGCTGGTCGGCAAGGGCATCACCTTCGACTCGGGCGGCATCTCGATCAAGCCCGCCGCGAACATGGACCACATGACCTCGGACATGTCGGGCGCGGCCGCCGTGCTCGCCTCCGTGGTGCTGGCCGCGAAGCTGAGGTACCCGCTCGAGGTCGTCGCGCACATCCCGCTGGCGGAGAACCTGCCCTCGGCCACCTCGTACCGGCCGGGCGACGTGCTCAGCATGTACGGCGGCAAGACCGTGGAGGTGCTCAACACCGACGCCGAAGGCCGTCTCGTGCTGGCCGACGCGATCGTGCGCGCGGGCGAGGAGAACCCCGACTACCTGATCGAGACCTCGACCCTGACCGGCGCGCAGGTCGTCGCGCTCGGCAACCGCACCGCGGGCGTCATGGGCTCGGACGAGTTCCGCGACCGGATCGCTTCGATCGCGCAGGCGACCGGTGAAGGCGGCTGGGCGATGCCGCTGCCGGAGGAACTGCGCGCCGACCTCGACTCGCGCCTCGCCGACCTGGCCAACGTCACCGGGCACCGCTGGGGCGGCATGCTCGCCGCGGGCATCTTCCTGCGCGAGTTCGTCACCGAGGGCCTGCCCTGGGCGCACATCGACATCGCGGGCCCGTCGTTCAACACCGCCGGGCCGTGGGGCTACACCGGCAAGGGCGGCACCGGCGTCCCGGTCCGCACCATCGCCGCGGTCCTCGCGGACATCGCCGCGAACGGCTGACGCTTTCGAACGCTTGTGACGGCCCCCTTCCTGAGTGCTTCGGTACGGGAAGGGGGCTTTCACGCGCGTTGGGGGTGAAGCGCGGTGTCCTCGTCCGCCTGCGTCGGGCCAGACCGTGGCACGGATCGAACGCGACCTCATTTCCCCGGAGTGCCGCGCGCGAGCGCCGACCATCGCCGCGTCAGTCCGAAGTGGACGGTCGCTGACCGGATCCCGCGCGTTCGCGCCGCTTGCCCGGGAGTCCCGGAGCTCGACCGTCTATTATGGACAGAAGTCTCGATCCGCATTCCCCCGTCGACGCAAGGGCCCGATAATTGCCCGTGAGGCGGCGGGCGGTGCGCACCTCGTTGTGGCAAGGTCGGTTCCGTGGACAGGGACGCGTATCTCGAAGACGCGATCAGGGACGTGCTGAGCGGTGAAGACGCGACGCTCGACGACCGGATCGCCCACGCGGCGCTGCTGTTCGCCGTGTCCGGGGCGATGACGGAGGCCGACCGGCTGATCACGCATTGGCACGCGCTCACCGAACGGCCCGTCACCGCGCTCGTCCCCGGCGCCGTGCAGGCACGGGCGTGGGCGATGCTGTTCGAAGCGCGAGGGGCGCGGCCGGAGTGGGCCGCGGCGCTGACTCCGCTCGATCTGGACGCCGAGGAGCGCGCTCACGAGGAGTATCTCGCCCGGCGCGTGTCCGATCTCGACGGCCTGCTCGGCGGCTCCCCGATCGGCGAGGCCGTCTCCCGGTTCGGACCGTCGCGGCCGGATCGATCGCGGGAGGCCGTCGCGCGAGGCGACCTCGCGGCCTGGGCCGGGATCGCCTCGCGACAGGGGCGCCCGGACGTCGCCGTGCTCGCCGCGTCGAGACGGCTCGCGCCGCGGCTGCTCGCGGGGGCCGACCCCCTCGGGCTCGGCGGCTGGCCGGAGGTGTGTGCCGGGGCGCTGGTCGCGGCGCTGTACGAGCGTTATCCGCCGGAAACCGGATCATGGCGGGAGATGGTCGCGGGCATCCTCCGGCTTCGCGGCGGAGGCACCGCTCCCCCGGCGGCGTCACTCCGCACCATCGGCGCGGCCGAGGCGCGGCTCGGACTCCGTCTGCCCGACGACTACCGCGAATTCCTCCAGACCTGCGACGGCCTGCCCGCCGACGTCGTCTTCCCCCGGCTTCTCGGGACGGCGGAACTCCGCGCGGAGGGCGGCGTCGTCGTGATCGCGGACCCGGCCGTCGTGCTGCTCACCGCCGCCGGCGAACAGTGGCGGACGGTCGAGATCGACCCGGCACTGGGCACGACGGTGCACCCGACGTTCCGGGCGCTGCTGGAGCGGCACCTGCTGTTGCTGGCGCAAGCCTCGTGAGTGGCGATGAGGCTTCCTCTTGGGCACCTACCGCGTTTCCTTCATGAAGTACAGGAAGGCCCCCTTCCTGTACCTAGGCGGAAGGAGGGGGACCGTCCTGTACTGGGTACCCGGCTGGTGGCGGGTGAGCGAATCTGCCGCAGCACGGGCCGAGCCAAGGAGCCGTGAGTGGCGTCCCTCCAGTCACGCGCGTCGTCCATCGGAGCACATGTGCCGACCATCCAGTCACGCGAGACCGACCCGAGCCAAGGGGTCGTGAGTGCCGATGGGGTGCTGACCCGAATCGCCACTCACGACCACCGCGCGTCAGGCTTCGCCGCGTTTCTTACGCTCCGTGTACTCCCGCATCCTTTTCGGGTAGCCGACTCTGGCGACCTCGTACACGGGGATCGACCGTTTGCGACCGAACTGCTGGGCCGCGTCCAGGCTCTCGATCCGGCGCCTGGTCCACTCACCGTCATGGGCGATGAGGACGACGGTGGTCTCCGTGACGTTGGTCTTGGGCTCCACATAGGCCTCGACACCGGTCCGTGAAGAGGCCCACTCTTCGAGATGCTTGAAGTCGTTCGAAGAGGCTTTTCGCAGCGTACCGGGCTTCTGCCCGCCTTTGGAGCGCCGGCGCAGCGAGTCGAACAGACCCACTCCGACCACCTCACTTCCCACTCGTGTCCGGCGTCCATTATCCCGACCCTGGCGTGTGCTCCCCGTGGCGACCCGCGCGGGCCGTGTCCCGTGGGTCACAGGACGCGGCCTAGGTCGCAGGCTCTCCACCCGTAGTGACAAGATGGCAAGTGTCCGCGCGCGCGTATACCGCGCGAAGCGGCGCCAGAGCTCCACCCCTACCGCCTGCCGAGGAGTTATTGAAGTGACCGACACCTCCGCCGACCTTGTGATCCTGGGTGGCGGATCGGGCGGCTACGCCGCCGCGTTCCGCGCGGCCGAGCTGGGCCTTTCCGTCACCCTGATCGAAAAGGACAAGCTTGGCGGGACGTGCCTCCACCGAGGCTGCATCCCGACCAAGGCCCTCCTCCACGCGGCGGAGGTCGCCGACGAGACCCGCGACGCCGAGACGTTCGGTGTCAAGGCCGTGCTGGAAGGCATCGACATCGCCGGGGTCAACAAGTACAAGGACGGGATCGTCTCCCGCCTGTACAAGGGCCTCCAGGGCCTGGCCAAGGCGCACAAGGTGAACCTCGTCGAGGGCACCGGAACGTTCGTCGGCGGTACGACCGTCGAGGTCGAAGGCACCCGCTACACCGGCAAGAACGTCATCCTCGCCACCGGCTCGTACTCGAAGACGCTGCCCGGCCTCGAGCTGGGTGGCCGCATCATCGCGAGCGAGCAGGCGCTTTCGCTGGACTACATCCCGAAGAAGGTCATCGTCCTCGGCGGTGGTGTCATCGGTGTCGAATTCGCGTCCGTGTGGGCGTCCTTCGGCGTCGACGTCACCATCGTGGAGGCGCTGCCCCGCCTGGTCCCGAACGAGGACGAGTACGCGTCCAAGCAGCTCGAGCGCGCTTTCCGTCGTCGCAAGATCGGCTTCAAGACCGGTGTCCGGTTCACCGGCGCCAAGCAGGACGACAACGGTGTGAGCGTGTCGCTGGAGTCCGGCGAGACGCTGGAAGCCGACCTGCTGCTGGTCGCCGTGGGCCGCGGCCCGAACTCGGCCGGGCACGGGTACGAGGAGGCAGGCGTCAAGATGGAGCGCGGTTTCGTCCTCACCGACGACCGCCTGCGCACCAACCTGCCGAACGTCTACGCCGTCGGCGACATCGTTCCCGGCCTGCAGCTCGCGCACCGCGGCTTCCAGCAGGGCATCTTCGTCGCGGAAGAGATCGCCGGCCAGGAGCCGCGCGTGATCGACGAGAGCGGCATCCCGCGCGTCACCTACTCGCACCCCGAGGTCGCTTCGGTCGGCCTCACCGAGTCGCAGGCCAAGGAGAAGTACGGCTCCGACGTCACCACCTTCACCTACGACCTCGGCGGCAACGGCAAGAGCCAGATCCTCAAGACCTCCGGTGGGGTCAAGCTGATCAAGGCCCCGGAAGGGCCGGTCGTCGGCGTGCACATGGTGGGCGACCGCGTCGGCGAGCTGATCGGCGAAGCACAGCTGATCTACAGCTGGGAGGCGTTCCCCGAGGACGTGGCTCCCCTCATCCACGCGCACCCCACCCAGACCGAGGCCCTCGGTGAAGCGTTCCTCGCCCTCGCGGGCAAGCCGCTGCACGTCCACAGCTGACGTCTCACCGTCGAAGAAACAGACCAAGCAAGACATATCAAGGGAGTCAGCGAACGATGGCCTACTCCGTCACGTTGCCGGAGCTCGGTGAGAGCGTCACCGAGGGCACCGTCACCCGGTGGTTGAAGCAGGAGGGCGACACCGTCGAGGTCGACGAGCCGTTGCTCGAGATCTCCACGGACAAGGTCGACACCGAGGTCCCGTCCCCGGTCGCCGGCAAGGTCGTGAAGATCAGCGCGCAGGAAGACGAGACCGTCGAGGTCGGCGGCGAGCTCGCCGTCATCGACGACGGGACCGGCGGGGTGCCGGAGTCCTCCGGTTCCGCCGAGCCCGCCTCCGAAGAGGCGCAGCCCGAACCCGAGCCGGAGCCCGCGCAGGAGGAGGCTTCCGCGCCGTCCAAGCCGGACACCGCGCCGGCCTCGGATGGTGAAGGCACCGAGGTGAAGCTGCCCGAGCTGGGCGAGAGCGTCACCGAAGGCACCGTCACCCGGTGGCTCAAGCAGGTCGGTGACAGCGTCGAGGTCGACGAGCCGCTGCTCGAGATCTCCACGGACAAGGTCGACACCGAGGTCCCGTCCCCGGTCGCCGGCACCGTGCTGGAGATCCGCGCCGGCGAGGACGAGACCGTCGAGGTCGGCGGTGTGCTCGCGGTGATCGGTGCCGCCGGTTCCGCCCCGGCGCCGAAGGCCGAGGAGAAGAAGCCCGAGCCCAAGCCGGAACCCAAGCCCGAGCCCGAGCCCGAGCCCGAGCCGGAACCCAAGCCCGAGCCGAAGCCCGAACCCAAGGCCGAAGCGGCTCCCGCGCCGAAGCCGGAACCCAAGCCCGAACCCAAGGCCGAGGTCCCGAAGCCGGCGGCGAGCAGCGACAACGGTTCGGACAACGCGCCGTACGTGACGCCGCTGGTCCGCAAGCTCGCTTCCGAGCACGGCATCGACCTGTCGTCGCTGACCGGCAGCGGTGTCGGTGGCCGCATCCGCAAGCAGGACGTGCTCGCGGCCGCCGAGGCCAAGCAGAAGGCCGCCCCGGCTCCCGCCGAGCAGCCCGCCGAGCAGCCCGCTGCCGCCGCCCCGGCTCCCGCCGCCGCCCCGTCGGCTCCGCGCAAGGCTGCGGTTTCGCCGGAGCTCGCCGCGCTGCGCGGCACCGTGCAGAAGGCCAGCCGGATCCGTCAGATCACCGCCACGAAGACCCGCGAGTCGCTGCAGATCTCCGCGCAGCTCACGCAGGTCCACGAGGTGGACGTCACGAAGATCGCCAAGCTTCGCCAGCGGGCGAAGGCGGCCTTCAAGGAGCGCGAGGGCGTCAACCTGACGTTCCTGCCGTTCTTCGCGAAGGCCACCGTCGAGGCGCTCAAGCAGCACCCGAACGTCAACGCGTCCTACAACGAGGACACGAAGGAGATCACTTACCACGGTGCGGTGCACCTGGGGATCGCGGTGGACACCGAAAAGGGTCTGCTGTCGGTGGTCGTCCACGACGCGGGTGAGCTCAGCCTCGCCGGTCTCGCGCACCGCATCGCCGACCTGGCGGGCCGCGCGCGTTCGGGCCAGATCAAGCCGGACGAGCTGTCGGGTGGCACCTTCACGATCACGAACATCGGCTCCAACGGCGCCCTGTTCGACACGCCGATCATCGTGCAGCCGCAGTCCGGCATGCTCGGGACCGGCGCGGTCGTGAAGCGCCCGGTCGTGATCGCGGACGCCGACGGCAACGACACGATCGCCGTCCGGTCGATGGCGTTCCTGCCGCTGACCTACGACCACCGCCTGGTGGACGGGGCCGACGCGGGCCGCTTCGTCACGACGATCAAGCAGCGTCTGGAAGAGGGCAACTTCGAGGACGAGCTCGGTCTCTGATCCTTCCGTGGTCCGTGAAGGCCCTCGTCCCGCTTCGGCGGGGCGAGGGCCTTCCTCTTTCTCCGCAATTCGTCACCTGCTTGCGGTGGCCGGCATCACGAACCACCGCAAGCAGGTGACGAATTGCGCGAGGTTCCTCTAGTATTCCGAAATTACGGAATACTAGAGCGAGGAGGTCACCCATGCTGACGAGACGCCATCTGCTGGCCGGTGCCGTTGCGGGATCGGCGGCGTTGCTGCTGCCGGGCACCGCGAGCGCGACCCAGCCGGACACGACGACCGGACAGGGCTGGCTGGACTGGATCGCCGCCCACCGGCGCGATGTCTCCGTCCTGATCGACGACGGCGCGGGACGCCGCGCCGCACGCAACGCCGACGTCCGGCGCGTGCTGGCGTCGTCCGTCAAGGTCGTGCAGCTCAGCGCGTACGCCGTCGCGGTCACCGAGGGCGGGCTCGACCCGAACGAACAGATCCGCGTCGGCGACTGGGACGCCCACCACCCCTTCGTCGCCGACGGCCGCGCGCATTTCCAGGCGCTCAACTGGCTGGGCGTCCCTTGCGACGACTACGGCATCGCCAAGGATCCCGAACAGCGTGTCCCCCTGGCCAGGCTCGCCGAAGCGATGATCTTCTTCAGCGACAACGCCGCCGCGGACTATCTCCGCACCCGTCTCGGCGATCCCGCCCTTCAGCGCGCGGCGGCGCGGGGCGGCTGGCCGAGGCCGGACACCCGCTCGTTCGGCGGCGAGGTCCTGATGCTGATGATGCCGGAGTACGCGCCCCCGCCCGGCAGCCCGGTCGCCATCCGGCGGGCGCTGGGCGACGCGGTCGCACGCCGGTTCGTCCGCGATCCGCGGTTCCGCGCCGAAGCCTTCGAGCGCTGGCCGCATATGCCGGGTACCTCCGACGCCCAATGGCCGTGGATCAAGGGGCACGGCCAAGGCTCGGCGTCGGAACTGTTCTCGCTTCACCGCAGTATCGCGAAGGGCCTTTACACGCCCGCGCGCGAGATCCTCGCGCAACCGCTTTCGGACCGCGTACCGCCCGGAGCGAGCGAAGTGCTCTTCAAGGGCGGAAGCATGCCGCGCTCACTGACCATCGGGCTCTCCGTCCGCTGGCCGGGCGGACGGTCGGGTACGGCGGCGGTCCTGCTCACCGGCGTGAGCGACCAGGACATGGGGAACGCTCTGCCGCTCATCGACCTCGTGCTCGAGGCGCTGTCCGACCCGGCGCGGTTCACCGCCCTGGAACGAGCGCTCCGCTGACCACGGTATAGACAACCGGTATGAACGCTGAGCTCGCCGATCGGATCGCCGCCCTCGAAGCCCGGGTCGCCGCGCTCGAGAACAAGCACTCTCCGGACCAGGCCGGACCGGCGGCGAGCCCCGGCGGTCTGGTCGGCTACCACGGCCGGCTGACCGAGCCGCTCGAACTGAGCTGGGCGATCGACGTCACGCCCGGCCCGGTGCTGGCGTTCCCGGACGGGCCGCGGGTCGAAGTGCTCGCGGCCCTGTCCAGCACCGCGCGGGTGGCGCTCGTGCGGACGCTGGCCGAGAAGGGCGCGCAGACCGCGCCCGCCCTTCAGGAAGCCGCCGAACTCGGGTCTCCGGGCCAGCTGTACCACCACCTCAAGGCACTGACCGGGGCCGGAATCGTCGAGCAGGACAAACGCGGCAGCTACCGGCTCCGTCCCGCCGCGACGATCCCGGTGCTGGTGCTGCTCACCGCCGCCGCCGACGTCGCCGGGCAGCTGAAGAATCTGAGCGTGCGGCCGGATCGCGGATAGGACACGATCGCAGCATGCGAGTTCTGATCGCGGGCGCGAGCGGGCTGATCGGCACCTCCCTGACGACACGGTTACGCCGGTCCGGACACGAAGTGGTCCGCCTCGTGCGCCGGGAGGAGCGGGCGTCCGACGAACGCCGCTGGGATCCCCCGGCCGGGGAGATCGCCGACGGCGCGCTCGACGGGGTCGGCGCCGTGGTGAACCTGGCGGGCGCGCCGCTGCTGCCGGGGCGCTGGAGCGCGGCCCGCAAACAGGTGCTCGTCGACAGCCGGGTCGAACCGACCGAGGTACTCGCGGAAGCGGTCGCCGAGCACGGAATCCCGGTGCTGGTCAACGCCTCCGCCGTCGGCTACTACGGCGACCCCGGTCCGTCCCTTGTGGACGAATCGAGTCCGGTGGGAGACGGCTTCCTCGCCGGGCTCTGCACCGCTTGGGAGGGCGCCACCGAACCCGCGGTCACCGCGGGTGCCCGGGTCGTCCGCGTCCGCACCGGATTGGTGCTCGCGCGCGAGGGCGGGCTCCTGGACGTCCTGCGCCCGCTGTTCCGCTGGGGACTCGGCGGGAAACTCGGCGACGGCAAGCAGTACATGCCCTGGATCTCGCTCGAAGACGAGGTCGGCGCGATCGTCTTCGCGCTGGAGAACGAATCCCTGTCCGGCCCGGTGAACCTCTGCGGACCGCGGCCCGTCACGAACGCCGCCTTCACGAAGGCCTTGGGCCGTGCCGTGCACCGGCCGGCGATCTGGCAGGTGCCGGGTTTCGCCATGAAGATCGCCCTCGGACAGGCGGCCGAGGAGATGGCGCTGTTCGGGCAGCGCGCCCTGCCCCGGGTACTGGAGGAGGCGGGTTACGAGTTCCGCCACTCGACCCTCGAAGACGCGCTGACCGCCGCGACATGACCGTGCGGCGCGGCCTGTACACCCTCGCCGGGACGCTGCTGCTGATCGGCTTCGTCACGCTCGGGCTGCTCGTCGACAAGCGGCCGCCGCCGGTGGACGTCGCCCTCGCCGACGCGTTCCGCGGCCAGCACACCCAGGTCGCCGGGCAGGTGGCGGGCCTGGTCACGAACGTCCTCGGCCCGGTCCTGCCGTTCGCGCTGGGCGCGGTGCTGGCGGTGCTCGCCTGGCGCCGCCGGGACCTGACCGCGTTGTGCGTCAAACTGGCCGTTGTCCTCTTGTCGTGCCGGATGACCAGCTTGCTCGCGAAACCGCTCTTCTACCGGGAACGGCCTCGCGCATTCCCCGATCTGAGCTATCCGAGCGGACACGTGGTCTCCGTCGCGTGCACCGGGTTCGTCGCGGTGCTGCTGTGCGCGTGGACCCGGCCGCGGCTGGCGCGGCTCGCGATCGCGATCGCCGCCGCGGCGACGGTGCTCGGTGCCCTCTGCCGCATCGTGCTGGGTGTGCACTGGCTGACCGACACCGCGGGTTCCGTACTCGCCGTGGGCGGGGTCGGCCTGATTTCGGCGGCCGGGCTGGGCCTGCTCCCCCTGCCGCAAGACCGGGCGTAGTGTCGCTGACGTGAGCTCTTCGACCACGTCATGCCGCGCCTCCACCGAGCCCGTCGACGTCCGCGAGATCGGGACGATCGACTACACCGAAGCCTGGGAACTCCAGCGAAAGCACGTGACAGCCCGTGCCGACGGTGACGGCCCGGACACCATGCTGCTGCTGGAGCACCCGTCGGTGTACACCGCGGGCAAGCGCACCGAAGCCGAGGACCGGCCGACGGACGGCACCCCGGTGATCGACGTCGACCGCGGCGGCAAGATCACCTGGCACGGGCCCGGCCAGCTGGTCGGCTACCCGATCGTCAAACTCGCCGACCCGATCGACGTCGTGCACTACGTCCGTCGTCTCGAAGAGGCCCTGATCACCGTCTGCGATCAGCTCGGCGTGCGCACCGGCCGGGTCGAGGGCCGCAGCGGCGTCTGGATCCCGGCCGACGACCGCGGCGTCGAGCGGAAGATCGCCGCGATCGGCATCCGCGTCCAGCGCGGCGTGACCATGCACGGTTTCGAGCTGAACTGCAACGCCGACCTGGGCGCCTTCGACAAGATCGTTCCGTGTGGCATCCGGGACGCGGGCGTGACGTCGCTCTCCTACGAGCTCGGCCGCGAGGTCACTGTGGCTTCCGTACTGCCGATGGCGCGTGAAGCCGTGCTCGCCGCTTTGGAAGGCGACCTGCCGGTGGACGACGAGCGCTGGCTGGCACGCCCCGAGGCGCCCGCGGCCCCCGGCGTCACTTTCGCTCTGCGGAACTGACCGTTGTGCCAAACTCCTTGCAGGGTCCCGGAAACACCGTGGGCCCACGGGGAGGAAAGATGCGGAGATTCGCGTACGTCCTGACGGCCGCGGCCGTGGTGGGCGGGCTGCTCACCTCGCCCGGCATCGCGTCGGCGGTGCCCCCGGGCTGCTGGACCGAGACCAACGGCTCGACCTGGGCCGCCGGCTTCTGCCCGAGCGGGACCTACCAGGTCGTCGTCCAGTACTGCCGGGTGCACTGCACCAGGGAAGAGGGCTACCCGGCGGTGAACGGCAACCCTTCGGGCGTCTCGTTCGGTCCCGGCGGCTCCATCGCCAGCGTGGACGTCGAGTACGTCTGAGAAGTACATGAAGGCCCCCTTCCTTGCACCTGGCGCAAGGAAGGGGGCCTTCATGTACTCAGTCCAGCTGAGGAGCGACCTCGGAAGCGATCAACTCGACCTGGTCCAGATCCGAGAGGTCCAGCAGTTGCAGGTACAGCCGGGTGATGCCGGTCTTCTCCCGCCACTGCCCGATCTTGTCGACGATTTCCGACGGCGTCCCCGCGAGTCCGTTCTCCCGCAGCTCCGCGACCTCTCGGCCGAGCACGTCGGCGCGCTTCGCGACCTCGGCCTCGTCGCGGCCCACGGCGACGACGAGCGCCGCCGAGCGAAGGATCTCCTCGGGGTCGCGGCCGAGCTGGCGGGCGGCCTCGTCGACGCGGCCGAACTGCTCGGCGGCGAAGTCGGGCCTCACGAACGGCAGGTTGAACTCGTCCGCGTACCGGGCGGCGAGTGCCGGGGTGCGCTTCTTGCCGCTACCCCCGATGATCACCGGCGGCCGGGGCCGCTGCGCCGGCTTGGGCAACCCCGGCGAGTCGACGAGCCGGTAGTGCTCGCCGTCGAAGGAGAACGTCTCCCCTTCCGGTGTCCCCCACAGGCCGGTGACGACGGCCAGCTGCTCGGCGTAGCGGTCGAAACGCTCCTTGATCGGCGGCAGGTCGAGGCCGTAGGCGGTGTGCTCGTCGTCGTACCAGCCCGAGCCGAGGCCGAGTTCGACGCGCCCACCGGACATCTGGTCCACCTGCGCGACCGAGATCGCCAGCACCGACGGATGCCGGAAGGTGGCGGCGGTGACGAGGGTGCCCAGGCGGACACGGCTGGTCTCACGGGCGAGACCCGCGAGGGTGATCCACGCGTCGGTCGGCCCGGGCAGGCCGGTCGCCGAACCCATTTTCAGGTAGTGGTCGCTGCGGAAGAAGGCGTCGTAACCCGCGTCCTCGGTGGCCTTGGCCACCCGGAGCAGGTCTTCGTAACTGGCCCCCTGCTGGGGCTCGGTAAAGATCCTGAGGTCCACGCCGCCACCCTAGCCAGGGCGCGGTCAGCTCGCCTTCCCGTGCTCGGCGGCCGGCACCCGGCGGAATCCCACCAGCAACCGCACCAGGACCTCCTCGACCTGGGCGCTGACCTTCTTCGGCTCCGGCGAACTCGCGATCTCGATGGCGGCGCTCGACAGCGCGCCGAACAGCAGCCGCGCGGTGACGTCCACCGGGACCTCGTCGACCTCGCCGACCTCGATGAGCGACTGGATCCCGGTGCGGACCAGGCCGAAACTGCACCGTTCCTCCGCCTCGCGCCAGCGTTCCCAGCCCATCACCACCGGCGCCTCGTGGATGGCGATGCGCTGATACGCCGGGTCGAGGCAGCTCTGCAGGAAACCGCGCAACCCCGACAGCGCCCGCTCCCACGGCGAGGCGGGGCCGTTCATGATCTTTTCGAGCCGGTCGAAGACCTGGCTCTCGACCGTGTCGAAGGCAGCCTCGAAAAGCGCCTGCTTCCCACTGAAATGGTGGTAGAGCGCGCCCTTCGTCACCCTGGCCCGCTTGGCGATCTCGTCGAGAGACGTGCCGGCGTATCCGCGTTCGGTGAACAGCTCCACGGCACTCTCGACGAGTGCCGACCGGGTGGACTCGGAATAGTCCAGCCGCCTTGACCTCATTGTCGCCACCTTCACAACTTTACGCCGCCGGCCTCGCTCCATACTCATGGTATGTTGGCTGCGCCAGGCCCGTACCGGGAGTATGTCGCAAACCTGCGGTATGACCGGGTCGCGGAGGGGAGCCCACATCATGAGCTGGAACGACTTCTACCGGCGGCGCGACATCCTCGAAGCCGCACTGCGCCAGGCGGGTCACCACCCGTCCGACGCGATCTCACTCGAAGAAATCCCTGGCGCCACCCAGTACTTCGCCACCGAGGAGGAGCTTCTGCTCGCGCTTCGGTACAAGTGGACCCAGGTGTTCGCCGGTCAGCTCCGCGCCGAGACGACCGACCCGGACTACGCCGACCAAGACCTCGCGCTCGACCGGGTCGAAGCCGTCACCCGCGCCTGGAACAGTGCCGTCGCCGAACACGAGACCCTCCGCGCCGTTCTCGACGCGGCCCTCGAACGGTGCCCCGCGCTGCTCCCGTCGCACGAGGCCGAACTGCGTACTCTCGCGTTGACGGCGGGGCTGGCCGACGGCAGGGAACCGGCCGCGGAGATCACCAAGGTCGGCAGCGCGTTCGCCACCCTGCTCCGGCACGGACGGCACGCGAAGCCCGCCCGTCGCCGCAGCCCCATGGGGCACCTGCTCCGGTTGCTCGCGCCGAGCGCCTGATCCGGCATGGCGGGGTGGGCGGCGATGTAGTTAGGTACCGACATGGCTGCTCACACGCGCTGGACCGAGGCCGACATCCCGGATCAGACCGGCCGGACCGTGTTCGTCACGGGGGCGAACTCAGGGCTCGGGCTGCGCATGTCCGAGGTGCTCGCGGGCAAGGGGGCCCGCGTGCTGCTCGGCTGCCGTTCACCGGAGCGCGGCGCCAAGGCGCTGGAGCAGGTGCGCGCGGCGGCGACCGGGGAAGCGCCCGAACTCGTCCGGCTGGACCTCGCCGACCTCGACTCGGTTCGCGAAGCCGTGAAGAAGGTCCAGGACCTGACGGGCGGCAAGCTCGACGTCCTGGTCAACAACGCGGGCGTGATGGCGACTCCGCGCGGTCACACCAAGGACGGCTTCGAGACCCAGTTCGGCACGAATCATCTCGGGCACGCGGTGCTGACCTGGCTGCTCATGCCGTCGTTGCGCGACGGCTCGGGAGCGCGGGTCGTGACCTTGTCGAGTGTCGCGGCGACAGGTGCGCGCATCGACGTCGCCGACCCGAACTTCGAACGCCGGATGTACAACCCCGGTTCGGCCTACGGCCAGTCGAAACTCTCCAATCAGGTGTTCGCGCTCGAACTCGACCGCAGGCTGCGCGCCGCGGGTGAGGACGTCCTCAGTGTGGCGGCGCACCCCGGCTACACGTGGACCGGACTCGGTTCCGGAATGGCCCGCTCCTACCGCAACCCCGTGGTGCGCGCGCTCGTCGGCGCGGGCAACCGGATCTGCGAGATCTTCGCCGCCCAGAACGTCCGCCAGGGCACGCTCCCGCAGTTGTTCGCGGCGACCGCCCCCGAGGTCGAAGGCGGCGACTACATCGGCCCGCGCGGACTCGGCGGACTTCGCGGCGCCCCGGTCAAGGTGCGCCCTCTGCCGGCCGCGAGAAGCGAATCGCTCGGTGCCGCGTTGTGGGACGTGACCACCAAGTTGACGGGCGCCACCCCCGACCCCGCGTGAGCGACGACCACCGCTCCGGCGGGCGTAGGGTGACGGGGTGAGTGCTGCCCCAGATGGCCGCAAGCTGTTGCGGCTCGAGGTTCGGAATTCCCAGACCCCGATCGAGAAGAAGCCGTCGTGGATCAAGACTCGGGCGCGGATGGGGCCGGAGTTCACCGAGCTCAAGGGTCTGGTCAGGCGTGAGGGCTTGCACACTGTGTGTGAGGAGGCGGGTTGTCCCAATATTTATGAGTGCTGGGAGGACCGTGAGGCGACGTTTTTGATTGGTGGGGATCAGTGCACGCGTCGGTGTGATTTTTGTCAGATCGACACCGGTAAGCCCGCTGAGCTGGATCGCACCGAGCCGTGCAAGGTCGCCGAGAGTGTGCAGGCGATGGGTTTGCGTTATTCGACGGTGACCGGTGTGGCGCGTGATGATCTGGAGGATGGTGGTGCGTGGCTGTATGCGGAGACCGTGCGTCAGATTCACGCGTTGAATCCGGGTACGGGTGTGGAGTTGTTGATCCCGGATTTCCATGCCGTTCCTGGTCAGTTGGCTGAGGTGTTCGGTTCGCGGCCTGAGGTGCTGGCGCACAATGTGGAGACGGTGCCGCGGATTTTCAAGCGGATTCGGCCGGGTTTCCGGTATGCGCGGTCGTTGGAGGTGATCACGCGGGCTCGTGAGGCTGGTTTGGTGACGAAGTCGAATCTGATCCTGGGGATGGGTGAGACGCCGGAGGAGGTGGCTCCGGCGATGAGGGATCTGGTCGAGGCGGGGTGTGAGATCCTCACGATCACCCAGTACCTGCGGCCCTCGCCTCGGCATCACCCGGTGGACCGGTGGGTCAAGCCGGAGGAGTTCGTGGAACATTCGCAGGCGGCCGAAGCGTTGGGGTTCGCGGGTGTGATGGCGGGGCCGCTGGTTCGTTCGTCGTATCGGGCCGGTCGCTTGTTCGCGCAGACGAAGGCTCACCGCGGTGAAGCGCTGTCGGAGAACCTGGCCCACCTCGCCGCCGAAGGACCCGCCGCCCAAGAAGCCAGCTCACTGCTGGCGCGGTGACTCCGGTCACCCTCTCCGCGACCTCACCACCCACCAGATCACGGATCAGTAAAGTGACCTGGTGGCGTTGGTAACCGATCTTCTCAATTGGCTGCAGAGTCTCCCGGAACCGGGACTGGTCGCGGCGACCGGCGGACTGGTGTTCGCCGAATGCACCATCGGGCTCGGCTTCATCGCACCCGGTGAATCGGGGTTGCTGATCGCGGCCACGACGGCGACGTCGGTCTCCCGGTTCCTGACCCTGTGGGCCGTCGTGACGGTCTGCGCCGCACTCGGCGACTCGCTCGGCTACGCGATCGGCAAACGCTTCGGCCCACGCCTGCGCGAGACGAAGCTGATCCGCAAGTACGGCCTCGACGCCTGGGACAAGGCCACGGGTGTGCTCGAACGACGAGGTGCCTGGGCGGTGTTCTTCGCGCGGTTCCTCCCGGTGATCCGCACGCTGACCCCGGCGGCGTCCGGGACGTCGGGGCTGCCGTTCCGCAAGTTCCTGCCCGCCGCCGCGGCGGGCGCGGCCTGCTGGTCGGCCATCCACATCGGCATCGGCGCCGCCCTCGGCGAGGCCGCCAAGAAGGTCGAAGGTGTGCTCAACACCGGCGGCCTGGTGATCGTCGGGGTGCTGGTGGGGGTCGCCGTGTTCTTCCTAATGCGCTACAAGAAGAAGAAAGCGCTCGCCGCCGTCCCGGTCGAAGACGCCACTCCCGCGAAGGTCGGCGCGGAAGACTAGATTCCGGGTATGGCCGCCTTGAACCTGCCCCAGCCGATCGGTTTCGTCTTCGGTGGCGGCGGCAGTCTCGGCGCCATGCAGGTCGGGATGTTGCGGGCCCTCACCGAAAGCGGCATCGCCCCCGGCCTCGTCGCCGGCACCTCGGTGGGTTCGCTGAACGCCGCCGTCCTCGCACTCGAAGGTGCGGCGGGTGCCCGGCTGGACCGGATCTGGTCCCGGATGACGCGGCACGAGGCGTTCCCGGGCGGCGTGCTCAGCCAGGTGCGGACCCTGCGGCACAGCAAGACCCACCTGTTCCCCAACACCGGCCTCGCCGCGATCGTCGACGAGCACCTCGGCGAGGGCGTCCGCTTCGAGGATCTCGCGCTGCCGCTGGGCGTCGTCGCGACCGACGTCGACACCGCCGAGCCGCTGCTCATCCGCTCCGGGCCCGTTCTGGCGCCCCTGCTGGCCAGCTGTGCGATCCCGGGAATCTATCCGCCGGTGCCGTTCGGGGAGCGCATGCTCTACGACGGCGGCCTGGTCGCCAACGTGCCGATGCGCCAGGCACTCGACATGGGGGCGAAATCGCTCGTCGTCCTCGACTGCGCCTTCCCCGGCAAGATGCCCGGCGCCCCGCAGACCTTCGCCGAGGTGATGATGTTCACCGCGATGATCAGCATGCGGAACCAGGCCGTGCTGGAGGCGCCCATCGCGGCGGCCGAGGTGCCCGTGGTCTACGTGCCGGGGCCGAAGCCGGTGCGGGTCAGCCCGCTGGACTTCAGTCACACCACGACTCTCGTCGCCGAGGCTTATGCGGCCGCGAAGACCTATTTGGGTGAATTGAGCGTCGATGGCCCCGGACTTTATGGTGCTCCCGGTCTCGTCGTGGCCTGACAGGCAACCATCCGGCAGCGATCACGTCCTCTTCATCGCGTAGTTTTGAAAGAGAACTTTCCGCTGATCGAGCGACGTAAAAAGAGACCCTCATGTTTTTCAAGAAGACATTACTTTCGACGGCCGGAATACTCGCCGCGGTACTGCTGATCTCGGCCTGTTCGTCCTCGGACGACACCGGCACGCCGAATTCGCCCGGTTCCGGGGCCGGCGAAAGCCCGGTTTCGGTGTCCATCGACCCGGCAGGCGGGACGAACGTCAGTCCGGCGACCCCGGTGGTGGTCAAGGCCGAGCACGGCAAGCTGGTCGACGTCACCGTCAGCAACACCGACAAGGGCAACCAGGTGAAGGGCGAACTGGCCGGCGACGGGCTCAGCTGGAAGAGCACCGAGCCGCTCGGCTACGGCAGCACCTACAAGATCGTGGCGCACGCCCAGGGCGGTGACGGAAAGTCCGTCGAGCAGCAGGGCAGGGTATCCACGCTGAGCCCGAAGCAGCAAGCGAACCCGAACCTGATCCCGGCGCCCGCCGCGGTCGCCTCCGGCGGTGTCGGCGTCGGGCAGCCGATCGTGTTCGCCTTCGGCCAGCCGGTGAAGAACAAGGCCGAGGTGGAGAAGAAGCTGTCGGTGGAGTCCACGCCGAAGCAGGAGGGCTCCTGGTACTGGATCGACGACAAGAACGTCCACTACCGCCCCAAGGCGTATTGGCAGCCGGGCACGACGCTCAAGGTTTCGGCGATGATCTACGGCGTCGATTTCGGCAATGGCGTCTACGGCGCGACCGACCGCACGGAAACGTACGAAGTGCACGATTCCTGGGTCGCGAAAGCCGACGGCAACACCGAGCAGATGCAGATCTTCCACAACGGCACACTGGCGAAATCGATGCCCATTTCCATGGGCAAGGACACCACGCCCACACATTCGGGCGCGCACGTCATTTCGGACAAACACGAGAATTACACGATGGACTCGTGCACCTACGGCGTCTGCCAGGGCCAGCCGGGGTACTACAAGGCGAACGAGAAGTGGTCGCTGCGGATCTCCAACGACGGCGAATTCGTCCACGAGAACCCGAACAGCGTCGGCGCGCAGGGCAGCTCGAACGTGTCGCACGGCTGCATCAACCTCAATGCCGCGAACGCCCAGTGGTTCTACCAGAACATGGGGTTCGGCGACGTCGTCGAGGTGACCAACTCCGGCGGCCCGCAGCTGCCCGTCTGGGACCTCTACGGCGACTGGTCGAAGTCCTGGGCGGACTGGCAGGCGGGCAGCGCGCTCAACTAGAGGCATGATGAGTGGGTGACCAGCACCCTGAGCACCGCCCGCTCACTCGTGGCCGGCGCCGGCCGGGTCGTCGCACTGACCGGCGCCGGGATCTCCACGGACTCCGGGATCCCCGACTTCCGCGGCCCGCAGGGCCTGTGGACCCGCGATCCGACCGCGGAGAAGATGTCGAACCTCCGGGCGTACCGGGAAAGCCGGGAGGTCCGGGAACGAACCTGGCAGGCGCGACTGGTGCACCCCGGCTGGGATGCGGCACCGAACGCCGCGCACTACGCGCTCGAGCGCCTGTCGCCGGCGCATATCGTCACTCAGAACATCGACCGGCTGCACCAGAAAGCGGGCTCTCCGCCCGAGCGGGTGCTGGAACTGCACGGGACGATGTTCGAGTCCGTCTGCCTGTCCTGTGACGACCACCGGGACATGCGCTCGACGCTGGAGCGTGTCCGGGTGGGCGAGACCGACCCCCCCTGCCTGCTGTGTGGCGGCATCCTCAAGTCGGCCACTGTGTCGTTCGGTCAACACCTGGACCAGAACCTGCTTAGGGCTGCGCGGACCGCGGTCTCCGAGAGCGACCTCCTGCTGGTCGCCGGATCCTCGCTGAGCGTGCAGCCGGCCGCCTCACTGGTGAGCGTCGCTTCGCGGGCCGGCGCCGACGTCGTGATCTGCAACGGCTCCGAAACGCCTTACGACTCCATGGCTTCCGCCGTCGTCCGCGGCCCCCTCAGCGAAACCCTCCCCGCCCTGGCCCCTTAACCCCATGTCCCGCGCCGCTACTCAGCTGCGTCACCCCCTCGGGCCCCGCTCGCACCCCACGTGTTTGGAGCCGGAACTTGCGTGTCCAGATACGAACTCGCGTGTTTGGAGCCGGCACTCGTGTGTCCGGGCACGTCATTCGCGTGTTTGGAGCCGGAACTTGCGTGTCTACGCGCGTCATTCGCGTGTGTGGAGCCGGTATTCGTGTGTTCGGGGGTGTGATTCGCGTGTGCGGAGGGATGGCACGGGTGTCTGGGTGGACGTCATGGGTGATCAGACGGACGACACCCGGTCGCCGGATCACGGGTGTCGTGTCTGAGCACGGGTGTTCCGGCTTCGGTCACGTGAGTGTCGTCCCCGGACACGCGTGTGACGGCTCACTGGCGGGGCCTGGGTATGGGGATAGGGTTCAGGCCCCGGGAGAACTCGTGGTTCTCGACCGGGGCCTGGACCCTGTTCAAGGTGGGTTCGGCGGTGTCCTACTCTCCCACAACCCTTCGGTTGCAGTACCATCGGCGCTGTCAGGCTTAGCTTCCGGGTTCGGAATGGGACCGGGCGTTTCCCTGACGCTATAACCACCGAAACACTACGAAACAACACACACTGAGTCTGTTTCCAGATCGGTGTGGTGTTTCAGAGCTGTAGAGTGGATGCGTAACATCTTCGTGGGCAAGTCCTCGGCCTATTAGTACCAGTCAACTCGACAACACATTACTGTGCTTCCATTTCTGGCCTATCAACCCAATGGTCTGTTGGGGGCCTTAACCCACAAGGGGTGGGATACCTCATCTTGGAACAGGCTTCCCGCTTAGATGCCTTCAGCGGTTATCCCTTCCGAACGTGGCCAACCAGCCATGCCACTGGCGTGACAACTGGCATACCAGAGGTTCGTCCGTCCCGGTCCTCTCGTACTAGGGACAGCCTTCCTCAAGTATCCTACGCGCGCGGCGGATAGGGACCGAACTGTCTCACGACGTTCTAAACCCAGCTCGCGTGCCGCTTTAATGGGCGAACAGCCCAACCCTTGGGACCTACTCCGGCCCCAGGATGCGACGAGCCGACATCGAGGTGCCAAACCATGCCGTCGATATGGACTCTTGGGCAAGATCAGCCTGTTATCCCCGGGGTACCTTTTATCCGTTGAGCGACACCCCTTCCACCAGGTGGTGCCGGATCACTAGTCCCGACTTTCGTCCCTGCTCGACATGTCTGTCTCACAGTCAAGCTCCCTTGTGCACTTGCACTCGACACCTGATTGCCAACCAGGCTGAGGGAACCTTTGGGCGCCTCCGTTACTCTTTAGGAGGCAACCGCCCCAGTTAAACTACCCATCAGGCACTGTCCCTGAACCAGATCATGGTCCGAGGTTCAGATTCCCAATCCGACCAGAGTGGTATTTCAACAACGACTCCACCAACACTAGCGTGCCAGCTTCACAGTCTCCCACCTATCCTACACAAGCCGAACCGAAAACCAATACCAAACTATAGTAAAGGTCCCGGGGTCTTTCCGTCCTGCCGCGCGTAACGAGCATCTTTACTCGTAGTGCAATTTCGCCGGGCCTGTGGTTGAGACAGCCGGAAAGTCGTTACGCCATTCGTGCAGGTCGGAACTTACCCGACAAGGAATTTCGCTACCTTAGGATGGTTATAGTTACCACCGCCGTTTACTGGCGCTTAAATTCTCAGCTTCACCCCCGAAAGGGTTAACCGGTCCTCTTAACGTTCCAGCACCGGGCAGGCGTCAGTCCATATACATCGTCTTGCGACTTCGCATGGACCTGTGTTTTTAGTAAACAGTCGCTTTCCGCTGGTCTCTGCGGCCACGATTCCCTAGCTTGCAAGAAGCTTCAAGAACCCTGGCCCCCCTTCTCCCGAAGTTACGGGGGCATTTTGCCGAGTTCCTTAACCACAGTTCACCCGATCGCCTTAGTATTCTCTACCTGACCACCTGTGTTGGTTTGGGGTACGGGCCGTGCACGCACTCGCTAGAGGCTTTTCTCGGCAGCATAGGATCACTCTACTTCACCTCAATCGGCTACGCATCACGTCTCAGCCTATATAGAGTGCGGATTTACCTACACTCCGGCCTACACGCTTACACCAGTACTACCACTCACTGGCGGAGCTACCTTCCTGCGTCACCCCATCACTCGACTACTACGGAATCAGATCCCACGCTCCACACAGCAACCTCCATCCGAAGACTTCAATCACTGGCTTTGGGTGGTTAGTATCAACCGCCTCATCCTGGGCGCACGTGCTCGGGTACGGGAATATCAACCCGTTATCCATCGACTACGCCTGTCGGCCTCGCCTTAGGTCCCGACTTACCCTGGGCGGATTAGCCTGGCCCAGGAACCCTTGGTCATCCGGCGGCAGAGTTTCTCACTCTGCATTCGCTACTCATGCCTGCATTCTCACTCCCACACCCTCCACGACTGGCTTCCGCCGCCGCTTCCCCGGATGCAGGACGCTCCCCTACCCATCCACACCACTGCATCACACTCTCAAGGAGGTGATGGATGTATATGTGCGAATGACACAGCTTCGGCGGTGTGCTTAAGCCCCGCTACATTGTCGGCGCAGGACCACTTGACCAGTGAGCTATTACGCACTCTTTCAAGGGTGGCTGCTTCTAAGCCAACCTCCTGGTTGTCTGGGCAATCCCACATCCTTTCCCACTGAGCACACACTTGGGGGCCTTAGCTGGTGTTCTGGGCTGTTTCCCTCTCGACGACGAAGCTTATCCCCCGCCGTCTCACTGCCACACTCTCACACCACGGTATTCGGAGTTTGGTTGATTTCGGTAACCCGGTAAGGCCCCTAGACCATCCAGTAGCTCTACCCCCGTGGTGAAACATGTGACGCTGCACCTAAATGCATTTCGGGGAGAACCAGCTATCACGGAGTTTGATTGGCCTTTCACCCCTACCCACAGCTCATCCCCTCAGTTTTCAACCTAAGTGGGTTCGGCCCTCCACGTCGTCTTACCGACGCTTCAGCCTGGCCATGGGTAGATCACTCCGCTTCGGGTCTAGACCACGCGACTCATTCGCCCTATTCAGACTCGCTTTCGCTACGGCTACCCCACACGGGTTAACCTCGCCACGCAGCACTAACTCGCAGGCTCATTCTTCAAAAGGCACGCCATCACCTCAACACCACAAGGATGTACTCGGGCTCTGACGGCTTGTAGGCACACGGTTTCAGGTACTCTTTCACTCCCCTCCCGGGGTACTTTTCATCTTTCCCTCACGGTACTAGTCCGCTATCGGTCTTCAGGAAGTATTTAGGCTTACCGGGTGGTCCCGGCAGATTCACAGCAAATTCCACGAGCTCGCTGCTACTCGGGAACACCACCAAGATTCACAAACATGTGTTTTCGCGTACGGGACTCTCACCCACTCCGGTCGCCCATCCCAAGGCGTTCCACTAACACACGCGTAAACCCGAGAACCTGTCAGAATTCTCAAGGCGGGTCCCACAACACCACACACACAACGCCTGACAGCTTGACATGTGCATGGTTTAGCCTCTTCCGCTTTCGCTCGCCACTACTCACGGAATCACGGTTGTTTTCTCTTCCTACGGGTACTGAGATGTTTCACTTCCCCGCGTTCCCTCCACACACCCTATATATTCAGATGCGGGTAACACCACATAACTGGTGCTGGGTTTCCCCATTCGGAAATCCTCGGATCACAGCTCGGTTGACAGCTCCCCGAGGCATATCGCAGCCTCCCACGTCCTTCATCGGCTCCTGAAGCCAAGACATCCACCATGTGCCCTTAACAACTTGACCACAAAGATGCTCGCATCCACTCTACAGTTCTCAAACACCACACCAGAAACAAACCACTCCCGGAGCTCGTGTGAACCCCTCGGCGTGTTGCCTCAGGACCCAACAGCATGCCAGCGAACACCATCCCCGATCATCCCGAGATCACCCTTTCCACGCACCCAGAGGTGCAGTACTCAGACGCCCCGGCAACAGCCGGCGACCGCATAAACCAGTAGTTCCACAATTCCTTGAGCAACCAGCACAACACCACGGTCGGGTGTTGAGTGCCGGCCACTCCACCACCGTTGCCCCGGGTATCCCGGCGGGGTGGATGTGTTGCTCCTTAGAAAGGAGGTGATCCAGCCGCACCTTCCGGTACGGCTACCTTGTTACGACTTCGTCCCAATCGCCAGTCCCACCTTCGACCACTCCCCCCCTTGCGGGTTGGGCCATGGGCTTCGGGTGTTACCGACTTTCATGACGTGACGGGCGGTGTGTACAAGGCCCGGGAACGTATTCACCGCAGCGTTGCTGATCTGCGATTACTAGCGACTCCGACTTCACGCAGTCGAGTTGCAGACTGCGATCCGAACTGAGACCGGCTTTAAGGGATTCGCTCCACCTCGCGGTATCGCAGCCCTCTGTACCAGCCATTGTAGCATGTGTGAAGCCCTGGACATAAGGGGCATGATGACTTGACGTCATCCCCACCTTCCTCCGAGTTGACCCCGGCAGTCTCCCACGAGTCCCCGCCATGACGCGCTGGCAACGTAGGATAAGGGTTGCGCTCGTTGCGGGACTTAACCCAACATCTCACGACACGAGCTGACGACAGCCATGCACCACCTGTACACCAACCACAAGGGAAGCCCTATCTCTAGGGATGTCTGGCGCATGTCAAGCCCAGGTAAGGTTCTTCGCGTTGCATCGAATTAATCCACATGCTCCGCCGCTTGTGCGGGCCCCCGTCAATTCCTTTGAGTTTTAGCCTTGCGGCCGTACTCCCCAGGCGGGGCGCTTAATGCGTTAGCTACGGCACGGACAACGTGGATGTCGCCCACACCTAGCGCCCAACGTTTACAGCGTGGACTACCAGGGTATCTAATCCTGTTCGCTCCCCACGCTTTCGCTCCTCAGCGTCAGTATCGGCCCAGAGACCCGCCTTCGCCACCGGTGTTCCTCCTGATATCTGCGCATTTCACCGCTACACCAGGAATTCCAGTCTCCCCTACCGAACTCAAGTCTGCCCGTATCGCCCGCACGCTCCACGTTAAGCGTGGAGTTTTCACGAACGACGCGACAAACCGCCTACGAGCTCTTTACGCCCAATAATTCCGGACAACGCTCGCACCCTACGTATTACCGCGGCTGCTGGCACGTAGTTAGCCGGTGCTTCTTATCCAGGTACCGTCACTTGCGCTTCGTCCCTGGCGAAAGAGGTTTACAACCCGAAGGCCGTCATCCCTCACGCGGCGTCGCTGCATCAGGCTTGCGCCCATTGTGCAATATTCCCCACTGCTGCCTCCCGTAGGAGTCTGGGCCGTGTCTCAGTCCCAGTGTGGCCGGTCACCCTCTCAGGCCGGCTACCCGTCGTCGCCTTGGTAGGCCATTACCCCACCAACAAGCTGATAGGCCGCGGGCTCATCCTGTACCGCCAGAACTTTCAACCACCCCCCATGCGAGGAATAGTGATATCCGGTATTAGACCCAGTTTCCCAGGCTTATCCCAAAGTACAGGGCAGATTGCCCACGTGTTACTCACCCGTTCGCCACTAATCCACCCGAAGGCTTCATCGTTCGACTTGCATGTGTTAAGCACGCCGCCAGCGTTCGTCCTGAGCCAGGATCAAACTCTCCAACAATGTCAAATTTGATCGAGGCAAATACTTGCTCTCAAAGGAACCTCAAACGAGGTTCAAATACATAAGCTCTACTGGCTTAGTTCACTAGCACACTGTTGAGTTCTCAAGCAACACACCCCAGACCACACCACAATCACGCGGCATCATCCGAAGCAATCATTTCTTGGCTTTTGTCCGGAGCACACTCTAGCACCTGCTCGAAACTGCCGTTTCAGCGGGGGTAGAGCTACCTCTCCGGTTCGGGACCACCCACTCTACCACCATCCGGTGGGAGCTTGGTTCGTGTTCCCGGCGGCCGCTCGGTTTCCCTGGCGACGAAGAGAACATTACACGGCCTGAAACCGGCGTTCGCAGGGGGGTCCCTTTTCTTGCGCGGGGGCTCTGACCTGCATCGATCGAGCCCTCCCCCGGAGCCGGCTCGCCGTGGGTGGCGACCACCGTCAGCGCGACGAGTGCGGCGGCGAGCCCCGCGGTGATGTGGATGGGCGCCGGCGTGAACGAAGCGCCGAGCACGAGCACCGCGGTCACCGGGAAGCCGATCGCGATCGGGCGGCATGCGTTGGTGGACCCGATGTGCATCAGCCAGACGCTGAGCAGACAGATCGCGACGGGCACGGTCGTCGCCATGTCGGCGGGCAGGGACTCGACGTGCCCGGTGTGGGTGTCGTAGTTCACCGCGACTTCGAGGCGGGCGCCGAGCGCGGCCGCCGAGGCGAAGATCAGGTAGTGCCCGTAGCCCCAGCTCGCCACGGTGAACAGGCTTTTCGCCTTCTCCGGCCGGGCGTGGCCCGGCTGGTCGAAGTACGGCCACCACAAGGAGAACACCGGCACGAGTCCCGCGGTGGCCAGCGAGATCAGGCTGCCGGTGTGCTCGGCCTCGTCCAGCCCCTCCTTGACCGCGGTGGTCGCGCGCCGAGGATGGATTCACCCAGCACGATGATCGTGAACAGGCCGTAGCGCCCGGCGATGTGATGCGGATGCCAGCGCTTGCGTTCGGCGATCACGGGGACCGCCGATTCGGCCGCCAGGAGCAAGAAGAACGACGGCACTACCAGCGACTCCGGCAGGCCGAGGCGGACGCTCCACAGGACTGGACGACCGTGATGCCGAGGGCATACCGCAGAGCGGCCGGGCGGCAACGCGGATCGGTCCGCGCGGCACGCGGCCATCGCACGACCATCGCCAGCCGCATCAGGACTTAGCCGATCACCATGATCGTGAAGTCGCCGTCGAAGGCCGACGAGACACCGGCGGCGACGGTCAAGCCCGCCCGCGATCCGCACGAGCGTCACCAGCCGGTACAGGACGTCGTCGGTGTCGAACGGGAACACCATCCCGAAGCTGAGCACCTCGTGCCCGATGTGGTTTTCGGCGATGGCGTGATGCAGATCGGCGACCACGAAACACAAGTCGAACAACAGCTCCAGCGGGGTCGCGACGCGATGCCCTTCACCGGAATCGCGCATCGTCCTCGGCCGCTACCAGACCCGCGGCCGATCGCGCCGTACAGGACTTCCCGCCATCACCGCTCCTCGCACGCTCGATCTGCGGAGATCTTCGCAGCAGGGAGCGGTCCACACACGCGGAGGAACGCGCGGCGGGTGGGCCCGGGCCGGGTGCACCTCCCCAGGCGACCCCGCGCGGACCCACCCGCGCGAATGCCTCACCGGGACTCGGCTCGTCAGCGGTGGTGAGCCGGGTGCCGCCGAACGGTCCCCCGCGGACGCCGACGGCCGTCCACCGGCTCGTGACCGCAGGTGCCCATTCCTGAAACTCCGGACGCACCACGATCGCTTCGCCGATCGATCCATCCCCGATCGATCGACAGAAATACCACTGTCGGTAGCCATGACACAGCAGTGAAGGCTCCGTCAGGTCTACCCGGTTGCTCTGAGTAGCACCAGGGGATAGCGGCGTCAGTCACTCGGATGGAGCATCCGTTCTTGCCGAACGTAGTCATCGGCGCGCCCGGATGACTCAGCCGCGCCGGCTGTCGGCGGAAGAAGGCGCGGCGTCCTCCCGCTCGGTGAGCAACCGCCGCTTCCGGCGGGCACGTAATTCGATCACGGCGAGTAAGAGCGCGGAACTCGTCAGGACGGCGGCGCACAGCATCGCCGCGGTCAGCGCCGACGGGTAGCCACCGTTCGCACCCAACACGGCGTGGAAGACCGAGGCCAGTACGACGGTGCCGATGGCGGTGCCGATCCGCTGCCCGGTCTGCAACGCTCCCCCGGCCACGCCCGCCATCGACGTCGGAACGCATTCCAGGGTCAGCGTGGTGTTGGGCGAGATGACCATTCCGCCACCGACGCCCGCGACGAGCAACGGCAGCGCGAACCACCAGCCCGCCGCGGCGCCGGGATCCCGCCCGGCGAGGAAGGCGACCGTGCTCATCCCCGCGATCACCATGATCAGGCCGGTGACGGTGAGCTTGCGGCCCCATTTCGGCACCAGCCGACCCGCGATCGCCGCCGACACGGCCGAACCGAGGGCGAAGGAGGTGACGGCGAGCCCGGATTGCAGTGGCGTGTAGCCGAGGCCTTGCTGGAAAAAGATGGCGAAGACCAGCCACATACCGGTGAAACCGCTGAAGTAGAGCGCGCCGACGGCGGCACCCGTGGCGTAGCCCGGGGTGCCGGTGAACAGCCGGGTGTCGAGCAGCGGCGGACGGCCGCGCCGCACCATCGAGCGTTCCCAGCGCACGAACGCGAAACCGAAGACCACCGCGACCACGAACAGCCACCACAGGCTGCTGAGCCAGCCCTGTTCGGATTCGATCAGCGGGAGCAGGACACCGAGGACGGCGACACCCAGCAGCAGGATGCCGACGAAGTCGATCTCGCCTCGCAGGCTTCTCGCCGGTGTCTCCGGTTTCGGGAGCCATCTCAAGGCCAGGGCGAACGCCAGGATCCCGATGGGCACGTTCACGTAGAAGACCCAGCGCCAGCCTTCCGGGTCACCGAAGACGGCGAGGATCACGCCGCCGAGCACCGGTCCGACGGCGGTCGAGATGCCGACGGTGGCGCCGAACATGCCGAACGCGCGGCCTCGTTCCGCGCCGCGGAACAGATCTTGGATCATCCCGCTGTTCTGCGGCGTCATCATGCCCGAGGCGAAACCCTGCAGGAGCCGCGCGATGATCAGTGTCGTCTCGTCCGGCGCCGCGCCGGCGAACACGCTGGTCAGCACGAAAGCGGCGAGCGCGAACAGGAACATGCGGCGGCGGCCGAGCGCGTCGCCGAGCCTGCCGCCGGACACCAGTACCAGCCCGAAGGCCAGCGCGTAGCCCGACACGACCCACTGGATCCCGCCGCTCGAAGCACCGAGATCCTTCTGGATCGACGGCAGCGCCGTGTTGACGATGCTGACGTCGAGCAGGCCCATGAACCCGGCGGCGAGGGAGACGGCGAGCGCCTTCCAGCGCCGGGGGTCGGGTTCGTAAGTGCTCATCAGGTGCTGGCGGCGATCCCGGGGATGCCCTTGAGCTCACCGATCAGCATCGAAGTCACCTTGACCGGATAGTCGTAGAGCGCGAAGACCGTCTGGTTCTTGCCGACCAGCTTCAGGTGCACCGGGGTCTCGCCCTTGTGCGCCAGCAAGGTCTGCTTCAGTTCACTGACCACCGACTGGTCGATCTTCTCCGCCGCGGCCAGCAGGACCAGCGGCAGGTCCTCGTCGCCGTTGCCGACCTCGGACAGGTCGAGCGGCACGAGCCCGCCGCCGAAGATGGACATCTTGTCCTCACGCCAGTTCACCCTGCCCTTGACCAGCACCGCGTTGTCCTCGATGAGATCGGCGGAGAACATCGCGTAGGACTTCGGGAAGTACAGCACCTCGAGCGAGGCGTCCATGTCCTCGACGGTGCAGATCGCCCAGGGCTCGCCCTTCTTGTTAACCCGGCGTTCCAGCGAGGTGATCAGCCCGGAGACGACCAGCTCGCCTTCCTTCGGCGGGTCGGCGAGGATCGCGGCGATCGGCCGCGGGGCGTGTTTGCGCAGAATGCGTTCGGCGCCGTCCAGCGGGTGCGCCGAGACGTAGAGGCCGAGCATCTCCCGTTCGTAGGCCAGGAGTTGCTTGCGCGGATACTCCTCTTCGCCGAACTTCAGGTGCGCGAGCGGCGACGAGGACACCGCGTCCCCGGCGTCGTCGTCCCCGCCGAACCCGAAGAGGTCGAACTGGCCCATCGCCTCCTGGCGTTTGAGCGGGACCACGGCCTCGACCGCGTCCTCGTGCACTTGGATCATCGAGAGCCGTGTGTTGCCGAGCGAGTCGAACCCGCCCGCCTTGATCAGCGATTCGATGACCCGCTTGTTGCAGGCCACCAGTTCGGACTTGTCGAGGAAGTCGGTGAAGGAGGAGTACTTCCCCTTCTCCTCGCGGGTCTTGATGATCGACTCGACGACGTTCGCGCCGACGTTGCGGACGGCACCCATCCCGAAGCGGATGTCGTCCCCGACGGCCGCGAACCGCAGCGCCGACTCGTTGACGTCCGGCGGGAGCACCTTGATCCCGAGGCGGCGGCACTCGGAGAGGTAGACCGCGGACTTGTCCTTGTTGTCCCCGACCGAGGTGAGCAGCGCGGCCATGTACTCCGGCGTGAAGTTCGCCTTGAGGTACGCGGTCCAGTACGAGATCAGGCCGTACGCGGCCGCGTGGCTCTTGTTGAACGCGTAGCCGGCGAACGGGAGGATCGTGTCCCAGAGCGCCTTGATCGCCTCGGACGAGAAGCCGCCGGGAACCAGCTCGCTCGCCTTCATCCCCTCTTCGAAGCCGACGAACTCCTTCTCGAGGACTTCCGCCTTCTTCTTGCCCATGGCGCGGCGGAGCACGTCCGCGCGGCCCATCGAGTACCCGGCCACCTTCTGGCCGATGTGCATGATCTGCTCCTGATAGACGATCAGGCCGTAGGTGTCGGCCAGGATCTCCTTCAGGGGCTCTTCGAGCTCGGGGTGGATCGGTTTGACCTTTTGCCGCGCGTTCTTGCGGTCGGCGTAGTCGTTGTGCGCGTTCATGCCCATCGGGCCGGGGCGGTACAGCGCGCCCACCGCCACGATGTCGTCGAACACCGTCGGCTGCATGCGGCGCAGCAGGTCCCGCATCGGCCCGCCGTCCAGCTGGAAGACGCCGAGCGTGTCACCGCGGGAGAGCAGTTCGTAGGTCGCCTTGTCCTCGACGCCGAGGGTGTCGAGGTCGATGTCGATCCCGCGGTTGGTCTTGATGTTGTCGATCGCGTCACCGATGACGGTGAGGTTCCGCAGGCCGAGGAAGTCCATCTTCAGCAGGCCGATGGCCTCGCACGACGGGTAGTCCCAGCCGGTGATGATCGATCCGTCGTCGCGCTGCCACAGCGGGATGGCGTCGGTCAGCGGGTCGCAGGACATGATGACCGCGCAGGCGTGGACGCCGGCGTTGCGGATCAGGCCTTCGAGACCACGGGCGGTCTCGAAGATCGTCTTGCATTCTTCGTCGGTCTCGACGAGCGCGCGGACTTCGGCGGCTTCGCCGTAGCGCTCGTGCTTCGAGTCGACGATGCCCGAGAGCGGGATGTCCTTCGCCATGATCGGCGGCGGCAGCGCCTTCGAGATCCGGTCCGCGATCGCGTAACCCGGCTGGCCGAAGTGGACGCGAGCGGAGTCCTTGATGGCGGCCTTGGTCTTGATGGTGCCGAAGGTGATGACCTGTGCCACCTTGTCGACGCCGTACTTGTCGGTGGCGTAGCGGATCATCTCGCCGCGACGGCGGTCGTCGAAGTCGATGTCGATGTCGGGCATCGAGACGCGCTCGGGGTTCAGGAACCGCTCGAACAGCAGCTTTTGCGGGATCGGGTCCAGGTTGGTGATACCGAGCACGTACGCGACCAGCGAGCCGGCGGCGGATCCACGGCCGGGGCCGACGCGGATGCCGACCTTACGGGCGTAGCTGATGAGGTCGGCGACGATCAGGAAGTAGGCGGGGAAGCCCTTCCCGATGATGACGTCGAGTTCGATCTCGATGCGCTCGTCGTAGGACGGGTCCGGGACGCCGTCCGGGTACCGCCACTTGAGGCCGCGCGCGACCTCTTCCCGCAGCCAGGTGCCCTGGTCGTAGCCCTCGGGCACCTCGAAGAACGGCAGCCGGTCCTTGTGCGTGTACACGTCCTTGTAGGACTCGACGCGCTCGGCGATCAGCAGCGTCGAGTCGGCGGCGCCGGGGACCTCCTTGTCCCAGTACTCCCGCATGTCGGCGGCCGACTTCAGGTAGTAACCGTCACCGTCGAACTTGAACCGGTTCGGGTCGTTCAGCGTCTTGCCCGCCTGCACGCACAGCAACGCGGAGTGGGTGTCGGCCTGGTCCTTGGTGACGTAGTGCGAGTCGTTGGTGGCCAGCGGCTTGAGGTCGAGCAGCTTGCCGACCTCGAGCAGGCCTTCACGGACCGACCGCTCGATCGGCAGCCCGTGGTCCATCAGTTCGAGGAAGAAGTTGTCGGCGCCGAAGATGTCCTTGTAGTCCGACGCGGCCTGGATCGCTTCGGTGCGCTGCCCCAGCCGCAACCGCGTCTGCACCTCGCCCGAGGGGCAGCCGGTGGTCGCGATGATGCCGTGGTGGTTCTCCGCGATCAGCTCGCGGTCCATCCGGGGCTTGCGGTAGTAGCCCTGCATGCTCGCGAGCGAGGAGAGCTTGAACAGGTTGCGCAGACCGGTGGAGTTCTCGGCGAGCATCGTCATGTGGGTGTAGGCGCCACCACCGGAGACGTCACCGCCCTCACCGAACTCGTCGGCGCCCCGCTGGTTCGACTGTCCCCAGAAGACCGGCTTCTTGTGGAACCGGCTCTCCGGCGCGACGTAGGCCTCGATGCCGATGATCGGCTTGAGGTCGTGTTTGACGGCCTGCTGGTAGAACTCGTCCGCGCCGTACATGTTGCCGTGGTCGGTCATCCCGACCGCGGGCATGCCCAGGCGCGCCGCCTCCTTGAACAAGGGGGCGATCTTCGCCGCACCGTCGAGCATCGAGTACTCGGTGTGCACATGCAGGTGGACGAAGGAATCGTTCGACACCAGCGAAAACCTCCCCTAGGCAGACGGATCCCTGGCTGCTTGACGCGGGCCGGTCCTCCCACCTTATGCGCCGGGGCTCGACGGCGCCCGGGCGGGATGGCAGCCCCGGCGACGGCCAGTCTCCACCTCCGAGCGGCCGCCGCCAAGCACCGACTCGGCGCGGTTCGCGACGACCTCGGATACCCCCGAACGGGGTCCCGGATCAGCCGGTTTCGGCGTCGTGCGCGGCCAGGTTCGAAAACCGGTTGCCGACCTGGGCGTGGATGTGCAGACTGACCAGCCGCCAAGAGCACCGAACCGCCCGGAGAGTTGATGATCGACCTGCAGGCCATGAACGAACAGGTGATCGCGGAGTTCCGCGCGAACGGCCGCCACGGCGATGGCCTCCCGACGCTGCTGCTCACCACCACCGGCGCCCGCTCCGGACGCCGGCACGTGACGCCGATGCTGTTCCTGGCCGACGACGACCGTTACATCGTCTTCGCCGCGAACGGAGGCGCACCCGCGCATCCGGACTGGTACCGCAACCTGGTCGTGGAGCCGTCCGTCGACGTCGAGGCGGACGGCGAGGCCTTCACCGCGCACGCGATGGAGGTGACCGGAGCGGCTCGAGACCGTCTGTTCGCGAAGCAGGCGAAGGCGTTCCCGCGGTTGGCCGAGCACCAGGCGAAGACCAGCAGGCCGTTCCCGGTGATCGCGCTCAAGCGGGTGTGACGCTGGCCACCTCCGAGGAGGAATCCGGTTTCCTCACTGAACTTCGCGCCTGCGAAAGCGCCCAGCACGGGTTCGAATTCGCAGGTGGTCGGCCCCTCGACGCGGACCTCGCGGGCTGGAACGCGGTCCTCGGGTGATCCTTGACAAAGGGTGAGACCGACCGCACGATCTCGTCCCATGAACCTGTCTGACAGCCAGACAGCCGGACATGGTGGTCCACGACGCGTCAGCGCGATGGAGGCCGTTCTGGCCCATCTTCGCGACGGCATCGAGCGCGGCGAGTACCCCGTCGGGGAGAAACTACCGTCGGAATCCGCGCTCGGCAGGGAGTTCGAGGTCAGCCGCTCGGTCGTCCGCGAAGCACTGCGGGGCCTCCAGGCGCTCGGGCTCACCGTGTCCAAAACGGGCAAAGGGACCTTCGTGACCGCCACCGGGCCGGTCGAGAACCCCACCTTCGGGACCTACTCGGCCCGTGACCTGTTCGAGGTCCGGCGGCATGTCGAGATCCCGGTCGCCGGTTACGCGGCGGTGCGCCGCAGCACCGACGACCTGGATCTGCTCGGACATCTCGTCGAGCGCATGGACCTGGAATCCGACAACACCGCGTGGGTGGCGCTGGATTCGCTGTTCCACATCACCATCGCTCAGGCGTCGGGCAATCCGGTGTTCGGCAAGGTCATCGAGGAGATCAGGGACGCGCTGGCCCGCCAGTCGTCGTTTCTCAACCAATTGGGTGGCCGTCGGACCCGTTCGAACACCGAGCACCGTGAGATCGTCACCGCCATCGCCGCCGGCTCCGAAGCGGACGCCGTCGCGGCGATGACCTCGCATCTCGAACACGTCGAGACCGCGCTCACCACCATCGTGCGGCCGGGCCACACCACGTACCAGGACAAGGACGACTGAACCCGTGACCGAACAGACCCTCAGCGCGGACGGCGGCTCCGCGCCGGTGCCCGCCGACGCCGGTGACGCCGGCTACGACAAGGCGCTGAAGCCCCGCCACGTCAACATGATCGCGATCGGCGGCGCCATCGGCACCGGCCTGTTCCTCGGCGCGGGCGGACGGCTCGCACAGGCGGGCCCGGCGCTGGCGATCGTGTACGCGGTCTGCGGACTCTTCGCCTTCTTCGTGGTGCGCTCGCTCGGCGAACTCATCCTGTACCGCCCCTCCTCCGGCGCCTTCGTCTCCTACGCCCGGGAATTCATGGGCGAGAAGGGTGCTTTCGTCGCGGGCTGGATGCACTTCCTGAACTGGTCGACGACCGGTATCGCGGATATCACCGCGATCGCGCTGTACGCGCATTTCTGGTCCTTCTTCACGCCGATCCCGCAGTGGGTGCTGGCGCTCATCGCGCTCGCGGTGGTGCTGGCGCTGAACATGGTGTCGGTGAAGTTGTTCGGCGAGATGGAGTTCTGGTTCGCCATCATCAAGGTCGCCGCACTGGTGACGTTCATGGGAATCGGGATCTTCCTGCTGGTCACCCAGCAGCCGATCGACGGCAACACGCCGGGCTTTTCGCTGATCTCCGACCACGGCGGGATCTTCCCCGCGGGCCTGCTGCCGATGGTGCTGATCGTCCAGGGTGTCGTGTTCGCCTACGCCTCGGTCGAACTGGTCGGCGTCGCCGCCGGCGAGACGGAGAACCCCCGCAAGATCATGCCCAAGGCGATCAACTCGATCATGTGGCGGATCGGGATCTTCTACGTCGGTTCGGTGGTGCTGCTGGCGACGCTGATGCCGTGGGACTCCTACTCGAAGACCGAGAGCCCGTTCGTCACCGTGCTCTCGCACATCGGGGTGCCGCAGGCGGGCAACGTGATGAACCTGGTGGTGCTGACCGCCGCGCTGTCCAGCCTCAACTCGGGCCTCTACTCCACCGGCCGCATCCTGCGTTCGATGTCGCTGGCCGGATCCGCGCCGAAGTTCACCGGCGTGATGAACAAGAACCACGTGCCCTACGGCGGGATCCTCCTCACCTCCGCGGTCTGCGTGGCCGGTGTCGGCCTGAACGCCGTCGTGCCGAGCCAGGCCTTCGAGATCGTGCTGAACTTCGCCGCCATCGGCATCCTCGGCACCTGGGCGATCATCGTGCTGTCGCATCTGATGTTCGTACGCAAGGCCAACCGCGGTGAGGTCGAGCGCCCGTCGTACCGCCTGCCGTTCTCGCCCTACACCGAAATCGCGACGCTGGTCTTCCTCGCCGCGGTCGTGGTGCTGATGGGCTTCGACGAAACCGGCCGGATCACCCTGTACTGCCTGCCGGTCATCGGGCTCGCGCTGGTGGCGGGCTGGTTCGGGGTCCGCAAGCGGATCAACATGGACGTCTTCGAAAAGACGAAGCTGTGATCCCCGAGCTTCGCGTTCCCGCTCACGAACCGCTGGTGCACCTCCTCCGCGACGGCATGGTCGAGGGGGTGCACCACGGTTCGGTGGTGGTCCTCGCACCCGACGGCCGGGTGTTGTTCGCCGCGGGCGACGTCGAGGCGGCGTTCTATCCGCGTTCGGCGGCGAAACCCTTGCAGGCCACGGCGATGGCCCGGCTCGGGGTCGAGCTGAGTGCCGCCGGGTTCGCCGTCGGCGCGGCCAGCCACTCCGGCGAGGAGATCCACCTGGCGGAGGTGCGCACCACCCTCGCCGGTGCCGGGCTCACCGAGGAGGACCTGCGGACCCCGGAGGACCTGCCGTTCGATCCGGTCGAGCGCGACGCCTGGATCGCGTCGGGAAGGACCGCTTCGAGACTGGCGCACAACTGCTCCGGCAAGCACGCGGCGATGCTCGCGACCTGTCGCTTGCACGGCTGGTCCACGAAGGACTACCTGGATCCCGCGCATCCGTTGCAGCGAGCGATCGCGGAACGCGTCGAGGAGCTGACCGGGCAGCGGATCCCCAAGGTCGCCGTCGACGGCTGCGGCGCTCCCCTGTTCGCGGTGTCCCTGCGCGGTCTCGCCATCGCTGTCGGCAGGATCGCGGCGGCGGCCCCTGGCACGCCGGAAGGGCTTGTCGCCGAAGGTATCCGGAAGCATCCGGAGCTGGTCGCCGGTACCCGTCGCGACGTCACCGCGCTCATGCGCGCGGTGCCCGGCCTGATCGCCAAGGACGGTTTCGAAGCCGTCCAGGTCGCCGCGCTGCCGGACGGCACGGCGATCGCGCTCAAGATCGCCGACGGCGGCGACCGCGCACGGCGGCCGGTGCTCGCCGCCGCGCTCGCGCTGTGCGGTGTCGATCCCGACGTGCTGGAACCCACCCCCGGCCTGCGCGTGACGGGCGCGCTGGCCGATCTCCATCTCGCCGCCTGAGGAGCCTTCGATGCACCGTGTGGAACACGATCTGCTCGGGGACAAGGAAGTCCCGGCCGACGCCTATTGGGGGGTGCACACCGCCCGCGCCAGGGAGAACTTCCCCATCACCGGCACCACGATCTCCGCGTATCCGCATCTGATCGAGGCGCTCGCCTCGGTCAAGGAAGCCGCGGCACGGGCCGACGCCGACCTCGGCCTGCTGGAGCCGGCCGTCGCCGACGCGATCCGCCGGGCGTGCCGGGAAATCCGCGAAGGCGCGCTGCACGATCAGTTCGTCGTCGATGTCATCCAAGGCGGCGCGGGCACCTCGACGAACATGAACGCCAACGAGGTGATCGCGAACCGCGCGCTCGAACTGCTGGGGCACGAGAAGGGCGACTACGCCCGCGTGCACCCGAACGAACACGTGAACCTCGGGCAGTCGACCAACGACGCGTATCCGACCGCGGTCAACGTCGCGACGATCATCGCCGTGCGCGAACTGGCCGAGGCGATGGTCGTGCTGGAGCAGGCTTTCGCGGCCAAGGCCGACGAATTCCGCGATCTGCTGAAGATGGGCCGCACCCAGCTGCAGGACGCCGTCCCGATGACGCTCGGGCAGGAATTCGGGACGTACGCGGTGATGCTCGGCGAAGACCGGCTGCGGCTCACCGAAGCGGTGGCGCTGCTGCACGAGATCAACCTCGGCGCGACCGCGATCGGCACCGGCCTCAACGCCGCGCCCGGATACGCCGAAGCCGCCGTCACGCACCTGCGCGAGATCACCGGGCTGCCCGTCGTGACCGCGGTGGACCTCATCGAGGCGACACAGGACTGCGGGGCGTTCGTACACCTTTCCGGTGTGCTCAAGCGGATCGCGGTGAAGCTGTCGAAGAGCTGCAACGACCTGCGGCTGCTCTCGTCCGGGCCGCGGGCGGGCTTCAACGAGATCGACCTGCCGCCGGTGCAGGCGGGGTCGTCGATCATGCCCGGCAAGCTCAACCCGGTGATCCCCGAAGTGGTCGACCAGGTCGCGTTCGAGGTCATCGGCAACGACGTCGCCATCACGATGGCGGCCGAGGCAGGGCAGTTGCAGCTCAACGCGTTCGAACCGCTGATCCTGCATTCGCTCTCGGAGAGCATCACGCATCTGCGGTCGGCCTGCCTGGTGCTGGCGCGGCGGTGCGTCTCCGGGATCACCGCGAACGCCGACGTGATGCGAGGCTACGTCGAGAACTCGATCGGGCTGGTGACCGCGCTGAACCCGAGCGTCGGATACGCGGCGGCGACCGAGATCGCCAAGGAGGCACTCGAAACCGGGCGCGGGGTGGCGGAAATCGTCGTCGAGAAAGGCCTTCTGCCCGCCGAGGAACTGGCGAAGCTGCTGAAGCCGGAGACGCTGGCGCGGCTTTCCTGAAGACCCGCGGGGCGGTACCGGGCGGTCCGCCCCGCGCCAGGAAAGCGTCCTTCATCGCAAAATCCGCGATGAAGGACGCTTTCCTCTCAGGCTGGGGCGGGGCCACGCGAGTACGGCCGCGAGCGGAAGTGATCCTCAGCACGACAGACGGCCAGCGTGCTCGACCGGCTTCTCGCTGCGGACGCCGATGACCAATGGTGGCCGGCTGGTACGACCTCTTTCGTCCGGCTGTGCGATGTGGACGGTCGCGGCGTCTCCCGCAACGTCACCGACTGCATCCTCCGCCTGCGCCCCGGCCGCCCCGAGTCCGATGTGGACGGTGTGGTCGCGGCCGAGGTCCAGCTCGACCCGACGGCTTACCGGTTCCGCCGCGGGCACCGGCTGTGGTGGCGTGGCTTCCGGATCAGCCGGCGAGGCCGATCGCGCAGGCGGGTCGTCAGGCCGGGACCACCCGCTGGTGCGTGGTCAGCCTGCCGTCGTCGTGCAGTACGTGGAACAGCAGGGACGGCGGCAGGTCGTAATCGATCGGTCCGCCTTCGCTCCACGGCCGGAGGCCGTTTTCCTCCCACGGGAACAGGATGCTCGACCCGACCGACGGCGCCGAACGCAGCGGCACACCCGCGAAGATCGCCGACGCCGACGCGTGGACGTGCCCGCACAGCAGGGCCACCACTCGCGGGTGACGTGCGAGCACCTCGGCCAGTTCGTCCTCGCCGTACTGGCGCATGGCGTCCACCAGCGGCAGCCCGAGCGGGACCGGCGGGTGGTGGAAGGCGAGGAAAGCGGGGCCGTCGCCGTCGGCGAGCACACCGTCCAGCCAGGCCAGGGTCTTCTCGTCGAACCGGCCTTCCGGTTTTCCCGGAACGCTCGAATCGGCCAGCACGAAGGTGACGTCGCCGACGGTGTGCACCGCGTTGACCGGGGTGTCGTCCGGCGCCTGGTCGAGCAGCCCTTCGCGGAAGGGACCGCGCTTGTCGTGGTTGCCGGGACAGGTGAAGAGCGGGACGTCGGTCTTGAACAGTTCGGCCGCGCGCCGGTACTCCTCGAGCGTGCCGTGGTCGGCGATGTCTCCGGTCACCAGGATCGCGTCGACCGGGGTCGCCAGCTTCTCCAGATACCGCATCACCCGCGCGGTGCGTTCGTCGGCGCGGTCCCCGCCGTCGAGATGGTTGTCACTCAGATGTGCCGTCACGAACATCGTTTCACCCCAGGTCTTCCAGGTATGCCAACGTTTTCACCCAGTTCCGGACGAGCAGTTCCAACGCCGTCGCGAGGTCGGCGACGCGGATCGCTTCGGCGATCCGGCGGTGCTCGGCGACACTCTCCCTGGCGCGTTCGACGCCACCGAAATAGCGCGCGTCATAGCGTTTCAGCAGCGGCTTCGTCTGCTCCAGCAAGCGCAGCAGATGCGGATTCGTGCACCGCGAGACGAGCAGCGTGTGCCAGCGATCATCCCAGGTGGACAGATCGCCCTGCCGTTCGAGTTCCGCGCTCATCTCCGCGGCGATCCGGTCCAAGCCGCCGGTGAGACCGGCCAGGTCCTGCGGTGAGCTCCACCGCAACGCGAGCGACTCCAGCTCCGCGACGAGCGGGTACAGCTGCCGGGCCTCTTCCGGATCGAACGGCGGCACGAGAAAACCACGCCCCGGCGCCGAAACGAGCAGCCCCCGGTCGGCGAGCCCGATCAGCGCCTCACGCAGCGGTGTCCGGCTGACGCCCAGCTCACGCGCGAGATGCACCTCGTTGATGCGGCTGTCCGCGGCGATCCGGCCGTCGAGCACGCGGGCGGTGATCTCCTCCGAGAGGTCGCGCCGGAGCAGGTTCCTCGTCATCGCCACAGTATTGCATGCAGTTCGGCCATACTGTATTCAGTAGACATGACGGACTTCGATGTGAATCGCGCTCGCGCCGAGACGCCTGGCTGCGCGGAAGTGGTCCACCTCAACAACGCCGGATCGTCGCTGCCACCCGCGCGGGTGACCGACACCGTCGTCGGCTACCTGCGCGAAGAAGCGCTGATCGGCGGATACGAGCAGGCCGCGGCGACCGTGGAGCGGATGAACGGCGTGTACGCCTCGGCCGCGCGCCTCGTCGGCGCCGGCCCCGAGGACATCGCGCTGACCGAGAACGCGACCCGGTCCTGGCAGGCGGTCTTCTACGCGCTGCCCTTCACCGCGGGAGATCGGATCCTGACGGCGAAATCCGAGTACGCGAGCAACGTCATCTCCTTCCTCCAGCTCGCGAAGCGCACCGGCGCCGTCGTCGAGGTGGTCGAGAACGACGAGTCCGGGCAACTGGACGTCGAAGACCTGAAACGCCGCGTCGACGGCGACGTCAAGCTCATCGCCGTCTCTCACGTGCCGACACAGGGCGGGCTGGTCAACCCCGCCGAGGAGATCGGTGCGGTCGCACGCGAGGCGGGGATCCCGTTCCTGCTGGACGCTTGCCAGAGCGCCGGTCAGCTCGACCTCGACGTCGCACGCCTGAACTGCGACGCGCTCAGCGTGACCGGCCGCAAGTACCTGCGCGGGCCACGGGGCACCGGGTTCCTGTACGCGCACCCGCGTCTGCGTGAGCGCGTCGAGCCCGCGATGCTCGACCTGCATTCGGCGGCGTGGACGGCACTCGAAAGCTACGAAATCGATCCGACGGCGAAGATGTTCGAAGTCTGGGAACGCGATCACGCCGCCCTGCACGGCCTCGGCGCGGCGATCGACTACGCCCTCGACTGGGGCATGCCCGCCATCGAAGCCCGCGTCGCCGCCCTCGCCGCGAAACTGCGCGATGCCCTCCGCGAGGTCCCCGGTGTCCGCGTCCACGACCAAGGCGCGCGACAGTGCGGCATCGTCACGTTCAGCTTGGCGAAAACGCCGTCACAGGAAGTGAAGCAGCGCTTGGCCGCGAAGAAGATCAACGTCAGCGTCGTCGAAGCGCTGTCCGCCCAGTTCGACTTCGCCGCGCGCGGGCTGCCGTCGATCGTCCGGTCTTCGGTCCACTACTTCAACACCGAGGACGACATCGCGCTCCTCGTCGGCGAAGTCGAGAAACTGGCTTAACGGCGGGAAAGCGTTGACTCGGACGGCGGGGCGTACGGCAGCCCCGTCGTCTTGGCTCGCCGACCGATCACCAACGCCTCTCCCAGCAGGCTGACGCCGATCGACAACGTCACCGGCCGCGCGTCGGGATGCGCCCCGGCCGTGGTGGCCAGGAACCCGATCCCGAAGTTCACCGCCAGCGACAACACCCAGACCCCGATCGTCCTGCCGGTGTAGCGCAGCCACAGCACGCCGTCGCGCTCGAACAGTTTCGTGGTGGCCGCGCGTACCGCGCCGAGGCCGAAACCGACCACGGAGCCCAGCACGAGCCAAGCGCCGTCCGCGAAGGTGAAACTTTCGAGCTTGACCAGGCCGTAGACCCCGATCGCCAGCAGGACCACCGGCGTCCCGAACACCTCACGGGCGACCAGTGGCTCCCCGCGCAGCCTGCGCACGACGAGCACGATCACCACGGCGACCGCCAACGCGATCAGCAGCCAGGTCCGCATGAACCCCCCCTTTGTAGCACGGTTGTGCCAAATAAAATAGCAAGGTCGTGCTATAAAGGCAACATGCCGAAGATCGTCGACCCCGGCGCCCGGCGCCTGGAGATAGCCGAAGCCGTCTTCCGGGTGATCCAGCGGGACGGGTTGGCGCAGGCGTCGCTCAGGAGCGTGGCCGACGAGGCACGGCTCGCGATCGGTTCGGTGCGGCACTACTTCCGCGGCCACGACGAATTGATCGTCTTCGCCATGCGCGCGCTCGGCGACCGGGTGGAAGCCCGGCTGCTGCGTCATGTGCCCGAACTGCTCGATCCGGGGACGCCCCGTTCACGCCGGCAGGAACTCACCGAAGCGCTGCTCGGTGAACTGCTGCCGCTCACCGAGCAGACCAGGGCCGAGACCGAGGTCTGGCTGGCTTTCTCCGCCGCCGCGAAGAACCACCCGGATCTCGCCGAAGAGGCCGCACGGGTACATGCCGGAGTCCGTTCGCTCGTCCGCCGGGCGCTCGAAGGCGCGCGTGGCGCGGGCGGCCTGCTCGACGACCTCGACCTGGGCGTCGAAACCGAACGGCTGGCGGCACTGCTGGACGGCCTGGCCATGGCGAGCGGGCAGACACCGCCGGAGCTGATGCGCACGGTGCTCGGACGACATCTGGAATCCCTGCGAAAACCCGGATCGGCGACGAAATGAGCACGGTCCGCGAAGTCGCCGCCCGGCATCCGGCCGCGTCACGGTAGCCGACGCCGAACCCGGCCGGTTGCGGGCTCGACGGGGTGCCGTCTTCACCGATTCGGGTCGCACCGTCCACATCGGACGGAGCTTCGGGATGACGCGACCCGGATTTCCTTCCTAGGCCCCGAACCAGCCCGCCACGTCGAGACGGAAGCCGTCCGACGGCGCCATCGTGCGAAGGTCGGCTTCGAGCGCGCGAACCCTTTCGATGCCCAGCGTGCCCACCCACTCCTTGCGCAGCTCCTCGAAGATCGCCGCGGTGCGGCCGAGTGAGTCGAACCCGCGGCCGGTGAGCCGGACGACCTTGCGCCGCGCGTCGGCCGGGTCGTCGGCGCGCTCGACGTAGCCGAGCTGCTCCAGCTTGTCGATGGTCTTGCCCGCCGCCTGCTTGCTGACCCCGAGCCGCCGCCCGAGCTCGCTCGCCGTCGCGCCGCTTCCCCCGATCGCCTGCATGGCGAAGCCGTACGCCGGACGGACGTCGGGATGCCCCTGCTCGGCCAGCTCGGCGTGCATCCGGTCGATGATCGAGCGGAAGCCCGCGAACAACAGAAGCGGTAGCTCGAAACCCGGCGGGTCGGCACCTTGCTTGCGTTTTTCGACAACCTGGTTTACCTTTTCGTCAACCACGTTGACCATTTTAAAGGGGCTGCCTTGTTTCCTGACCACACCCTCGAAACCGCACCCGAAGCCGCGCGTCGGCCGATGGAAGCGGCCATCCGGCGCCTCGGCCGTCTCCCCACCGCCGTGGCCCGGCTGGCCACGTCTCCGGAGTTGCTCGACGGGTTCTTGAAGCTGAGCGCGAGTTTCGAGCAGACGACGCTCGATCCGTTCGCGCGAGAGACGGTCGTGATGACCGTGGCGACGCGCAATGGCTGCGAAGTCTGCATCGAACTGCACACCGCCAAACTGAAGAGGCTTCGCGCCGGCGAAGACGTCGTCGCGGCGCTTCGCTCGCAAGAGCCCGTGCCCGACGAGCGACTGGAAGCCGTCCGGCAGTTCACGCTGGCGGTGCTCGAAACCGCCGGCGGCGTCGACGACGAGACACTGCGGGCCTTCCTCGGGCACGGATACACCGAACGGAACGCCCTCGAAGTCGTCATGGGCATCGGGACCTACACGATGTCGACCTTGGCGAACCGGCTCACCCGCGCCTAGTCGCTCTGCGTGATCGCCCTCGCGGCCAGATATCACTCCAATGGCCGCCGATCTCGACGTATCTGGGCAGTCCCGGCCGTCTCCTGTCTTGTGCAGCCGAAAGTTCGCCACCCGCGGCGCGGCGCACCGGCGGTCTGGCCTGCCGAGGGGGCAGACCAGACCGCCGAAAACCGAAGAACGTCCCACAGGTGTTGGGGGTGCGTGAAGGCCCTCTTCCCGCGACGCGGTCACGGGAAGAGGGCCTTCACGTGTTCTCGCCTTCGCAAGCAGTCGACGCCCTGCACCCCGCGGATCCCGGCCGAGCCCCTTTGCCCCGGCCGAGAAGGCAGCGGCGGGAGCCGGTGTGTCACCGGCCCCCGCGTTGTTCGCCCCAGGTCGGATGCGTCAGACGACGCGGAGGTACAGGTAGACCGACGTCCCCTTGTGGGACTTGTCGAAGTTCTTCCTGGTGCCTTCACCGCCCGCTCGGACGGTGCCGAAGCTGGCGTTGTCGTAACCCCAGGAGCCGTAGACCTCGGCGGCCTTGCCGTCGGCGTCCGTGTCCTTGACCCAGCCCTGGACACGGATCTTGCCGGCGCCGCAGGTGATGGTCCAGCCGGCCGCGCCGCCGCCGACGCTCGGATTCTTCACGTCCCCGCAGCCACCCTGGATGACCATGACACCGTCGGTGGAGAGGGGAGCGGCGGTCGTGGGGGCGGCGCTCAGCAGCGCGCCGCCGAGGATCGCGCCGGTCAGTGCGGCGATGGTGCTCGTCTTCTTCACGAAGCTCATCTCGTTGCCTTTCTCAACCGGCGGGCTGTTTCCCGCCGCTGAGAACAAGGTTGTCCTCCTTCGCTTTGCCGATACTTTGCTGTCCGCTTACCTCGGCGACCATGCCGCGTGGGCGACGCTGCTCGACGACATCGTCGTCGCACTCGCCACGACCGTGACGGAAGCTCGCGAGGAGACCGTATCCCGCTCGTCTCGCGCGGCCCGGAATACCAGGTCAGCACGGTGCGAGTCGGGTCAGACCTCGAGAGCCCACCGCACGTACCGCATCGTCGGCACGAAGCCCGCCTTCTCGAAGACCCCGTACGCCCCGAGGGGATCCGCGGAGTCCACGTTCAGACTGGCGCGGTCGTACCCCTGATCGGCGGCGACCCTCAACGCGTGCCCCATCAACACGCCGGCGACACCTCGCCGCCGGTACTTTCGAAGCGTTCCGATGACCATGAAGTGCGCGTCGCGAACGCCGGTGGCCTCCGTGTCGGCGTCCCAGCACATCGTCACCAGCATCCCCACCGCGGAGCCCGCCTCGCGAAGCAGGAAGCTGACCTCGGGCCGGAAGGTCTGGTTGGTGATCTTGTTCCGCCAGAGATCGGCCGGCATCGGCACGGCGCCCCAATAGTCCCGGTACGCCTCGTTCCGGACCTCGCGGAACTCTTCGTCGTTCCACTCCGACCACGGCTCGATCCGGAACCCGTCAGGGATCACGAGACCGGTCAAGGCGCCGAGCGAGTGCTCCATCCGCTGGAAGTAGCGTACCGGCACGAAACCCCGCGACCGGACCAGTTCGGCCAGCCCGGCGATGCGCTCCGGCCGGTTGAGGTCGACCACGAGCTTCGCCGACGGGTGATGCAGCGCGTGCACCACCTCGGCCGCCGCCACGCCCGCGTCGACGAGAGTGGTCCCGATACCCCGGCGGCGATACCCGGGATGGACCCCACCGTCGAGGAAGACCCGGTGGACCTCTTCCGCGGACGGCTTGAAGCGGATCTTCATGTAGCCGACCATCACGTCACCGTCGAAAGCGGCGAGACTCGCCCGCTCCAGGTCCGCGTACGGGTCGATCAACTCCTGAAGAGTGTCTTCCTCGGTGTAGTTCTCACCGATCTCGTCGGCGGTCTCGATGGCGTTGAGGAGGTCGGCCGACGCCTTGGCGTCCTCGTGCCGGAGTGGCCGCCACGTGAGGGAGTCCCGCATGCGGCGACGCTATCGCCGCGCGGACGGCCTGTCGCCGGGTTTTCGGTGGGCGCAGTAGGGATCGAACCTACGACCGCTCGGGTGTAAACCGAGTGCTCTCCCGCTGAGCTATGCGCCCGGGAGGTGGCACCCGCGCACGGGTGCCACCGGTGAAGACTCAGGCCAGCGAGGCCACGGCCTTCTTCCACGCCTGCTGGTCACGTGCCTCGCCGGGCTGGTTGACCTCGGCGAACCGCACAATGCCGTCCTTGTCGATCAGGAAGGTGCCACGGGTGGCCAGGCCGGCCGCCTCGTTGAAGACGCCATAGGCCTTCGCGACCTCGCCGTGCGGCCAGAAGTCCGAAAGCAGGGGGAACTGGTAGCCCTCCTGCTCGGCCCACGCCTTGAGCGAGAACGGCGTGTCCACGGACACGCCGATGACCTGGACGCCCTGGCCGTCGTAGTCCGCGAACTCGTCGCGGAGCTGGCACAGCTCGCCGGTGCAGATGCCGCTGAACGCGAACGGGTAGAACACGAGCAGGACCGGCTTCTCGCCCTGGAAGGACGACAGCTTCACGGCCTGCTTGTTGTAGTCGTTGAGCGTGAAGTCCGGGGCTTGCGATCCGACCTCGACGGCCATACCGGCGATTTCCTCTCAAGAGCGAACAGGGGCCTGCGACGACAACCCTATCGTGTCGCTCGCACGGCTCCCGAGGTCACCGCTTGGTCTTCGACGACTTCGGCGACACCAGCCTCGTCCCCGCCCACTTGGGGCCGGCGCTGATGTTGGCCGTCTGCGCCAAGCCGACCTGCGGCACCGCTTCGGCGATCTCACTCGGCTCGACGTGTCCTGGCTGTCCCGTCTTCGGGGTCAGCACCCAGATCACGCCGTTCTCGTTCAAGGGGGTCCGGACCTCGATCAGCGTGTCGCCGAGATCACCGTCGTCCTCGCGCCACCACAGCAGCACCACGTCGATGACCTCGTCGGCGTCCTCGTCGAGGATGTCGCCGCCGATCTGCTCCTCGATCGCCGCACGAAGATCGTCATCGACGTCCTCGTCCCAGCCGATCTCCTGGACCACCATGTCCGGCTTGATCCCAAGCCTTTCGGCGACGCTGTTCTGATCAGCGTCTCCCGCGGCGACCACTGCTGTCACTCCTCCAACTACGACGGAGCGGGGTGTCGCCACGGCCGGATCGACCGGGCGGGCACCACACTCGGGTACACGATGCCCGTTAGCGAACACTGGTGAGGCGCTGCGCGCAACCGTCCACACCGGATCTTGAACAACTCGTGTCGCAGCGTACGGACATTCGGCCCAGTCGAGCGAGGTCGATTCAGGCGCGCCTGGGCGACTCCGAACGGCCTGCTTTAGGGTGGGAGAGAAAACGCGCGCGCGAGTACAGGCGCGTGCGAGGCGTGTCGCGGTCGGGTCCGTCGACGTTACCGATCAGTAGCGGTGACGAGAACGGAACCGGAGGACGACGATGGAAAGCGAACACGCCCGCGTACGAGCACAACCAGCTACCACCTTTCGCAAGGAGACCCCTTGGCCCCGCAGAACGACGGCGCCTCCGGCAAGGAGACCCCGGCACGCGTCCGCGTCATCCGTGACGGATTGGCGGCGCACCTGCCCGACATCGACCCGGAGGAGACCGCCGAATGGCTGGATTCCTTCGACGAGGCGCTGGCCAGGGGTGGTCAGCAGCGCGCCCGGTACCTCATGCTGCGCATCCTCGAGCGGGCCAGGGAACGCCACGTCGGCGTTCCGGCGCTGACGTCGACCGATTACGTCAACACGATCCCCACCGAGAACGAACCCTGGTTCCCCGGTGACGAGGAGATCGAGCGTCGCTACCGCGCCTACATCCGGTGGAACGCCGCGATCATGGTGCACCGCGCGCAGCGTCCGGGCGTCGGCGTCGGCGGGCACATCTCGACCTATGGCTCGTCCGCGGCGCTGTACGAAGTGGGCTTCAACCACTTCTTCCGCGGTAAGGACCACTCGGGTGGCGGAGACCAGATCTTCATCCAGGGACACGCCTCCCCCGGCATCTACGCCCGCGCGTTCCTCGAGGGCAGGCTGAGCGAGAACCAGCTGGACGGATTCCGCCAGGAGTACTCGCACGCCGGCGAGGGCGGCGGCCTGCCGTCGTACCCGCACCCGCGGCTGATGCCGGAGTTCTGGGAGAACCCGACCGTGTCCATGGGCCTCGGCCCGATGAACGCGATCTACCAGGCGCGGTTCAACCGCTACCTGCGTGATCGCGGCATCAAGGACACCAGCGACCAGCACGTCTGGGCGTTCCTCGGCGACGGCGAGATGGACGAGCCGGAATCGCGCGGCCTCATCCACGTGGCCGCCGGCGAGGGCCTCGACAACCTGACCTTCGTGATCAACTGCAACCTGCAGCGGCTCGACGGCCCGGTGCGCGGCAACGGCAAGATCATCCAGGAGCTGGAGTCGTACTTCCGCGGCGCCGGCTGGAACGTCATCAAGGTCATCTGGGGCCGCGAGTGGGACTCGCTGCTGCACGCCGACCGTGACGGCGCGCTGGTCAACCTGATGAACACCACGCCCGACGGTGACTTCCAGACCTACAAGGCCAACGACGGCGCCTTCGTCCGCGAGCACTTCTTCGGCCGCGACCCGCGGACCAAGGAGCTGGTCAAGGATCTCACCGACGCCGACGTGTGGAACCTCAAGCGCGGCGGGCACGACTACCGCAAGGTCTACGCGGCCTACAAGTCGGCGCTGGAGCACCACGGCCAGCCGACGGTGATCCTGGCCCACACCATCAAGGGTTACGGCCTCGGGCCGTCCTTCGAGGGCCGCAACGCCACGCACCAGATGAAGAAGCTCACCCTGGACGACCTCAAGCTGTTCCGGGACGCCCAGCGCATCCCGATCAGCGACGAGGAACTCGAGCGCGACCCGAAGCTCCCGCCGTACTACCACCCCGGCAAGGACTCGGCGGAGATCGAGTACATGATCGGCAGGCGGAAGGCGCTCGGCGGGTTCCTGCCGGAGCGTCGCCCGAAGGCTTCGAAGGCCCTCGTGCTGCCCGGCGACAAGGTCTACGAAGGCATCCGCAAGGGCTCGGGCAAGCAGGAGGTCGCCACCACGATGGCGTTCGTCCGGCTCGTCCGTGAGCTGGCGAAGGACTCCGAGATCGGCAAGCGGATCGTGCCGATCATCCCGGACGAAGCGCGCACCTTCGGTCTCGACTCGATGTTCCCGACGGCCAAGATCTACAACCCGCACGGCCAGACGTACACCTCGGTCGACGCGAGCCTGATGCTGGCCTACAAGGAGTCCGAAAAGGGCGTCATCCTGCACGAGGGCATCAACGAGGCGGGGTCCACCGCGTCGTTCACCGCCGTCGGCACCTCGTACGCCACGCACGGCGAGCCGATGATCCCGATCTACATCTTCTACTCGATGTTCGGGTTCCAGCGGACCGGTGACGGCCTCTACGCGGCGGCGGACCAGATGGCCCGCGGGTTCGTGCTCGGCGCCACCGCCGGCCGCACCACGCTGACCGGTGAGGGCCTGCAGCACGCCGACGGGCACTCGCTGCTGCTGGCGGCGACCAACCCGGCCGTCGTGGCCTACGACGCCGCGTGGTCGTTCGAGATCGCCCACATCGTGCGGGACGGTCTGCGCCGGATGTACGGCGAGACCGGCCCGGACGGCAACGGCGAGAACATCTTCTACTACATGACGATCTACAACGAGCCCTATCAGCAGCCAGCCGAGCCGGAGAACCTCGACGTCGACGGCCTGCTGAAGGGTCTGTACCGCTACGCCGACGCCCCGTCGGGCGACGGTCCGGAGGCGCAGATCCTGGTGTCCGGCGTCACCATGCCGGACGCTCTTCGCGCGCAGAAGATGCTCGCCGAGGAGTGGGGCGTTCGCGCGGCCGTGTGGTCGGCGACCTCGTGGACCGAGCTGCGGCGTGAGGCCGTCGACGCCGACCACGACAACTTGCTCCACCCGGGCGATTCACCGCGTGTGCCGTACATCACACAGAAGCTGTCCGGCGCGAACGGGCCGGTCGTCGCGGTTTCGGACTGGATGCGTGCCGTACCGGACCTCATCCGCCCGTGGGTGCCGAACGACATGCTGACGCTGGGCACCGACGGGTTCGGGTTCTCCGACACCCGCCCCGCCGCCCGGCGGAAGTTCCTGGTCGACGCGCAGTCGATCGTGGTCGGCACGCTGAGCGCGCTCGCCAAGCGCGGTGAGTTCGACCGGGCGAAGGTGGCCGAGGCGGCGCAGAAGTACCGTCTCGACGACGTCGCCGCCGCGGGGCCGCAGTTGTCGGACTCCGGCAGCGCCTGACGCTGGGATGAAGGGGCCTTTCCTCGCAAAATTTGCGAGGAAAGGCCCCTTCATTGCATCCAGTTCATTGCATCCAGCGAGTGGCGGACTAGGGTGAGACATCGGATGTTTGCCGAGAAGCGGGAAGGGTGAGCGAGTGTGACCAAGCGTCGACTGCCGAAGCCAAGTGAGCTGAAGCAGATCCTGCGGCCGAAGCCGATCGTGCTCAACCCGACCGAGCGGCGGCTGGCGGGCGCGCACACGATCGCCGACCTGCGCATGCTCGCCCGCAAGCGGACGCCGAGGGCGGCGTTCGACTACACCGACGGCGCCGCGGAGCTGGAGGACAGCCTCCGCCGGGCCCGCCAAGCCTTCCGCCGCATCGAGTTCCACCCCAACGTCCTGCGCGGTGTGTCCGATGTGGACACCGGCAAGGAGATTCTCGGCCGGCGTTCGGAGCTGCCGTTCGCGTTCGCGCCGACTGGGTTCACGCGCATGATGAACCACGAAGGCGAGTCCGCGGTGGCCCGCGTCGCGCAGCGCAACGGCATCCCGATGGGCCTGTCGACGATGGCGACGACGTCCATCGAGGACCTCGCGGCGGCCGCCCCGGAGGCCCGCAAGTGGTTCCAGCTCTACGTCTGGCGCGACCACAAAGCAGGCGAAGATCTGATGAATCGCGCCTGGGCCGCCGGTTTCGACACGCTCATGCTGACGGTGGACACCCCGGTCGCCGGAGCCCGGCTGCGCGACGTCCGCAACGGCTTGACCATCCCGCCCGCGCTCACCCTCAAGACCTTCGCCGACGGCGCGATGCATCCGGCGTGGTGGTTCAACCTGCTGACCACCGAGCCGCTGACCTTCGCGTCGCTGAGCCAGTTCGACGGCACGGTCGCCGAACTGCTCAACCAGCTCTTCGACCCGACCCTGAACTTCGACGACCTCGACCGGGTCCGTCAGACCTGGCCGGGCAAGCTGGTGGTCAAGGGAATCCAGAACGTCGACGACGCGCGGGACGTGGTCAAGCACGGCGCCGACGCGGTGCTGCTGTCCAACCACGGCGGCCGTCAGCTCGACCGCGCGCCGACGCCGATCGAGCTGCTGCCCGCGGTGCTCGACGAGATCCAGGGCGACGCGGAGGTGTGGGTCGACACCGGCATCCTTTCCGGCGGCGACATCGTGGCCGCGATCGCGCGCGGCGCCGACGCGGTGCTCATCGGGCGCGCGTTCCTCTACGGCCTGATGGCCGGGGGCGAACGCGGCGTTCAGCGGTGCGTGGACATCCTGCGCGCCGAGATGGTCCGGACGATGCAGCTGCTGGGCGTCCGCACCCTCGCCGACCTCAAGCCTTCGCACGCCACCATGCGCTGACCCTCTCCGCAATTCGGCACCTGCTTGCGGTACTTGCGTGTGCAAGTACCGCAAGCAGGTGCCGAATTGCGTGGTCAGCGGGTGGCGGCCGAGACGTCGGCGGGCGCGGTGCGGACCTGCTTCGCCGTGCGGTTCCAACTCCACCAGCCGTGTACGACCAGTCCGGCGAACACGATGTAGACCGCGGCCGAGAAGTACAGGCCCGAAGAGAGCTGAAGCGGTACGCCGATCGCGTCGACGACCAGCCATACCAGCCAGAACTCGACGAGACCCGCGCCTTGTGCGGCGAAGGCGACCAGCGTGCCGACGAAGATCGCGGCGTCCGGCCATGGCGCCCATGAGGCGTTCAGCGCGTCGAGGACCAGCGCCATCGCGGTGGTCCCGATCGCGAACGCGCCGATCATCGCCAGTCGTTCGCCGAGGCGGCCCTTGCGGACGACGACGCCGTAGACCGGGTCACTACGGCGGGACCACGCCCACCAGCCGTAGATCGAGATGACGAGGATCGCGATCTGCCTGGTCGCGAGCCCGCCGAGATGCGCGGAGAGATAGACCGAAAAGAGCAGCACGGTGGCGCCGACCTGGACCGGCCACGTCCACAACGTGCGGCGTTGCGCCAGGAAGACCACGGCCAGCGCGAAGATCTGCCCCGTCAGTTCGGCGAAGGAGATCCACTGTCCGAGCACCGTGACACCGTTGTGCAGCAGGAAGTCCACGTCCGCACCCCTCTCCGTCTCCCGCTCCAACATGCTCCGTCACGAAGCCATTCCCCAGGGAGTGTGAGGTGCGGAACAGGGAGATGGCTCGAAAGACGCTGAGGCGGAGTAGCCGACGGGACTTTACCCGCGTGAGATGCGACGAAGGGACCCTTCACGCATCTGATGCGGCGATGGGCCCCTTCGGCTCCACGCGGGCCCGGTGCCTTCCTCGATCACCGGGCCCGCGGGATGATCAGGAATCTACGCGACCGATGCCCACGGGCGAAGTCGGCGGCTCCGAACGGGCCCCCCACCGGTCGGCACCCGCGTCCGCTTGGCCCGGCATGCCGATCGACCGGCCCTGCCAGCGGTCCCGCCCGGGCGTGATCAAGCCACCGCCGAGGGTGGCGAGCACCGACCCGTCACGGCCGTCGCGATGTGCACCTGGCCCAGCGCGGCGACGAGGCCGAACGCCATGAACATCCCGTAGGTGATCGTGCCGAGCACCCGTTCCGCCGGACGGGTGAAGAGCGCTCCGGTCACCGGCACCAGCGCCACCAGGATCCGCGGCGGGAACGATGATGTCGTCAAGCAGTGCGCTGACCGGATTGCTCTCACCGAATTCGCCGAACGCGAATCGCGGTGCGATCAGAGAATGAAGTAGGACAAAAGTTCGACGAGGATTACGCCAGCGTCGACATTCGCCTGTCCGAGCGTTCCGGCCAGTCCGGTCTTCTCGATGAACTCGTCGAATCCCCTCATCGACAAAACCGGTGCCCATGCCTTCGACACGGCTTTCGCGATCGACCAGCCGGTGAACCGGATGAGCGGGAACCGACCGATTTCGGCACGAAGTCGATGATGAGTTTCCCTGCTGCGGCTTGCCAGGAACCGTTGGCCACTGGCACCGCACCGATAACTCGACGACCCACGATCGAGTGAGTGAGCTAGCGGGAAAAGATCCACAAGTCGCATACTTGTCCTACCGGTGGGGACCGGGGAGACGAGGCCGTCCGGCGCAGCGAAAAACGCGAGCGCCGGGCGGCCTCGAGTATTATGCGAACCGCTTTCACCATTCACCGCCGACTGTCCACATCGGACCGGAGAGGTGAAGGCCCTCTTTGCCCGGCGACCTGAGCCGCGTCCGGTAAGTCTGTTCGCCGTACTCGGCCGGATCCCCGTGCCGTCGGGAACCGGCCTGGGCACGGAGACCGCGAACACGACTTACACGACACGGCCTAGGATCGGCTGAACCATGGCTGATGCGACTTCCGGACGGCGTGTGCCCAAGCACCACGGGCTGTCCGCCAAGACCCTCCGGCGGCTCGATCACGCCTCCGGCCGGCTCGCGAGCGCGAGCGTGGCGGTGATGGAGGAGCGGCTGAGCTGGTTCGCCCGCCTTCCCGCCGACCAGCGCGCGAGCGTCCTGCTGATCACCCAGGCGGGTGCCGCCGGCTTCGTCGACTGGCTCCGTGACGCGAAGGAGGCACTCTCCCTCACCACCGAGGCGTTCCGCGAAGCACCCGCCGAACTCTCCCGCTGGGTGAGCCTGCGGCAGGCGGTCGGCATGGTGCGGCTGGCGATCGAGGTGTTCGAGGAGCAGCTGCCGGAGTTCGCCGCGAACGAGGCGGAACGCGCCGCGCTGATCGAGGGGATCCTGCGCTACGGCAGGGAGATCGCGTTCGCCGCCGCCAACTCCTACGCGGCCGCCGCCGAGGCGCGCGGCGCGTGGGACGCGCGGCTGGAGGCACTGGTCGTCGACGGCATCGTCCGCGGCGACGCGGAGGAGGCGGTGCTCTCCCGCGCCGCCGCGCTCGGCTGGGATCCGGCCGCGCCCGCCACCGCGCTGGTCGGCACCCCGACGTCGGACGACCCGCCCGCCGTCGTGTTCGAGGTCCGCAGCCGCGCCGCCCGGGTCGGGCGCCCGGTGCTGCTTTCGGTGCAGGGGTCGCGGCTGGTCGTGGTCGTCGCCGGTCCCACCGACGGCAGCGCCAAGGACCGTGAGATCCTCGCCAAACTTTCGGTCGCGTTCGCCGAGGGCCCGGTCGTCGCCGGGCCGACCGTGCCCACCCTCGCCGAAGCGCACCACAGCGCGACCGAGGCACTCTCGGGGCTGCGGGCCGTCGTCGGCTGGCCTGGCGCGCCGCGGCCCGCGAGGTCGATCGACCTGCTGCCGGAACGCGCGCTGTCCGGCGATCCCGAAGCCGAACGCCTGCTCGTGGCGCAGATCGCCCGGCCGCTGGAGGAAGCAGGCCCGGCCCTGCTGCGGACGGTGGAGACCTATCTCGACAGCGGTGGCGTGCTGGAGACCTGCGCCCGGACGCTGTTCGTGCATCCGAACACCGTCCGGTACCGGCTGCGGAAGGCGGCCGAACTCACCGGCCGCCACGCCGCCGAATCGCGCGACGCCTGGGTGCTGAAGGTGGCACTGACGGTCGGTCGGCTGGCTCGCGCTCGTGGTCTTTGGTAGCCACGGGGGCGCGAGTCAGGCCGAGGCCCCGCTCCCCGGACGCTATGAAAGGTCCTTTCCTTGCAAAATTTGCAAGGAAAGGACCTTTCATAGCGTCCGGGGAGGGTGTGAAAGTCGAGTTCCTGAGCACAGGCAACGGGCCGGTGGACTGGGCAGCAGCGGTGAAACGGTCAGGCCGTGGCTCGCCCGGCGGCCTTGGCCGCCCGCTCGACTTCGGCCCGCCGGTTCTTCCGGGAAGCCGCGTCCGTCTCGACCTCGCCGTCCAGTTGCTCGCGCAGGATGTCGGCGTGCCCGGCGTGCCTGCTGGTCTCCGTGAGCATGTGGACCAGGACGGTGAACAGCAGCACGTCGGGACGTGGCCACCAGGGCACGTGACCCGGCGAGTCGATGGCGAGAGCGGCGATGGTGGCGTCGGAATGTTCCCAGACGCGCCGGTAGCGGCCGGTGATCTCCTCGCGTGTTTCGTGCTCGGTCGCCCACATGTCGGTACCGCGCTGTTCGAGATCGTCCCACCGGGGGACGGGCTCGGGGAACGGCAGAGCGAAGACCTCGCCGAAGTACCGGGACTCCCACACCGCCAAGTGCTTGACCAGACCGAGAAGATTGGTTCCGGTCGCGGTCAGCGGACGACGGATGTCGTATTCGGACAGCCCGTCGAGCTTCCGTAGCATCACTTCACGGATCTCCCGCAGCTCGCCGTGCAGGTACTCCTTCGCGAAATCGTCGATCATGGACCCGAGCATGCACCACTCGGCCGGTGACTCTGCGCAGTGACGGACTTCATAGGGAAAGCTGGTTGAACCCGACAAGGCTTTTGGGTTAAGCGCGGAGATCAGGAGGGCGCTTTTGGAGGGTTCCGACAATTACGTCGGCCGGACTTGGTGAGCGTCGGCATCACGACCATGGTGGCCGAGAGTGTTCTCTAGGGAGGTGACAGTCGCAGTCCTCGCCCCCGGTCAGGGTTCCCAAGCCCCAGGCATGCTTTCCCCTTGGCTCGAGCTCGACGGTGCCCGTGCGCGCGTCGAAGCCTGGTCCGAGCGGGCCGGTCTCGACCTGCTCCGCCTCGGCACCGAAGCCGACGCCGAGGAGATCCAGGACACCGCGATCACGCAGCCGCTGATCGTGGCGCTGTCACTGCTGGCCTTCGAACACCTTCAGCGAGAGGCCCCGGCCGCCGCGGACTCGCCGGTCGCCGGCCACTCCGTCGGCGAACTGGCGGCCGCCGCCATCGCCGGGGTGCTGAGCCCCGAAGACGCCGTCGCGCTGGCCGCCGTCCGCGGCGCGGAAATGGCGAAGGCGTGCGCGCTGGAGCCCACGAGCATGGCCGCGGTCATGCTCGGCGACCCGGAGCAGGTCGTCGCGTGGCTCGACGGGCACGGCCTCGCCGCGGCGAACCGCAACGGTGCCGGCCAGATCGTCGCCTCCGGCGCCGCCGACGCGATCGAGAAGATCGTGGCCGAGCCGCTGGAGGGCACCAAGGTCCGGGCGCTCAAGGTGGCGGGCGCGTTCCACACCTCCTACATGGCACCCGCGCGTGAAGCGCTGGCCGTCCACGCTGCGAAGATCACCCCGGCGGACCCGACGCGTCCGCTGCTGTCGAACGCCGACGGCCAGGTCGTCACCAGCGGGGCCGAATACCTCGACCGGCTGGTCAAGCAGGTCACGAGCCCGGTGCGCTGGGATCTGACCATGGACGGTCTGGTCTCCGCGGGTGTCACCTCGACACTCGAACTTCCGCCGGCGGGCACGCTGACCGGGCTGGTCAAGCGGCAGCTCAAGGGAACCGTGATCACCACCATCGCGCTGAAGACGCCCGCCGAGCTGGCGAAGCTTCAGGGGCAGGAGGACGCTTCGTGACCGACCGATCCACCTTGCGGCAGGCGCCGGGCGCCCCCGGGACCCGCATCCTCGGTGTCGGGAGCTTCCAGCCCGAGAAGATCGTGACCAACGACGATCTCTCGAAGATCATGGACACCAACGACCAGTGGATCCGCGAGCGGGTCGGCATCATCGAGCGCCGGTTCGCCGAGAAGGACGAGTCGCTGGTCGACATGGCGGTCAAGGCGGGCACCGCCGCACTGGCGGACGCCGGGGTGGATCCGTCCGAAGTGGACACGGTCATCCTGCCGAACTGCACGATGCCCACGCAGATCCCGAACGCCGCCGCGCAGGTGGCCGACCGGATCGGCATCACGCATCCGGCGGCGTTCGATCTCAACGCCGCCTGCGCCGGGTTCTGTTACGGCATCGGCGTCGCCTCGGACCTCATCCGGGCGGGTACCGCGAAGAAGGCGCTCGTGATCGGCGCCGAGAAGCTCACCGACCACGTCGACCCGGTCGACCGCGCGAACGCGATCATCTTCGCCGACGGCGCGGGCGCGGCGGTGGTCGGCGCGGCCGACACCCCCCGGATCGGCCCGGTCGCCTGGGGCAGCGCGGGTGAGCACGTCGACCTCATCTACATGCGCGACGACAGGTGGATCTACCAGGAGGGCCAGTCGGTCTTCCGCTGGGCGACCACGCAGATCGCGCCGATCGCCTTGCGGGCGCTGGAACTGGCCGGGCTCGAACCGTCCGATGTGGACGTGCTGATCCCGCATCAGGCCAACCTTCGCATCGTCGAAGCCATCGCCAAGAAGCTGCGCGCCAAGGGCGCCCGCGAGGACATGGTCGTGGCCGACGACATCAAGTACTCGGGCAACACCTCGTCCGCGTCGATTCCGTTGGCGCTGGACCACATGCGGAAGGCGGGCACCGCGAAACAGGGCGACGTCGTACTCGCCGTGGGTTTCGGTGCCGGACTCTCCTACGCGGGCCAGGCCTTCATCTGCCCGTGATGAATACTTCCCTTGTGGACACCGTGTCCGCAGGGCAGCCGAAAGCATCACCGAGAAGGGAACAACCAGTGGCAGACAACGCAGAGATCCTCGCCGGCCTCGCCGAGATCGTCGAAGAGGTCGCCGGTGTGGCGCAGGACGACGTGACCGCCGAGAAGTCCTTCGTGGACGACCTCGACATCGACTCGCTGTCCATGGTGGAGATCGCCGTCCAGGCCGAGGACAAGTTCGGCGTCAAGATCCCGGACGACGAGCTCGCGAACCTGAAGACCGTTGGCGACGCGGTGAACTACGTGTCGGCCAACGCCAAGTAAGTCCGACTTCTTGATTGGCGCCGACCTTGGGGAGACTCCAATGAGCAACATCGACGTCGTGGTCACCGGGATGGGCGCGACCACGCCGCTCGGCGGGGACGTCGCGTCCACGTGGGACGGCCTGCTCGCCGGCGCGAGCGGGATCCGCCGCATCGAAGCCGACTGGGTCGACGAACTCGAACTGCCGGTGAAGATCGGCGCCATGCTCGCCGTCGACCCGTCCGAAGTCCTGCCGCGGGTCCAGGCCCGGCGGCTGGACCGCTGTGAGCAGGTGGCGCTCATCGCCGCCCGGCAGGCTTGGGCGGACGCGGGCTTCGAGCAGCCGACCGACGAGCATCAGGATGTGGAACCCGAGCGCCTCGGGGTGACCATCGGTACCGGTGTCGGCGGTCCGGTCACCCTGATCTCCCAGAACGACCTTCTGCACAAGCAGGGACTCCGCAAGGTCTCCCCGCTGACCGTGCCGATGCTGATGCCGAACGGCCCCGCCGCACACGTCGGGATCGACCTGAAGGCACGTGCCGGTGTGCACTCGCCCGCGTCGGCCTGCGCGTCGGGCGCGGAAGGCATCGCCGCCGGCTACGAGATGATCCGCTCGGGCCGTGCCGACGTCGTGATCGCCGGTGGGGCCGAATCGTGCATCCACCCGATCACCCTCGCCGGTTTCGCCCAGGCGCGGACGGTGTCCACCCGCAACGACGACCCGGCCAAGGCGTCCAGGCCGTTCGACGTGAACCGTGACGGTTTCGTCCTCGGCGAGGGCTCCGGTGTCGTGATCCTGGAGCGGGCGGACCGGGCCAAGGCCCGCAACGCGCGGATCTACGCGCGGCTGAGCGGGTACGGGATCACTTCGGACGCCTACCACATCACGGGCAATCACCCGGAGGGCGTCGGCCAGATCGCCGCCATGCGGCAGGCGATGACGATGGCCGGGGTCTCCCCGACCGACGTCGGGCACGTCAACGCGCACGCCACCTCGACGGTCGTCGGTGACGTCGGCGAGGCCGCGGCGATCCGCAACGCGGTCGGCGAGCACGTCGTGGTGACCGCTCCCAAGGGCGCGCTCGGCCATCTGGTCGGCGGTGCGGGCGCGGTCGAGGGCATCGCCACCATCCTGGCGATCTACCACGGGCTCATCCCGGCGACGCTGAACCTCGAGGACCTGGACCCGAAGGTGCAGCTCGACGTCGTCTCCGGCGAGGCGCGCAAGGTCGAACTGGGCGCGGCGATCAGCAACTCGTTCGGTTTCGGCGGGCACAACACGGCGCTGTTGTTCACCCCGGCGGCCTGACGCCGTAAGTACATGAAGGCCCCCTTCCTTGCGCTAGACGCAAGGAAGGGGGCCTTCATGTACTTCGGGGTGCTCGCGGCCGAGGGGCGTGGGCGGGGTAAGAGCTGCAATGAGCCTTTTCCAACTTGGTTTGGGTTGGTGGGGTGTGTTGGTGGGCTGGGTATGGCGAAGCTCCTGGTAGATGCGTGGAACGACCAAGAACCATGCACTGCCAGGAGCTTCGCTGTGTTGTCTTACCCCTCGGCGATCACGTTGTCCAGCCAGACACTGGCCGGGTTGACCCGGATCATCCAGCAACACCGGCGCGCGATCAGGTCGCGCTGGCGCCGGCTGTCCTGCCAGCGCCAGGCCCTGCTCGTGCTGGCCCACTTGCGTAACGGCGACACCTACGCCCGCCTGGCCGCCGGATTCCGTATCGGCGTGGCCACTGTGTGCCGCTATCTGCGCGAAACCATCGACCTGCTCGCCCAGCGCGCCCCGTCCCTGACCGCCGCGTTGTGGCAGCTCGCCTGGAGCCACAACAACTACGCCATCCTCGACGGCACCGTCATCCGCACCGACCGCATCGCCACGAACAAGCCCTACTACTCCGGCAAACACCGCCACCACGGCATCAACCTGCAAGCCCTCACCGACCCCTACGGCCGGCTGCTGTGGATCTCCGACGGACTACCCGGCGCGACCAACGACACCACCGCCGCCCGCCACCACCGCATCTGCGACCTGGCCGACCAGTCCGGGATCCGGCTGCTGGCCGACAGCGGCTACGACAACGTCGCCTACGGGGTGATCACTCCGTACAAGAACCACCGAACCGCCCACCAGCCCAAACGCCCACTCGGACCTGCCTACACACAGGCCAACACAACACTGGCGGCCGTACGCGGCCGAGGCGAACGCGGGTTCGCCACCCTCAAAAACTGGCGAGTACTCACCCGCGTCCGCACCAGCACCCACCGCGTCACCGCACTAGCCAAAGCCATCCTCACCCTCGAACACAGCCTCAGCTAACCAAGATGGAAAAGGCTCAATGAAGGGACCTTTCCTCGCAAATTTTGCGAGGAAAGGTCCCTTCATTGCAGAACACGACTGGGGCGCGGGGGATGCGGCCTCCGGATGCGTCAGTGCGCCGGAGGAAGGGTCAGGCCTCCGAGCGCTTCACCAGATGCCGGCCGATCCACCAGGCCGCTTCCACGAGCACGATGCCCACCCCGGCACAGGCGAACGCCGACAGCGTGTACGCGCTCACGCTCGGATCCAGCGCGAAGAACTTTTGCGTGAACGGGATCAGGAACAACGCGAGCGTCAGCACGACCATCCCGCCGATCAACAGGATCTTCCACCACCGGTACGGGCGCGCGACGATCCCGAGCACCCACAGCGCGATCGCGATGAGGGTGATCAGCGCGGTCGTCCCCGCCTGGATCTTGTCCACTTCGGACTGACCGGATCCCTTGTACACCAGCAGGTAGCTCACGAAGGTCGCGGTGGCGATGATCAGCCCGGCCGGAACGGCCATCCGCATCACCCGGCCGACGAAGCCGGAGCGGGCGCGTTCGTTGTTCGGCGCGAGCGAAAGCACGAAGGCGGGCAAGCCGATCGTGAACCACGCGGTGATGGTGATGTGCCGCGGCAGGAACGGGAACGGCACCTGCGCGATGCCGACCATCAGCGCCAGCAGCACCGAGTAGACCGTCTTGGTGAGGAACAGGTTCGAGACGCGCTCGATGTTGCCGATCACCCGCCGCCCCTCGGCGACGACGTGCGGCAGGGTGGCGAACTTGTCGTCCAGGAGCACGATCTGCGCGACCGCGCGAGTGGCGGGGCTGCCGGCGCCCATGGCGACACCGATGTCCGCGTCCTTCAGCGCGAGGACGTCGTTCACGCCGTCGCCGGTCATCGCGACGGTGTGGCCCTTCGACTGCAGGGCACCGACCATCGCGCGTTTTTGCAGCGGGGTGACGCGGCCGAAGACAGCGCGGTCCTCGACGGTGTCGGCCAGCTTCTCGGCGTCCTCCGGCAGCTTCCGCGCGTCGACGGGTTTGTCCGCGCCCGGCAGATCCAGGGTGCCCGCGACGGCGCCCACCGAAATGGCGTTGTCGCCGGAGATGACCTTGACCGCGACGTCCTGATGCGCGAAGAAGTCCAGGGTGTCCTTCGCGTCCGGGCGGACCTTCTGCTCCAGCACCACGAGCGCGACCGGCTCGATGTCGCCAGGCCCCTCGGGGGCGTCGACGGCTCGCTCCGCACGGCCCAGCAACAACACGCGCAGGCCGCGAGAGCCGATCTTCTCGGCCTCCGCCCGGTGTTCCCCTTCGGGCAGCAGGACGTCGGCCGCGCCGAGCACCCAGTCGCCGTCGGCGCCGAACGAGGCACCGCTCCACTTGCGCGCCGAGGAGAACGGCATGGTCGTGGAGATCCGCCAGCCCGGGTCGGTCCGGTGCGCCTCCGCGATCGCCTGCAGGCTCGCGTTCGGCCGGGGATCGGCGGCGGCGAGCGCGGCCAGCGCGTGGTCCACCGGGTGGCCCGGCGTGATCTCCCGGACCTCGGAAAGCCGCATCGCGTTCTCGGTGAGCGTGCCGGTCTTGTCCGCGCACACCACGTCGACCCTGGCGAGGCCCTCGATCGCCGGGAGTTCCTGCACCAGGCACTGGCGCTTGCCCAGCCGGATGACACCGACCGCCAGCGCGACGCTGGTCATCAGCACCAGTCCTTCGGGCACCATCGGCACGAGCGCCGCGACCATGCCGCGCAGCGCGTCCGGCCACGCCTGGTCGCCCATGAGCTGGTTGTAGATGGTCAGCGCGCCCGCTGGGACGAGCAGGTACGTGATGAACTTGAGGATCCTGTCGATGCCTTGGCGCAGCTCCGACTTCACCAGGGTGAACTTGCTGGCCTCCGCGGCCAGTTTCGCCGCGTAGGATTCGTCGCCGATGACGTCCGCGCGGTAGGTGCCGCTGCCCGCGACGACGAAGCTGCCGGAGAGCACCTTGTCGCCGGGCTGTTTGACCACCGGATCGGACTCGCCGGTCAGCAGCGACTCGTCGACCTCCAGCGCGTCGGCCGTCAGCGTCGGGCCGTCGACGACGATCTTGTCGCCGGGCCCCAGTTCGACGAGGTCGCCGAGCACGACGTCCTCCGGGGCGATCTCGGCACTCCGTCCGTCACGGCGGACCGTCGGCTTCGCCTGCCCGACGATGGCGAGCCGTTCCAAGGTCCGTTTCGCCCGGAGTTCCTGGATGATGCCGACCGCGCTGTTGACGATGATCAGTCCGCCGAACAGCCCGTCGATGAAGTATCCCGTCGACAGGATGAGCACGAACAGCACGCCGTAGATGGCGTTGATCCGGGTGAAGACGTTCGCGCGGATGATCTCGCCGGTGGTCCGGCTGGTCTTCGTCGAGACGACGTTGGTCTGGCCCGCGGCCACCCGCTGGGCGACCTCTTCGCTGGTGAGCCCCCTCGAGGCGTCGGTCAGCAGGGCCGGCTGATCTGGTGCCATGCCCGCGACTCTATTCCGCCCGGTTCCCGCCCGCGTCAGCCTGGGGGACCATGTCATCCCTTACTTCAGCATCTTTCGTGTTCGGGGTTCGTACCGCCTTCGGTGGTGTCGACGCGCCACGATCCGCTCTCCAGCCGCAGCGGCAGCACCAGCCGCCAGCGGATGCACGCCTCCGGCAGGTACACCGGCGCGTCTTCGACGTCCTGCGTACTGGTGAAGGCGACGAGGACCCGGAGCGTGCTCGGCGCGCCCGGCTCGATGCGGTAGACGAGGATGTTGCCGTCCCGAGTGGACTGATAGTCCTTCTTCCACTCCGCCGCCGTCTTGGTCTTGGCCCGTTCCCGGGTGACCACCGATGTCCACTTCGGATAGTCGCGTTCGTTGATGGAATCGAAATACCCCTGCAGTACCTGCCGGGCGCTCTGGTACTGCGGATGCGCGAAGACGTCGGGAGTCACCTCGACGGTGGGCGAGCCGGGCTGCGCCCCCGGCGCGACCGACGTCGGCGAGTCGTCGACGACCGGTTCGGTGGGCGCGGCTTCCGGGCGCGTGTAGAGATCGCGTGCCAGCAGCCCGACGCCGACGGTCAGGGAGACCACGACCACGATGACGGGGATCAGCCACCGCTGGCGAGAGAAGGGGCGAGGCTGGGCGGTCACCCTGGAAGGTTAGCCGCCCGCCTCTTCCGTCATCACCGGCGTCTACCCGACTTGGTGCAGCCAGGTGACCGGGGCACCGTCACCGGCGTGCCGATACGGTTCGAGCGCTTCGTCCCAGTTGGCGGCGAGGAGCTCGTCGAGCTTGTGCGCCAGCGATTCGCCGGTGCGGACCTTGCTCACGAGAGCGCGCAACTGGTCCTCACCCACGACGATGTCGCCGTTGGCGCTGGTCCTGCCGTGCCACAGGCCGAGACCAGGGGCGAAACAGAACCTCTCGCCGTCGACCCCCGCACTGGGCTCTTCGGTGACTTCGAACCTGATCATCGGCCACGCCTTGAGCGCGGACGCCAGCTTTCCGCCGGTGCCCGAAGGCGCACGCCAACCACATTCGGCGCGGAGCTGTCCCGGACTGGCGGGTTGCGCCGTCCACTTCAACTCGACTCGGGCACCCAGGGTGCCCGAAATGGCCCACTCGACGTGCGGACACACCGCAGACGGCGACGAGTGGACGTACACCACGCCACGGGTGTTGCCACGGGTGCTCACTGCTGACCTCCGCTACTCGACGAGGGGCGTCTTCCCCTACGACCTCGCGAGCTGCGCTGGTCAGGTGGCTCGTGCCGCCTCCCGGTACGCGTGAGCACATTGTGCACCCCAACTGTGCTGTTTGGCCACATGAACACCATAAGTCGCACAGGATTGGGACGCGTGACTCACGTGAAGCATCCTCGCCTCCGTTGACCCCGGTATGGCGATGGTGCCGCGTTCCGCGCTGTCCGAGCCCACGGGCGCTGGTCAGTGGGTGACGGCGCTCACAAGGATTCACCACTTTCCCGGAGCGACTTCACCGCGCCTACGTGGGACGTGTTGCCCCCTCGAATCGATACAGCGGCGCGAAGCAGCCCTATCGAGGGAGGTGGCGGGGGCGAGGATGGGCGAAGGGAGGCGCTAGTTTGTGCAGCGAGATCGACGAGATGGGGAGGGGTTCGGTGCGACTCGTTCGCCTCGCTCAACAGCCGTCCCGGGTGGCCGAGGACGTCCGCGCCGCGCTGGCCTCACTGGGCCGGGGCGGCAACGTCGTCGGCGGCGTCGCCCTGATCGGTGTCAGCCCGGTCGAAGGGCGGCCGGTGGAGGCCGTCGTCGTCATGCCGAAGGGCATCCTCATCGTCATCGGTGTCGACCTGCCGGACCCGGCGTTGAAACTCGAAGCCCCGCTCGGCGGGCCGTGGAAGGCCGACGGCTGGCCGCTGGTCCACGGTGACACCTCGATCAACCCGGCCACGGACGCGCTCTCGCTGTCCGCCGCGTGCACCCACCGGATCGCGGACGTCGCGCCCGGCGCCGGGCCGATCGGCACGATCATCGCCGTCGGCCCCTATGTGGAGACGGTCGACCAGCCCGCCGCGGACCTCGCCGGCTCGGTCCGTGTCCTCTATCCGACGGCGACGACGATGCTCGCCGCGACGGTCTCGCTGGCCACCGCGCCCCGTCCCCGCTCGGTCCGGCAGGCGCGGGACCTGATCGCCGCGCTCGCCCCGGACGCGCCGCCGATGTCCGAGGAGATGTTGCTCGGCGAGGGTTTCAGCGTCCACTCCGACGACGAGCCGACGGTGATCCGCGAGAACCCGCTCGTCGCCGTCGCCCCGACGGTTCCGGTACGGCATCCAGGGAAGGCGAAGAGAGCGGCGAAACCGGCCGTCCCTCCCGTCGACCCCGCGCGGGCCGCCTCGCCCGTTCAGCCTGTTCGGCAGGCCGTCGCCACGAAGCCCACTCCCCCGGCCGGGCAAGTCCCGCCACCGGCGGCGGCTCCCGCCGAGCCCGCCCCGAAGAAACCGCACCAGTCCAAGACGGTGAGGTGGCTTCCGGTCGCCGCGATCGGCCTGCTCATCGTGCTGCTGGTCGCGGCCATCAGCGTGGCCTCCGGCGGTGACGACACCGCGTCCACGCGAACTCCCCCGCCGCCGACCCCGGCCACCAGTCCTCCACCGCCGGGCAGCAGCGCGGTCGAGAACATCCAGTTCACCTCGCGGGCGTCGGCCGCGGATCAGAAATGCGCGTCGCACGCGTACGGGGACGTCCAAGCGAGCCTTCAGCGGACGAGTTGCGCAGGGGTGAAACGGGCCAGCTTCGCCAGTTCCATCGACGGCCGGGCCGCCGCGGCGACGATCGCCGTCGTGGAATTCCCGGACACCGGACAGGCGACCGCGTTCAAGGCCACCGCCGACACCCCCGGCGGTGGCGGCATCCTCGATCTCGCCACCGAGACCGGCCAGTGGCAGGGCGAGGTCCCGGTGTTCGAGGGCGCCGCCTACCAGAGCAGCGTGGACGGCAAGGCGGTCCGGCTGGTCCAGGTGGTGTGGGTGCCGGGACCGTCTACTGCGGACGATCCCGGCCTGGTCCGCGGCGCGAAGGCCGCGCTCGAACTGCCCGTGACCGGCTAAAGCCCGTACGCCTCCAGCAGGCGCAGCCATACCTCGCTGATCGTCGGGAACGACGGGACCGCGTGCCACAGCCTCGACAGCGGGACCTCCCCGACGATCGCGATCGTCGCCGAATGCAGCAGTTCGGACACGTCCTGCCCGACGAAGGTCGCGCCGAGGAGGACACCGCGTTCGGTGTCGACGATGATCCGCGCCTTGCCCGCGTAACCGTCCGCGTGCAGCGAAGAACCGGCGACCGCGATGTCGATGTCGACGACGCGGTGCGGCTTGCCCTCCTCCGGCCCGGCGAGCCCGACCGAAGCGACCTCCGGGTCGGTGAAGACGACCTGCGGGATGGCGTGGTGATCGGCCGTGGCGCTGTGCGCGCTCCACGCGGCGGAATCGACCGGCTTGCCCGCCGCCTGTGCGGCCACGGAGTCACCGGCGGCCCTGGCCGCGTATTTGCCCTGATGGGTCAGCGGCGCCCGGCCGGTGACGTCTCCGACGGCGAACAGCCAGTCACCGTCCACAGCGGACACACGGCCGTTGTCGTCCGTCTCGAGCGGCGCGCCGGCTTCGAGCCCGAGCGACTCCACGCCGAGCCCGTCGGTCGCCGGGCGGCGGCCGGTGGCGACGAGCAGTTCGTCGACGACCAACCGGTCACCGCCCTTCAACGCCAATTCCTTGCCACCGTCCACTGCGGACACGGAGTCGAGGCCGGAGCCGGTGTGCACGGTGACCCCGGCTTCGCGGAGTCCCGCGATGACGGCGTCACCCGCGAAGTCCGGCAGCCGCGGCAGGGGACGCGCGCCCGAAACGATCAGGTGGACTTCGGCGCCGAGCGTGGCGAAGGCCTGCGCCATCTCCACTCCGACGACACCGCCACCCAGTACGCCGAGACGGCCCGGAACCTTCTCCGCCGAAGTCGCCTCTCGCGAACCCCACGGGGAAACGGTGTCCAGTCCGGGGATCGACGGCGTCCGCGGCACACTGCCCGTGGCGACGATCACGGCGTGCCGCGCGGTCAGCACGTCACCGCCGTCGACCGTGACCTCCCGCTCACCGCTGATGCGGCCGTGCCCGCGGATCGGGACGATCCCGACGCCTTCGGCCCACTCGACCTGTCCGGTGTCGTCTCCCTTGCCGGTGAACCGGTCACGGCGCGCGAACACCGCGGCCGGGTCGACCGCGTCACCCACCGGGACACCGGGGACCCGCTTGGCGGCGGCGAGGAGGTTCCCCGGCCGCAGCAGCGCCTTGCTCGGAATGCAGGCCCAGTAAGAACATTCGCCGCCGAAGCGTTCGTGTTCGACGAGCGCGACCCGGAGTCCGCCGCGCGCCGCCCGTTCGGCCGCGACCTCGCCGACGGGGCCGCCTCCGATCACGATCACGTCAAAAGTCTGTGCTGACATGCATTCAGCGCACACCACCGCGCAGCTTCGCGCAACCTGCCGCTATCCTCGTGTCGCTGCGTGAGTCATCAGCCGCGGGTTCAGGTTGCACCGTGCCGGTTACGCAGTAGAACGATCGAGCGCGGGAGGTTTTTCATGGCCAGGAACACTGCTGTGCATTTGCTGGATGATCTGACCGGTGAGGCGGCCGAAGAAACGGTCGCTTTCGCTTTGGACGGAATCGCTTACGACATCGACCTTTCGGCCGACAACGCCACCGCACTCCGGGAAATCCTGCGTGCCTATGTGGAGAACGGCCGACGGATCGGTGGACGGAAACTGCGGCCGCGGATCGTGCAGCGGCCCAAGGGCGCGCGGGTGTCGAAGTCGACCCCGAAGACCACGGCCACCGCCGCGAAGGCCGAGGCGAAGCCGGGCCGCAAGCCCGCCGCGAAGGGTGTCGCCGGCCGCAAGCCCGCCGCCGCCAAGGCCGCTCCCAAGACCACCGCCGCGAAGACCACCGCCGCCAAGGCGGAGGCGAAGGCTCCCGCCAAGACCACGGCGAAAGCCACCGCTGCCAAGGCGAAGTCGGCCCGCGGCACGGCGGCGAAGGCCACCTCGGCCAAGACTCCGGCCGGTCGCGCGAAGACCTCCACCGCGACCAAGACCACGGTCAAGGCAGCGCCGAAGGCCGCGGCCAAGACGGCGGCCGCCCCGAAGGCAGCCGCCGCGAAGACGACGGCCGCCAAGGCCGCGCCGAAGGCCGCCGCCGGCACCCCGGCGAAGAAGGCCGTGGAGCCGAAGAAGACCACGCGCGCCGCCCGCAAGGTGCCCGCCGTCACTTTCTCGGCCACCGAAAAGTAGCCGCCATAAAAGGGCCCCATTCGCGGTAAGGCGAATGGGGCCCCTTTATGCCATAAGTGATTCGTCCCTACACCCGGCTCACCCTTGCGAGGCCGGCCGCTGAGCCCCTTCCGAATGCCACTCCGGATACCCGTACCGCGTGTGCCGGAGCGAGCGGTGCCACTCCCGCTCCTCGGCCGAGGGCTTCCTGGTGGCGAGTTCACCCAGTCGGGCGGCCGCCGCCACACGGACCGCGGCCGTGACTTCGGCAACACCTTTGCGCAGGCCATGCTCGGCGAGCGACGCGACCGGGCTCCGGTGGGAGTCGAGCGGACGGGGATCCGCGGGTGCCGAAGTGAGGTATCGGCCGACTCGTTCGGCCGCGGTCGACACGAGCAGTGTCGAATGCGCGAGCAAGCCCGTTCTCGTCCGGAACACGGCGAAACCGCACAGCTTCGCGTCACCGACGAACAGTCCCCGATCACCGAGCCGCGACGGCAGCCCGAGTTCGGCCACCGTCGCGGTCATCAGTTCCCCGAGCGCTTCGAGCGGCTTGACGGCTTTCGCCGCCAGGCCCAGCCCGGGCAGGACGAGGGTGATGTTGAGATTGCCGGGATCGTGGAACACGGTGCCGCCGCCGCTGGCCCGGCGCAGCACCGGGACGCCGTCAGCCGCGCAGACGTCGGCCTTGACCTCGCGTTCGATTTTCTGTCCCCGGCCCACGACCACGGCATCGGTGTTGCGCCAGATCCACAGGACCGGCGCCTCCGGTGCGGCACGCAGGAGGGCTTCGTCGAACGCGAGGTTGTCGGCCGGGTCGTCGAACGAGGCGACGACTTCCGAGGGACCGATCACAGTGCTTTGAGTTCCTCCACGATCTCGCCCACCGACGATTTGGCGTCGCCGAAGAGCATGCTTGTCTTCGCGTCGTAGAAGAGCTCGTTGTCGATGCCGGCGAAGCCCGAGCTCATACCGCGTTTGAGCACGATCACCGACCGGCTGTGGTTCACCTTGAGGATCGGCATCCCGTAGATGGGCGAGCCCGGATCGGTCTCCGCGGCCGGGTTCGTGACGTCGTTCGCGCCGATCACCAGCGCGACGTCGGTCTGGGCGAACTCGGAGTTGATCTCGTCCATTTCCTTGAGCTGTTCGTACGGGACGTCGGCCTCGGCGAGGAGCACGTTCATGTGCCCCGGCATCCGGCCCGCCACCGGGTGGATGGCGTAGGCGACCGTGATCCCCTTGGCCTCCAGCAGTTTCGCCATCTCCCGGACGACGTGCTGTGCCTGCGCGACGGCCATGCCGTAGCCGGGGACGACCACGACCTTGTTCGCGTACGCCATCTGGATCGCGGTGTCGGACGCGCTGGTGCTGCGGACCGGGCGGACCTCGCCGGAACCACCGCCCGAAACCGCCGTACCGCCACCGAAGCCACCGGCGACGATGGCCGGGATCGACCGGTTCATCGCTTTCGCCATCAGGTTCGTCAGGATCGAACCCGAGGCGCCGACGATCATGCCCGCCACGATCAGCGCGGTGTTGTCGAGCGCGAGACCCATGGCCGCGGCCGACAGCCCGGTGAGCGCGTTCAGCAGCGAGATGACGACCGGCATGTCCGCGCCGCCGATCGGCAGCACGACCACCACGCCGAGCACGCCCGCCGCGACCAGCAGGCCGATCATCAGCAGTTCGGCGTCACCGCCGAGGGCGATGACGACCGCGAGCACGATCGCGGCGATCAGCACCAGCGCGTTCACCGGTTGCTGCAGTCTGCCCAGTGTGATGGGACGGCCGGAGATGAGTTCCTGCAGTTTCCCGAAAGCGATGTTCGAGCCCCAGAAGGACACCGAACCGACGATCGCGGCGAACAACGACGCGATCGCGACGTACGCCGGCTCGTGCGCGTAGCCCTCGGTGGTGCGGAACTCGACCCACGCGATGAGCGCGACCGCCCCGCCGCCGACGCCGTTGAACAGCGCCACCATCTGCGGCATCGCGGTCATCTTCACCTTGCGCGCGGACGGCACGCCGACGACGACACCGATCGCGACGCCGAGCGCGATCAGCAGCCAGTCGCCCATTCCCGGTGTCAGCAGCGTCGCGATCACCGCGATGCCCATGCCGACCGCGGCGATCCAGTTGCCGCGTACCGCGGTGCGCGGACCGGTCAGCCCCATCAGGCCGTAGATGAACAGTGCGAAGGAAACGATGTAGAGGACGGCGATGAAGGTCGTCACTTGTCACCACCGTCTTCCGGCTTCTTCGCCTTGAACATCGAGAGCATCCGGTCGGTGACGAGGAAGCCGCCGACCACGTTGATCGTGCCGAAGGCGATCGCGATCACCAGCAGGATCTTGTTCAGTACGCCGTCGACCCCGAGGCCGAGCACGATGAGCCCGCCGAGCAGGACGATGCCGTGGATGGCGTTGGTGCCCGACATGAGCGGGGTGTGCAGCGTGTTGGGCACCTTGGAGATGACCGTGAAGCCCACGAATCCGGCGAGTACGAGGATCGCCAAACTGCCTACGAGCATCACTCGCCCCCTTCTTCTTTTCCGGCCACGCAGGCCCCGGCGACGATCTCGTCGGAGAAGTCGAGCGCGAGCTTGCCTTCCTTGTCGACGAGCAGTTCCAGCAACTCGGTGACGTTGCGCGCGTAGAGCTCGCTGGAATGCGCGGGCATCTCCGCGGCGAGGTTGAGCGGCGAGCAGATGGTGACGTCGTGCTCGACGACCTCCTCGCCCGGTTTCGTCAGTTCGCAGTTGCCGCCGGACTCGCCGGCGAGGTCGACCACGACCCCTCCGGCTGGCATCCCCTTCACCGCGTCGGCGGTGACGAGGACCGGCGCCTTGCGGCCGGGGACGAGCGCGGTGGTGATCACGACGTCGAACCGCGTGATCGCCTCGGTGAGCCTGCGTTGCTGCTCGGTCTTTTCCTCGTCGGTCAGCTCGCGGGCGTACCCGCCCTCGCCGACCGCCTCGATGCCGAGGTCGAGGAACTTCGCGCCGAGCGACTTGACCTGCTCGCCGACCTCGGGCCGGACGTCGTACCCGGTGGTCTGCGCGCCGAGCCGTTTCGCCGTCGCCAAGGCCTGCAAACCGGCGACCCCCGCGCCGAGCACGAGCACCTTCGCCGGTGGCACCGTTCCGGCCGCGGTGGTGAGCATCGGGAAGAACCGGGTGAGCTTCTCCGCGGCCAGCAACACCGCGCGATAACCCGCGACACTGCTCTGCGACGACAACGCGTCCATCGCCTGGGCGCGGGAGATCCGCGGGATCGCCTCGACGGCGAAGGCGCGGACGCCCGCCGCTTCGAGCGCCGCTATCCCGTCCGGATCACCCCGTGGATTCAGGAAACCGATGAGAATGGTGCCCTGGTCGAGCTTCGCGACTTCGGCCGCGCTCGGCGGCGCCACCTTCACCACGATGTCGGCATCCCACGGGTCGCCGATCACCGCGCCCGCCTGCTCGAAACTCTCGTCGGCGAGCAGCGCGCCGGCGCCCGCGCCGGGCTCGACCACCACCCGCAGTCCGCGTCCGGAGACGCGCTCGATGAGCTTCGGTACCAGCGCGATGCGGCGTTCACCTTGTCCGGTTTCCCGGACGACACCGACCGTGAGCTGCTCGTTCTCTGCCGCCACAGGCGACCTCCTCGCTGGAGAGGACCACACGAACCCGCACTGTCTACCACGTCCGACCGACAACTTTCCTGGCTGAACGTATCCGGACGGCATCTTTCCGTGACATCGCTCATCACGATCGATCCAGCCATCGATCCAGGTGCGCGACGTCATACGCGGGGCACGACGAACTCGACGCGGCGCCGCACTCGCGTGCTCGGGCACGAGACTCGCGTGATCAGAGTCCGTACACCGGCAGGGTCTTCCGCATCATGGAACGCTGCGCCAGTGCGGCACGCCCAGAAAGATCAGCCGCAGCCGCCGTTCGGCCGTGCGCCCGATCTCGTCGTCCCGTGACGGCGCCTCGAGCAATTCCAGCACCGTCGTGAGCATGGTCGTCACGATCAGGTCGGCGAGCAGGTGGAGATCTTCGGTGCTCCATTCGCGGAGAGTGTCGAACCGCGCGAGGTCGACGGCGAGTTCGCTGACGAAGAGCTTGAGTTCGAACGCGATCGCCTGCCGGACCGGTCCCGTGCCGCCGTACCGCTCACGGGTGAGGAAATGGAAGTGGTCCTCGTGCGCCCGCACGTGCTCGCGCAGGATGCGCACGGACATCTTGATCATGTCGTTGTACGCGACCGGTCTGGTGCGCGCCGAGCGGATCATCGTGCGCAGCGTGCGCATCGACTCCTCGACGAGTGCCACGCCCAGTTCGTCCATCGACGCGAAATGGCGGTAGAACGCCGTCGGCACGATCCCGGCCTGCTTCGCCACCTCGCGCAGGCTCAGCCCGGAGAACCCTCGTTCCGCCACCAGGTCCAGGGCAGCGTCCAGCAACGCCTGCCGGGTGCGCTGCTTGCGCTCCTGCCGGGAAACGGGCTCCATTGTCACGACGGACAGCGTAATCGCCTCCGCGGTATCACTCACGTCACATCGCCCTCCTCTCGCGTTGACAAGCGGGAGTATCGCCACTTCACTATTGAGTGTACAAGCGTTCACTGAATTGGGAGAAGTGATGACGGCACTGGTACCACGCAGGGCCAGGCGACTGGCTTCGCTGGCCGAGGCCCTGCTCACGCCCCATGGCATGGACCGCTACCTCGAACTCCTCGACCCGATGCTGGTCCGCCGAGAGATCCGCGGCCTGGTCACCGACGTCCGGCGGCAGACACCCGACACGGTCACGCTGACCATCCGGCCCAGCCGCGCGTGGCGAGGACATGTCGCCGGCCAGTACGTGCGGGTGACCGTCGAGATCGACGGGGTCCGCCGCACCCGCTGCTACTCACCCGCCGGTTCGGAGCACGACGGCTCACTGGAACTGACCATCAAGGCCGATCCGCAGGGACTCGTCTCTCGACATCTGATCCGCACCGTCACCACCGGTTCGGTGCTCGGACTGTCCACTCCGGACGGTGAGTTCACCCTGCCCTCGCCGAGGCCCCGGCGGATCCTATTGCTGAGCGGCGGGAGCGGGATCACGCCCGTCCTGTCGATGCTGCGCACGCTGGCCGACGAGAAGCACGAGGGCGATCTCGCCTTCCTGCACTACTCCAATGGAGCCGACGACGCGCTCTACCGCGCCGAGCTCGCCGACCTCGCGCGTCGCCTGCCCGGCCTGCGGGTGGTACACGCGTTCACCCACACCAAGACCGGCGGCGACCTGCACGGGTTCTTCTCGAAGGAACACCTCGCCGAGGCCGCGCCGTGGTATCCCGACGCCGAAACCTTCCTGTGCGGGCCGAAGCCGCTGATGGATTCGGTCCGCGAGGTCTTCGAAGCCGACGGTCTCGGCGCACACCTGCACACCGAGGAGTTCACGCCGCCGACGCTGACTTTCGACACCGAGAACGCCGAAGGACAAGTGCGCTTCGCGCGCAGTGGCCGCGCCTTCGCCAACTCCGGGAAACCGTTGCTGGAGCAGGCCGAAAAGGCGGGGCTCAGCCCGGAACACGGCTGCCGGATGGGCATCTGCTTCTCCTGCACGCAGATCAAGACCTCCGGCTGCGTGCGCAACGCCAAGACCGGCGAGACCTCCAGCGAAGAGAACGAAGAGATCCAGCTCTGCATCTCCGTCCCGGTCGGGGACGTCGAGATCAACGCTTAGAAAGGGAGCCAGGCATGACCGGCTTGCAGGACAAGCTCACCCCCGCCCAGGTCGAGGCGTTCGGCCGCGAACTGGACGAGATCCGGCAGCGGATCGTCGCCGATCTCGGCCAGGCCGACGTCGACTACATCCACCACGTCATCAAGACCCAGCGCGCGCTCGAGGTCGCCGGGCGCGGGTTGCTGTTCGCCGGGTTCTTCCCACCGGCTTGGCTCGCCGGGGTGACCGCGCTCTCGGTGGCGAAAATCCTCGACAACATGGAGATCGGTCACAACGTCATGCACGGCCAGTACGATTGGACGCGCAACCCGGCCCTGAGTTCGCAGAAGTTCGAATGGGACACCGTCGCGCCGTCGGAGAACTGGCGCCACTCCCACAACTACATCCACCACACGTACACGAACATCCTCGACAAGGACCGCGACATCGGTTACGGCGTCCTGCGGATGGACACCGCGCAGAAATGGCACCCCTACTACCTGGGCAACCCGGTGTACGCGACGCTGCTCGCGCTGTTCTTCCAGTGGGGCGTCATGCTCCACGACCTCGAGTTCGACCGCGTCGTCAAGGGCGAGCGCAAGTGGTCGGACAACAAGGAGGTCGGCGTGAAGATGCTCAAGAAGGCCGGCCGCCAGGTCGGCAAGGACTACGTGCTCTTCCCGCTGCTGACCGGTCCGCTCGCGCCGCTGACCTTCCTCGGCAACGCCACCGCGAACCTGACCCGCAACCTGTGGGCCTTCTCGATCATCTTCTGCGGGCACTTCCCCGCCGACGTCGAGAGCTTCACCGAGGAGGAGACCGAGAACGAGTCGCGGGGCCAGTGGTACCTGCGGCAGATCCTCGGCTCGGCGAACATCACCGGCGGCAAGCTTTTCCACATCATGACCGGGAACCTCTCACACCAGATCGAGCACCACCTGTTCCCGGACATCCCCGCGCGCCGTTACCCGGAGATCGCGGGCGAGGTGCGGGCGATCTGCGCGAAGTACGGCCTGCCCTACAACGCCGGTCCCCTGCGCAAGCAGCTGTTCTCGGTGGCCAAGAAGATCGTGAAACTGGCCCTGCCCTGGAACGGTGAACCCCGCACTCCGGCTACCGTGGACAGCGACAAGACCCTCCGAGCGGCTTAAGGTGTCTGACATGGTCGGTCAGTTCGAAAGCACCAAGGACGTGGTCCAAGAGGTCACCGAGTCCGCGGCCACCCACATCGGCAACATCGCGACGATCATCACCGGCGCGATCCGGGACATCGCCCGCGAGACCGGCGATTGGCTGACGGACGTCATCGAGATGCGGGAGGCGTCCCAGCGCGCGCAAGCCGACGGGACCTGCGAAGACTAGGGCGTGTCCTGGGGATCTTCACCGGAGGTGAAGAACGATGCAGGCGAGGATGATCTCGGCGCGGTGGTAGGCGGCTCGTTTGGCGAACCGTGTTGCCAGGCCTCGGAATTGCTTGAGCCGGTTGAAGCGGCGCTCGACGACGTTGCGGAGTTTGCAGAGGCCGTGGTCGAAGGCCGGTGGTCTGCCACCGGCGCTGCCTTTGGCCTTGCGGTGGGCGATCTGGTCGGCGCGTTCGGGAATGGTGGCCTTGATCCTGCGCTCCCGTAACGCCTTCCAGGTGCTCGGGTGGGTGTAGGCCTTATCGGCCGGCACCCGCCCGACCCGCACCCTCTGGCCGTCCAACTCGAGGTCCCGGAGCTCGTCCGGCAAGGGCAGCAGTTGAGGGTTGTCCCCAGTCTGCCCCGGCGTCAGGAACACCGCCAACGGATGGACCCGGCGATGGGCGACGGCGCGGACGGCGAGCTGATCAGCACCACCACCGACGGCAACAGTTTCCTCCGCGCCCTGCTGGGCAACAGGCTGCCGAAGCCCGCGCAGTTGGCCGAGCTGACGAAGACCGTGCCCGCGCCGATCTTCGGTGAGAACGGGCGTTACGGCCTGAGCATCGCGTGGACGCCCACGTCATGCGGCGGGGCCTGGTCGCACGGCGGCACGGTGCACGGCTTCGACACGCGCAACGGCGTGACCGAGGACGGCACGCGCAGCGTGATGGTGTCGCTGAACACCCGGACACCGTGGCACCCCGGCGACACCCCGAAGAACGTCGGAACCGAACTCGTGGACCACGCACTCTGCGGCTGACCGCGCGGGTCCGGCCCTCCCCGCCGGCCAGGTCATACACCAAGGGAGTCATGCATGACCCGGGCTTGACCGGTGTTCCCGCCCTCCACCCCGTCATCGGACGTCGTGCAGTTGGTCGAGTGTTCGGGCGGGGAGGTGTTCGGGAATTTGACCTCCATCATGGTGGAGGTTGCATCGTGGTGCCCGGCAAGCCAAACACGATGGAGGAGTTCCCATGATCTTGGTGACCGGGGCGACCGGCCGGGTCGGTGGCAGCGTGGTGTCCCAACTACTGGACAAGGGTGTGCCGGTACGCGCACTGGTCCGGGATCCGCAGCGGGCAGCGCTGCCTGGCGGCGTGCAGGTTGTGCGTGGTGACCTGGCCGACCCGGCGAGTCTCGGCCCTGCCTTGGAAGGGGTCGACTCGGTGTTCCTGGTCTGGCCCACCCTCACGGCGGACCACGCCGCGCCGCAGACCATCACCGAGATCGCTCAACGCGTGCAACGCATCGTCTACCTGTCCAGCAACGGCGTGTCCGAGGACACGACCGACGGGATTCTGGGTTCCCACGCCACGTTGGAGCGCCTGATCGAGGACTCGGGTGTGGAGTGGACGTTCCTGCGGCCGGGCGGGTTCGCGGCCAACACCCTGGCCTGGGCGGAACAGATTCGCGCCGAGGGCGTGGTGCGGTGGGTCTACGGTGACGCCCGGCGGGCGTTGGTCCACGAGCGGGACATCGCGGCGGTGGGGGTCGTGGCACTGACCGAGGAGGGCCACAAGGGGGCCAGGTACACGTTCACCGGGCCCGAGTCGATCACGCAGTCCGAGCAGGCCCAGGCGATCGGCGTGGCGATCGGCCGCCCGGTGCGGTTCGAGGAGATCACCCCGGAGGATGCCCGGCAGGGCTTGTTCGCCGGCCTTCCGCCGCAGCTGGTCGACGACATCCTGGCCGCACACGCCGACATGGTGACCCGGCCCGAACCGGTCACCGACACGGTGCAACAGCTCACCGGGACTCCGGCGCGCACCTTCGGCGAATGGGCGGCCGACCACGCAGCCGACTTCACGCCGTGATGGAGCACCCATGTCCGGCGAGCGGCATGGACCCCGGTCTGCGGTGATGGCGCGGGTCGGGCTTGGTGACGTAGCCGCTGACGGTGCGGGTCTTCCGGGTGTCGTGCCACAGGGCCAGGAACGCGGCGTGGGCAGGGGTCGGCACACTCGTCGTCGCGATCAGGGCGGCGAGCCGGGCGGCGCGCGCAGTGCGCTCGGCGACCGACTCGGGGTCGCGCACACCGGCGTGCCATCACCCGGTCCGGCGCACGCGCTTGAGCACCCCAAGTTCGAAGCCGAAGGCGGCGAGGGGCGAGACGTCATCGGACACGTGTTCTTCCAGCGGCCTGAGATACGAAGGCCGTACTGAAGACCGGCGACCTGGTCCCCCCCCCGGACCTGGTCAGCGCATCGCCGGAGGCCGGCCTGTCCAGGGACCCGCCGAGTGAGGCACGAAGTCGCGAGTCGGTTCGAGCAGCGCAGGCCGCGAGGCGGTGAACTTGTGCAGGGTGTGCAGGGTGTGCAGGGTGCGCAGGTTCAGCGGGAGGCGGGCCGCGGTCGGGTTCAGCCGCCCGGACAGGTGGGCGAGCTGACGGCAGTGATCGTCTATGCGCGGAAGCGGGTCAACGCACACGGCGTGATGACCTAGAGGACCGAATTCGGGTCGCCCATCGGCCAGCCTGACGACGGCAACGACGAGTCCCATGCACGCGACGCGCGCACTGCCGCCGCTCTGGTGAGTGAGCGCTCGTAGTCGCCGGATGCTAGAGAGAAGGCAAGGCGGCGCGTCTGACCTGTCGGCAGTTCCCCGCTCGGCGAGGCTGAGTCGCCTCGCTGTTCGACCATGTGATTTACGCCTCAGTGCTCCTCACCTCGGTGAGGATGAACCGCCTCGCTGCTTCACAGGCCCGGTTCGCGGACGGGACAATATAGACAACCCGACGCGTTCCGGCGCGCCACCGGTCCGGACGATCAGCGCGAGTTCCGCCGGGGCGAGGCCGTCGAACGGCGACAAGGCCACCGACGGACCTGCGGCCTTGTCAGGTCGTGCGCTTCAGATCATGCGGCGCCGAGTGGCGTGTGACACCCGGCGGTGCGGCTCAGTGCGGCCGCTCCTAGGCCCCGTCTCCCGGCCGGATGGCTTTCGCGACATGTCCGGCGGCAGCGCGTCATGGACCCGTCACCCGACACCACAGGGCGCTCCGGGGTGAGAATTACGGAAAACCGCATGGGCACGAGGCGGGTGGCCAAGGCAGGCTGAAGCCGTGTTCACCCGCCTCGCCTCGCCCCGGTTCGCCGGTCGCGTCCTCAGCGCGCAGCTGAGCCGCGCGTACTGGGCCGAGCTGGCGTGGGTGGTCATCGGCGCGCCCCTGACGCTGGTGTTCATGGCGCTCGTGGTCGCCGGGCTGCTCCTCGGGATCGGGCTGAGCCTGCTCACCGTCGGGCTGCCGGTGCTCATCGGCGTGCTGGCGGGCGCGCGGCTGATCGGTGCCGCCCACATCGGCCTGGCGCGTGCCCTGCTCGGAACCACGGTCACCCCGCCGGCCCGGCCCGAGTTACGGCCGGGCCTTTGGAACGGCGTCAAAGGGCGGCTCGGGGATCCGCTCGGCTGGCGGTCGATCGCCTGTCTGGTGGTCCGGCTGCCGCTGTCGCTGATCGAGTTCTTCCTGGTCGCCAGCCTGTTCGTGTACGCCGTGGGCACGCTGACCTATCCGCTGTTCTGGTTCACCCTGCACGGCGAGGCCATGCCGATGTTCGACCTCCGTGTCGACACCTGGCCCCTCACCCTGCCGCTCGCCGTCACCGGGCTGGCCGTGCTGCTGGCGATGCCGTGGGTGGTGCACGGCCTCACCGAATTCGACCGCCTGCTGGTGCGCGGGGTGCTCGGCGCCGAGGACCTCTCCCAACGGGTACGCGACCTCGAACGCACCCGGGCGACCGCGGTCGACGACGCCACGCGACGACTGCGCCGGATCGAACGCGACCTGCACGACGGCGCGCAGGCCCAGCTGGTCGCGCTGGCGATGAAGCTCGGCATCGCGAAGGACGAACTGGCGGGCGGCGGCGACATCGGCCAGGTCACCGCGCTGGTCACCGCCGCGCACGCCAACGCGAAACAGGCTCTGGTGGAGCTGCGCGACCTCGCCCGCGGCATCCATCCCGCCGCCCTCGACGCCGGCCTCGACGTCGCACTGTCCACTTTGGCCGCGGGCTCGGGCATCGACGCGCGGATCACCGTGGACCTGCCGAGCCGGGCGTCGCCGTCACTCGAGACCATCGCCTACTTCACCGTCGCCGAACTGCTGACCAATGCCGCCAAACACACTTCCGCCGCGATCGAGGCCGACGTGGGTATCGTCGGCGACAGCTTGCGGCTCGTCGTGCGCGACGGTGGTGAAGGCGGAGCCCGGCTGGAACACGGCGGCGGGCTCGCCGGGATCGCCGAGCGGCTCGCGACGGTGGACGGCGGGCTCGACATCGACAGCCCTCCGGGAGGGCCTACGGTGATCAGCGCGGCAATACCATTACGACAATAGGGGGCGGCGTGCGCGTCGTGATCGCGGAGGATTCGGCCATCCTCCGGGCGGGGCTCGTGGAATTGCTGAACCTCCGGGGGCACGAGGTCGTCGCGGCCGTCGCCGACGGTGAAAGCCTGTGCGCGGCGGTTCGCGAGCACCGCCCGGACGTGTCCATCGTGGATATCCGGATGCCGCCGACGCATACCGACGAAGGGCTTCGCGCGTCGATCGCCTTGCGCGCGGAACTGCCGGGGTGCGCGATCCTGCTGTTCTCGCAGTACGTCGAGACGCAGTACGCGACGGAACTCCTGGCCGACCGCGCGGGCGGCGTGGGTTACCTGCTGAAGGACCGCGTCGCGGAGGTTTCGGACTTCCTCGACGCGCTTCGGCGGGTCGCCGACGGGGAGACCGTGCTCGACCCGGAAGTGGTCAGCCAGCTGTTCACCGCCACCCGGAAGACGGACGCGCTCGCCGGGCTGACTCCGCGGGAACGTGAGGTGCTGGGACTGATGGCCGAGGGCCGGTCGAACTCGGCCATCGCGGCGACACTGTTCCTTTCGGCGGGCTCGGTGGAGAAGTACGTGTCGAGCATCTTCGGGAAGCTGGCACTGCCTCAGTCCGAAGGGGACAACCGGCGGGTGCTCGCCGTGCTGCGATACCTGGAGTCTTGAAGAGTGCTGAAGGTGGCTTTCGCCGCATCTCGTGCGTGAAGGACGCTTTCACCGCACCGCATGACGCTGTTGGCGAAGCTTCCTTTCAGCCCCGGCCTATCGAGGCTCCACCGGGATCCCGTCCCCCTCCGGCAGGCACAGCTGCATCCACGCGACATCTCGCCAGGCCCCGTGCTTGTACCCGATCCGCCGATAGGTCCCCACCGGCTCGAACCCCAGCGCCCGGTGGAGCCCGGCGCTCGCGTCGTTCGGCAGCACCATTCCCGCACAGAAGTTCCGGAAGCCACGCGACGCCAGCTTGTCCAGTAGCGCTCGATAGAGCGCCCGCCCGCCGCCGGTCCGCCGCCGGCCGAGCTCCACATAGATACTGACCTCGCAAGACCAGCGATAGGAAGGTCGGCCACTGAAGGGCCCTCCGTAGGCGTAGCCCGCGACGCGGCCTTCGTCGTCTTCGAGCACGAGCCATGCGTGCGATCGCTGCGCCTTGGCGATGCGCTCGGCCATCTCCTCCGGCTTGGGCGGCTCGGTTTCGAACGAGATCACCGTGTCGGTGACATATGGGGCGTAGATCTCCGCGCAAGCCATCGCATCGGCTTCCGTCGCTTCCCTGATCACCATGCCAACATAGTAACCGATACTGCCACTATAATAAGCAACATGTCGGATTCCTTGTCCGCGTCGCTCGCCGCGGCGCTTCAGTCCGCGAGACTCGACCAGAACCTTTCGGCCAACGCACTCGCCGAGCTGTCGGGGGTGTCCAGGGCGATGATCGGCAAGATCGAACGCGGCGAGGCGCAGCCGACAGCGGTCCTGCTCAGCAGGCTTTCCGCCGCGCTCGGGATGACGTTGTCCGAGTTGATCACGCGCGCCGAACACGGCGACCGGCGGCTCGTGCGCAGGGCCGACCAGCCGACGTGGACCGACCCGGCCACCGGATATGTGCGCCGCGCGGTGTCGCCTTCGCTCGGCGGGCCGCTCGAACTGGTCGAGGTCGTGCTGCCCGCGGGCGCCGAGGTCGCCTTTCCCGCCCACACCTACACGCTCACTCACCACCAGATCTGGGTGCTGGACGGCCATTTGCGGTTCCGCGAGGGTGACGTCGAGCATGAACTCGACGTGGGCGACTGCCTCCAGCTCGGCACTCCGCGGCAGTGCGCCTACGTCAACCCGACCGGCGAGCCGGTCCGATATCTGGTCGCGCTCGCCCGGCGGCACGCCTGATACTCGGGTGATGGAACACCGGGCCCTCGCGTACGTCGCGGCGAAAGCACGCGGCGGATACGCGACGGGGCTGCCGGTGACCTTGCACTTCCATCCGGACCGATCCACAGTGGACGGACGACCACTGCTGGAGGCGATGGCGGAGGACGGGTTCTACCGCAACCAGTTCGAAACCGGGACGAGCAACGGAGGATTGACCGCGTATCCCGGCGGAGATCGCTGGCACTGGGAGAGCCGGATGTTCGGCGGCGCCTACGACGACGCGCCGCCCGCCGAACGGCCGAAGTACGGCGCCTTGAACTTCCGCCACCGACCCACCGGTGGCGCGCCGAGATTCGGCTCGGCCCATTTCCGGCCGGCCGCGCACACCGTGCACAGGACGACGTTCTGCTACCCGGACAGCGTGCTGGCACCTCGGGACTTCGGCCACGGCACCAGGGTTTCCGCGCTGATCGCACTGGCGGAGCAGGACGACACCGATCTGCTCGACGACTACGTCGAGGCACACGTCCACGGCACCATCTCGCTCGCGACGGACGTCGAAGCCCTCGTCCTCGACCCGAGTCACCGCGGCACCGACGTCGAAAAGGCCGCGTCACGACTCGGCTGCCCGGTCGAATGGCATCCGGGTTTCCGCCTGTCGACCGAAGAGCTCGAACGGCATCCCGGATACCGCGGTGCCGAATACGTCGAACTCGGCCGGACACTGGCCGAAGACGGCCATCTCGATCCTCGTGTCCTCGGTGAAGCCCGCCACGTCGACCAGCAGGCCCTCAAACGCGTCTGGCACTACGTGGCGCGCTTCGGGGCACTACCGTGAGGAGCATGTATTCCACGGAGATCGAGGTGCGCACCGGCAGCGTGGCCGTGGTGCACGACCTGACCAAGGACGCCGAGACCTTCCTGCGCGACGCGGACGCCGAGGACGGGATCCTGCACGTCTTCGTCCCGCACGCGACGTCCGGGCTGGCGGTACTGGAGACCGGCGCCGGCAGCGACGAAGACCTGCTCGCGGCGCTCGACGACCTGCTCCCCCGCGACGGCCGCTGGCGGCACCAGCACGGCAGTCCCGGTCACGGCCGTGACCACGTCCTGCCCGCGCTGCTGCCGCCGTTCGCGACGATCCCGGTGCTCGGCGGAGTGATGACGCTGGGCACCTGGCAGTCGGTCTGCCTAGTGGACACCAACCTGGACAACCCTGTCCGGCGTATCCGCTTCAGTCTTCTGGAGGGCTGACCGGCCCGGCCACATCGCGAGCAGCGGCCCCGCCGCGAGCAGTCCGGCGAGCACCCACACCCCGGTCGCGACGTCCGGCGCGCCGGGGACGCCCTGCAGCAGGCTCCGGAGTCCTTCCGCGGAGAACCGGAACGGCGTCCATGACCACAGCACCGCGCGGTACGCGGGGTTCAGCAGTTCCGGCACCTGTCCCGCGACGGTGGGCGCGACCAGGTACAGCGGGCCGAGGATGACCATCGCCCGGATGCCGAGCAGCCGTAGCAGGCCGGTCTGCAGAGCGGCGAACGCGGCCGAGATCAGGAAGAGGAAGGCGAGGACGTCCCAGCCGAGCGGAAGCGACGAATCCCACAGCTTCAAGAACCCCGCCAGCACGCCGGTGACCAGCACGCCTGCCGAAACGATCTGCGTGAAGCGCGCGAAAATTCCCGCCTCCCGCCCGATCCGCCGTCCCGCCAGGATCAGCGCGGCACCCGCGGCCAGGCAGCCGACCCAAGCGAGCGCGCTCAACGCGAGCGGCACGACGCGGCCCGCCGCACCGACGGGGTGCAGCGTTTCGACCTCGGGTGTTCTGCCCAGCGCCTGCGCGGCGCCGGTCAGCACCTGGTGCGCGATCTGCGTTCCGGACGGGTTCACCGCCCCGGAGACCACGACCTTCACCGGAAGTTCGAGAACTCCGTAGACCTCCTTGTCCTCCAACAGTTTCCGGCCTTCCTCGGGAGAGGTCACCCGCCAGGAGACCTGGTCTCCGCCCTGGGACGCGATCCCCTTCGCGGCCGCCTGGAGCGGCCCCGGGGGCGCGGCCACGGCGAGGGGGAGACTCTCGGGCGCGACCGTGGCCTGCGCGCCGAAGGTGAGAAGGCCGAGTACGGCGGCGACCAGCGCACCGGCCACCGCGGCGAGTAAGGCGAACGCCCCGGCGGGGCGATGGTTTCGGGTCGGCATGACCGTCCTCCACTTATTCATCTTGTGTTGAATTAGTCGTCAAGGTAGGCGCTTGCGCCCCGGAAGTCAACGGACGTTGAATAAGCTCACCGGTACCGTCGACCACGTGACTACTCCGCACCGGCTCGTGCTGTGGGACATCGACCAGACCCTCGTCGACCTGCGCGGCGTCGGCGCCGCCTGGTACACGACCGCGCTCGCCGAAGTCGCGGGCGTCGAACTGCGGGCGCTGCCGAACTTCGGCGGCCGCACCGAACGCGCCATCAGCGCGGACATCCTCACCTCGCACGGCATCGAGCCCACCGAGGAGAACGTCCGCGAGCTCTGGCTCGCCCTGATCGCGGTCTCCGAAAGCCACGCGCCGACGCTGTCCTCCAGTGGTCGGGCGCTCCCGGGCGCCAAGGACGCGCTGAACGCCTTCGCCACGCACGGCGGCGTCGTGCAGACGCTGGTCACCGGGAACCTGCCGGAGATCTCCGTGCACAAGCTGACCGCGTTCGAGTTGCACGAGCACGTGGACTTCGAGATCGGCGGCTACGGCTCGCTCTCGGCGCACCGGCCGGATCTGGTGCCCGCCGCCGTCGGCCACGCTTCGGCGAAACACGGCACGGAGTTCGCGCCGGCGTCGGTCGTCGTCATCGGCGACACCCCGGACGACGTACGGGCCGCGCTCGACAACGGCGCCGTCGCGGTGGCCGTGGCGACCGGGCAGTTCAGCGCCGAGGAATTGGCCGACGCGGGCGCGCACACCGTGCTCGGCGACCTGTCCGACCTGGCAGCGGTGCGTGCGGCCGTGTTCGGGGGCGTTAACTAAGCTCGCCACATGGCATACCCAGGCGGCGACCACGGCTGGCCGGAGCAGCGACCACAGCAGCCCTACCAGCAGCAACCCCCGCAGCAGGGCTATCCACCTCAGTACCCGCAGGATGCCCAGCAGCAGTATCAGGGTTACCCGCAGCAGGGTTTTCCGCAGTTCCCGCAGCAGACCTACCAGGGTTTCTCTCCGGAGCCGCCGAAGAAGGGCAAGAAAGGCCTGTGGCTCGGCCTCGGCGCGCTCGTCCTGGTCATCGCCGTCGGCGCCACACTCTTCTTCGTCCTGCGTGACGGCGAAGACCCGCGGCCCGAGCCCATGCCGCCGCCCGCGGCCGCGTCCGCGTCGGAACCGCCGTCGACCTCCCAGAGCGGTGGCGTCCCGGAGGACAACAAGGTTCCGGCCAAGACCCTGGGCTGGCAGGGAATCGTCTCCAGACCGGACAAGACGGCATACGACCTGCCTCCGACGGGTTGGGAGACCAAGCCGGGCTACATCACCGGGAACACCGAGCGCGAGTTCAAGATGGTCATCCACGAGGCGATGCGGTACAAGCTCGGCGCCTGCCCCGACATTTCCGGTTCGTACCGGGCGATGGTCGGCTTCGCCACCGCGGATCGGATCCCGGTCGAGAACGCCGCCAGAGGCGCTGTCCGGCTCTGGATCCAGTCGGCCACCGGCAAAGCCGACGTGCCACTGCCCGAGCTCAAGCAGCTCCCCATCGCCGACGGCACGATCCAGGCGCTCAGTTCCAGCGCCTCTTTCACCCCGAGCGAAGGCGAAGGCTGCCGGGCGCCGAGTGTGAAGGTCACTTCGGCGGCCTTCAAAATCGGTGAGCAGACCGTCTGCTTCGTGATGGTCCTCGATCAGGGCACTTCCGGCGCCCTGTCCGAAGCGGACGCCCAGATGATCCTCGCGAGTCTGCGGCCGCAGCAATGATCCGGTGAGCACATCGAAGCCGAACGGACGGCGCCGCCGCCGTCCGCCCACGATCTCGTCCTGCCCGGCCCGGTGGGACCCACCCGGATCAGCCTCGTGATCGCGGACGCCCTGCCCGGATCCGGCCGCTACCACGTCCCCCTGGTGCCGGCGGGCAGGAGATCCCCGGCCCGGTAGCCAGGGACGTCGTCCTCAAGACGGGTGAGAGCATCCGTCGCGAGTAGCACTCCCCTAAGGGAAATATGGGTCCCCTGCCGGATGTGGCCGAAGGGCTCTCGCGCCTACCTTGATTTCCATGCCAACAGGGGGAAGCGGGACGGCCGCGCCGGGCCGGACGCACAAGATCGCCACGATGCTGAGGCACCGGCTGCCTTTCACCACCCTCGTCACGGTGACCATGCTCGCGCTCGCCTTGGCCACGGGCGCGCTCTGGTCGGCCGCCGAGGATCGCGCGGTGTACCCGTACGTCGCGTATGGGCTGCCGTCGCTCGAAGCGGGCCGGTGGTGGACCTTGCTGACCGGGCCGCTGTTCGCGGTCGTCCCGCTGTACTACCTGCCGATGGTGCTCAGCTTCGCGCTGTTCGCCGGGTTCGCGGAATGGCGGCTCGGCACGCGGCGGGCGATGGCCGTCACCATCGGCGGCCAATTCGTCAGCGTGCTGGTGGCGGTCCAATTCCTCGCACTGAGCCGTAACTCCGGCTGGGAATGGGCGCACCGGGTCGCGGGCAACCTCGACGTCGGATTCTCCGGCGGCGCGCTCGCCGCGGTCGCGGTCGCCAGCGCCACCCTCCGCCCGCCGTGGCGGCTGCGGCTGCGCGCCGGATTGTGCGTCTACGCCGGGATCGCGATCGTCTTCGTCGGCACGCTCGCCGACCTCGTCCACTTCTTCGCCCTCGTCCTCGCGCTGCCGTTCGGGCGCAGGTTCCTCGGCGCCAAGGACGCCTCGCGTGAACGGCGGCCGAGCCTGCGCGAGTGGCGGTTCCACGTCGTGGCCGGACTGCTGGTGCTGACCGTCGCCGAACTGGTGATGTCCTTCGTGCCGGGCAACGGCCCCTTCGGTTCGTCCGAAGAGCTTTCGCTGTCCACGTGGGAAGTCGCCGTCCTGTGCCTGATCGTGGTGCCGATCATGAACGGCCTGCGCAAGGGCAGCCAGGTCGCGTGGTGGTGCGCGATGATCCTGACTTCGTTCGTCATCCTCCAGGTGCTGGTCTACGGCGGGGTGCTCACCCTGGCGGAGATCTTCGGTGAAGAGACCGGCCTGATGGATCCGCCGCTGTTCTTCGTGGACAATCTCCTGTGGACGGTCGAATTCGCGCTGCTGATCTCCGCGCGAGGCGCCTTCCGCGTGCCGTCGCGGCGGAAGCGCCGCCGTCTGGGCCGCATGGGCAACCCCGCGCTGGCCCGCACGCTGCTCAGCCGTCACGGCGGAAGCACGCTTTCGTGGATGACGACCTGGCCGCAGAACTCCTACTTCGTGGCCGCCGACGGCAAGTCCTACCTCGCCTACCGCCGCCACGCCGGTGTCGCCATCGCCCTCGGCGACCCGATCGCCCCGGACGGCGCCACCGACCGGACGATCGCCGAGTTCATCGCGATGTGCGAGAACACCGGTCTCGTGCCGTGCCTGTTCTCCGCCACCGGCGACACCACCGCGAAGACCCGGGAACTCGGCTGGCAGCAGGTCCAGGTCGCCGAGGACACCTTGATCGAACTGGACACGCTGGAGTTCCGCGGCAAGCGCTGGCAGGACGTGCGGACCGCGCTCAACCACGCCAAGAAGAACGACATCGAGTTCCGGCTCGTCCGGCTCGCCGACCAGCCGCGCGCGGTGATCTCGCAGGTACGCGCGATCTCCGAGGAGTGGATCAGCGACAAGGGCATGCCGGAAATGGGCTTCACCCTCGGCGGGGTCGACGAGGCGATGGATCCCGAGACCCGCGTGGGGCTCGCGGTGGACGCGGACGGTGTCGTCCACGGCGTGACGTCGTGGCTGCCGGTGTACACCGGCGCGGGCGTGATCGGCGGCTGGACGCTCGACGTCATGCGCAAACGCGCCGACGGGTTCCGTCCGTCGATGGAGTTCCTGATCGCGTCGTCGTGCCTGGCCTTCCGTGAGGAAGGCGCGAAGTTCGTTTCGCTGTCCGGCGCGCCGCTGGCGAGTTCCGGCGAACCCGCGCACGCCGTCGAGCGGGTGCTCGACACGCTCGGGACGATGATGGAACCGTTCTACGGATTCCGTTCGCTGCACGCGTTCAAGGCGAAGTTCCAGCCGCGCCACGTCCCGCTGTACCTCGCGTTCCGCGACGAGGCGGATCTGCCGCGGATCGGGATCGCGCTCGGCCGGGCCTACCTGCCGAACACGGGACTGCTGCGGCTGGCGAAGCTCGCGCGCTCCGGGAAGAAGCCTCAGCGGCCGCTCGCGAACCTGCAGCCGCGAAAGACTTCCTCGCTGGCTTAACGATAGAAAGGCCTTAGACGCCGATATGTTCGGTTTCGCGTGACCGGAGGGACGACACGCGGAGGCGACCGGTCCCGCCGCGAGTCGTCCGGCCGGACACGCGTGCCGTCCGACGGTAGGTACCTGAGACACGGTCGGCTGTTTACCCGCCATCAGCCGTGTCCCCAGTACAGGAAGGGGCCTTCATGTACTGCACCGTGGGGACGCCGCAGGTCACGCGGTAGCTTCTCAAGAGGCCAATCGCCAGAACCCTCATCGCCACTGCCGTCTCCGCGGGCAAGGTCAGCGCAACGTCGAAGGCGGCGGCGTGATGGTCTTGCGATCGGCCTCCGGGACACCCCGGTAGGTCTTGAGGATCTTCAAGATCTGCTCGCGGTCCGCACCGCCCGGGGTGTCCTGGCTCGAATAGACGGCCAGTGCCGCCGAGGCTTCGCCCAGCCCCGGTGCGAGCACACCGACCAGGGCGCGCTGCGCGCCACACGGTCCGGGCGGGGTGACCACCTCCGCGAGGACGATGCTCGCGGGGACCTTCTTGCCGGTGCCGAGTGTGAACTCGGTCGGCTGGGCCGGTTCCTGGGTGATCTTGGCCGTCAGCGGACCGTTCTCCGGGTTGTAGGCGCTGACGGCGAGGTCGCCGATCGCCTTCTGCGCCGCGGCGGACGGTTCGGCGACCTTCACGTTCGTCACGCCGCTGCCGCCGATCCTGCTCCACTTGTCCTGCGGGCAGTGGCCTTCGCCGACGAAGGCACTGGCGACCATCGTGATGCCCGGGACCTGGCTGCCCTTCTCCCAGCCGTGGATCGTTCCCGGCTTCGGCGTCCAGTTCGGCGGGACGTCGTAGGCGTAGGCGCCGTCCTTCCCGGCCACCGACTGCCAGCCCTCCGTCACCGGCGGCGCGACGACCCGGGGCGAAGGCGTGTAAACGATCGGAGTCCGAGTGGTCGGCGTACTGCTCGACGAGCGATCCGAATCGTTGTTCGCGAGCGTGGCGACCGCGATGACACCGAGCGTCGCGAAGAAGCCGTACATGGCCCGTCGCCCGCTTCGCGACATCGGCTGCTTCGCGGGCTTCTGCGGCTCCGGTTCGACAGGAGCGGACTGTTCCGGGGCCGGCGTGTAGCCGGGCGAGTCCGAGGGCTGATAGCCCCCGAACCCGTCCAGCGCCGCGTTGTCCTCGTAGCCCGGGGAATCCCCGCGCTTCTTGCCGAACCAGCCCATTACGAACGGACGAGCTTGACCAGATGCTCCACGACCGCGTCCACGGCGATCTCTTCACGGTCGCCGGTGCGGCGGTCCTTGACCTCGACGACACCGTTCGCCAGGCCGCGCCCGACGACGAGGATCGTCGGCACGCCGACGAGTTCGGCGTCCGCGAACTTCACGCCGGGGGTCGCCTTGCGGTCGTCGAGGACGACCTCGATCCCGGCGGCGTCCAGTTCGGCGGCGAGCTTCTCCGCGCCCGCGGCGACGGTCTCGTCCTTGCCCGCGATGACGACGTGCACGTCGAACGGCGAGACCTCGCGCGGCCAGATGATGCCGAGGTCGTCGTGGTTCTGCTCGGCGAGCACGCCGACCAGCCGCGAGACGCCGACGCCGTAGGAACCCATGGTGATGCGGATGGGCTTGGAGTCCGGGCCCAGCGCGTCGAGTTCGAACGCGTCCGCGTACTTGCGGCCGAGCTGGAAGATGTGCCCGATCTCGATACCGCGCGCGGCGACCAGGGTGCCCTTGCCGTCGGGTGACGCGTCGCCTTCACGGACCTCGGCGGCCTCGATCGTGCCGTCACCGGTGAAGTCGCGGCCCGCGACCAGGTCGACCACGTGGTGATCGCGCTCGTCGGCGCCGGTGACCCAGGCGGTGCCGTCGACGACGCGCGGGTCGAGCAGGTAGCGGACACCGTTGTCCTTCAGCGCCTTCGGGCCGATGTAGCCCTTGACGAGGAAGGGGTTCTTGGCGAAGTCGGCCTCTTCGAGCAGCTCGAATTCGGCGGGCTCGAGCGAGGCTTCGAGGCGCTTCGTGTCGACCTCGCGGTCGCCGGGGAGGCCGATGGCCAGCAGCTCCCACTCCTTCGCACCCGGCCGTCGGGTCTTCACCAGGACGTTCTTGAGCGTGTCCGCGGCGGTGAAGGTGCGGCCGAGGTCGGCGTCGTTCAAGAACGCGACGAGCGATTCGATGGTCGGGGTGTCCGGTGTGTGGTGGACCTTCGCCTCGGGCAGACCCTCGAGCGGCTTCGCCTCGGGAGCGGGCGTGGTGACCGCTTCGACGTTGGCCGCGTAACCCGATTCGGTGCTGCGGACGTAGGTGTCTTCACCCGTCGCGGCGACGGCGAGGAACTCCTCGGAGGCCGAGCCGCCCATCGCGCCGGAGGTCGCCTTCACGACGACGTACTCGATGCCGAGACGGTCGAACAGCTTCGTGTAGGCCTGACGGTGCAGCTCGTACGACTTCGTCAGGCCCTCGTCGTCGAGGTCGAAGGAGTAGGAGTCCTTCATGACGAACTCGCGGCCGCGCAGGATGCCGGCGCGGGGACGCGCCTCGTCGCGGTACTTGGTCTGGATTTGGTACAGGACGACCGGATAGTCCTTGTACGAGCTGTATTCACCCTTCACGGTGAGCGCGAAGAGCTCTTCGTGCGTCGGGCCCAGGAGATAGTCGGCGCCCTTGCGGTCCTTGAGGCGGAAGAGGGCGTCGCCGTACTCGGTCCAGCGGCCGGTGGCCTCGTAAGGCTCCTTCGGCAGCAGCGCGGGGAACTGGATCTCCTGCGCGCCGATGGCGTTCATCTCTTCACGGACGGCGTTCTCGATGCGGCGCAGCACCCGAAGGCCCAGCGGCAGCCAGGAGTAGCCGCCCGGGGACACCCGGCGGACGTAGCCGGCGCGTACCAGGAGCCGGTGGCTCGGTACCTCGGCGTCCGCCGGATCCTCACGCAGGGTGCGAAGGAACAACGACGACATCCTGGTGATCACTTCTGGGCTCCTCGCTGGAATTACGTGCTGAGACGTTCTGCGCAGCGTAGTCACCCCGCCCCGGGACGGTTCAACCGGTTATCGCGGGCGCCCGGTTCTGTCGGTGGTCTCCGCTAGCTTGCCGCCATGGGTATCGAACTGGGCATGATCACGATCGACTGCGCGGATCCGCGCGGGCTCGCGGCGTTCTGGACGAAGGCGCTCGGCGTGGAGGTGGATCAGGACCACGACGGCGAGTTCCTGATCCTGCACCGTGAGGCGGAGCACGGGCCCGTGCTCGCGTTCCAGCGTGTGCCGGAGCCGCGCACCGGAAAGAACCGGGTCCATCTGGACTTCGGTACGGACGACCTGGAAAAGGAGGTGGACCGCCTGCTCGGACTGGGCGCGAAGAAGCTGGACGAGCACGAGATGCCGGGCATCGCCTGGACGGTGCTGGCCGACCCCGTCGGCAACGAATTCTGCGTGGCCACCCACGGCGGCTGAGGCCGGCCGGGACGGCCAGAATGGCGGCATGACGGAGCGAGCCATCCTGCCCTGGACCGACATCGAGCTGCCCGAGGGGCTGAGCGCGCGGCTCTACGACGGTACGGGGCCGCTGCCGGACGAGGGCCTCGATGACGTCGAGGTGTACGTGCTGCCGTACGACACCGGCATGGAGCCGGCGAAGCTGATCGCCCGGCTTCCGTCGGTGAAGCTCGTGCAGTCGCTGTCGGCCGGAGTGGAGAGGCTGATCCCGCTGGTGCCGGCGGGGGTGACGCTCGCCAACGGCCGCGGCCTGCACGACCTGAGCGTGGCCGAGCACGCGCTGGCGCTCATCCACGCGTCGCAGCGGGATCTGCCCCGCTGGTTCGCGCAGCAGGCGACGGCGTCGTGGGAGCGCGAGCACACGCGCTCCCTGGCCGACAGCCGGGTGTTGCTCGTCGGGTTCGGCTCGATCGGCCAGGCCATCGAGCGGCAACTGCTCGCGGCCGAAGCGGTCGTGACCAGGGTGGCGAGCACGGCGCGGCCCGGTGAGCAGGTGCACGGCGTCGGCGAACTGGCGGAACTGCTTCCGTCCGCCGACATCGTGGTCCTGATCCTGCCCGAAACCCCCTCGACGGTGGGCTTGTTCGGCGCCGCGGAACTCGCCGCGCTGCCGGACGGCGCCCTGGTGGTCAATGTCGGGCGGGGCTCGGCGATCGACACCGAGGCGCTGACCGCCGAGACCGGCTCCGGACGTTTGCGCGCCGCGCTGGACGTCGTCGACCCGGAGCCGCTGCCCGCCGGGCATCCACTGTGGACCACGCCGGGAGTGATCGTCACGCCGCATATCGCGGGCGGGTCCGCGTCGTTCTCTCCGCGCGCGAAGCGGCTGGTCGCCGAGCAGTTGCGCCGGTACGCCGCCGGTGCGGAGCCGCTGAACATCGTGAGCGGCTAGGCCGGTGGTCCAGGGGAAGGGTGGAGGTGCCGGGTCGCGGCCTCGGACGAGTTCCGTCCCCAAGCACGCGAGTTCCGTCTTCAAACACGCGAGTTCCGTCTCTGGACACGCGAATCGCGCCCTTTGCCGCAAAGGGAACCGTTCCGCCCGCCCGAGACCCCGGCCGCTACTGCCAGTGCGTCCGGTAAGCGAGCCAGTCGCGCATGGCCGCGGCGAGCCGGCGCTGCGCCGCGCGGACCCCGGTCGTCGCGGGCGGTTCCGGTAACCGGCTCGCTCGTTCGGCGTGTCCCGCCAGCGCGACGCCGAACGCGGTGACCGCCCAGACCGGGACGCCGGTGAGCACCGGGCGCCGCCGGAGCAGGCGGTCGACGTCGGCCGGCTCGTGGCCGGCGTCGAGCAGATACGGCACGAGCGCGACCAGATCGAGCCAGCCCGCCCCCCTCGCCGGATAACGCCAGTTCGTGACGAGAACCCTGCCCGAACCGGTCCGCATCAGATACTCGGGCTGGATGTCGTTGTGCAGCAACGTGTCCCCTGCCGACCAGGGATGCCAGGACGTCTCCAGCTGGGCGAGCCGGTCGAGGTTGCGGACGGCCCAGCCGTCGAGGTCGTCCGGCGGTTCCTTCGCCAGTTCGTGCCAACCACGCAGAAGCGGGCCGAGATCGTCGAGCGCGTCCGGGACGTCCGGCAGCGGGCACGGCGTGAGCGTGCGCCCGAGCGTGCCGAAGGTGGCCAGGACCGCGGAGAGGTCCGGCGACCCCGGGCGCAGGTTCGGCCTGGTGCCGTCGAAGTCGGCGAACGCGAGCACCAGCCAGTCCCCATCCACAAAGGACAGCAGGCTCGGCGTGGGTGCTTCCGCGGGCAGCCGCCGCGCGATGGCGGCCTCCGTCCGATAGCCGCCCGCTCGCGGGCTGACGGCCGGGATCGCCTTCAGGAAGACCCAGCGGTGATCCCGTTCGAGTTCGAGCCTCGCGGCGACGCCGCCGTCGAATTCCGGGGTCTGCCACAACGAACGGCGGACCGCCGAACCGAGCTCACGCTCCACGGCGTCACGCGTCGCCGACGGCAGGTCGTGCCAGCCGAGGCGTGCGGAAACCGGCAACGTCCTACCATCCCCACCGATCTCTCCGAGAAGATCGACTGTACCGAAATCCACCCTTTCGGGTGACAACCGGTCAGGTCGGGATGGGCTTCACGTACCCGCCCCAGCGCTGGAACTCCCTGAACCCGACCCGCTCGTAGACCCCGAGAGCACGGTGGTTGTTGTCCTGGTCGACGTTGAGCGAGGCCCGCTGGAACCCCTTGGCCTCGGCCTGGACGAGCGTGTGCCCGAGCAGCGCGCCCGCGATTCCGCGTCCGCGAAGGCTCGCGTCGGTCGCGACGTGACTGACGTACAGGTCCTTCACGCCCGTGGCGGCCGTGTCGGAGGCGAAGTGAGTGCTCAGCACCATCGCGACCACCCTGTCCCGCTCCGGGCTCAGCAGCAGGAACGACAGGTCCGGCTGGAAGTCCTTCGCGCCGACGACCAGATGCCGCCAAGCCTCCGGGGACTGTTCCGTGCTCCCCCAGTGGTCGGCGAAAGTCTCGTTACGCGACCGCAGCGTGAGGGCCTCGTACTTCTGCTCGTACGCGACGAGCGTGAACTCTGCGGGCAGCGGTTTCACCGGCGGAATCGAGCCGAGGTCGGCCCGCATGTCGACGAACCACCGGGCGTGCTCGTAGCCGGCGCCCGAGAGGACGTCGGTGAGCCATCGCTGCTTGGTGTTGGCCGAGGCGTGCAGTTCCAGCGGCACGTCCGGATGGGACGTCGCGTGGAGCTTCCTGCCCGCCTCCTCGAACCAGCTGGTGAGGCGCGCGGCGAGCGCGGCGTCGCGGTACGCGGGGTGGACGACCGTCTCGACCCGCATCATGTGCACCGGATCCGCCGCGTCACGCTTCCTGAGCAGACCGTAGGCGACCAGAGTTTCCCCATCCCAGGCGCTGGTGGACGCCGTCGGCAGATCGACGGTCGGCGTACCGATCTCCTCGGCGAGATCGTCCGCGCTGTAGTGCTCCTCGATCGGCTCGACACGCTCCGCCTCGGCGAAGGTCTCGGCCAGTCGCGGCATGTCGTCCATGGTCAGCGGGCGCCAGGTCAGGCTCATGCGGACGAGGCTAAGCCCGCGCCTCGGGCTGACGCATTGCATTTAGTTACGCTTCCGTGGTGCTCGTGCTCCTGCCCCCTTCCGAAACCAAGGCCGCCGGCGGCACCGGCGCGCCGCTGGACCTCGGCGCCCTGTCGTTCCCGGAACTGAATCCGACCAGGGCGAAGCTGGCGGACGCGCTGGCCGAACTGGCGGGCGACGTCCCGGTCAGTGTCGCCGCGCTCGGGATCACGCCGCGGCAGGCCGACGAGGTCGCCCGCAACGCCGAGCTGTGGACCTCGCCCACGATGCCCGCGCTGCGCCGCTACACCGGCGTCCTCTACGACGCGCTCGGCGTGAAGTCCTTCACCAAGGCGACGCTCGCGAAGGCCGAGAAACGTCTTGCCGTCGCTTCGGCGCTGTTCGGGGTGGTCGCGGCGACCGACCCGATTCCCGCCTACCGGCTTTCCGGTGGCAACGCGCTGCCGTCGCTCGGCACCGTCCGCAGCGTGTGGAAACCGGTCCTCGAACCGGTGCTCCGGAATATCGAGGGGCTCGTCGTCGATCTGCGTTCCGGGACCTACTCGGCGCTGGCGAAGCTCCGTCCGGACGCGGTGACGGTGCGCGTCGTGACCGAGGACGCGAAGGGCAACCGGACCACGGTGAGCCATTTCAACAAGGCCTACAAGGGACGGCTGGCCGCGGAGCTGGTGAAGTCGCGCAGCGAACCGTCCACTGTGGAACAACTGATGCGGGTGCTGTCGAAGGCGGGTCTCGACGTCGAACGCACCGGGGAACACACTGTGGAGCTGCTCACCGGGGACGCGGTGCATTAGTTCCGTACCCCTACGGGTTCCTTCCTCGATTGTTCCGCCAGGTGCACCTGCGGACAGTGATTTCCAGCCACCTGGAAAGGAACCACCGTGAACAGAAGACAACGGCTACTGGGGGTCGCCACCGCCGCCCTCGGTTGCCTCTCGGTCCTCCTGCCCGCGCCCGCGGCCGCCGCGAACCTGCCCGCCGTCACCCCGACGGATCAAGCGGTCGTCCCCGGCGGACCGCACACGAACTCCATCGGCGGCACCCCCGCTTCGGTCAAGGACCACCCGTTCATCATCGCGGGCCTGCGCGAAGGCGGGACGCGGCCACAGGGTCAGACGTGCACCGGTTCGGTCGTCGCGCCGCGCAAGATCCTGATCGCCGCGCACTGCAAGGACGCCGCGGGCGAGAAGTCCTTCCTCTACGGATTGGACGATCTCAACGCCGGTGGCGGAACACGCATCGGTGTCGTCAGCTACGAAAAACACCCGAAGTACGTCAACTTCGACCAGGGCTACGACGTCGCGGTGGTCACCACCGACGCGGACATCCCGGTGCCGGGTGGCCAGTACGCGAAGGTCGCGACCTCGGCCGACACCGAGTCGCACAAGCCGGGCAGATCCGGGCTCGGGCTCGGCTACGGCAAGAAGGACCACAACGACGACACCCGCAACGTCGAACTGCACAAGTTCACCCTGCCGATCGTGCCGGGCAGCAACTGCGACGGTGTCGGCGCGGGTTTCCAAGACGCCACGATGATCTGCAGCGGCTACAGCGACGGCCACGTCACGATCCTGCCCGGCGACAGCGGCGGGCCGCTGATCGTGGACGGCAAGATCGTCGGTGTCGCGTCCTGGAGCCGCAGCGACTTCAAGTGGTACAGCGTGTACGGCAGGCTCAACAACGAAATGGGCGACTGGGTCAAGCAGCAGATCGGCGAGCCGCAGAACCCGGAGACGTTCTCGCTCGGGGTGACGCCGTCCGCGCTCAAGGTGGAGCCGGGCAAGTACGTGTCCGCCACGGTGACCAGCAAACCCGGCAAGAACGGCGCGGAGAAGGTCGAGCTCAGCGCTTCGGGACTGCCCGCGGGCGCGACCGCGACGTTCCAGCCCACGTCCATCACCTCGGGTGAGTCGGCGAAGGTGACCATCGAGATTGCCGCCGGGACGGCCGAAAACGACTACGCCGTCACGATCTCGGGCAGGGGCACCACCGACACCGCGACCACGAACCTGACCCTGGCCGTCGGCAACGGCGGGCCGCAGCCCGCTGAGCTCAAGGTGGGCCTGAGCCCTGCCGTCGGAACGTCGCAGCCCGGCTTCTTCAGCAACGTCAAGGTTTCCGTTACCGGCGGGACGGACGCGATCACGTTGTCGGCGTCCGGGCAGGGACTGCCGTTCGCGCCGTTCTTCACCCCGAAGACGATCTCGAGCGGGGGCAGTTCGACCATGCAGGTGGTCGCGCCGTTCCAGCGCGGCACGTACCCGGTGACCGTCACCGCGACGGACTCGGCGGGCAAGACCGCCACCGCCGTCTACACCCTCACCGTCCAGTAGCGGGCGCTTCGCGCGTGAAGGCCTCTTTCCCTCGGCTGAGCCTGGGGAAAGAGGCCTTCACGCGCTTGCGAGCACCGCCATGGCGGCATTGTGCCCGGGGATGCCGGAGACACCGCCGCCCCGGACGGCCCCGGCACCGCAGAGCAGCACCCGCTCGTGCGCGGTTTCGACCCCCCAAAGCCCCACCTGAGCGGCATCCGCGGCGTACGGCCAAGACAGATCGCGATGGAAGATGTGTCCCGCGGGCAGCCCCAGTTCGGCTTCGAGGTCCAGCGGCGTCTTAGCCTCGACGCACAACCCGCCGTCCGGTGAACGCAGCACGCAGTCCTCGATCGGTTCGGCCAGCACACTGTCCAAAGAGGACAACGTCGCCCGCAACGCCTCCTCGCGCGCGGCGTCGTTGCGTCCTTCGAACAGCCGCGCGGGCATGTGCAGCCCGAACAACGTCAGCGTCTGCACCCCGGCGGACTGTTCGGCCGGGCCGAGGATCGACGGGTCGGTCAGCGAATGACAGTAGATCTCGCACGGCGGCAGCGACGGGATCCGGCCCGCGGTGGCCTCGGTGTGAGCCGTCGCCAGCTGCTCGTAACCCTCGTTGACATGGAACGTGCCGCCGAACGCCTCACGGGGATCGACGCCGGGATCCCGCAGCCGCGGCAGCCGTGACAGCACCATGTTCACCTTGAGCTGCGCGCCTTCCGGCGCCTCCGGCGGCTCCTCCCCCAGCAAGCGCGCGAGCACCCGGGGCGCGACGTTCGACAGCACGTGCCCGCCGCGCACGGTGAATTCGTCGTCGCCGAGGCGGTAACGCACCGACCCGCCGGGATCGATCGACAGCACCTCGGCCCCGGTGACCAGCCGCGCGCCCGCCGTCCGCGCGGCCGAAGCGAGCGCGCCGGTCACCGCGCCCATCCCGCCCACCGGCACGTCCCAGTCGCCGGTCTCGTTGCCGATCACGTGGTAGAGCAGGCACAGGTTCTGCCGGAAGTCGCCGGCGCCGGCGAAGGTGCCGATCAGCGCGTCGGTCAGGACGACGCCGCGCACGGTGTCGTCGCCGAACATGCCGGTGAGCGTCTCCGAGATCGGCCGTTCGAACAGCGCGTCCCACGCCTCCGGCTCGATGCCCGAGCGCAGCTCCTCCCTCGACACCAGCGGTTCGGTCAGGGTGGGGAACGTCCGTTCCGCGACCTGGGCCGTCATCGCGTAGAACCGCCGCCACGCCTCGAAGTCCTTGGTGGACCCGGTGAGCGCGGAGAACGACGCCGCCGTACGGCCGTCGTCGCCCGTGTCGACAAGGAGACCGCCAGGGCCGACAGGCGTGTACGAAGACATGCGCCGCCGCCGGAGGTCGAGACCGAGCCCGAGGTCCGCGATGATCTCGCGCGGCAGCAGGCTGACCAGATACGAGTACCGCGACAGCCGGACGTCGACGCCGGGAAAGGCACGGAAGGAGACCGCCGCCCCGCCGACCTCGTCCCGGCGTTCGAGCACCAGCACCGAGCGACCGGCCCTGGCCAGATAGGCCGCCGCCACCAGGCCGTTGTGCCCGCCACCGGCGATCACGGCGTCGAACGACTCCATACGAGACCTCCCAGCGAAAACGACAGTGCGCCGCGGTCATCGTGACCGCGGCGCACCGCCGTTCGCAAGGACTCAGAAGGTGATGGAGAAGCCTTCGATCGTCCCGCTGTCGAACCGGTGGACGTCACGGACCCGCAGCTTCCAGGTCCCGTTCGCCGGTTCGGAGGAGGCGTTCACCGTGTACGACGTGTGCACGCCGTCCGCCTCGCTCGTCCCTCCCGCCTGCTTGAGGCCGAACACCGCACCGCTCGGCCCGATCAGGTCTATCGCCAGGTCACCGGTGTAGGTGTGCGCGATGTCGACCTTGACCGGCAGCGTCGCCGACGCCTTGCCGTCGCAGCCTTCCTGCGTCACCGAACTGGTCACCGCGTCACCGGCGTCCGGAATGGACACCGGTGTCGTGTTCGACTTGATCCCGCACGCCGGTGCGGGGCCACCGCCGCCGATGAACGACACGTTCAGCAGTTTGTTGACCGTGCCGGACGGCAGTCCCTTGAGCACGCCGTCGGAGGCGTTGTTCACCAGCGCGTCCCGCGTCCGCTGCGCGGTGGCGCCGGGATTCGCGGCGAGGTACAGCGCCGCCGCCCCGGCCACGTGCGGCGTGGCCATCGACGTCCCGCTCATGTTCGCCGAACCACCGTCGGACGTGGACAGCGACGTGATGTCGCTGCCAGGGGCGAAGACGTCCACGCACGAACTGTGGTTGGAGAACGAGGATTTGGTGTCACTCTGGTCCGAGGCGCCGACCGTGATCGCCTCGGGGATCCGGGCCGGGCTGACGTTGCAGGCGTTCTGGTTCTCGTTGCCCGCCGCCACCACGTAGACGACGCCCGCCGCGATGGACTTCTTGACGACGTCGTCGCCGAGCCCGACCTGGTCCATCCGCAGGCTGAGGTTCGCCACCGCCGGTTTGGTGCCGTTCGCGGTCAGCCATTCCGCCGCGTCCACGATGGCGGAGTCGGGACCGTTGCCCGAACAGTCGTTGCCCAGCACCTTCAGCCCGACGAGCTTGACCTTCTTCGCCACGCCGTAGGTCTTGCTGCCGATGGTGCCCGCGGTGTGACTGCCGTGCCCGTTGCAGTCCTTCCCGTTGCCGCCCACGAAGTCCTTGCCGATGGACGCGCGCCCCTCGTACTCCGGGTTCTCCGGGTTGATCCCGGTGTCGAGGTCGTACGCGGTGACACCCGCACCCGTGTTCGGGTAGGTGTACTTCTTGTCCAGCGGCAGGTTCTTCTGGTCGACGCGGTCGAGTCCCCAGGTCGGGCCGGTCTGCGTGCCGGCGGCACGCGCGGTGCCGTCCTCGTAGACCGCCTTGACCGCCGGATCGGCCGCGAGCCGGCGAGCCTGCCGCTCGGACATCCCCTTCACCGAGAAACCGCGCAGCACGTTCTTGTACGCCGACCGGACCTCGCCGCCGTAGCGGACGGCCAGCGCGGCCGAGGACTGCTCGACCGCCAGGGCACCGGCCTCGTGGAGCTCCACGATGTACTGCTCGCCGTAGTGCTGTTTCGCCTGCACGACAACGCCTTCCGCCTCCGCGGCGAGGGCGTTGCCCGCGGCGAGCGTGGCCAGCGCGGTGGCCGCGACGGCCACCACACCGGCCCGCACGCCGCGCCGCATCAGAGACCCGCCACGTTCAACAGCTTGTTGGTCGAACCGGTGCCCGGGCTCTTGACGACACCGCTGGTGGCGGCGTTGGCGAGGCCGGAGGCGACGGTGGCGGGGGTGGCCGACGGGTTCGAGGTCAGGTAGATCGCGGCCGCGCCGGCGACGTGCGGCGTCGCCATCGAGGTGCCGCTCATCTGCTGGGTGCCGCCACCGTTGCGCACCGACGTGATGTTGGTGCCCGGCGCGAAGATGTCGGTGCAGCTGCCGTAGTTCGAGAACGAGGACCGGCGGTCGTCGCTCTGGGTGGCGTTGACGGTGATCGCCTCACGAACGCGGGCCGGGCTGGTGCCGCAGGCGTCGGTGTTGGAATTACCGGAGGCCACCGTGTTGGTGATGCCCGCGGCCACGGCGCGGCGCACGGCGGCGTCGACCCCGGAGTCGGCCGGGCCACCGAGGCTCATGGTGAGCACCGACGGGCCCTTGGCGTTCTTCGCGACCCAGTCGATCCCGCTGATGATCTGCGAGTACTGGCCGCTGCCCTGGCAGTTCAGCACGCGGACCGAGACGATCTTGGCGCCCTTGGCGACGCCGTAGGTGGCGCTGCCGACGGTGCCGGCGACGTGCGTGCCGTGGCCCTGGCAGTCGCGGGCGTCGCTGTCGTTGTCGATGAAGTCGTACCCGCTGGTCGCGCGGCCGCCGAATTCGGCCTGGCGGTAGTCGACACCGGTGTCGAGGACGTAGACGGTCGCCCCGGATCCGTCGTTCGGGTAGGTGTACTTCTTGTCCAGCGGCAGGTTCTTCTGGTCGATCCGGTCGAGGCCCCAGGTCGGGTTGGTCTGGGTGCCGGTCATGTGCGCGACCGCGTCCTGCTGGACGAAGTCGACGTTCGGGTCGGCCGCGAGCCGTTTGGCCTGCGCCTCGGTCATCTTCGCCGAGAAGCCGTTCAGCGCGGCGGTGTAGACAGCTTTCACCTGGCCGCCGTACTTGGCCGCGAGACCGGCGTCGCCGCTCTTCAGCGAGACGATGTACCCGTCCGTGACGGCTCCCGGCACACCGGCGCCGCGGATCTGTCCCTCGGCGGCCGTGGCCGATCCGGTGAAGGCCAGCGAGGCCGTCACACAAGCCCCGGCGAGTACCGCACCCGCGATGCGGTGACGTCGAAGTTCTCCACGCATTTCCTGAGCTCCGTTCACTCGAACAGGTGATTCGCGCCGGCCAGAGTTCGCTCCGGCGCCGTGACGTGCAGTCACGCTGCACTCACTTTCGGGTGGAGGGACCTGCGCGAACAAGCGAGGCAACGGTCCGTAGGACTACGTATCTATTAGGTGAAACCCAGGGAAACCCTCGGTCCCTACGAAAGTTCCGTGACGGTCCGAGCGGGTTCCGTGATCACTAAGCAGGCGCTTAAGCTGCGTTCACTCGAACGGTGTGGTTCGTGAAGCGGGGGTGACCCGGCATGGTGATCGGTGACTGCCGACGCAGGACGAGTTCGCCGGTACTCGTCGGCCGTGAGACGGAACTGAGCGAGCTCCTCGACGGCGCGATGCGTTCGCCGTCGGTGCTCATGCTCGAAGGGGAAGCCGGCGTGGGCAAGACCCGGCTCGCCACCGCCCTGCTGGCGCGCCCGGAACTGGCCGGACGACCGGTGCTCACCGGAATCTGCCAGCCACTGCGCGAGCCCTTCCCGTACGGCGTGGTCTTCGACGCGCTGAAGGACGCCCGCCCCGCGCGCGACCTCAACCCGGTGACCGGTGTCCTGGCGCCCTACCTGCCGGAACTCGCGGACTTCCTGCCGCAGCCGCCACCGCGGCTCGGTGATCCGCGAGCCGAACGGCACCGGCTCTTCCGCGCCGTCCGGGAACTGCTCGGTTCACTGGGGCCACACGTCCTGCTCGTCGAAGACCTGCACTGGGCGGACGACGGTTCCCGGCGACTGCTGCGGTTCCTGATGACCGACCCGCCCGCCGGCCTGACCCTCGTGCTCACCTACCGGCGTGAAGAGACGCCCGGCGGCATCCCGCTCGGCAGCGCGTACCGGCCCGCTCCCGGCACCGCGCACGCGCTCGTCACCCTTCGCCCACTGGACCGCGACGGCGTCCAGTCGCTGGTGTCGGGCCTGCTCGGCGGGGCGAACGTCTCGGCCGAGTTCGCCGCGCGGCTGCACGAGCGGACCGCCGGGATCCCGTTCGTGGTCGAAGAGACCGTGCACGCGATCGGCGACGTGGAGGCGGTGGTCCACGCCGACGGCGCGACCGCGCGGCGGCTGCTCGACACGGTCGAAGTCCCCGCCTTGCTGAGGGAGGCGACGGTCGAACGTCTCGTCGCGCTGCCGCCGGCCGCCCGGCGGATCACCGAGGCCGCCGCCGTCCTCGGCACACCGTCCACCGCGGACCTGCTGACCGCGGTGGCCGCCCTCACCCCCGAACGCGGCCATCGCGCGCTCGTCCTCGCCCTCGAACGCAACGTCTTGCTGGAGACGGGCGAAGGCACGTACGACTTCCGGCACGCCTTCGCCCGGCAAGCCGTGTACCGCACCATCCCCGGCCCGGACCGCCAGGAACTGCACCGGCGGGCCGCGCGGCTGCTGCGCGATCGCCTCCCGCAGTCGCTGGTGCGGCTCGCCGAGCACTGCCGCAAGGCGGGCGACCGGGCCGGCGCGCTGAAGTACGGCGAAGCGGCCGCCGATCAGGCGTCGACGGTCGGTGATCTCGCCACCGCGACGGATCTGCTCCGCACCCTGCTCGACGAACCGGGGCTGCAACCGTCCGATGTGGACAGACTGGCGGTCAAGTTCAGTTCGGTGGCGTGCAACGGCCTCGCGCAGACCGAAGTCGTCCCGGCGCTCGAGCGGCTCCTGACCGACGGCAGGCTCTCCGGACGGCTGAGCGGCGAGGTCCGGCTCGGGCTCGGGCTCCTGCTGGTGCGCCAGGCGGGCGGGCTGGAGGCGGCGAGGACCGAGATCGAGATCGCGGTCAACGACCTAGCCGACCGGCCCGACCTGGCCGGACGCGGGATGGGCGTCCTCGCTCAACCCTGGGTCGGCGCGACCCCGCTGCGGGAACACCGGCGCTGGATGGACCGGGTGGACGAGCTCATCGAGCGGGCAACCGACCGGCGGCTGAAGATCATCCTGCTGGCCAACAACGCGGCGTCGCGGCTGCACATCGGGGACGCGCGTGGCTGGGCCATGCTGGACCGGGCACCCACCAGCGTCGGTTCCGCCGACGAACAGCGGCATCTGGCGCGGCTGCACTGCAACAGCGCCGACGCGTGTGCCTGGACGGGCCACCACCGGCGGGCGAAGAGCCTGCTGCGCAGCGGGATGCAGCTGGCCGCAGACTGCGGGGCGCCGTACGTCGTCAGCACCGCCCGCGCGACGGCCGTCCACACCGACTGGCTCACCGGGAACTGGGACGGGCTCGCCGAACGGGCGGGCGCGCTGATCGACGAGTACCGCGATCTCCTGCCGGTGACCAGCGAACTGTGCCTGGTGCTCGGCCTGCTCGCCGCCGCCCGCGGTGAATGGGACGAGGCCACGGCCCGGTTCGCCGGCACCGCGGCGGACCAGCCGGAGAACGCGTTCACCCCGGTCGCGATCGCCGCGCACGCCGGGATGGCGGGCATGCTGCTCGCGCAGGACCTCGGCGAGGCCGCCGTCGCGCAGGCCGAAAAGGGATTGGAACTCCTGCGCGCCAAGGGTGTCTGGGCGTGGGGCGCCGATCTGGTCATGGCCGCCGTCGACGCGTACTGCGTCACCGGGCGGGACGTCGAGGCACAGGCGCTGACCGACGAGTTCGAACGCGAGATCGGCGGCCTCGACGCGCCGTCGACCCGCGCCGCGCTGGCCGCGAACCGCGGGCTCGTCGCGGCGTCCCGCGGCGACCACGCGGAGGCGATCGAGGCCTTCGAGCAGGCACGGACCCGCTTCGAGGCCCTCCCCGCGCCGTATCACGCGGCGCTGATCGCCGAACGGGCCGCACGCTGCCGCCTGGCGTGCACCGAGAACGTCGCGGAGACGTTCGCGGCGCTCGCGGAGACCTTCGACCACCTGGGCGCGACCCGCGACGCCGCACGCTGCCGCCACGCCTTCCGGTCCACCGGCGCGGTCGCCCCCTCCCGACGCGGCCGCCGGGGCTACGGCGACGAACTGTCCCCGCGTGAGCGTGACGTCGCCCGGCTGCTGACCGCCGGGCACACCAACCGGGAGATCGCCGAGGTGCTGTTCCTGTCCCGGCGCACGGTGGAACAGCACGTCGCGAGCGTGCTGCGGAAGCTGAAGGTCCGCTCGCGGAGCGAACTGACCGGGCTGCGGTCGGCGTAGACGCGTCTGCCGGGCCTAAGTACATGAAGGCCCCCTTCCTGTACTTAGGCGCAAGGAAGGGGGCCTTCATGTACGGGGAAAGGTGTGCAGGACCCGCCGACCTTCCAGCCTCGAGAATTAAATCGGTTGCGGGGGGCGCGGGGCGTCCGCGATGATCGTGCGCGATCCGGCAGGGAGCCGGTGGATGCGACAGGGAGGTGCCTCGTGCTGATGACTGTCCGGGGCCTTGGCCGCCCCCATCCACTCGCCCCTCGCGGCTGAGCCACGACGCTCGCCCGGTGGGGCATCCCTGACTAGGAGAACCCACCAGTGCGCAAGCACGATCTCGAAGAAGAAAACCACAGCCGTCCCAGCCGTACCCGTCGTCGCCGGTTCGACGACGAACCCGAGCCCGCCCGCGGCGGACGGCTCACCGAAGCCGAACGCGTCCGGCTCGCCCGGCTGCGTGAGGACGCCTACACCGAGACCGCCATCCCCGACGGCGCCGACCGTTGGAGCACCTGGGGAGAGGCGGAGCACGGGCCGCTTCCCCGGCCCGGCTGGGTGATCACCGAACTTGCGGCGGTGGACACCGAACTCGGCGTCCTCAAAACCGGCAAGGAGGCGGACGTCCACCTCGTCCGGCGCAACCTGCCCGGCACCGAGGGCACCGTGCTCGCGGCCAAGCGGTATCGCAGCGGCGAGCACCGGTTGTTCCATCGCGACGCCGGCTACCTCGAAGGCAGGCGGATGCGGCGGTCGCGGGAGATGCGGGCCATGGAGTCGCGCAGCAGCTTCGGCCGCAACCTCATCGCCGAACAGTGGGCGGTGGCCGAATTCGGCGCGCTGAGCAAGCTCTGGACGGTGGGTGCGCCGGTGCCGTACCCGGTGCAGCGCGACGGTACCGAACTGCTGCTGGAGTTCCTCGGCGACGGCGAGACGGCGGCGCCGCGGCTGGCACAGGTCCGGCCGGAGCCCGAACAGTTGCGGGAACTGTGGTTCCAGACCGCGGCGATGCTGGAACTGCTGGCGTCGCAAGGGCTCGCGCACGGCGATCTCTCGGCGTACAACCTGTTGGTCCACCGGGACCGGATCATGGTGATCGACCTGCCGCAGGTGGTCGACATCGTGGCCAATCCCGGCGGGCTCGAGTTCCTCGCGCGGGACGTGCGCAACATCGCCACGTGGTTCCACTCGCGAGGGCTGCCGGAGCGGCTCACGGCCGTCCCGGAACTGATCGGGGAACTGCGGGAGATGGCCGGTCTCCGCTGACCGTCCACAGTGTCACGAAAGGGTCGTTCCCGGCACAGCACGTCGGGATCGGCCCTTTCTCGACGAGCCGGGAGAAGCCGCCGTGGAGACCCTGCCCACAATCGGTCCCTCCCGTTGGGAGGCCGGATAACGGTCCGGTACAGTAGTGCTAGACCGCAACCGGCGGCGTGGATGAGTGGTGTCCGTCGCCTCCAAAGCCAACCGAATGGCTCGCGGTATCCGTATCAACCAATTGGCGCGCGGTGTCATGCAGACGCGGTGTGCCGGGTTCGTCCCTGTGAACGCCCATCTGTGCACACCATCTTGCCTGCCTGCGTGCGGGCAGCCCCGGGCCTCCTTGCGACGTGCCACGTCCGAGAGGCATTTGTGACAGTCACGTTCAATTCCGGCCACACCTCACCGTCGGCCAGGCAGCACCGCAAGCCGCGCACCCGCCCCGCGGGTGACGCGATGCTGCACGACGACGCCGTCGAGAGTGTCAAGGCCACCACCTGGGCGGAGCTCGGGCTTCCCGAGCCGCTGCTGCGGGCACTGGCCGACGCCGGTATCACCACCCCGTTCCCGATCCAGTCGGCGACCATCCCCGACGCGCTCGCCGGCCGCGACGTGCTGGGCCGCGCCCAGACCGGTTCCGGCAAGACCCTGGCCTTCGGCCTCGCGATGCTGACCCGGCTCAACGGCGGCCGCGCCCGGCCGAAGCACCCGCGTGCGCTGATCCTGGTCCCGACCCGCGAGCTGGCCATGCAGGTCGCCGACTCGCTGACCCCACTGGCCAAGTCCCTCGGCCTGTGGTGCCGCACCGCCGTCGGCGGCATGGCCTTCACCCGCCAGGCCGACGCGCTTTCCCGCGGCGTCGACCTGCTGATCGCCACCCCCGGCCGGCTGTCGGACCACGTCCGACAGGGCACCGCGTCGCTGTCGGACTGCACCTTCATCGCGCTCGACGAAGCCGACCAGATGGCCGACATGGGCTTCATGCCGCAGGTCCGCGAGATCCTCGACCTGACCCCGCGTGACGGCCAGCGCCTGCTGTTCTCCGCCACCCTCGACGGTGACGTCGACCGCCTGGTCCGCGCGTATCTGACCAACCCGGTCACGCACTCGGTCGCCCCGTCGACCGCCAGCGTCACCACCATGGACCACCACGTGCTCCAGGTGTCGCACCAGGACAAGCAGGACATCATCACCGAGATCGGCGCCCGCGAGGGCCGCACGATCATGTTCGTCCGCACCAAGCACCACGTGGACCGCCTCACCGAGCGCCTGCGTGAGAAGGGCGTCCACGCGGCCGCGCTGCACGGCGGCAAGACCCAGGGCCAGCGCAACCGGGTCCTCGCGGACTTCAAGGAAGGCTTCGCCCCGGTCCTCGTCGCCACGGACGTCGCCGCACGCGGTATCCACGTCGACGACATCTCGCTGGTGCTGCACGTCGACCCGGCCGCCGACCACAAGGACTACCTGCACCGCGCCGGCCGCACCGCGCGCGCCGGGGCGTCCGGTGTCGTGGTCACGCTGGTCACCCACGACCAGCGCCGCATGGTGCGCCGGATGACCGACCGCGCCGGTGTCCGCGCCGAGCAGACCACGGTCCGCCCTGGCGACGCCGAGCTCGCTCGCATCACCGGTGCGCAGCAGCCCAGCGGCGAGCCGGTCGTCGAGCGTCGCCGTGAGTCGCCGCGTCGTGGCGGTGGCCGCGGTTACGGTGGCGGCGACCGCGGTGGTTACCAGGGCTCCCGCGAGGGTCACGGTCACCGCGAAGGCGGCCGTCCCGGCGGCTTCCGCGGCCGCCCGCGTCGTGGCGAGTCCGGTGGCGGCAGCGGCCGTCCGCAGCGTCCGGGCGGTCGCCCGCGTCGCAGCTACGACAGCTGACCCGACCGACGCCGGTCCCTCCGGCGGGCTAGTGCCATGAAAGGTCCTTTCCTTGCAAAATTTGCGAGGAAAGGACCTTTCCTTGCGTTCGCTGCGGGGACCACCACGTCCATCGGGAAAAGGCGGATGGGAGACTGCGGGATGTGACTTCTCCCGGCCCCGCTCCGCAGCACCTCCCGCCCGACCAGGTCTTCGACTGGCTCGACGTGGAGGCCGAGAAGCGGGCCGAGGCCGGGCTGGTGCGCAAGCTGCGCATCCGGCAGGCGCGGGAACCGGAGCTGGACCTCGCGGGCAACGACTATCTCGGGCTCGCCAGGGACAAGCGGGTCGCCGGTGCGGCCGCGGCGGCCGCGCTGCGCTGGGGCGCCGGCGCGACGGGCTCCCGTCTCGTCTCCGGCACCACCGAGATCCACGCCGAACTCGAGCACGAGCTCGCCCGCTTCTGCGGCACGCAGGCGGCGCTGGTCTTCTCGTCCGGTTTCACCGCGAACCTCGGCGCCGTCACGGCCCTGTCCGGCGCGGATTCGGCGATCGTCACGGACAAGTACATCCATGCCTCGCTGATCGAGGGCTGCCGCCTGTCCCGTTCGGACATCGCCGCCGTCGCGCACAGCGATCCGAACGCCTTCAAGCACGCGCTGGCGACCCGCCGCAAACCGCGCGCGCTCGTCGTCACCGATTCCGTCTTCTCCGTCGACGGTGACCTCGCCCCGCTGGAGCAGCTCGCCGGTGTCTGCCGGGAGCACGGCGCCTCACTGCTCGTCGACGACGCGCACGGTTTCGGCGTCCTCGGCGAGGGCGGCCGCGGGGCCGTCCACGCGGCGGGGCTCTCCGGCGCGCCGGACGTCGTCACCACCATCACGCTCTCGAAATCCCTTGGCGCACAAGGCGGAGCGGTGCTCGGGCCGCGTCGCGTGATCAAACATCTGGTGGACACGGCGCGCAGTTTCATCTTCGACACCGGCCTCGCGCCCGCCAGCGCCGCCGCCGCGCTGGCCGCGCTCACCGCGTTGAAGGCCGAGCCGGAGCTGGCCACGAAGGTGACCGAAGCCGCCGGAAACCTCGCGATGCACCTGAAGTCGGCGGGTTTCCGGGTCGGTCTCCCGGACGCCGCGGTGATCTCGGTGCAGGCGCCGTCGCCGGAATCGGCCGTCGCGTGGGCGGCCGCTTGCGCCGATCAGGGGGTGCGGGTCGGCTGCTTCCGCCCGCCGTCCGTGCCCGACGGCATCTCCCGCCTGCGCCTGACCGCACGGGCCGACCTCACCGAGACCGACGTGGACCGCGCGGTCGGGGTGATCACGGCCGCGGCGCCTCCCGGCGCCACATCGTGAGGTGCGGGATGCCGTCTTCCAGGAACTCGTCGCCTTCGACGACGAAGCCGTACTTGGCGTAGAAGTCCTTCGCGTACGTCTGCGCGTCGAGCACACACGGCGCGTCCCCGATCCCCGCGAGCGCGGTCTCCATCAGGCGTCCCGCGAGGCCCTTGCCGCGTGAGCGGACCGCCGTGCACACCCGGCCGATGCGGAAGGTTCCGCCGGCGTCCTGCAACACCCGCAGATACGAGTCGACGGCGACCGAACCGCCGATCCAGAGGTGCCGGGTGCCGGGCAGGAGGTCGCGTCCGTCGATCTCGTGATACGCGCAATCCTGCTCGACGACGAACACGTCCACGCGCAAGCGGAGGATGCCGTGCAGCTGGGCGGCCGTGATCTCGTCACCGGCGACGGACAGGGGGAACGACGTGGTCTCGGTGATCGGGGTGTCGGTGCTCACGTCCACTTGGTAGCACATCGGACGTGAAGAAGGCATCGATCAGCCGATCAGCCCGCGCTTGTTCTGCTGGGAGATCTCGTTCGCGAAGTACGAGACACGGGTGTAGACGCCCGGCTTGTTCGGCTTCGCACAGCCATCGCCGAACGACACGATCCCGATCAGGGTGTCGCCCACCATCAGCGGTCCGCCCGAATCACCCTGGCAGGCGTCGATCCCGCCTTCGGGGTAACCGGCGCACACCATGTCGCTCGGGTCGTAGCCCGAGTACGCGGTGCGGCAGGTCTTGTCGTTGACCACCGGGACGACCGCGCTGCGCAGGTAGTCCGACCGCGCGCCGCCGTCGGCGATGCGGCCCCAGCCGAGCACGGTCGCTTTCGTGCCTTCGCTGTACAGGTCGGCACTGCCGTTGTCGGCGACCTTCGCGGGCCGGTACGGCAGCTGACCGCTGACCGTCATCACCGCGATGTCGTCACCCTTGCCGGGGTCTCCCTGGTAGCCGGGACTGACCCACATCTTCGAAACACGCAGCTCCACGCCGTCCTTCGTGCGTTTGTCCTCGCGTCCGGCGATCACCCGGACGTCGGCACGGTCGACCGCGACCGCGCAGTGCGCCGCCGTCGCGACCGTCGTGGAGCTGACGATCACGGCACCGCAGTACTGGTTGCCGCCGCGATCGGCCAAGTAGACCGCGTACGGGTGCTGCGAGATCGACGCCTTGCCGCCGCCGACGATCCTCGGCTGCGCGGCGCTGTCCGGTCCGTTCACCGCGCCGTCGTCCGCCGACGCGCTGGTGACCGCGACCGGGACCATCACGGCCGTCGCGAGGACCGCTCCGACCGCGAGCAGCAGGGCGCGACGTGACTTCTTGGGCATGTTCTTTCCCTTCACCGGGGCGTACGTACGGTCAAACCCTGGGAAGTCATTCGACTCCAGCGCGTACACGAGCGGTCGCGCATACCCTAATCGCAAAAAGCCCGAGGTGGTGTCACTGAAACGGGTGGACCCGTGCTCACCCACCGCAGCTGTCACGTGGGATCTCGTCCGGGCCACGGCGAACATCCGGGCCCTTTCATCTCGGCGTGGAGGGTCGGCGCGACGCCGCTTCCCTTGCGGGGCAACGGTTTCGGACTCACCGGGAACCGGTTCGAGGACACGGTGAATCCCGTTCCGGCCGACGTGCTCGCGCGGTACCCGGCCGCGTGATCCGACGTTGTTCTTCGGGGATTTCGACGTTCACGCGCATATCCGGGGGAAATGCTCGTGAACGCTTCCGAGGCGAATCCAGCCGTCACCGTGTTCGGGCAGTTGTTCGCCGCGAAGTTCCCGACCGAGGCGGCAGGCAGGCGAAAGACGTGCGCGTGACCTTTCCCCCGACAGGGGGCGGGAACGACACCACCGCCTTCGTCCGCCGTCCGGCCCGCGGCCGGCCGGACCTGGGGCGCCGGGCCGGGAACAACCGGCCGTCGTGACAAGTTGGCTAGAGTCGGAACCACCCGCTCCCGCCGCAAAGGAAGACAGCGTGCCCCACTACGACCTGGTGATCGTCGGTACCGGATCGGGTAACTCGATCCTCGACCAGCGCTTCGCGGACTGGAACACGGCGATCGTGGAGAAGGGCACGTTCGGTGGCACCTGCCTGAACGTGGGCTGCATCCCGACGAAGATGTTCGTGCACGCCGCCAACGTCGCGGCCACCCCTCTTTCGTCGGCGAAGTTCGGCGTCGACGAGGAGCTGACCGGGATCCGCTGGCGCGACGTGCGCGACCGGATCTTCGGGCGGATCGACCCGATCGCCGCCGGTGGACGCGAGTACCGCGTCGAGCACGAGGACAACAAGAACGTCACCGTGTACGAGGGCGAAGGCCGTTTCACCGGGCACAAGGAGCTACGGGTCGGCTACCCCGACGGCCGCCCCGCCGAGACGATCACCGCCGACCGGTTCGTGCTGGCGGCGGGCGGGCGCCCGGTGCTCCCGGACATCCCCGGTCTCGCCGAAACCGGCTACCACACCTCCGACACGGTGATGCGGCTCGACGAACTGCCGTCGAGCATCGTGATCCTCGGCGGCGGGTACATCGCGGCCGAATTCGCGCACGTTTTCGCTTCGTTCGGGGTGAACGTGACCGTGATCAACCGGTCCGGCACGCTGCTGCGGTCCGAGGACGACGACGTCAGCGCCCGGTTCACCGAACTGGCCGCCCAGCGGTTCGACGTCCGGCTCGACCGGAAGACCGTCCGCGCGCGCAAGACCGCGTCAGGCGTCGCGCTGGACCTCGAAGGCCCGGAAGGCGCCGAGACCGTCGAAGCCGACGTGCTGCTGGTCGCCACCGGCCGCAAGCCGAACTCCGACCTCCTCGACGTCGCCGCCACCGGGGTCACCACCGGCGAGCGCGGGCACGTCGTGGTCGACGAATACCAGCAGACCGTGGTCGACGGGATCTACGCGCTCGGCGACATCTCGTCGGTGCTCGAACTGAAGCACGTCGCGAACCACGAGCAGCGCGTCGTGCAGCACAACCTGCTGCACCCGGACGAGCGGATCGAGGCCGACCACCGGTTCGTCCCGCACGCGGTGTTCACCTCGCCGCAGGTCGCGTCCGTCGGGCTGACCGAACGCGAGGCCCGCGAGCGCGGCGTCTCGTACGTGACGTCGCACCAGGATTACGCGGGCATCGCCTACGGATGGGCGATGGAGGACACCACCGGCTTCGCGAAGCTGCTCGCCGACCCGGCCACCGGGCAGCTGCTGGGCGCGCACATCATCGGCCCGCAGTCGTCTTCGGTGATCCAGCCGCTGATCCAGGCGATGAGCTTCGGGCTGGACGCGAAGAGCATGGCGCGCGGGCAGTACTGGATCCACCCGGCGATGCCGGAACTGGTCGAGAACGCGCTGCTGAACCTGCCGCTGGACTGATCCTCCACCGCGATCAGTCACCTGCTTGCGAGATTCCCCGGGGCAAGCAGGTGACTGATTGCGGGTGTTCAGACAACGCGCTCGCAGGCGCGGGCCCCGTTGCGCGCCGCGAGCGCGCTCACCGCGTTCCTCTCGCTGTCCGAGGCGCCCATCAAGGCGGGCGAGCGGGCTCCGTCCCGTCGGAACCGCTCCCCCGCCTCGACGTACCGGCGGATCGCCGCCAGGAAGTCCTCCCGCGCGGATGCCGCCCCTCCGGGCACCGCGCGGACCCCCGTCGCCCCCTTGAGGACGTCCCTGGCGTCGTCCACCTTCACCGCGACGTGGTGCCGCCACTTGCGCAGCTCCGTCGCGGCGTCCCCCCGTGGATCCGGCCAGTAACGCTCGATCTCGGCGCCACTGTCCTTCCCCACCTGTACGCACACCCGGTCCACGGCGCGGTAGAACTCGTGCGGCGTGACCACCGGCGCGGGCCGTTGCGGCGCCAAGGCGACGCACACCGCGGCGAAACCCGCCAAGGCCGCCCCGTACGCCGTTCCCTCCACCACGCCAACCCCCGGACCCAAGTTTTTGAACAGGTTCAACTCACTTAGGGTATGGCTCCGCCCCGGCGGGGTCAAGAAGTTTTGAACGCGTTCAGACGAAGCGGCGACGACCGGCGAGAGCCCCGAAGGTCATTTGGGCGGCGAAGACCACGAGCATCATGATCCAGGGAACGGTCCAGGCGTGCGTGAGATCGTGGAGCAGCCCGAACAGGAAGGGTCCGACGGCCGCCATCAGGTAACCGATACCCTGGGCCATCCCCGACAACCGCGCGGTGTCCGCACCGGAGCGCGCCCGGAGCGCGATCACCGTCAACGCGAGCGAGAAGACGCTCATCCCGAGCCCGATGAGAAGGCACCACAACAGGGGCGAGGCGGCGGGAGCGACCATCATGCCGACCATGCCGACGAAACCGGGAACGCCCAGCCCGACGATCCAGGGGCTCTGGCTGCGGTGCCGCGCGGCCATCGGCGCCACCACGAGACTGATCGGAACGGCGATGAGCGAGATCAACCCGAGCAGCAGCCCGGAATCACCCTTGCTCACCCCCGCGTCGATCATCACCTCCGGCAGCCAGCCCATCACGACGTAGGCCAAAAAGGCCTGAGTACCGAAGAAAAGCGTGACCATCCAGGCAAGGGGGCTTCGCAGCAACGATCGCCCGCTACCCTGCTTGCCTGCCTCCGGAACGGGCACCCGTCCCGCACCGCGGGCTGCGAGAATCCAGACGAGGAGTGCGAGCACCGCCAGCACCGACCAGGCGCCGAGACCTTGGCGCCAGCCGCCGAACGCGCTCTCCAGGGGAGGGGTGAGCGCGGATCCCAAGGCGCCCCCGCCCTGCAGAGCGGCGGTGTACACGCCGGTCATCATGCCGACACGTGCCGGGAAGGAGTCCTTGATGACGACCGGGATCAGCACGTTCGCCAAGGCGATCCCCGCCGTGGCGACCAGTGTTCCCCCGAGTACGACGTACGGTCCGTCGAGCACGCGCAGCACCAGGCCGACGCCCAGCACCGACAGGGCGGCCGCGATGGCCGCGCCGACGCCGAACCGGCGGGCCAGCGCGGGCGCGGCGAATCCGGCGCCGGCGAAACACAGGCCGGGGAGCGTGGTGAGCACGCCGGCCCAGGTCGCCGTGGCACCGAGGTCGTCGCGCATCTCGCCGAGGATCGGGCCGACGCTGGTGATCGCCGGGCGCAGATTGAGGGCCACCAGGATCACCGCGACACCGAGCAGGACGCCGCCGGTGATCACCCCCGGCCGCCACTCCGTTTCGATCGAACCTTCGAGTTCAAGGCTTTCGTCGAACGAGGAAGCGGATTTTCGGGAGTTGACACGCACGTCGGCTAGTATCACATACATAGGATGATTGGATGAAGGGACAACGCTGTGCCATTGGCCACCACGCGCCGTGCCGGCCTGGTCGATCAGGTCATCGAGCAGCTGCGTGACGCCGTCACGCAAGGAGAATGGCCCATCGGTCAGCGGATTCCGACCGAACCGGAGCTGGCAGGACAGCTCGGCGTCGGGCGCAACACCGTCCGCGAGGCCGTTCGCGCGCTCGCGCACACGGGGTTGCTCGAAGTCCGGCAGGGCGACGGAACCTACGTGCGGGCGACGAGCGAGGTCTCGGGCGCCATCCGGCGGTTGTGCGGATCGGAACTGCGCGAGGTGCTGCAGGTGCGGCGCATCCTCGAGGTCGAAGGCGCCCGGCTCGCGGCGGCGGCACGGACCGCGGAGGAAGTCGCCGAGCTGCGCTCCTTGCTCGGCCGCCGCAACGCCGAGCTCCGCCAGGGCCATTGGGAGGATTTCGCCCGCCTGGACGCGGAATTCCACTTCGCCGTCGTCCAAAGTGGACACAACACCCTGCTGACCGAGATGTACCGGGGGCTCACCGAGGTGATAACGGCCAGCGTGGCCGCGACGTCGAACGTGACGCCGGGAGGCGAGTTCCTGCCGGAGATAGGGCACGAGGGGCTCGCCGAGGCCATCGCCGACGGCGACGCGGACCGGGCCGCCAGCGAGGCGTGCGGTTTCCTGGACGAACTGCTGGCCAGGGTGGAGCGGGACGAGCGCTGACCCTCGAAGTACCTGAAGGGCCCCCTTCCCTGCGCCTGGCGCGAGGAAGGGGGCCTTCAGGTACGTCGGGAGCGACCTACGGCACCGTCAGGATTTCGGCGCCGTCTTCGGTCACCACGAGGGTGTGCTCGAATTGCGCCGTCCACTTCTTGTCCTTGGTGGTGACGGTCCAGTCGTCGGCCCAGATGTCGTAGTCGATGGTGCCGAGGGTGATCATCGGCTCGATCGTGAAGGTCATGCCCTGCTCGATGATCGTGTCCACCGACGGCTCCTCGTAGTGCAGGACGGTCGGCGGCGTGTGGAACGCCGGGCCGACGCCGTGGCCGGTGAAGTCGCGGACGACGCCGTAGCCGAACCGCTTCGCGTACGCCTCGATGACGCGGCCGATCACGTTGAGCTGCCTGCCGGGGCGAACGGCCTTGATGGCGCGCATCGTCGCCTCACGCGTGCGCTCGACCAGCAGCCGCGCCTCCTCCGAGACGTCACCCGCCAGGAACGTGGCGTTGGTGTCGCCGTGGACGCCGCCGATGAACGCGGTGACGTCGATGTTGCAGATGTCGCCGTCCTCGATCACCGTCGAGTCCGGGATGCCGTGGCAGATCACCTCGTTGAGCGAGGTGCAGCACGACTTGGGGAACGCGCGGTAGCCGAGGGTCGACGGATACGCGTGGTTGTCCAGCAGGAACTCGTGGATCACCTTGTCGATGTCGTCGGTGGTGGCGCCGGGTTTGACGGCCTTGCCACCCTCCTCGAGCGCCTGCGCCGCGATCCTGCTCGCGACGCGCATCGCCTCGATCACCTCGGGCGTGCGGACCCCGTTGCCCGTGTCGCGTTTCGGCGACGGCCGGTCGACGTATTCGGGACGGGCGATGCCGGCGGGGACGACTCGCCTCGGCGTCTGGACGCCGGGCTTCAAGGGGGAGCGAACGGACATGAGACCAGCCTACGACCTGACGGCTAACCGAGTCCCGTCAGGAAGCGCTGGGCGGCTTCGACCGCGGGTTGGGACGTTCCCGCGTCGGTGGTCAGCACCGCGAAGGCCAGATCCCCGGTGTAGCCGACGAACCAGCCGTGCGAACGCGTTCCGTCGCCGAACTGGGCCGTCCCGGTCTTGCCCCGCACGTCCGGCAAGGGTTCGAGCAGTGTCGCCGTACCGTCGGTGACGACCTCGCGCATCATCCCGCGCACCGCGTCGAGCACCTCCGGCCGGATCGGTTTGCCGAGCCCGGACGACGTCGAGGCCATCCCCCGCACCAGCGTCGGCACCGGCACCTTCCCGGACTGGACCGTCGCGGTGGCGACGGCGAGGCCGAAGGGGCTCGTCACGACGGTCCCCTGACCGAAACCGTTCTCCGCCCGCTGCGCGACGGTGTTCGCCGACGGCACCGAGCCGGTGATCGTGGTCAGGCCGGGGATCACGAAATCGGCGCCGACGCCGAGATCGCGCGCGGCGTCGGTCAGCGCGGCCGGCGGCAGATCGGTCGAAAGCTTGGCGAAGGTGGTGTTGCAGGACTTGGCGAACGCCGTGGACAGCGGGACGACCCCGAGGGAGAACTTGCCCTCGTTCGGCACCGTCCGGTTCTCGAAGGTGGCCGTGCCGGGGCAGTCGACGGGGCTGTCCGCCCGCACCGAACCCGCCGACAGCGCCGCGACGACGGTGGCCATCTTGAACGTCGACCCCGGCGGGAACCGGCCGGTGAGCGCGAGCGCGCCCTGGGGGTCGGCCTGGGCGTTCTGCGCCACCGCCAGCAGTTCCCCCGTCGACGGCTGGATCGCGACCAGCGCGGAGGCCGTCGGAACCGGGGCGAGCGCCCGTTCCGCCGAACCCTGGGCCTTCACACTGAGCGTGCTGACGACCGCGGGCGCCGGTTCGGGGGTTTCGGAGTGCAGGTCGACGATCTCGCCGCCGCCCGTGTCGAGCGTGACGACGCGCCAGCCCGCCGAGCCCTCCACCTGGTCCTCGACGAGCGACCGGACCGCGGGCAGCACCTGCTTGCCGAAGTTCTTGTCGTCGGGCAGCAGCCTTTCCTGCTGGCTGAACCGGACGCCGGGCAGGTCGTAGATCTCGGGTTTCACCTCTTGATAGCCGGCCGCCCGCAGACTCACCACCGGGTAGCCGGAACCGGGCTTGAGCGCCTTCACCCCGTCGCGGATCGACTGGCCGGTCACCGACGCTTCGAACCGGTTGAGCGCCGCGCCGAGTTTGTCGGAGACCGCCACCAGGTCTCCCGCCTTCTCCGGGTCGAGCACCACGCTGACGACGGTCTGCGGGCGCAGCAACGGCGTCCCGTCGCGGTCCAGCACCGGCGCGAGGTCCGGCGGGTCGGCCTTCAACGCGATGCTCTGCTGCGCGGCCAGTTGTGGATGGAGCGCGGTGGGCAGCCAGCGCACCTTCCAGCCGTCCTGGGTGGAATGGACCTGCGCGTCGGCCTTGTACGTCCAGGCGCGGCCGCGCGGGAGGTTCCAGGTGAGCTGGTAGGTCGCCGTGCCGTCGTCCGCCCCGGACGCGTGCCGGACCTGCTTGTCCCCGACGGCGATCGACTCGGGGGAAAGGGCTTTCCGCGCCATCTCCAATACCGCGCGGGCGGCGTCCGGCGAATCGGTGAAGGAGGCCGCGGCGGCGACGTCACCGGAGGAGAGCCCGCCGAGGAAACCCGTGACGGCTTCTTCGGGTCCGGAATCGGCGAAGAGCCCGCACCCGGCGGCCGAGAGGCCCACCACCCCCGCGAGCACGACGACGGCGAGACGACGACCTGCTGGCATGTCTGGAGATCCTGCCAGCCCCGGCCCGATCCGGCCGGACGCGACACGGCCTAGAAAAGAACCGTCGCGTACTGCCCGACCTGCTGGAAGCCGATCTTCCGGTAGGCGGCGAGCGCCGGGCTGTTGTAGGCGTTGACGTAGAGGCTCGCGGTGCGGCCCATCCCGCGGACGAGCCGGTTCACCACGGACGCCGTCCCCGCCGTGCCGAGGCCGCCGCTCCGGCGTTCGGGATGCACCCAGACCCCCTGGATCTGCCCGACCGTGGAGGACATCGCGCCGATCTCGGCCTTGAAGACGACCTCGCCGTCCTCGAACCGCGCGAACGCCCGGCCGCCGGCGATCAGTTCCGCGACGCGGGCGCGATAACCGGCGCCACCATCACCGTTGCGGGGGTCGACACCGACCTCTTCGACGAACATGGCGATCGCGGCCGGGAGATACCTGTCGAGTTCTTCCGGGCGCACCGCGCGGACCAGCGGATCGGCGGCGACGGACGGGACCCCGTCGAGCGCCATGAGCGGCTGGTCGTGCCGGACTTCGCGGGCGGGGCCCCATTCCGGTTCGAGCTCGTCCCACAGCCCGAGCACCTGCTCGGCCGGGCCGACCAGTGACGAACAGCTCCGCTGGCGGCGCAGGGCGCGATCGGCGAAGGAACGCAAAGCGGAGGCGTTGCCGCGCAACGGGATCAGATTCGGCCCGGAGAAGCACAACCCCTGGAGCCTGCCCGCCCGGACCGGACGGGAATCGGCGGCCCAGAGCTCACCACCGAGCCGCCAGGGGTCGAGACCCGCGGTCTCCACCCTGGCACTGACCATGCAGCTGCCGACCGGGTCTGTGGCGAGCGCGGCACGGACCGCGGGATAGTCCCGATCATCGAGCAGCCGTGCACCTGCAAGCCGCAACACCACTCCAGGGTGCCAGATCGGCGGCGTAAACGGAACGCGAGCTCAACGACACGCTCAGACAACCTTGGCTGGTCGGGGCCGCCACGTGCAATGAAAGGCCCCTTCATCGCAAAATTTGCGATGAAGGGGCCTTTCATTGCACTGGTCTCGACCAATCAGCCGACGGTGACGGTGGGCTCGCCCGCGCCGATCGTCTGGCCCGACTCCTCGGCGATGCGCATGGCTTCTTCGATCAGTGTTTCGACGATGGCGTGTTCGGGGACGGTCTTGATGACCTCGCCCTTGACGAAGATCTGGCCCTTGCCGTTGCCCGAGGCGACACCGAGGTCGGCCTCGCGCGCCTCGCCGGGTCCGTTGACGACGCAGCCCATGACCGCGACGCGCAGCGGGACCTCCATGCCCTCCAGCCCGGCGGTGACCTGCTCGGCGAGGGTGTAGACGTCCACCTGCGCCCGGCCGCACGAGGGGCAGGACACGATCTCGAGCTTGCGCTCCTTGAGGTTGAGCGACTGCAGGATCTGGATCCCGACCTTGACCTCTTCCACCGGCGGCGCCGACAGCGAGACCCGGATGGTGTCGCCGATGCCCTGCCGCAGCAACGCACCGAAGGCCACAGCCGATTTGATGGTGCCCTGGAACGCCGGGCCCGCCTCCGTGACACCGAGGTGCAGCGGGTAGTCGCACTGCTCGGCCAGGAGCTCATAGGCCCGCACCATGACCACCGGGTCGTTGTGCTTCACGGAGATCTTCACGTCGTGGAAGTCGTGCTCGGCGAACAGCGACGCCTCCCACAACGCCGACTCGGCCAGCGCCTCCGGGGTCGCCTTGCCGTACTTGTCCATGATCCGCTTGTCCAGCGAACCCGCGTTGACCCCGATCCGGATCGGCGTGCCGTGATCCCTCGCCGCCCGCGCGATCTCCTTGACCTGATCGTCGAACTTGCGGATGTTGCCAGGATTCACCCGGACCGCCGCACAACCCGCCTCGATCGCGGCGAACACGTACTTCGGCTGGAAATGGATGTCCGCGATCACCGGGATCTGCGACTTCCGCGCGATCGCGGGCAACGCCTCCGCGTCATCCGCCGACGGGCACGCCACCCGCACGATGTCACAACCCGCGGCGGTCAACTCCGCGATCTGCTGCAAAGTCGCGTTGACATCAGAGGTGAGCGTAGTGGTCATCGACTGCACCGAAATCGGGTGCTCACTCCCCACACCGACCGGCCCGACCTGCAGCTGTCGGGTCTTGCGACGCTCGGAGAGGACGGGAGGAGGAAGCGCTGGCATACCTAGAGCGACAGTCACGTCTTCCAGCGTACCTACCCCGATCGGCGGACACCCACGACGTCAGCCGTCACGGTGAGCAGCATTACCTGGGCAGCCCAACGGTGCTGACAGCGCGCTCCGTAACCGTCCTCCCGCGTCACTGGAACAGCTTGACCGGGTTCACGATGTCGGCGGTGACGGTGAGCAGAGTCACCGCGCCACCGATGAAGACGAGCACCATCGTGATCGCGGACAGCTTCGTGTAGTCGACCGGACCACCCGCCGCCTTGCCACGCAGTTTGCGGATCCAGTCCCGCACCCGCTCGTACCAGACGACCGCGATGTGCCCGCCGTCGAGCGGGAGCAACGGCAGCAGGTTGAACACGCCGATGAAGAAGTTCAGGCTCGCCAGCAGGAGCACGAAGATCTCCCACAGACCGCGCTCGGCGGCCTCGCCACCGATACGGCTGGCACCGACCACGCTGACGGGGGTGTTCGGGTCGCGCTCGCCGCCGAAGATGGAATCCACCACCGCGGGGATCCGCGAAGGGAACTCGATCAGCCGCTTGGCGGTCTCGGAGAACATCGTGCCGGTGAAGCCGACCGTCGCCCCGACCGCGTCGACCGGGCCGTAGGTCGCCACCAGGGTCTTCGGCACCGGCGAGGCGCCGATCATGCCGACGTCCTTGACCGTGGTCTTGTTGTCGCCGTCGGCCACCAGGCGCTGCACCCGCGGCACGTCGACAGAGAGAGCGATGCGCTGCCCGCCGCGCTCGACCACGAACGGCGTCGGACCACCGGCGACCTGGACGGCCGCGAGCACGTCGGTCCAGGTCGGCGTCGGCTTGCCCGCGACCGACACGATCTTGTCACCGGCCTGGATCCCGGCGGTCTTCGCCGGGGTCGGTGCGTCCGCCGGGCAGGTCGTGTCCTTGAGCTGCTCCAGGGTGGTGGCCGTCCGGGCACAGGAGGTGGCGTCGATCACCGGCTGGGTGGGGGCGGCCTGTGCCTCCGGGTTCGGCAGGCCCATGGTGACGGCCATCAGGTACAGGATGATGAAACCGAGGATGAAGTGCATCGCCGAACCCGCCGACATGACGACGGTGCGCTTCCAGGTCTTGAAGCGCCACATCGCGCGCTTCGACTCCTCCGGGGTGACCTCGTCGAGCGCGGTCATGCCCGCGATGTCGCAGAACCCGCCGAGCGGGATCCACTTCACGCCGTACTCGGTCTCGCCGCGGTGGAAGGAGAAGATCGTCGGCCCGAAGCCGATGAAGTAGCGCCGGACCTTCATGCCGAAGGCCTTGGCCGCCCACATGTGACCGGCCTCGTGCAGCGCGACGGACAGGCAGATCCCCAGCGCGAACAGCACGATCCCGAGAATGAACCAGAGCACGCGCTACTTCCCCTCACCGATCAGCGCACCGGCACGCGCGCGAGCCCAGCGCTCGGCAGCTAGTACGTCCTCCACGTCGCGAGGTTCGCGACGCCATTCGTCGGCGGCTTCCACCACCTGGGCAATAGTGTCCACAATCGAGGTGAAGCCGGTGTTCTGTGCCAGGAAGGCGGCCACCAGCTCCTCGTTCGCCGCGTTGTACACCGCCGGGACGCAGCCGCCGACGTTCCCGGCGTGCCTCGCGAGCTCGACGGCGGGGAACGCCGCGTTGTCCAGCGGCTCGAAAGTCCAGTTCGCGGGCTTGTCCCAGACGCACGCGGCCGCGGCTCCGGGCACCCGGTCCGGCCAGTGCAGGGCCAGCGCGATCGGCAGCCGCATGTCGGGCGGGCTGGCCTGGGCGATCGTCGAGCCGTCCACGAACGTCACCATCGAGTGAATGATCGACTGCGGGTGGACGACCACGTCGATGCGCTCGGTCTCGATGCCGAACAGGAGCTTCGCCTCGATCAGCTCCAGCCCCTTGTTGACCAGGGTGGACGAGTTGATCGTGATGAGCGGGCCCATCGACCAGGTCGGATGCGCCATCGCCTGCTCGACGGTGACGTCGGCCAGCTCCTCGCGCTTGCGGCCGCGGAACGGGCCCCCTGACGCGGTGAGGACCAGCCGGGCGACCTCGGCCCCGCGGCCGGCACGCAGAGCCTGCGCGATCGCGGAGTGCTCTGAATCGACCGGGACCAGCTGGCCGGGTTCGGCCGCGGCCAGCACGAGCGGCCCGCCCGCGATCAGCGATTCCTTGTTGGCGAGCGCCAGCGTGGCCCCGGTGGCGAGCGCGCGCAGGGTCGGCGGGAGCCCCTGTGAACCGGGCAGCGCGTTGAGCACGACGTCGACCGGGGTCGCGTCGATCAGCTCGACGACCGCGTCGGCCCCGGCGAAGAGGCGCGGGAGCTTGAACTCGCCACGGTTGTAGCCGCGCTTCTGCGCTTCGGCGTACAGCGCGAGCTGCAGGTCTTCCACGGCCGTCGGCCTGCTGATGGCGACGGCGTCGACCTGGTGCGCCAGGGCTTGCGCGGCCAGCGCGGCGGGGTCGGAGCCGCCCGCGGCGATCCCGGCGACCCGGAACAGCTCCGGGTTACGGGCCGCGACGTCGAGGGCCTGGGCGCCGACCGAACCGGTCGAACCGAGCACGAGCACACTTCGCGAGGTAGTCATCGGGGCTCATTGTCGCCTGGGGTCCGTCGGGCGCGTGCAGCCAGGTATGGGATCATTCGCGGGCAAGCGAACCATCGGGTTTTGAGGAGTTGATCGTGGCGAGCAAGGCGGTCGAAAAGCGCGGCCGGGTGGGCGTCGACACCGTCGACCCCCGCGACGAGCCGTCGGCCGAGTGGGGCTGGCACGGTTCCTTCCCGAAGGCGACGCGGATCGCGGGCTGGCTGACCGCGATCATCCTGCTGGTGATGCTGTACGGCAACCACCACGGCTGGACCGAGAACCTGTGGCTGATCGGCCTGGCGCTGTTCATGATGTTCGGGTTGGTGCTCGACATCCGCAAGCAGCGCACGGCCTGGCGCAAGTAGTTCCTTCACGGCTCCTCGGCCCCCGTCCTCCTTCGAGGACGGGGGCCGATCGCCGTCCTAAGACCACAGCTCGTCGGCGATCTTGACCGCGTCGCCCGCTTCGACCCCGTAGCGATGCCGGTACTTCGCCGCCGGACGCTGGACCGCCGCCGCGACGTCCCCGATGGCGACGTTTTTCCACGTGTCGTTCGGGTAGAACTGCCGCATCACGGCGAGGAACTTGCCGGTCGCCCAGACCGGGTCGGTCCGCTGCGCGAAACTCCCCCAGCTCGCACGCTGCTGGAAGAGCCCGACCGAGTCACCGAGACCGCCGTCGAGATTGGCGATGCTCGACTCGACGATCACCGTCGCGATCGCGATGGCCGCCGCGCGGTCGTTGAAGCCCGATCTCCGGACGGTCTCGACGATCACTCTGGCGCACGAGGTGTTGTACGGGTTCATGTAGCGGCGCATCTTGCCGGTGAGTTGCTGGTTGAGCACTTTCGCCGTGTTCGCGTCGGCGGCGGACGCGCCCGCCTGGACGCAGGGCAGGGCCCGGTGTTCGACCTGGTCAGGCCGCATTTCAACGGGCGGCAGGGAGAGAGTAAGGGCGAGGTACGCGGCGGTGAATGTGCTCAGCATGGGCGGTGACCGTTCGGTGCGGGTGGTCGTGAGTGACGATTCGTGTTCTAACCCGAATCGCCACTCACGACCACCTGGACCGGCTGGTTCTCCGCTGCGGTACATGAAGGGGTGAAAGTCGCCTCTGTGGACTGCCGATGCACCGGGGCGGGCCAGACCCGCGATCGACCGCGGCCCCGCGGTGAACGGCTACCCGACGACCACCCTCGTGGGCTAGGTTCCCCCTCATGAAGCTGCGCTGGGGTGTCACCGCTGTCGTTTCCGCTCTCGCCGCCGTCCTGCTGCCCGGTGTGGCCACCGCCGCGCCCGCCCCGGCGTCCCCGCCGATCGTGCGCTGCGAGTTCACGCCGACGCCGGAGAACCCCGCGGCCCGCCCGGTGCTGCGCCCGCTCCCCTTCGCGTTCACGCGTGGCACCGTCGACGTCACCTTCCGCTTCAACTACGGCCCGGTGACCGTGCGCCTGAACCGCGCCGGCGCCGCTCCGTGCGCCGTCCACAACCTGGCGAGCCTGGCCCTGCAGCGCTTCTACGACCGCAGCCAGTGCTGGCGCCTGACGAATTCCGCGCGCCTCGGCGTCCTGCAGTGCGGTGACATCTACGAGGCCGAGAAGGGCGGGCCGGGCTACAAGTTCCCGGACGAGGTCGACGGCACCGAGACCTACGAACGCGGCACCATCGCCATGGGCAACCAGGGCCCCGGCACCAACGGCAGCGAGTTCTTCATCGTGCACTCGTTCGCGAACATCCCGAAGAACTACTCGGTGATGGGCAAGGTCGTGCGGGGCATGGAGGTACTGGACCGGATCGTGGCGAACGGGATCATCCCGACCGACCCGAACGGTCCAGCCGACGGGCTGCCCGCGAAGCCGGTGAAGATCCAGAAGGCGACCGTGGGTTTCTGACTACTCGCTGTCTCCCCAGTTGTCGGGAAGGGTCGACCTGTAATCGCAGGTGAGCAAAGTTCCACATAGCGCGACAGTCCGTAAACTCCCAACGGGTGCATTTCCGCGTCGCCTTGGCTACGCACAGAAAACACACAGCCCCCTCACAGGAATCAATATTCCACCCTTTAGAGTGACGCAGCCGCGCCGAGGGGTTCGCCGGTGCCGTTCCTGGGGGGTTGTGAAGATGTTGACTCACGAGCAGTACCTGTCCACCAAGAGATTCCCAGCCCTCGACGGGCTGCGTGCGATCGCCGCGCTCCTCGTGGTGGTGTTCCACTACGGAGGACCGTCGTGGGTCATGGCGAACGGATGGATCGGCGTCCACCTGTTCTTCGTGCTCTCGGGCTTCCTGATCACCACGCTGGCACTGCGCGAAGAAGACCGCAACGGCAAGATTTCGCTCGCCAACTTCTACATCCGTCGCGCTTTCCGCATTCTTCCGGTGTATTTCGCCGTTTTGGGCATCATCGTGGTGTTCACCTATCTGCGCGGGCAGTACACCTCGAGTGGGCTCTCCGGCGCGATGCCGTACTTCCTGACGTTCACCAACGAATTCGCCCATAACGCGCCTTTCGGTCAGTCGTGGACGCTGGGCGTGGAGCAGAAGTTCTACCTCGTCTGGCCGTTCCTCGCCTTCGGTATCGCGGCGCTGAGCTTCCCGAAGCGGCTGGGCCTGGCGATCGGCCTGATCGCGCTCATGATCGCGCTGATCCCGGTGATGCCGTACGCCGGCGCCTACTCGCCCATCATCATCGGTTGCGCGCTCGCCATCGGCCTGCACTATCGCAAGGGCTTCGCCGTCCTCCGCTTCTTCACCCACCCGCTGGCCAGCTTCGTCCTGCTCGCGGTACTCGTCGTACTTCAGATCCACATCACCGACATCGAGGCCTTCTTCCAGGACGGCGGCACGATCGGTGGCACCACGTACGCGGTACTGGTCGCACTGTTCATCACCTCGCTGATCCCCCGCGGCCCGATCGCCTGGATCTTCTCCACCCCTCCGATGCGGTTCATCGGCGAGCGGTCGTACTCCGTGTACCTCCTGCAAGGGGTGGCGGCGACCGTGGTCGCGCTGTCGATTCCTCAACTGGCCACCCACCGGACCCTGACCGCGATCGCCGTGACCGTCGTGGCACTCGTCGTCTCCGACGTCCTCTACCGTTGGGTCGAGGTGCCGATGATCGACGTGGGCCGCAAGGTGGTCGCCCGGCGCAAGCGCCCCCTGTCTGCTCCCACAGTGCGGGAACCCGAGCCCGCCCTCGCCGGCCGCTGAGCCATTCGGACGGATCATCCTTGTGCGGGTCCGGTACTCTGGTCGCCAAGGTCGAGAGGCGCTGCAACGGACCGCGGGGTCCGCCACGCTCGGCCCCGGACATCACCGCAAGGGCGCCTCCCACGACATGGGAGGAGCGCTGGATGGAAACGACCGCCCTGCGAAAGCTGCTGGATGAGCGCATCGTCGTGCTCGACGGCGCGTGGGGGTCGATGCTCCAGAACGCCGGCCTCGAGCCCGAGGACTACCGCACCGAGCGATTCCAGGACCATCCTCGTGACATCACCGGCGACCCCGATCTGCTGAACATCACCCGGCCGGACGTCGTCCTCGACATCCACCGCCAGTATCTGGACGCCGGCGCGGACATCACGACGACGAACACGTTCACCGCCACCACCATCGGCCAGGCGGACTACGGGCTCGAGCACCTCGCGTACGAGATGAACCTCCGCGGCGCCCAGATCGCGCGCGAGGCGGCGGACGCGGCGGGCGGGAAGTTCGTCGCCGGCTCGGTCGGGCCGCTGAACGTCACGTTGTCGCTGTCGCCCAAGGTCGAGGACCCGGCGTTCCGCGCGGTGACCTTCGACGAGGTGTACGCCGCGTACGCGGATCAGATCAAGGCGCTCGCCGAAGGCGGCGTCGACCTGCTGCTGATCGAGACGATCTTCGACACCCTCAACTGCAAGGCCGCGATCGCCGCCGCACGCGACATCGCGCCGCATCTGCCGCTGTGGATCTCGGTGACGATCGTCGACCTGAGCGGCCGGACGCTGTCGGGGCAGACGGTCGAGGCGTTCTGGAGTTCCATCGAGCACGCCGATCCGCTGCTGGTCGGCGTCAACTGTTCGCTGGGCGCCGAGGAAATGCGCCCGCACATCGCCGAACTGTCCCACCTCGCGGGCACCTACACCGCCTGCCACCCGAACGCCGGACTGCCGAACGCGTTCGGCGGATACGACCAGACGCCCGAGGAGACCGGCGGGCTGCTCGGTGACTTCGCCACGGCCGGGATGGTCAACGTCGTCGGCGGCTGCTGCGGCACGACTCCCGCGCACATCAAGGAGATCGCCGACACCGTCCGCGGGATGGCGCCGCGGACCGTGCCGGAGCCGAAGGCGAACACCCGGTTCAGCGGGCTCGAACCGTTCGAGATCGGCAAGGACACCGGTTTCGTCATGATCGGTGAGCGGACCAACGTCACCGGGTCCGCCAAGTTCCGCAAGCTGATCGAGGCCGACGACCACCAGGCCGCCGTCGACGTCGCGCTGGAGCAGGTGCGCGGCGGGGCGAACCTGCTGGACGTCAACATGGACGCCGACCTGCTCGACAGCGAGAAGGCGATGACCACGTTCCTGAACCTCGTCGCCACCGAACCCGAGGTCGCCCGGCTGCCGATCATGATCGACAGCTCGCGCTGGACGGTGCTCGAGGCCGGGCTGAAATGCGTGCAGGGCAAGGGAGTCGTCAACTCCATCAGCCTGAAGGAGGGCGAGGAGCAGTTCCTCCAGCAGGCCCGGCGCATCCGCGACTACGGCGCGGGTGTGGTCGTCATGGCCTTCGACGAACAGGGACAGGCCGACACCGCGGACCGGAAGGTCGAGATCTGCGGCCGCGCCTACGACCTGCTGACGAGGGAGGCCGGTTTCGTCGCCGAGGACATCATCTTCGACCCGAACGTGCTCGCGGTCGCGACCGGTATCCCCGAGCACAACGGGTACGCCAAGGCGTTCATCGACGCGCTCCCGCGGATCAAGCAGCGCTGCCCGGGCGTGCACATCAGCGGCGGTATCTCGAACCTGTCGTTCTCCTTCCGCGGCAACAACGTCGTGCGCGAGGCGATGCATTCGGCCTTCCTGCTGCACGCGGTGCGCGCCGGGCTGGACATGGGCATCGTCAACGCCGGGCAGCTCGCGGTCTACGAGGACATCCCCAAGGATCTGCTGGAACTGGTCGAGGACGTGCTCTTCGACCGTCGCGAGGACGCCACCGACAGGCTGGTCACGTTCGCGGAAACGGTCAACGGCAAGGGCACCCAGCGCACGGTCGACCTTTCCTGGCGGGAGAACACGGTCGAGGCCCGCCTCAGCCACGCGCTGGTGCACGGCATCGTCGACTACATCGAAGAGGACACCGAGGAAGCGCGCCAGAAGCTGCCGAGGCCGCTCGAGGTCATCGAAGGCCCGCTGATGGACGGCATGAAGATCGTCGGCGACCTGTTCGGTTCCGGGAAGATGTTCCTGCCGCAGGTGGTCAAGAGCGCGCGCGTGATGAAGCGATCGGTGGCCTACCTCGAACCGTTCATGGAGGCCGAGAAGGAGAAGGCGCGCCTCGAAGGCCGGGTGGAAACCCGCCAGGGCAACGGAAAGGTCGTCCTGGCGACGGTCAAGGGCGACGTGCACGACATCGGCAAGAACATCGTCGGCGTCGTCCTCGGCTGCAACAACTACGAGGTGGTCGACCTCGGCGTGATGGTCCCGGCTTCGGTCATCCTGGACACGGCCGTCGCCGAGGGCGCCGACGCCATCGGGCTCTCCGGCCTGATCACGCCGTCGCTGGACGAGATGGTCAACGTCGCCGCCGAAATGGAGCGGCGCGGGCTGAAGCTGCCTCTGCTGATCGGCGGCGCGACCACGTCACGCCAGCACACCGCGGTCCGCATCGCGCCCGCGTACGAGCACACGACCGTGCACGTCCTGGACGCTTCGCGCGTCGTGGGCGTCGTCGGTGACCTGCTCGACGCGGACCGCGCCGAAATTCTCGACAAGAAGAACCGCGAGGATCAGGAAGAGCTGCGCGTGCAGCACGCGAACAAGCAGCGGACGCCGTTGCTGACGGTCGAGCAGGCGAGGGCCAATCCGGAGCAGGTCTCCTTCGACGACATCCCGACGCCCACGTTCACCGGCGTCCGGTACGTCTCGCCGTCGCTCACCGAACTGCGCGAGATGATCGACTGGACCTTCCTGTTCCTGGCCTGGGAGCTGAAGGGCAAATACCCGGCGATCCTGGAAAACCCGGTGGCGCGGGAACTGTTCGACGACGCGAACACACTGATGGACCAGATCATCGCCGAAGAGCGGTTCCAGGCGAAGGGCGCGTACGCGTTCTGGCCGGCGCACTCCGAGGGTGACGACATCATCCTGGAGTCGGGAGTGAAGTTCCCGATGCTGCGCCAGCAGACCAAGAAACCGCTGTCGCGGCCCAACCGCTGCCTGGCGGACTACATCGCCCCCGCGGGCGCGGGCGACCATCTGGGCGGGTTCGCGGTCACCATCCTCGGTGCCGAGGACTTCGCGGCCGAATTCGAGGCGAAGCAGGACGACTACCGCGCCATCATGGTCAAGGCGCTCGCGGACCGGCTGGCCGAGGCGTTCGCCGAGTACCTCCACCTCCGGGCGCGGCGGGACTGGTTCGAGCCGGACGCCGATCCGAAGCTGGAAGACCTGCACGCCGAACGCTTCCGCGGCATCCGCCCGGCGCTGGGCTATCCGGCGAGCCCGGACCACAGCGAGAAGCAGGAACTGTTCGACCTGCTCGATTCCGACCGGCTCGGGATGGGGCTGACCGAGTCCTTCGCGATGACGCCGGCGGCGAGCGTCAGCGGGCTGATCTTCGCGCATCCCGACTCGCGCTACTTCACCGTCGGACGGCTGGGCAAGGACCAGGTCGAGGACTACGCCGCCCGCCGCGGCCTCGAACTGTCCACTATGGAGCAGTGGCTGCGGCCGAACCTCGCCTACGAACCCGAATGACACAATGATCGGGTGACTGCCGAGGGCTCGGACTTCCTGCAGCTGGACATCGGGGACGCCCCGCCGGGACGCCGGTCGGACTGGCTGGCGTCGCGGTTGCGGCACGCCATCTCCGACGGCCGTCTGCCGGTCGGCAGCAGGCTGCCCGCGACCAGGGCGCTGGCCGCCGACCTGCGGGTCTCCCGCGGCGTGGTCACCGAGGCGTACCAGCGTCTCGTCGAGGACGGCCACGTCGCCGGACGAGGCCGGGCGGGCACGGTGGTCGTCGCGGCGCCGGCGCGGACGAAGGAGCGGACGACGCCGGGGCCGCCGTCCGCCGGCACGATCTTCCAGCCCGCTCCCGGAATCGGTGTCTTCGATTCGCTGCGATCGACTCCGGCGCGGATCGATCTGTCGCCCGGCGTGCCGGATCTGACCGCCTTCCCACGAACGGCCTGGTTACGCGCCGAACGCACCGTGCTCAACGACCTTTCGGCGGCGGCTTTCGGCTACGGCGACCCGCGGGGAGCGCCCGCGTTGCGGCTGGCCATCGCGCACTGGATCGCCCGCACCCGCGGTATCACCGCCGACGCGGACGACGTGCTGATCGTGGCCGGTGTCGCGCAGGGTCTCGGGTTGCTGGCGCAGGTGCTCTGCGACAACGGCATCTCGGAGATCGCCGTCGAGGATCCGAGTTCGCTGGGCGCGCGGCAGCATCTGCACGACCGGCGGCTGGCGACACCGCCGATCCGGGTCGACGACGACGGCATCGACGTCGACGAGCTCGTGCGCAGCGGTGCGCCCGCCGTGCTGCTCACACCCGCGCACCAGTTCCCCACCGGTGTCGTGCTCGGCGGGGAACGCCGTCGCGAGCTCATGCGCTGGGCCGCGGACGGCGGGCTGATCATCGAGGACGACTACGACGCCGAGCACCGCTACGACCGTCCTCCGGTGCCCGCGCTGCGCTCGATGCTCGCCGAACAGGTCTGTTACGCGGGCAGCGTGTCGAAGTGGCTCGCACCCGCGCTCCGGGTGGGCTGGATGCTGGTGCCCCCGCGGTACCGGGACGAGGTGGTCGCGGCCAAACGGTTCGCCGACCTGGGCAACGCCGTCCTTCCGCAGCTGGTGCTCGCGCATCTCATGGAGTCCGGGGAGATGGAGCGGCAACTGCGGTTCGTGCGCAAACGGCACCGCCGGCGGCGGGACGCGATGATCGACGCGCTCCGGACGCATCTTCCGGACGCCGTGGTGCACGGCGCCGCCGCCGGACTGCACCTGACCATCACGTTCGACGCCGAGTTCTCCGATCTCGACTTCGCCGCCGCCGCGCTGGAACAGGGTGTGAAGGTGCAGCCGCTGTCGTGGCACTGTCAGCGCCCGATGAATCCCGGCCTCGTCCTCGGCTACGGGGCGAGCCCGGCGACCGACATCGCCGAGGGCATCGCCGTCTTGGGCCGCGTCCGGCGCTGACCCCCGCAACCAGTCGTCTGGATGCGGTGGTTCGACGGCGAACCACCGCGTTCAGAGGACCAATTGCCCCAGGAAGGCCAGCAGGACGGCCGGGTCTTCGACGTGGGCGTTGTGGCCCAGCCCGGGAAGCTCGGCCGAAGCCGGGCTGAGGACGCGAAGCTGTTCGAGGCGGCTCATCGGATCGTGCTCACCGGCGGCGAGGGCGACCGGGCAGCGCGCGGCGCCGAGCAGGCCGGGCATGTCGGGCGCGCCGACGGCGAACGCGCGCGGGTCCAGGCTCAGCCGCCACCCGCCTTCGGTCTCGACAATGCCGTCGGGGTCCGCTTCGGCCAGCCCGGTCAGGCCGGCGATCTTGAGGAACGCTCGTTCGGCGTCCTCACGCTCCGGGAACACCCTGGGCGGTTTCGCCGCCATGTCGGCGGCCTTCGCGAGATCCGACTCGCTCCATTCGACCTTGACGCCGATCGCGAGCAGCCCGTCGATCGGGAGCCCGAACCAGCCGCTGGCCAGCGCGAGCCCGACCACTCCGCCCAGGGAGTGGCCGATCACCAGCAGGGGACCGCGTTCCGGGAGCACGTCGGCGACCGCCCCGGCGAGGCTTCCGAAGGAATAGTGCGCCAACCGCGGTGAGGCGCCGTGCCCTGGCAGGTCGGGCGCCAGCCAACGGTAGCCGGGTTGCAGCATCAGGCCGTCCCACACCGCGCCCGTCGCGCCGAGGCCGTGCAGCAGCAGGACGGTGGGGCCGTCGGTTCCGGCGGTGCGCATCTTCAGTGTCTCCACGATCACCGATCTTTCCCCAGCCTGCCGTCCGCGAGCCAGTCCGTGTCCGGCGAGTCCGTCGACGGCTTCGTGATCCAGGTGGTTCCTGGCAGGACACGGGCTAGTGTCGAGGCCGTGATCACCGATCCGGACACCTACACCCGGGGCGTGCCGTACGAGCGCCTCGCGTCGCTGCGCCGGGAGTCACCGGTCGCCCGGGTGGAAGATTTCTGGGCCGTGTTGCGGCATTCCGACGTCAAGTACGTGCTGAAGAACCCGAAGCTGTTCTCGTCGCGCCTGGGCGGCACGCAGATCCGGGACCCGGCGACCGGGCAGGACCTCGAGTACGTCCGGCGGATGATGCTCAACATGGATCCGCCCGAGCACGTCCGGCTGCGTGGCCTGCTCACCAAGGCGTTCACGCCGCGTGCGGTCGGCAGGCTGACCGAGCGGATCCACGGCTGGGCGAGGGACCTGATCACCGAGGTCGCCGCGGACGGCCGAGGCGACTTCGCCGCCGTCGCCGCCGATCTCCCGCTGCTGACGCTCGCGGAGGTCTTCGGGATCCCCGAACAGGACCGGCGGCTGATGTACGACTGGAGCAACCGGGTGATCGGTTACCAGGACGCCGATTACGCGGTGAGCGCGACCGTCGAGGCGGACGAGGTGACCGATCTCGCGCGGGCGGCGCTGGCCGTCCGGCCGGTTCCGGGGCCGGACGGGGCGATGCCCGATCCGCGCACCCGCGCGGGCATGCCGGATCTCTACGCGTACGCCACCGCGCTCGGCGAGTACAAACGCCGGCATCCCGGCGACGACGTGATGAGCAACCTGATGGGGCACGTCGGCGGCGACACCGACGGCGGCCGGGTGTCGATCGCGGAATTCGAGAACCTGTTCTGGCTGTTCTCCGTGGCAGGCAACGAGACTCTGCGCAACGGCATCCCCGGCGGGATGCTCGCGCTGCTTTCGCATCCGGATCAGTACCGGCGGCTGCTGGCCGACCGGTCCCTGCTTCCCGGCGCGGTGGAAGAGATGCTCCGCTGGTGGACGCCGGTGATGCACTTCCGCCGGACCGCGAGCGAGGACGTCGTTCTGTCCGATGTGGACATCCGGGCGGGTGACAAGGTGGTCGTCTGGTTCTCCGCCGCGAACCGCGACGAGTCTGTGTTCGGCGATCCGGACCGCTTCGACATCGGCCGCACGCCCAACGATCACCTGACCTTCGGGCACGGCCCGCATTTCTGTCTCGGCGCTCAGCTCGCCAGGGTGCAACTGCGCGCGATGTTCGAAGCGGTCCTGGACCTGCTCGGCGAGGTCGAACTCGCCGGGGAACCGGTGCGGTTACGGTCGAACTTCCAGAACGGGCTGAAGTCGCTGCCGATCCGCTGGCGGCGATGAGCCCCTTCCCGCCCCCAGGCACGGGAAGGGGCCCTCACCCCCCCGGTCATTCGGCCGCGGCGAACTCCGGTTCGGCGACGGTGGAGCGGGCTTCGGCCTTGCGCAGGCCGACCACTCCGGACAACGCCACCAGGACACTGAGCACGGCGATGCCGGTGACGACGGTCAGCGCGGGCGCCAACCCGTTCAGCAGCGCGGCCGGGCCGGTGGCACCACCCGCGTTGCCGGTCAGGACGGCGGTCACCACGGCGAGGCCGATCGCGCCGCCGACCTGGATCGACGTGTTCAGCAGCCCGCCGGCGAGCCCCTGCTCGTCGTCGGAGATGCCATTGGTCGCCTGGATGTTCAGCGAGGAGAACGCCAGCATGAAGCCGAGACCCAGCAGGATCATGCTCGGCAGCACGGAACCGGCGTAGCTCGAACTTTCGTCGATGCGCAGGAACAGCGCGTATCCGATGACGTGGGCGACGACACCGGCGAGAATCGTGCGCGACGTGCCGAGCCGGTCGATCAGCGGCTCGATCCTGGGCGAACCGAAGGCGACGATCAGCGCGGCGGGCAGGAACCCGAGCGCGGTCTGCAACGCGGACCAGCCCAGCACGGTCTGCAGGTACAGCATGACCACGAACTGGAAGCCGATGTAGGCGCCGAAGAACGTCGCGCCGCCGAGATTGGCGCGGGCCAGCGGGCCGGAGCGCAGGATGCCGAGGCGGAGCAGCGGGTGCTTGCTGCGCTTCTCGATGACCACGAACGTGACGAGCAGGGCGAGCGCGAGGGCGAACGAGATCAGGGTCCGCGGGGCGGCCCAGCCGATCTCCGGCGCTTCGACCACGGCGAAGACCAGCAGGAGCGAACCGGCGGCACCGGTGATCGCGCCCGGGAAGTCGTAGCCGCCACCGGTCTGCGGCTGGTAGGACGGGATCAGCTTGAGCGCGGCGACCAGCGCGGCGAGCGCGATCGGCACCGGCAGCAGGAACGTCCAGCGCCAGCCCACCTCGGTGAGCAGACCGGAGAAGACGAGGCCCGCGGAGTAACCGCTGGCACCGAACACGGCGAAGATGCTGATCGCCCGGTTGCGGGCGGGACCTTCGTGGAAGGTCGTGGTGATGATGGACAGGGCCGCCGGCGCGGTGAACGCGGCCGCGAGTCCCTTGATGAACCGGGTGGCGATCAGCAGCGCGCCGTCGTCGACGAGGCCACCGAGCAGGGAGGCGAGTGCGAAGACCGCGACGGCGACGAGGAAGACCCGGCGCCTGCCGAGCAGGTCGGCGGTACGCCCGCCGAGGAGCAGCAGGCCGCCGTAGCCGAGCACGTAGGCGCTGATGATCCATTGCAGGGCACCGGTGGAGAGGCCGAGTTCGGCCTGGATGGACGGGAGGGCGACGGCGACCATCGACACGTCGAGCGCGTCGAGGCCCACGACGACGGACACAGTGAGCAGGACACCCCAGAGGCGCGCGTCCCACCTTGTCGAGCTGGTGGACAGCTGCACGGAAGAACTCATGATCCGTACAGTACATGCACGCGCATATAATGCAACTGCATTTAATGACTTTGCATAAAATTCACACGCATGATATTTTGGGCCCCGTGAGCGACGACGCCGAACAAGACCTGCTGCGGGAGTGGCACGACCTGTCCGCTCGGCACGCGGCGGTCTTCGGGCGCCTCGAATGCCGGCTCCAAGAGCGCCACGGCCTCGGCGTCACCGAGTTCGAAGCCCTCGAACGGCTGGTGAACTGCGGCGTCGGCAAATGCCGCACGGCCGATCTGACCGAGGTCGTCCACCTGAGCCAGAGCGCGACGTCACGCCTCGTCGCCCGGCTCGAACGCGAGGGACTCGTCCAGCGCTTGCTCTGCGAGGCGGACCGGCGTGGGATCTTCGTCGTCGTGACCGAGGAAGGCCGCCGTCGCTACGAAGAGGCGAAGCCCACGCACCGGGCCACCCTCGAAGAGACTCTCACCGTCGGGACGTGAAGCCCGGCAGTCTCACTTCTCGCCGATTTTGACGGCGGTCAAGGTGATCACCGCGTCCGCGGCCACCTTCGTCCCCGGCGCCGGATCCTGTCCGGTCTGGACCCAATTCCGGTCCAGCGCGAGTACCCGGCCTTTGCCGGTTCCGTCGACTTCTCGCAGGTTGTACAGGCCCGCCGCTTGCATCGCGTCCTGCGCTTCCTGATGGTTCATTCCCGAAACATCGGGGACGACGATCAGGCGAACGGCGGAGGAGGCGGGTCCACTGGTCTCCGGCGGTCGCTGGACACTCGCGGACGTCTCGGTCACCGTACTGACCGCTTGCGGCGCCTCCGGCCGCGCGCCCGGGGTACCGCAAGCGGTCAGCATGGCGACGGCGGTGACGAGGATCAGTGCGACGGTCTTCGGCATTCCCGGACTCCACTCTTCGACGGTGAGACCGAGAAGAGTCGCACCGGGAGCACGAACCGTTACTGAGGGTAGGCAAATATGGCGTACCGAAGTCGGAGACAAGCGCGACATCGCCGAAGGTCCTGGCGTGGCTTCAACAGTCCACAAGGGAGATCCCCGGTGCCCGCTATGCCGCCGCCGTGGTTCTCTCTAGTGGTCGCCCAAGGCGCACCGGCACGGCCGACGAAACCGATCCTGGCCCTAACCCGTCCTCAATCCGTCCTCACCACTCAGACCCCCTGCGTGATGCTCCACAGAGTGTTCAAACCGGGCGCTGAGGCCCCTTACGGACGGTCCTGGGCGCGCCGCACTTGGCGGCGATCGAGTCACACAAGACTTCGGCGGCCGGACACGGTTGCCCTACCCCTTGCTGACACCCGTCCAGTCAAGTTCAGGGGCCCTCGCGAGTCGCCGGGACGACTGCTCCCCACCGGCCGAGCGCGCTGTCGCGTCTTCGACCGGCAGGTAGCTGAACCCTGGCACGCCGCGACCGAGTCGAAGTAAAGAATATTTGACACGATGTCTAGAAATCTTTACCTTGGCTGTCGTGGCCTTGGAAGAGAAACGCGCATGGATCATGGTGGCGGTGACGGTCTTCGCCTACGCGGCGTACCTGATCGTCGTCCTTCGCCGGACAAGCTCCGGGACGGTCGTCGACGTCCCTTACGTGGCGCCGTTGCTGTGGACCGTCGGGGCGGCCATCGTCGCCTCGATCGTGCTGCACCTCGCCGCGGCGATCGCCTCACCGCGGGACGCGGGCCGCAAAGACCAGCGCGACCGCGAGATCGGCCGGTTCGGTGAGCACATCGGACAGTCGTTCGTCGTGATCGGGGGGGTCGCGGCCCTCGTCATGGCGATGGCGGAGCTGGACCACTTCTGGATCGCCAACACCGTGTACCTCGCCTTCGTCCTGTCTTCCCTGCTCGGTTCCCTCGCGAAGATCGCCGCCTACCGCTGGGGATTCCAGGCATGGTGAAACCGACCAAGGTCACGAACTCCATCCGCGCCCTGCGGTTCGCGAAGGGTGAGATGACCCAGGCGGAACTCGCGGACCGGATCGACGTCACGCGCCAGACGGTGATCGCCATCGAACAGGGCCGCTACTCGCCGTCCTTGGAGATGGCCTTCCGGATCGCCCGGGTGTTCGGCGTCGGGCTCGACGACGTTTTCCAGTATCCAGAACAGGAATGAGGCCGCCGTGAAGGCGATCGCCCAGCACGAGTACGGCACCACCGACGTTCTGACCCTGACCGAACTGCCCGAACCCGAAGCCGGACCCGACGGTGTGGTCGTGCGGATCCGCGCGGCGGCGGTCGATCCCGGAGTCTGGCACCTCATGGAGGGAACGCCGTATCTGGTGCGGCTCATGGGTTTCGGGGTACGGAGGCCGAAGGCCCGGGTCCGCGGGCTGGACTTCGCCGGCGTGGTGCACGCCGTCGGCGAGAACGTGACGCCATTCCGGCCCGGTGACGAGGTTTTCGGCACCTGCGAAGGTTCTTTCGCCGAGTACGCGCTGACCACCGTGGACAGACTCGCCAAGAAGCCCGAGCGGCTCGGCTTCGGAGAAGCGGCGGCGGTGCCCATCTCCGCTTTCACCGCGCTTCAAGCGCTCCGGGACCGCGGGCGAGTCGCGCCGCGGCAGAAGGTCCTGGTCATCGGCGCGGGCGGTGGCGTGGGCACCTTCGCGGTGCAGATCGCCAAGGCGTTCGGCGCCGAGGTGGACGGCGTATGCGGCACGGACAAGGTGGAGCTCGTCCGCTCGCTCGGCGCGTCCCGGGTTTTCGACTACACCCGTGAGGATTTCGGCGGCGGTTACGACCTCATCCTCGACACCGCGGGCAATCGGTCGCTGACGTCGCTGCGGGCGTCCCTTACCCCTCAGGGCACTCTCGTCATCGTCGGCGGCGAGGGCAAGGGCCGATGGGTCGGCCCGGTGGGCCGCAATCTGCGGGCACTGCTCCTCGGGCCGTTCGTGAAGCAGAAAATCCGCGGGCTGTTCTCCAGGGAGAACGGAAACGATCTCCAGACGCTGCGGACGCTCATCGAGGCGGGAAAACTGACACCCGTCGTCGACCGGGCCTTCCCGCTGGCCGAGGTGCCCGAAGCCATCCGTTACGTGCGCGAAGGGCACGCGCACGGCAAGGTCGTCATCACCATCTGATGTTCTCCCCCACGTCGGCCTCCGGCCATCTTGGGCGTGTTCGCTCTCGAAGAGCGATCCACCGAAGGCCGAGGGAGAACACCGATGTCCGTCAACCGCCGGGATCTGTTGCGAGGCGCCGCCACCGCCGGCGCGCTGGGGCTGGCCTGGCCGTTGAGCTCGCGGATGACGGTCGCGCAGGCCGAGGAGGCCGCGGTGGCGCTGGGCGCGACCTGGGACGAGGCGCCGTTCACGCTCGGCGTCGCGTCCGGCGACCCGGTGCCGTACGGCGTCGCCCTCTGGACCAGGATCGCACCGAAGCCGATGGAGTTCGAGCAGCCACTGGCCGACACCGTCGAGGTGACCTGGGAGGTCGCCGCCGACCGCGGGTTCCGCCGCCGCGTGGCGCGCGGGACGACGGCCGCGACCGCCGAACTCGGGCACAGCGTGCACGTCCCGGTTTCCGGACTGGAGCCGGGTTCGCAGTACTACTACCGGTTCCACGCGCTCGGCAAGGTCAGCCGGGTCGGCCGCACCCGTACCGCACCGGTCGGCCCCGTCCGGCGGGTGCGGTTCGCCTCGGCGAACTGCCAGGCGTTCCACGACGGGTTCTACGCGGCGCACGCCGGGATCGCCAGGGAGGACCTCGATTTCGTCGTCCACCTCGGCGACTACGTCTACGAGCACGGTCAGGTCGGCGGCAACCCGCTGCGCGACCACGAAGGTCCCGAGGTACTGACGCTGCCGGCGTACCGGCGGCGGCACGCGCTCTACAAGTCCGACCCGTCGCTGCGGGACGCCCACGCGGCTCATCCGTGGTTCATCACCTGGGACGACCACGAGGTCGTCAACGACTACAGCGGTACCACCCCGTCGTTGCGGGCACGGCGCTCGGCGGCGTACCAGGCCTGGTTCGAGCACATGCCGGTACGCCCGGACCACCCGTCGACGCCGAGGATCCACCGGCAGCGCCGCTGGGGCGATCTGCTCGATCTGTCCATTTTGGACCTCAGGCAGTACCGATCGGCGCAGAACCTGCCCGACGGCACGATCCTCGGGGCGGACCAGAAGGCATGGCTCAAGGATCAGGTGACCGGCGCCGGCGAGGCGTGGCACTGCTGGGTGAACTCGATCATGCTGAGCCAGCTGGCGAAACCCGGTGGCGGCTACATGTTCACGGATCAATGGGACGGCTTCCTCGCCGAACGCAAGGAAGTGCTGACCCACGTGGCGAACAGCGGCCTCGAAGACCTCGTGGTGATCACCGGCGACTGGCATTCGGCGTTCGTCGACGACATCCGCCCGGACTTCGCGGATCCGGCCACCCCGGTGATCGGCACGGAGTTCACCGCGCATTCGGTCAGCTCCGGCGCCTACTCCCCCGAATGGAACGCCACGAACGGTCCGAAGATGGGCGCGGCGAACCCGCACCTCAAGTACTTCGAGGGCGACCGGTACGGCTACGACGTCTACGAGGTCACTCCACGCCGCTGGAGCACGCACATGCGGGTGATCGGCGACCGGCGCGACCCGCGTTCGCCGGTGAGCGCCCTGACGACGTTCCACGTCGACCGCGGCAGGCCGGGGTCCTATGAGGACCGGGCCACGATCACCTCCCCCGCGCAGTACCGGCGACGCTAGGCCGAAAGAAGAAGGGGCGGCGGCGCTGGTACGGAGCACTGCGGTTCACCGCAGGTGATCTCGCTTCATCCGCCTGGGCTTCCTGGGCTTCTCTGCGGACGGGCCGCGCAAGAAAGAAGTCGCCGACTCGGTCATCGCGCCTAGCGGTGGCCGAAGGCAGGTTTCCCTCCTGCGGCTGCGCCAGTGATCGCCAGGGCATCCTCTTCAGCAAAGGCATTTCACGACTTGCTTCACCCTGTTGAGGTACTCGGAAACCTACCGAGTGGTCGCCTGCCGCGCGTCGGGATCGTCCTATCAGGACACCGTCGGACAGGAGGTTTCGAGTGCCTACGTGGCCGGATGTCCCGTAGACGTCTTCTGCTGTCCGAAGAGAACGATGTCGATCTCGACGGCGCCTTTCAGTGTCCGCTTCCGGCCGGCCTCCACCGGTCCACTTCCGCCGTGAGCCACCGATGCAGGGAAAAGGCCAGTTCGACCGGCGCGTCGTACTGGATCAGATGCCCGGCATCCGGGATGACGTCGAGGAGGGCGCCGGGAATCGCGGCGGCGAGTCGCTCCGCCCGGTCCACCGGGATCCAGGTGTCGTCCGCACCCCAGATCACCTTCACCGGCAACTCGAGTTCCGGATAACGGTCCTGGATCTCGTCGGTGTACCGGACGTCCGCCTCGGCGATCTGCCGGTAGAACGCACGTTGCCCCCGCGCGTCCAGCCAGGGCTCGGTCAGGGTGGCCGATTGCGCGCCGGTGAGACCACGATGGGAGGCCGTCGCGATGTAGGACTCCAGCGCGCCCCGGTGCACGGCCGGGGGCTGCGCCTGGAAGACCTCGGCGTTCTCCGCGACGAGCCGGAAGAATTCCGAACCCCACGGCCGCAGCGCGACGACGTCCACCAAGGCGAGCGAGGCGTACTCGGCACCGTGCAGCAGCTTCGCGCGCAGGGACACGGCCCCGCCGTAGTCGTGGGCGATCACGTGCGGGGCCGCCGGCCCCCAGTGCCCGAGCAGGTCGGCGAAAAGCTCGCCCTGCGTCCCGAGATCGACGGCGTGGCCGGGTTCCTTCGACGAACGGCCGTACCCCGGCATGTCCCAGACGTACACGGCGAATTCTTCGCTGAGCGCTCGGGCGAAAGGCGCCCACAGTTGTGCCGACCACGGTGTCCCGTGACACAGCACCACCGGGGCGCCTTCGCCGAGGCGTTCCCACGCCACCGCACGGCCCCGCCAGTCGAACGTCCGCGACAACTCCAGCTGATCGAAACCCACCATCACGAGCATAGCCGCGGGCGAGCGGTCAGTCGGGCAGTTGCAGTTCGGTATGCCTTTTGGACAGCATCTCCGCCAGTTCCCGGAGTTTGACGTTCATGTTCTGCGACGTGTGCCGCAGCACCTCGAACGCCTCCGCGGCGTCGATCCCGCGCCGCGCCATCAGGATGCCCTTGGCCTGCCCGATCGCGTCCCGGCTGTCCAGCGCCTGTTGCAGCTGTTCCTCCTGCAACTGACCGCGTGTGACCGCGTGCGTGGTCGCCAAGGCCAGCGACGCGTGCGTCGCCAGGAGCAGCAGCACGTCACGATCGGCCCTGGCGATGCCGTGCGGGCGCCGCGAGTAGACGTTCAGCGCACCGGAAAGCTGCGAACTCGACGCTTCCGGCAGCAAAGCCGTCGAGACCAGCGAATGGAAACCGAGCGCCGCGGCGGCCGGGCCGAAGCGCGGCCAGCGGGCGTCCTCGGCGAGGTTGTCGCTGAACGCCGCCGCCGGTCCGGAAACCCGCGCCGCCTCCACACAGGCACCCTCGCCGTACTGGTACTGCAGCTGATCCAGCTCGCCGGCGATCTCGTCGGTCCGCACCGGCGTGTGGAACCCGCCGTCGGGATCGAGGAGTGTGACGCTGACCAAGTCCGCGCCCGGCACCAGGTCTCGCGTCGCGAAGACCACCCGTTCGAGGACCGCCCCGATCGAACCGGAATCCAGCAGCGCCCTGGTCAAGGCTACGAACTGGTTGACCAGTGGCCCGGCGATGAGCCGGACGCCCTTCTCAGAGGTCACCGGCAGTTCGCCGTCGCCGACATCCTCGACGAATCGGTTCTTGTCCTGCTGCCAGTCGATTTCATCGGCCAAAGCCCGCCTCTCCCACTTCTGCACATCGGCGTGATGCACCACGGGAGTCACCGGCGAGAACCGGCGCCGAGCGCGCACCATCAACCGCCGCAACCAACCCGGTTACCGGCGGATCGGCGCTAACTTCTCAACGCTCAGAACCGCTTTCGGAAACCGACCTTAGCCGAATGGGCTCGCCCCGCCTACCGCGACCCACGTTCGGCCCGTCGTGGGTCGCCTCCGCCGGTCGCGACTGCCTCAAAACGCTCGTCCACCTGGCGTAATCCTCACCTCGGCGGTGAAGTGTCCGCGTCGGTCCGCCGCCGTCTCCTCGACGAATGCCACTGGTGCGCCGACTCATGTTTCATCCCTGGTCGCGGTTGGTACCCAGGCCGGTGTCGCCGACAACCGGGGGTGATTAGCGTGTGCTCCGTCCACGCCGAGGAGCAACGACGGATAATCGCGGCGTGCTTCGCTCGCACCGGGCTCACCGTGGAGCAACTGTGGCTGCGGTACTTCGCCCTGGGAGGCGATGTCACCGAAGTCGAACTGGACGCGTTCCTGCAGGGCGCGCTTTCTCTGCCCAGAATCCAGCGGGACATGGTGACCCACGCCATCAACGAGCGGCTCGACGAACTCTCCGGCGCGCGACGGGCGCCTTACAGCCGCGAGGCCAGTGCGACCATCCGTCCTCGCGGTACTTTGGCCGCCCTGCTGGGACTCCTCGACGGCGCCCGCCATGCCGCTCCGGAGCGGTTGCCCGAGGTCATCGCCGCCGCCGGCCGCGCACTGAACCTCGAGATCGCCGTCTACCTCGCCGACTACGACCGACGTCACCTCGTCCCGCTGCCCGGGCCGGTTTCCGGCCGGAAACCGTTGCCCATCGAGACGAGCAATGCCGGTCAGGCCTACCGGCACGTGGACACCCTGCTGACCGAAGAGCCGGAGGGGCCGCGGCTGTGGGCCGTGCTGCTCGACGGCGACGAGCGCATGGGGGTGCTCGAGGTCGGAGCCGGTACGGGCACCGACCTCCACGACCCCGCCCTGCGTACCCAATGTCAGTGGTTCGCGTCACTGGCAGGCCATCTCGTCGCCGCCGCGATGCGTTATGGCGACGCCCTCGACATGCGGCGGCGTGGACGACGACGGGACCCCACCGCGGAGTTGCTCTGGCAGAACCTGCCCCCGTTGACCGCGGCGACGCGCGACGTGATGGTGGCGGGTGGCGTCGAGCCCGCCTACGACCTTCGCGGTGTCACCTTCGACTACGCCCTTTCCGAAACGACGGCGTGGCTGGCCATCTTCGACGCGGGCCGGGACGATCCGTCCGCGGGTCTCGTGGTCTCGACGGCGCTCGCGGCCTACCGATCCGCCCGCCGTGAGGGCGAAGACCTGCGCGGCCAGGAGAACGCTGTCGACAAAGCGCTTTCGACCCAGTTCGGTGCCGGTGCCGCCGTCCGCGGCACGCTGGCCGAAGTGGATCTCGCCCACGGCGACCTGCGTCATCTCGAAGCGGGCGGGCGGACGCCGCTCGTGGTCGGCACCGAGCACGAGGCGCACCGTTCGTCCACAGTGGACAGTTCACCCCGGTCGCCGTTCGGCGCCGGCTCACCCGGCCGGATCATGACCACCCGGCTCCGGCCCGGGGATCTCCTCGTCCTGCACACCGAAGCCCTCTCGGAAGCGCGTGCCGCCGACGGCGAACGGTTCGGGCTCGTCGAATGCCTGAACGCCCATGCCGGACAGCTACCGCCCGAGACCAACCGGCGTGTGCTCCAAGCGGCGAAGAGTCACTGCCGGGGTGCTTTCACCGGGGACGCCGGTCTGCTGGTCGCACGCTGGCACGCCGGCCGTGAAGCCGTTCAGCCGCCGAATTCCACGTCTTCGGACTTGATCGTCCCTCCCTTCCGGCCCGGCGCGGCCTGATACCGCCAGTACAGATTCGTGTGCGCGATGACCTGCTCCGGCGAGGGCGCTCCCCAGGCCGTTTTGTCCACGGTGGTGTGCGCGTCGCCGACCAGCGTCACGTCGTATCCGCGGACCATGGCGCCGTGCAGCGTCGACCGGATGCAGGCGTCGGTCTCCGCACCGACGACCACGAGCCGCCCGACCCCGCGCTCGGCGAGCACCTGCTCCAGCTCGGTGTCCTCGAACGAATCCCCATAGGACTTCTCGACGAGCGGCTCGGTGCCCTCCCGGTCCAGCTCGCCGACGATGCGCCATTCTTCGCTGTCCCGCACGAGTTCCTCGTCGGAATGCTGCACCCACACGACCGGGACGCCTTCCCGTCGTGCTCTGCCGACGAGCCCGCCGATGGTCGCGACCACCGCGTCGCGCTCGTGGCCCTCGTCGACGACGCCGTTCTGGACGTCGACGACGAGGAGCGCGGTGTTCGGCCGGTTGTCGAGAGTGGTCATGAAGTGGTGTCCCTCCTGGTCAGGCTGCTGCGGCAGACCTTAACCCGGAGCACCGACAAGAAGCGGCGATCAAGCGCCGGGAACGGCCAGCGCCTTCGCGTTGCGCCGGACGTCGGACCACGCCGCGTCACCGCACAATCCGCAGGAGGGACCGAAGAACTCCGTGCGGGCGCGTTCGTCACCGGAGAGCCAGAACCGGAACCACGCCGTGATCGCGCCGCGGAACCCGCCACCGTCGCCGACCGGCGTGAAGTGGGTCGCCCCGCCGAGTTCGCCGTAGAGCGCGGGCACCTGGTTCGCGAGGCGATACCGCGGGATGACCAGCAGCCCGGGGACGACGATGGTGTCGAACTGGCCCCCAAGGAAGAAGGAAGGCCCCTTCAGTGCCGTGGCGGAGCCCTGCGGCCCGGGCTCGATCGGGATCGTGGTGGTGACGCGGGAGTCGGCGCCGGCGACGATGGCCCCGCCGCCGCCCTGGGAGTGGCCGGTGGCGCCGATGTGCGCGGTGTCGATCTTTCCTTGGAAGCGGCTGCCGGGGCGGGAGTTCTCGGCGATCAAGGTCGTGGCCCCGGCGAGCATCTCCTGCCCGGAACCCGCGTTCGGCGTGTCGGCCGCCGCGACCACGAACCCGTGCGAAGCCAGATGCCGCAGAAGGCCGTCGTAGATCGTCGGATTCGCGCCGGTCCCGTTGCCCCACAGGATCACCGGATGCTTCTCCAGCCGCGAAGGCCGGTACACGGTGTGGGTGCTGTCAAGTGCTTCGACGGTCACCGCGAAGGGACCGGGTTTGCTCCACTGATCCGCGATCCCGGTCGTCGTGGCCGTGGCGGCGGGGGCGAAGCCCACCGTCGCGAGCGCGACCATCCCGGCGATCAGTGTCCGTGCGCGAAGATTCCCCATGTCGGGTCACCGTCCTGTTCCGTCCGGGCCCCGTTGCCCGCGACCCTTCCCAGGGTGTCGGCTCGGTCACCGTAGGTCCATGTGGCCGATCACAAGATCCGGTGAACGGGTCTTGTGATCGGCCCCAAGCCGGGTCACCACCCTGGGCTCGGAGCGGTGAGCGGGGTTACTGGAAGAGGTCGAGCGTGTCGTGCTCGTGGGTGACGGCTTCCTTCACTGCGTCCCATGTGGTGAAGTGAGGAAGCCTTTCGGCTCGCGTACTTCGTGCTCGGCCCCGACCGGGCACTCACGACTGTCCACTGTGGTCCTCACCCGAACGTCGAAAGCCCGTCCAGCAACCTGTCGACGTCCTCGGCGCTGACGTACGGCGCCATCCCGACCCGGAGCGCCGGATCCTCCAGTTTCAAGGCCGCGAAGACCTCGTAGGCATAGAAGGAGCCCGCCGGAGCGACGACCTTCCTTTCGGCGAGATGCCGTTGTGCCGCCCGCTCGCGGCCGCCGAGGCTCATCAGCACCGTCGGGGTCCGATCGGCCGCCTTGCCATGCACGGTGACGGCGTCGCCCAACCCCTTTTCCAGCCTGGTGCGCAGCGTGCTTTCGTGCTCGTGCACCGAATTCATCGAGTTCGCCAGGCGCGCCCGCCGGGTTGCGCCCGCTCCGGGGTCGAGCGCGGCGAGGAAGTCCACCGCCGCCGTCGCTCCCGCGAGCAACTCGTAAGGCAGGGTGCCGAATTCGAACCGTTCCGGCACGGTGTCGGGCGACGGCAGGAGCTTGTCCGGTTCGACGGTTTCGAGGAGCTTGGGCGACGCGCCGAGCACCCCGCAGTGCGGGCCGAGGAACTTGTACGGCGAGCAGACGAAGAAATCCGCTCCCAGCGCGGGAACGTCCACGAGTTCGTGGGCGGCGTAGTGCACACCGTCCACGAACACCAGTGCCCCGGCTTCGTGGGCGAGCTCGGCGATCCGGCGGATCGGCGGCTTGGTGCCGAGGACGTTCGAAGCCGCCGTGACCGCGACCAGCCGCGTCCGCTCGGTGAGGACGAGGGAATCGAGATCGAGTTCGGTGGTCTCCGGATCGATGTCGAGCCGGCGGACGGTCATCCCGGCCCGTGCGGCGGCCTGCACCCAGGGCCGGACGTTGGCGTCGTGGTCGAGACGGCTGACGACGATCTCGTCCCCCGCGCGCCAGTCCTTGGCCAGGTGCCGGGAAAAGTCGTACGTCAGCGCGGTGGCGCTGCGGCCGTGGACGACGCCTTCGGCAGGCACGTTCAGGAAGTCGGCGTAGGCGGCGCGGAAGTCCGAGACGGCTCGCTCGGCGTTGAGTTCGGACGGGTTGACCGTGCCCCGGTTCGACAGTGGAGAGGCCAGTGTCCCGGCGATGGCGTCGGCGACGGGCCGGGGTGTCTGGGTACCCGCGGGTCCGTCGAAGAAGGCGGTTCCGTCGGCGAGGGAAGGGAAGTGAAGGCGGAGGGCGGTGACGTCGATGGCCATGCCCCGACTCTGACATCCGGCGCCGGGCCGGGTAAACGCTTCGTGGCCGGAACTTTCGCCGGCCACGAAGCGCCCTGGACTCAGTACAGGTTCAGCCGGTAAGCCCCGGACTGCGCGGTGCCCGCGAAGAGGTACCGGCCGTCCGCGCTGATCGCCATCGACAGCACCCTCGTGTCGGGCAGCGCGCCGGGCACGGGCGACCAGCTACGGCCGAAGTCCGTGCTGCGCAGCACGCCTCCCCCGGTCGAGTCGCTCGCGAACCACACCCGGAAGTCGAACGGATGCGGCAGGATCCGGCTGATCCCGAGGGGGTTCTCACCGGTACGGACGCGGCGGAACGTCCGGCCGTCGTCCTCGCTGAGCAGGATGCCCGCGCCACCGGCGAGGACGCGTCCGCCACCCCATCGGCTGACCGAGATCGAACGGACCGGTTCGCTGGAGACGTGGGTCCAGGTCTTGCCTCCGTCGTCCGACCGGGACAGGCCCCGGGAGTCCCCGCCCCAGACCCGGTTCCGGTTCCACGGGTCACCGGCGAACGCGATGAAGCCGCTGTCGGTCGCGAGCTTCTCCCAGGTCTTCCCGGCGTCGTCACTGCGATAGAGCACGTAGCCGCTCGGGGTGAAGGCCGAGACGAGAAGCCTGTCCGGATCGGCCGGATGGGCGAAGATCGCCCTGGGGATGCCTTCCTTGGCCTTCGCCGCGAACTGCCAGGTCCGCCCGCCGTCACCGCTGCGGAGCACGTCGAGCGCGAAACCGTTGCGGGTGACCTGCCAGACGACGTCCGGGCGGCCGGGTGAAACGGACAGACGCGCGTCCTCGTGCAGCCGATCGGTGGGATGCGACTGCCAGACCCGGTCCGCCGCGGAGACCTTGCCGCGCGGGAGGGGGGTGTTGTAGATCTCCTGCACACCGGCCGCGACGACGTGCTCTCGCAGAAGGTTCCCGGTGGTCACGAGGTCGCGGATGGATTCGCCGGGTACGCCGATCTGCCGGTAACCGCTCTTGCCCGCGTCCGCGTACACCCCGCGATAGAGCGAGGAGATCAGCGTGGTGGCGGCTTTGCCCGGCGCGGCGGGGAGATCGATCAGGTCGCTGACCCCCTCGCCCGGCGCGGGCACCGGTTTGCGGGTCCAGGTGCGGCCGCCGTCCACGCTGACGTCTATGTCGTCATACGTCGAGACGTACAAACGTCCGCCGACGAAACGCGGTTCACGCAAGGGCCGCCCGCCGGGCTCGTGGCGCAGCACCGTCCACGTCTCGCCGCCGTCGGCGGAGCCGTGCAGTTCGGGGCCGACCGTGACCGCGAGCAGCTTGCCGTCCGAAGCGACCTGCCCGACCTCGCCGTTGGTCCGGTACACGAGTTCGGCCCGCCGCTCCTTGCCGCTGACCCCGCGGACCACCCACAGCGCGTACTCCGGGTACACCGTCGTGAAGTAGGCGTCGTCACCGACCAGCGTGAGCTTGAGCGCCCCGACCGGCGCGGCGATCCCCTCGCGCGGCCAGGTCCTCGGCACGTCGTTCCAGTGCACGCCGCCGTCGATGCTGACGCTCAGCGAATCGAGGTTCTGCACCACGACGACCCGGCCCGCCGGATCCGTGGCCATGCCGAACGCGCCGTCGGGATACCACTCGCGCAGGGTCTCCCAGGTCCGGCCGCGGTCGATGGTGCTCAGCAGGAGGCCGCGCCACTCACCCTGGAAACCCGCGGGCTTGTTGCCCACCGCGAGCATCCGGTCCGGGTTCACCGGATCGGCGAAGAACCCCTGGATGGCGGTGTCCGCGGGCAGGCCCCGGCGCGCGGACCACGAAGCACCGCGATCGCCGGAGAGCCACAGCGCGGGTGGGCTCGGCTGCATCATCGCGAGCCCGGCGGGCGACGCGGCCAAGAGCCCGCCGACGCTGTTCGGGCCGATCGGCTCCCAGCCACCGCGCGGCAGCCCGGCGGCGTCGACGTCCGCGGCCGGCCGCTGGGGTTCGGCGGTGGCCACCGACGTCGCCCCGGTGGTCCCGAGAACCGTCAGCAGCCCGAGAACGAACATGCGTTTGGTGATCGATCTCAGTCTCATGCGGGAGATCTTGGCGCAAGATCCACGAAAGAGATAGAGAATTCGTCGGATCTTTACTCGGCGATAACCTCTTGCCATGTTCGAGACGCCTTGCCAAAGGCTTGACCGGATACTGACTCATCCGATCATTGATGGCCACGTTCGTGATCAACGCGGCGGCGAGCAGAGCGGGATACGTGATCGCGTGCGCGGTCCTGACCCTGCACGAGATCCGCCGAAGCACGAACGGCTCCACGCGCTGGACGAGTCCTTTTGGACGATCCGGACATTCATGAGCCGGTGCACGCCTGGGCATCCCGGCTCCACGTCAGCGAGCGGACTCCGAACGGGAGGTTCTCTCCCCTGCTTTCGGACGGCCGTCCGAGCGCCGCCTCGCTCGGCTACGAGAGCCCGCCGTGTTCTCCACCGAGTTCACCCGGCTGCTCGGCACGTCGCCCAGGGATTACCGCGCCACTGTCTCGACGTGAGACAAGACACGACCACGGGAGTTCACCGCATGCGGACCGTCGAGGAGTTCCTTCTCCCGCCTCGGTTCCTCATGCCGGCCGAGGCGGGAGAAGGTTCTCAGCCTCGCTGGGCCCGTGCCGCCCCGAGGCAGTACGCGCCGAAGGCCGCGACCCCGACGGCCACGACGAGGAGCAGCACCGTGCCGAACGGCTGAGCGGCCAAAGTACGCAGAGCGGCATCGAGCCCGCCGGAACGAGACGCGTCGTGCGTCAGCGCCGCGTATCCCACCAGCACCGCGACCATGCCGAATACGACACCCCTTGCCACGTAACCGATCCTCCCGAGCCGCTCCACCCACCGGCGGGTCCCCGAGGGGAGCTTCGCGAGGTCGAGATCCTGCACGAAGGTCCGGCGCACCCCCTTCACCGCCGAACTCACCGCGACGCCGAACACGATGACGGCCATGACCGTCACCAGGAACGGCCCGGCGGGCAACGCCAGCAACCGCGCGGTGAACTCCTGCTGCTTCTGGTCACCGCTGCCCTGCTGCCCCGCCCCCGCGGCGACCCGTGCCGCGTAGACGCCCAGCGAGATCCCCACCAGGCAGCGCACTCCGGACGTCACCCGCTTGACGGTCCGGGTCCGCTGCTTGTCGATCCAGGTGTAGCCGACCGCGGCCAGCAGCGCCTGCCAAAGGCCGTACGCCACCAGCCCCGCCGCCAGAACCCACAACAGCACCCCGCCCACCGGGGTCGAACCGACCTCGGTGATCGCGCCGCGCCCGTCGGCCTCCTGGCCGCCACCGCCGATGGCGACACGCACCGCCAGGTACCCGATGAGCAGATAAACCAAGCCGTAGCAGCCCATCCCGATCCGCCCGAGTACCTGGACGGCCTTGTTGTGGCGCACCTGGCTCGCCTTGGTCGCGGACATCCGGTCCACCTCCTTCCGTGTCTTCAACCGAGTGTCACGGCCGAAGGCGAAGACCGCCGGGTGACTGGTCCGTCCGGCCCAGTGCGCTAAGCGGGGAGCCAGTCGTCCGTGTCCCGGTACCTGCCGAGCCCGACGGCGTCGAACTCGTCGAAGTGCTCGCCCTTGAGGACGCCGAGCCACCGGAGCGCCTGGGAAATCGGACTGCCGTCAGCGGGGGCGGGCTCGTCCTCGGCCAGACGCAGTGGTCCGAGGACCGTCTTCCCGTGGTCCCACACCTGCGCGAACTGCGTGCCGACACCGCCGAAGTACTCGGCTTCGACGTGTGCCACGGCACCGTGTTCGGAGCACTCGGCGAGAAGCCGGGCAAAGTCCGTGGACGCGGTCCGGAGGCCGCCGAAGCCGGGCACCCCGGTGTCGAACAGCGCCTCGGTCAACGGCAGCAGGAAAAGGTTTTGGCCGAGCGCGACGAGGCGCACTCGGCCGATCGAATCGAGCAGTTCACCGCGTGCGGACTCGGTGACGACGACGGCTTCTAAGCGATACACGTCCGCATCCTGTCACGTCGAGCCCGCTGATCGTCCACACCGGACCCTGGGCCGCGTTCACCGTCAGCGGCCGAGCCAAGGAGCGAGCAACGCCTCGAGGTCGGCGTCCGAAAGCGCGTACGGGCCGCCGTGGAACTCGTGCCACCGCGAAGCGTCCCGCGCCGCCATGTACTCCACCTCGAACGCCCGCATCAGGACGTAGGTGAAGGTCACCGAGCTGAACCGATCGCCGAGCAGCGTCCTGGCCTCGCGCGCGACACCGGTCGCGCCGTGGCCGAGCACGTCGGCGAGCTTCAGCTCCTCCGCAGCCGGATCCAACAGGCTGGGGGCATACATCACGACGGTTTCTCCATCACTGAAAGGAAACATTGAAGGAAGACATTGAAAGGAAGACTCAGTTCTCGGCGGCGAGCTGACCGCAAGCCGCCGCGATCTCCTGGCCACGCGTGTCACGCACCGTGCACGCCACTCCGCCCGCGTTCACCAGCCGGACGAACTCACGCTCCACCGGCTTCGGCGAAGCGTCCCACTTCGAACCCGGGGTCGGGTTCAACGGGATCACGTTCACGTGGACCAGTTGCCCCAGGTGCCGGCGGAGCCGCTTCGCCAGCAGCTCGGCCCGCCAAGGCTGATCGTTGATGTCCCGGATCAACGCGTACTCGATCGACACCCGCCGTCCGGAGGTGTCCGCGTAGTACCGGGCCGCGGACAGCACCTCGTCCACCGACCACCGCTCGTTCACCGGCACCAGCGTGTCCCGCAACTCGTCGTCCGGCGTGTGCAGCGAAACCGCCAGCCGCACCTGCATCTTCTCGTCCGCGAGCCTGCGGATCGCCGGGGCGAGGCCCACCGTCGACACCGTCACCGATCGCTGGCCGATCCCGAGCCCCTCCGGCGAGGGATCGGTGATCCGCCGGACCGCCGCCACCACCCGCTTGTAGTTCGCCAGGGGCTCACCCATGCCCATGAAGACGATGTTCGACAGCCGGCCGGGACCGCCGGTCATCAGTCCGTCGCGCATCACGGCGGCGGCGGAGCGGACCTGGTCGACGATCTCCGCGGTCGAGAGGTTCCGGTCGAGGCCACCCTGCCCGGTCGCGCAGAACGGGCACGCCATGCCGCAGCCGGCCTGGCTCGAGATGCACAGGGTCGCGCGATCCGGGTAGCGCATCAGCACGCTCTCCAAGAGCGTCCCGTCGTGCGCGCGCCACAGGGTCTTGCGGGTGGTGCCGTCGTCACAGGCGAGCGCCTTGATCTCGGTGAGCAGCGTCGGCATCAGATCGCCGACGAGCTTCTCCCGCGACGCCGCCGGAATGTCGGTCATCTCTTCCGGGTTCACCGTCAGCCGCGAGAAGTAGTGGTTCGACAGCTGCTTCGCACGGAACGGTTTCTCACCCAGCTCGGCGACGGCGGCGACCCGCTCGGCGGCGGTGAGGTCGGCGAGGTGACGCGGCGGAAGGCCGCGCTTGGGCGCGTCGAAGACAAGGGGGAGGGCAGTCATAGCTCACTCAGTGTCTCATGTCCACCTTCGACGCACCCGGGCCGCCCCGGTTCACCGCTTCCATCCCACCCCTGAGACCCAACTCACACATCAAGGGTAGCTAAGGCGACTGGTTCCGATATATCGTGAACGTGTCGGAACATTACGCAGAGAGGATTTCCCATATGCGACGACGACCTTTCCCTCCCGGACACGGCCGGCCCGCCTTCGGGCACTGGGCACGCGGCGGCTTCGGCGACTTCCCTCCGGGCTCGGGCGGGCCGGGACATCGGCACCGCCACGGCCGTCGCGGTGGCCCCGGCGGCCGGCGCGGCAAACGCGGTGACGTCCGCGCCGCGATCCTCGCCCTGCTTTCCGAGCAGCCGAGGCACGGCTACGAGATCATCCGCGAGATCGGCGAGCGCAGTGGCGGCTTCTGGAAGCCGAGCCCCGGCTCGGTCTATCCGACCCTGCAGATGCTGGCCGACGAAGGCCTGGTGATCAGCAAGGACGAAAGCGGCAAGAAGTTGTTCGAGCTCACCGAATCCGGCCGGGCCGCGGCCGAACAGCAGGACGCCGTCCCGCCGTGGGAGCAGATCGCCCACGACGTCGACCCGGCCGAGGTGAACCTGCGCAAGGCGGGCGCGACCCTGGCCGCGGCGGTCGCGCAGGTCATGCACGCCGGCAGTGAAAGCCAGCAGGCCCGCACCGTCGACGTGCTCAACGAGGCACGCCGGACGATCTACGGCATCCTCGGTGAAGCCGAAGACGCCGCTCCGGCCGAGGCATCCGCCGAGGACACGGAGTGACTCGGCACGACGAGGCCGGTGGGCTTGGTGCGGGTATGCACGCGATAGCCCACCGGCAGCGTCACCCGCTTCTCCCCGGCGGCTGAGGAAACCCCGTTGAGCCGCCGGACCTCCGCGACGGCCTTCGCCGCGACCGGAGCGCTGAACTCGATCTTCAGCACCGCTTCCATCGCGGCGGCGTCTTCGAACAGCCACCGCGTCGGCACCTTGCGGCAGTCGAAACCCTGACGGGCGAAGAACTTCTCGACCCCGGGCGGGTCGTACCGCGGCAAATCCAGCCGCATCCAGCGTCCGTAGGGTTCACTCGTCACATCGAGATCCACGATCATCAAGGTCCCGCCCGGCCGCAGCACGCGCTCCGCTTCGCGAAGACCGGGTTCGCAACCAGGACCGAAGAAGTACGCGGTGCGCGCGTGGACGACGTCGAAAACCGCGTCCGGCAAGGGAAGCCGCTGGGCACGACCTTGCCGCACCTCGACGTTCGACAGTCCCCCGACCCGGTTCCGCGCGTCGCGCACGAGCGGCTCATGGGGTTCGATCCCGACCACCGACCGCGCCGTCGCGGCGAACATCGGCAGATGGAACCCGTCACCACAGCCGATGTCGAGGACGTCCTCACCGGACCAGTCACGGCACCCGGCGAGCACGCGCCAAATCTCCCCGTCGACGTCCTGCGCGCGGTTCTCGACCTCGTAGGCCTTTTGGTAGTACCAGATGTTCGGACTCGGCAGCACCTCGTCCCCGCCGCGGCGGAAGGAGGAGACAGCTCGGGGAAACCAGCGCACGGAAGCTCCAACGACGGGAGCCCTGGCTGGGTTCCAAGGACCATCCGGGTCGAAATCTTTAACAGAAACAATGCGGTCAGCGACTAGACTTCACTCCCACCGGAAAGGGAGAACCGCATGTCGCTCGGCTCGGCCGCTCACACTTCCGTCATCCCCTCAGGAATTCCGTGCTGGATCGAGCTCGCGTGCAGCGACGAAGCGGCCGCGCAAGCCTTCTACAGCGGCCTTTTCGACTGGGAGTTCGCCGTCCAGCGTGATCCGGCGACACCGACCGGCCGGTACTCCATCGCGACGCTGAACGGCGTCCCCACCGGTGGTCTGTACCGCGCCGGCATGGAGGGGCCGACCGGGTGGAGCGTCCACATCTCGGTGCCCCAGGTGGCCGCGGCCGCCGAATGGGTGGACAGTCTCGGTGGCCGGGTCACCCTCGGCCCGGTGGCGATTCCCCATCGTGGCAACATCGTCCACGCCATCGACGCGTGCGGCGCGCACGTCGTCTTCTGGGAGCCGCCCGCCACCTGGCAGTTCGCGACCGGGGTGCCCAACACCTTCAGCGGCGCGGATCTCAACACCCACGACGGCGCGGCGGCGGATCACTTCTACTGCCGTCTCTTCAACTACACCAGCCATCAGATCGGCGACGGCGCGGCGCTCGACTACGCCGAATGGCTCATCGAGCACGAACCGGTGCTGTACCGGTACGTGATGGGCTCGGAATACCGGCCGGACACTCCCCCGCACTGGATGGTCTATCTGGAACTCGACCCGGCGCGCGGTGCCGACGCCGCGGCGGGACAGGCCTTGATGCTCGGCGGCACCGTCGTGGTCCAGCCCTACGACACCCCGTACGGCCGGATGGCCATCCTCGCCGACCCGGACGGTGCGGTGTTCGCCGTGATCGACCATTCCCGGGCCACAGAGGGCTGGGGCGCCGCCGAAGTCGACGATCCGTACGACGACTGAGGCGCGAGCGCGATCCGGTACTGATTCCTTCGCGCCGCGAGTGCCCGCACTGGCTCACTTGAGTCGAAACGCGGTCAAATCAGACGAATAAGTTCATTCGAGTCCGCAGGTGGCGTGGGAACGCATTCCCGGCGGAGCGAGGTGTGCGGCGGCGCGTCCCGGTCGGCGAACTCGTGGCCGAACGTTCGCGCGGCCCCGCCGTCGATGGCGACCCACTGGCGCGAGCACTCATCGCACCGGCGGCCTCGCCGAACAAGGTGACGTTCCGAGCATCCCCGCCGAAGACACGCGCGTGGCGCTGCACCCAGCGAAGGGCGCCTGCTGGTCCTGAAGCCGAAAGCACCGGAGCCGCGGCCGCTGCCCGCACCGGAGGTGAAGCTGCCGCCTCAAAAATTCCGGTATTCGCCGGTTCTCACGCCGCGACCTGCGTTTCGGCTAGACGGGGACGAAGGCCGAAAGCAACAACCAGGAGACGACGGCCGAAGGGAGCAACGAATCGAGGCGGTCCATCAGGCCGCCGTGCCCCGGCAGCATGTTCCCCATGTCCTTGACCCCGAGATCCCGCTTGATCAGGGACTCGACGAGGTCGCCCAGCGTCGCCGTGCAGACGATCGCCGCGCCGAACAGCACGCCCTGCCAGGCGTGGCCGTCGAGCAACAGGCTCAGGGTCAGCGCGCCGGCGACCACACCGGCCACGAGGGAACCGGCGAAACCCTCCCAAGTCTTCTTCGGGCTGATGCTGGGTGCCATCGGATGCTTGCCGCCCAGCACACCGGCGATGTAGCCGCCGGTGTCCGAAGCGACGACGCCGATCATGAACGCCAGCACCCGCCCGACGCCGTCTTCCGGCGGGACGAGCATCGCGGCGAAAGCACCGAAAAGCGGGATGTACGCGACGGCGAAAACCGAAGCGCTGATGTCGCGCAGATAGCCGTCCGCGCCGCCGGGCAACCGCCACAGCAGGCAGACGAGCACCGTCAGCACGAACGCCGTCAACGCGCCTTCACGGCCATACGGCCACGCCAGCCAGATCATCGCCTGACCGCCGACGAGCACCGGGACCAGCGCGATCCGGATGCCCGCCGCACGCTTCAATGCCCCGGCCAGCTCGATCGTGCCGACCGCGATCGCGATCGCGATGATGCCGATGAACAGAAAGCGGACGGTGAGCAGGGACGTCACGATCGCCGCCCCCAGCAGCAGCCCGACCCCGATCGCGGCGGGCAGGTTGCGGCCGGCGCGGGAAACCTTCTGCGCCGGTTCCGGCTTCTCCGCCGAAACCGGTTCCGGGGCGTCCACCCGGTCCTCGCGTTCCTCGCTCACCTGGCTCATCAGACCTCGAGTAGCTCGGCTTCCTTGTGTTTCACCAGCTCGTCGACCTTGTGGCTGTAAGTGTCGGTGAGATTCTGGAGTTCCTTCTCGGCGTGGACGACCTCGTCCTCGCCCGCCTCGCCGTCCTTCTTGATCCGGTCGAGTTCTTCCTTGGCCTTGCGGCGGACGCTGCGGATCGAGACGCGGGCGTCCTCACCCTTGGCCTTGGCGACCTTCACCATCTCCCTGCGGCGCTCTTCGGTGAGCTGCGGGATGACGATGCGGATCACGTTGCCGTCGTTGCTCGGGTTGACGCCGAGGTCCGACTCGCGGATCGCCTTCTCGATGGCGTTGAGCGAGGTCTGGTCGTAGGGCTTGATCAACGCCATCCGGGCTTCGGGGATGTTGACGCCCGCCAACTGGTTCAGCGGCGTCGGCGCGCCGTAGTAGTCGACGACAACGCGCGAGAACATCCCAGGGTGAGCCCGGCCGGTGCGTACCGACGACAGGTCCTCCTTGGCGACGGACACCGCTTTTTCCATCTTCTCCTCGGCGTCGAGGAGGGTCTCGTCGATCACGGCAACTCCCGTAGTTGTGTATTCGTACCGATTGCGGAGGTCAGGGCAGGACTACGCGGGCACCCCGTCGGCGGGGGTGTCGACCAGGGTGCCGATCCTCTCCCCACTGACCGCCCGGGCGATGTTCCCCTCGGTGAGCAGATTGAACACGATGATCGGCATGTTGTTGTCCATGCACAGGCTGAACGCGGTGGCGTCGGCGACCTTGAGGTCCCGTTCCAGCACCTCGCGGTGGCTGATCTCGTGGAACATCTCGGCCGTCGGGTCGCTCTTCGGGTCCGCGGTGTAGACGCCGTCGACGGCCTTCGCCATCAAGACGGCTTCGCAGCCGAGTTCGAGCGCGCGCTGCGCGGCGGCGGTGTCCGTGGAGAAGTACGGCATGCCGACCCCGGCACCGAAGATGACGACGCGGCCCTTCTCCAGGTGGCGCTCGGCGCGGCGCGGGATGTACGGCTCGGCGACCTGCCCCATGGTGATGGCGGTCTGCACGCGGGTGGGCAGGCCCTCCTTCTCCAGGAAGTCCTGCAATGCCAGGCAGTTCATGACGGTGCCGAGCATCGCCATGTAGTCCGCGCGGTCACGGTCCATGCCGCGCTGCGACAGCTCCGCGCCGCGGAAGTAGTTGCCACCGCCGATCACGACGGCGATCTGCACGCCCGTCCGCGCGACGTCGGCGATCTGCTGAGCGACCGAGTGCACCACATCCGGATCAACCCCGATGGAACCGCCGCCGAACATCTCGCCGCCCAGCTTCAGCAGCACCCGCCGGTATCCGCCTTCGATCCGGACACCCATGTCGCCCTCCCTAATGCCGTGAACCCGACTGTGCCCCGTCCCCGATGGACGGAGACGGGGCACAGTGGTGATTCTTGTGTTCCGCGCCTGGATCAGGCCTGGCCGACCTCGAACCGGGCGAACCGGCTCACGGTCACGCCGGCCTCGTCGAGCAGGGCCTTGACGGTCTTCTTGTTGTCCTTGACCGACGGCTGCTCGAGCAGGACGTTGTCCTTGTAGTACGCGTTGACCTTGCCCTCGATGATCTTGGGCATGGCCTGCTCCGGCTTGCCCTCTTCACGGGCGGTCGCCTCGGCCACGCGGCGCTCGTTCTCGACGATCTCGGCCGGGACCTCGTCGCGGGTGAGGTACTTGGCCTTGAGCGCGGCGACCTGCATGGCGGCGCCACGAGCGGCCTCGGCGGCGACCTCGCCCTCACCGGTGTACTCGATGAGCACGCCGACGGCGGGCGGGAGGTCCGCACCGCGACGGTGCAGGTACGTGGTGGTGGTGCCCTCGTAGGCGGCGACACGGCGCAGTTCGAGCTTCTCACCGATACGGGCGGCCAGCTCCTGGACCTGCTCGTCGACGGTCTTGCCGTCGAGCGAGGCGGCCTTCAGCTTCTCGACGTCGCTGGTCTTCTCGGCCTTCGCGACCTCGACGATCTTCGCGGCGAGAGCCTGGAAGTCCTCGTTCTTCGCGACGAAGTCGGTCTCGGAGTCGAGCTCGATCAGCACGCCGCCTTCACCGGCGACAAGGCCTTCGGCGGTGGCGCGCTCGGCGCGCTTGCCGACGTCCTTCGCGCCCTTGATGCGCAGGAACTCGACGGCCTTGTCGAAGTCGCCGTCGTTCTCCTCCAGCGCCTTCTTGCAGTTCATCATGCCGGAGCCGGTCAGCTCGCGGAGACGCTTCACGTCTGCGGCGGTGTAGTTCGCCATCGTGGGTGTGTCCGTCCTTTTTCAGGTACGAGAAAAGTCTTTGGGGAAGTCACCCGTGGGGCCGCCCGGAGGCGGCCCCACGGGCTGGGTGCATCAGGAGGAGGCGGTGGCCTGCTCGGCCGGGGCCTCGGTGGGGGCCCCGGTCGCGGCGGCCGCTTCCTTGGCGTCCGCGGCGGCGGTCTCGGAGCCGGCGAGCAGCTCCTTCTCCCACTCGGCCAGCGGCTCGTCCGTGGCGACGCCCGCCTCGGGCTTGGCGTCGGCGGAGGAACCGTTGCGGCTGGAGCGGGCCATCAGACCGGCGGCGGCGGCCTCGGCCACGACCTTGGTCAGCAGCGCGGCCGAACGGATCGCGTCGTCGTTACCCGGAATCGGGTAGTCGACCTCGTCCGGGTCGCAGTTGGTGTCCAGGATCGCGACGACCGGGATGTTCAGCTTGCGAGCCTCGCCGACGGCGATGTGCTCCTTCTTCGTGTCGACGATCCACACGATGCTCGGCACCTTGGCCATGTCGCGGATACCGCCGAGGGTCTTCTCGAGCTTGTCCTTCTCACGGGTGAGCGTGAGGATCTCGCGCTTGGTCAGGCCGGCGAAACCACCGGTCTGCTCCTGCGACTCGAGCTCCTTCAGGCGGAGAAGACGCTTGTGCACCGTCTGGAAGTTGGTCAGCATGCCGCCGAGCCAGCGCTGGTTCACGTAGGGCATGCCCACGCGCGAGGCCTCGGAGGCGATGGCTTCCTGCGCCTGCTTCTTCGTGCCGACGAACATGATGGTGCCACCGTGCGCGACGGTTTCCTTGATGAACTCGTACGCACGGTCGATGTACGTCAGCGTCTGCTGCAGGTCGATGATGTAGATGCCGTTGCGCTCGGTGAAGATGTAGCGCTTCATCTTCGGGTTCCACCGACGGGTCTGGTGCCCGAAGTGCACGCCGCTGTCGAGCAGCTGCTTCATGGTGACGACGGCCATTGCCGGAATCAACCTCTTCTGTGTCGTGCGCGCCCGGCTCCGCCGGAACGCGCTCATGCGGTTCGTCGCTTTCGGCCGGGTGGCCGATCGCCCTGGTGCCGATGCTCGGGCCCGGACCCGGGAGTGCAGTGACCCCAGGGACCGCCGGGCCGTGTGCCCCCGGTTGTCCTGACCCTCCGTGAGGAGATCGGCCATCGGGGGCGCGCACGTGCACGCGAAGTCAGTCCGCTGACGCGGACCGCGCAAAAGAGTCTACTCCCTGTCGCCATCGGGTACCGCACCGGCAGCCCCTGATGAGAGCGGTTGTCCACAACCGCTGCGGTAATCCACAGATTTCCTCGTCCAACCCCCCGCACCCCATCGTTGCCCCAGCCTGGAACACATGACGATGACAAGCTGTTCCCGCCCTGTCACCAGGCATTCCTTCGCGATCGACCGCACCGGCGGCAGGCATCGCCGCCCGGGGCACCCTCGACACCTTCCCCGCCTCGCGATCCTCGCGACCTTGCTCGCGATCTTGGCGTCGGCGGCGATGCCGGGGACGGCCAGGAGCGCGCCCACACCGCAAGGGCGCCTCTCCTGGCCGCTCTCCCCGGCACCGAGCGTCACCAGGTACTTCGAGCCACCCGCCACGCCGTACGGCCCCGGTCACCGAGGCGTCGACCTCCTCGCGCCGCCGGGCACGAACGTGCTCGCGGCCGCCGAAGGCGTGGTGATGTTCGCCGGGCAGGTGGCGGGTCGCGGGGTGATTTCGATCGATCATGAAGGAGGCCTGCGCACCGCCTATCAACCGCTCGTGCCGACGGTCACCGCGGGTGACCAGGTTTACCGGGGTCAAGTGCTCGGAACGCTCGCGACGGGCCATCCGGGCTGCCCGGAGCCGGCGTGTCTGCATTTCGGCGTCCGCAAGGGCGAGGAGTACGTGGATCCGCTCGCCTTGATCGGTGAGCCGTCCGAGATCCGCCTCAAACCCTGGGAAGGAGATTGAGCGACCGTTTCGGCAAAGTTGCGCCTGGACATACGTGTTGTCCGCGCAAGCACACGTGTCGTCCGCCTGGACACACATGCCGTCCAACCAGTCATACGTGCCGTCCCGCTGGACACACATGCCGTCCAACCAGTCGCACGTGCCGTCCCGCTGGACACACGCTTCGTCCAACCAGACACGTGCCGTCCCGCTGTCACCGGAGCATGCGACCCACCCACGGACGGAAAGATTCTCCGGTAACGCGGCAAGGTTGCGACGCAGGCCTCGGGGCCTTCACAGCTCACCCGAAGCGACTCGGCTGATCGTCGCGGGCCAGGACCAGGCTAGGCCTGCTCGACCAGTTTGGCGCGCAGCCGCATGACGGCGCGGGTGTGCAGCTGACTGACCCGTGATTCGGTGACACCGAGGACCTTGCCGATCTCGGCGAGTGTCAGGCTCTCGAAGTAGTAGAGCCCGACCACGATCCGGTCGCGTTCGGTGAGCTGGGCGATGGCCTGCGCCAGCTGGCGGCGGTTGTCCTGGTCGACCAGGACGGCCACCGGGTCGACGGCGCCGTCGTCGGGCAGGGTGTCGACCAGCGAGCCGCTGTCCTTGCCCGCGGCGACCAGGTCTTCCAGCGCGATGACGCTGGTCAGTTGCAACTGACCGTAGAACTCGCGCAGGTCGTCGACGCTGATTTCGAGCTCGGCCGCCAATTCGGCGTCGGTCGGGGTGCGGTTCAGCCGGGCGCCGAGGCGTTCCAGGGCGCGCTCGGCCTCACGGGCCTTGCTGCGCACCGCCCGGGGGACCCAGTCCTGGGAACGCAGGTCGTCGAGGATCGCGCCGCGGATGCGCTGCATGGCGTAGGTCTCGAACCGCAGGCCTCTGGCGGGTTCGAACTTCTCGATCGCGTCCACCAGGCCGAAGATCCCGGACTGGATCAGGTCACCGACGTCGACATGGGTCGGCAGCCCGGTGCCCACCCGGCCGGCGACGTACTTGACGAGCGGGGCGTAGTGCAGCACGAGCCTGTCGCGCACCATTTGGTCCGGCGACTCGGTGAACTCCCGCCACAAGGCCTGGATCCCGGCGTCCACTTCGTAGCTGGTCCGAGCTTCGGGCGCGACGGCAGGACCGTCGCCGCCGGGACGGTGTTTCCCGGCGGCGACGGTGACATGTGGGTCGGCGGTCATCGGACCGCCGTTCTCAGCATGCGACTCAGAGTGGTCTCCGTGCTCGTGCGGATGCGCGTGCGCCGCCGGTTCGGGCCGCCGGGTCACCTGCCGAGTCCTCCCCGGCATCATCGGGCCCGGGGGTGCGCGCGGTCGTGGATCGCCTTCAGCCGATCGACGGTCACATGAGTGTAGAGCTGCGTCGTAGCCAGCGTAGCGTGACCAAGCAGTTCCTGAACGCTCCGAAGATCCGCGCCGCCTTCGAGCAGATGAGTGGCCGCCGAATGCCTGAGGCCGTGCGGCCCCATGTCGTTCGCACCCGGTACCGAGCCGACGGCGTCGTGGACCACCCGGCGGGCCGCCCGCGGATCGAGCCTGCCCCCCCGCGCTCCCAGGAAGAGCGCCGCTTGCGTCGGCCCCTTCGTTTCCACGGCGAGCTTTCCCCTGCCCTCGTCCAGCCAAAGCCGCAAGGCCGCCTCGGCGGGGACACCGAACGGCACGACCCGTTCCTTGCCGCCCTTGCCCAGCACGAGCACGACCCGGCGGGAGAAGTCGACGTCGCCCACATCCAGCCCGCACAGTTCCGAGACCCGTACACCGGTCGCGTAGAGCAGTTCCACGATGGCACTGTCCCGCAAGGCCACCGGGTCGCGCTGTTCGGCACCGGCGGCTGAGAAGCGCATGACGTCACTGGCTTGCTCCGCTCGGAGGACCCCGGGAAGCTTGCGGTGCGCGCGCGGCGCCACCAACCGTCCGCCCGGATCCGACGCGAGCGCCCCACCTCGATGGGCCCAAGCGGTGAAGGTGCGGGCCGCTGCCGCTCGCCTCGCGAGTGTGGTCCGGCCGGCCCCCTCCTCGCGTTGCCGCGCGAGCCAGCCACGCAGTGTCCCGATGTCGAGATCGGAGAACCGGCCGCCGTTCCCGTCGACGAAGCCCATCAGCGACACCACGTCGCCGACGTAGGCACGCACCGTATGCGCGGACAGCCCGCGTTCCAGCGAAAGGTGCCGCTCGTAGTCGTCGATCAGCTTCCGGACGGGCTCCGGCAGCGCGGCACGGGCGGCGCGCAGATCGGGTCTGCGGGCGCGGTTCCCCGTGCCGTGAGGACCTTCGGACGACGGCATGCCGATCACGCTGCGCGATGTATGGCGGATGGTCAAGTATCGCCGCACCCTGTTGCGGTGTCCGTGGTCGGATCGTGCCGGGATGGCGTCCCGGGTGTAGGCCAGTCAGGTCTTGGCGGCCTGTCTTCGCCACCCTGTGTCACTCCTTTCCGCGAAGCCGTCGAGTTCCAGTTCGGGAAGCAGCGAGCGGACACGCTCGACCGGGATGCCGGACTCGGCCGCGATCCGTTCCTCGGGTCTCGCCGACCGGTCGGACAGCGCGTCGTGCACTCGCAGCGCCTCCGGCCCGAGCCGATCGGTGCGGCGGCGCGGTTTCGAAGGATCCGCGCCCGCCGACCCCAGCCGCCCGGCGGTCTCGAGGATCTCGTCGACCGAGGTCACCAACGTGGCCTCACCGTCGCGGATCAGTGCGTGGCAGCCGGCGGACATCCCCGACGACACCGGCCCCGGCATGGCCATCACGACCTTGCCGAGAGTCCCCGCCGTGGTCGCGGTGTTCCGCGCGCCACTGCGCCTGCCCGCCTCGACCACGACGGTCCCTTCGGTGAGCGCCGCGATGAGCCTGTTCCGCACGAGGAAGCGATGCCGCGCGGGGGAGGTGCCCGGCGGGTACTCGCTGACCACCGCGCCGGTCTTCGCGATGGTGCGCAACAAGGTCGCGTGCTGTGCCGGGTAGCCGACGTCGATTCCGCAGCCGAGCAGGGCGACCGTCGTCCCGTCGGCGCTCAACGCGCCCCGGTGTGCCGCGCCGTCGATGCCGTACGCCGCTCCCGAGAACACCGGGATCCCGCGGCTCGCGAGGTGATAGCCCACTTCGGCCGCGTGGTGCTCGCCGTACCCGGTCGCCGCGCGGGCGCCGACGATCGCGATCGCCTGGTCCACGGCCTCGTCGAGCTTGGCCGGACCGCGTACCCACAGCGCCGGCGGAGGCGCCACACCGGACACGCCCCTGCTCTGGGCCACGGTCAGGGAAAGCAAGGGCCAGGCGGGCCATTCGTCGTCTTCCGGGATGACGAGCCGGGTCTCGAGGGCGGCCGCTAGCTCCAGATCCCGCTCGGCATAGTCGTGCGCTCGCCTGGCGGCCGTTTCGTCGCGCACGTTCGGCGGACACTCGGCACGCCTCACTCGTTCCGCCGCGGCGACAGGGCCGTGTTCATCGACGAAGCGGGCCAAGGCGGGTGCCGGAGGTTCGGCGACGCGCAGAAGGTACGACCGCGCGATCCGTTCGGCTTCGAATTCACTCATCCGGATGACCTCTCCCGGAAGTTCAGCGCCGCCGCGACTTCTTCCGCCTCCGGTTTGTCCGTGCCTTTCAAATCGGCGAGGGTCCAAGCGATGCGAAGGCAGCGGTCCGCGCCACGCGCGGTGATCGCGCCGCGTTCCAACGCGCGGTCCAGCAACGCCGTGACCTGCGACGGCAGGGCGAACTCGCGACGCAGTGCCGGACCGGGCACCTCCGCGTTCGTCGACCAGCCCTGTTCCGCCCACCGTTTCCCGGCCCGCTCGCGGGCTTCCAGCACCCGTTCCCGGACGGCCGCCGACGCTTCGGGAGGCTCGCTCAAGTGCGCGCTGAGCGCGGAAAGCGGACGCAGCCGAACTCGCAGATCCACCCGATCGAGTAACGGCCCGGACAGCCGGCCCAAATACCGCCTTCGCACGGTCGCCGAGCAGGTGCAGTCGGCGTCTTTCGCCGGGGCGCACGGGCAGGGATTGGTCGCCAGCACCAGCTGGAAGCGTGCCGGGTACCGCACGGAGCCCTTGACGCGCGTGATCCGTACTTCTCCCTCTTCGAGCACCGTGCGCAGCGACTCCAGCCGCTCCGGGCCGAATTCACACACCTCGTCCAGGAACAAGATCCCCCGATGTGCCCGGCTGATGGCGCCGGGCACGGCGAGTCCACTGCCGCCGCCGATCAGCGCGGGCACGCTGATCGAATGATGCGGCGCGACGAACGGCGGGACGGTGACCAGCGGTTCGGCCCGCGAAAGCGAGCCGTCGATCGAATGAACCGCTGTCACCTGCAACGACTCCTCGGCGGACAAGCGCGGGAGAAGGCCTGGAAGGCGCTTCGCGAGCATCGTCTTGCCCACCCCGGGAGGACCGGTCATGAGCAGGTGATGCCCACCCGCCGCCGCCACCTCCAAGGCCCACCGCGCTTCCGGCTGTCCCACGACGTCGGCGAGGTCGAGTACCCGCGGCGGCTCCTGGACGACGGACGGCTCGGGCCGGGTGAGTTCCCCTTCCCCCTTGAGCCAGTCCACGAACTCGCTCAGCCGGGCCACCCCGCCGACCTCCAGCCCGTCCACGAGAGCCGCTTCGAACAGCGACTCGGCGGGGACGACCGCTCGCCGGTACCCGGCGTTGCGCGCCGCCAGCAGCCCTGGCAGCACGCCGCGGACGGCCCGCACCCGGCCGTCGAGGGCGAGTTCACCGAGCAGCACGGTGTGGAGCAGCTTGGTGGCCGGAACCGACCCCGTCGCCGCCAGGACCGCGGCCGCGATGCCCAGGTCGTAACCCGATCCCACCTTCGGCAGGTTCGCCGGGGAAAGGCCGAGGATCACCCTCTCGTCCGGCCACGTCCGCCCCGAATTGCGGACGGCCGAGCGGACTCTGTCCTTGGCCTCTTTCAGCCCGGCGTCCGGCAGCCCGACCATCGTCACCTTCGGCGAGCCGCCGCCGATGTCGGCCTCGATCTCGATCATCCTGCCCTCGACGCCGAGCAGCGCGACGGACCAGGCTTTCGCCAGCGCCATTCAGAACGCCGCCTTGATATGGCGCACCTGCGGCCGGGCGTCGGGCCGGGCGACGATCGCGATGATGTCGTAGCGGACCGGGCACCAGCGGAGCATGAAAGCGCGCTGCCACTGGTGCGCGAGACGGCGGATGCGGTCGGCCTTCGCCGGGGTCACCGCCTCGGCGGGAGTACCGAAGCCGACCCCCGACCTCGTTTTCACTTCGCAGAAGATCAGGCGTTTCCTGTCGGTCGCGACGAGATCCAGCTCGCCGTCGCGGCAACGCCAGTTGCGGCTCAGTACGACGTAGCCCGCCTTCTCCAGATGCCGGACCGCCAGTTCCTCGCCCCATCGGCCCAGCTCGATGTGCGGTGCCCCGGCGGAGGGCTGTTCGGCCGTGTTCATCATCTCGATCCCCCTCAACGATCGTCACAGTGCGTGTGCGATCAACGCTGCCAGGGTGAGCGGATGGGGACCAGGCTCGATTCCGGCGCCTGTGGACAACTGGGGTGTTGTGGATGGTTCGGCCGTCGCAGGGGCTCGACGGACCAAATCGTCGGCGGCCTGTGCTAGGCCGCCCTCGAATACCAGAAGGCCCCCTTCACGTGCCTGGACACGGTGAAGGGGGCCTTCAGGCGTAATTCCGGAGATCAGCCGGAGAACGGACCGTCTTCCGGTAATCGGAGATCCGGCTTGTCGAGTTCCTCGACGTTGACGTCCTTGAACGTGATGACCCGGACGTGCTTGACGAACCGTGCGGGCCGGTACATGTCCCAGACCCACGCGTCGGACATGCGGACCTCGAAGTACACCTCACCGCCGCCGTCGCGCACCTGCACGTCGACGGCGTTGGCCAGATAGAACCGCCGCTCGGTCTCCACCACGTACGAGAACTGGCCGACTATGTCGCGATACTCGCGGTAAAGCGAGAGCTCCATCTCGGTCTCGTACTTCTCGAGATCCTCTGCGCTCATGAAATCCGCGCCCCTCCTCGCGATTTTGCTGCTATTCCAGCGGCGGAGCGTTCATTGTTACCCACGTACGGGCCGAGGGCACGTATCGGCACGCTCGGGTTTTCCAGCGCGGCGACAGTGAGCACGACCGGGTGAGGCGGCCGCACCCGGTGCGCGGCGGCCGCGGTGGCCACGTTCGCGTACGACCAGCGATGGACCGGACTCGGACCGTGCGTGTTCAGCGCGGCGCCGTGGTCGGTGGTGCTGTATCCCTTGTGCACGTCGAAGCCGTAGTGCGGGTGGACGTCGTGCAGGTCGCCCATGATCCGGTCGCGGGTGACCTTGGCCAGCACGGACGCGGCCGCCACGCACGCGACGGCCTTGTCCCCCTTGATCACGGGGATGCTCGGGGCGGGCAGTCCGGACACGCGGAATCCGTCGGTCAGGACGTAGCCCGGCGTGGTCCGCAACGCCGAAACCGCACGTCGCATGCCTTCGAGGTTCATGACGTGGATGCCGAACAGGTCGACCTCGGCCGCCGGGACGACGATGACCGCGTAGTCGACGGCACGCTGGACGACCCGGTCGTACACCCGGTCGCGGGCCTTGGCCGTGAGCATTTTCGAGTCGGTGAGCTCGGGCAGCCGCGCGGCGTCGCCGGGACGCAGCACACAGGCGGCCACGACGAGCGGGCCGGCGCAAGCACCGCGCCCTGCCTCGTCGACTCCGGCGACGGGCCCGAGGCCCCGCCGGTCCAGCGCACCCTGCAACCCCCAGAAGAGGTCGCCACGCACCACTGCCCGCGGCGGCCGAAGCGGCTCGGCCGGTGTGAGCGGTACAGGAACTCTCAAGGCCTTACCGCCTCCGGTCGACCGCCTTGCGCACTCCGGACGACATCCGCCTGCCGAGGAAGACCACGGGCCACGCCGCGGCGACACCGACGCCCAGGGGAAGCCCCTGCTGCCAGGCCGGCGCACCGAGCGCCAGCGGCTGGGCGTTCGCCTGCGGGTTGTGGTCCGAAACGCCACCCCAGCGGCCGGGCGGGAGCACGATGACACGCGCCTTGCCGATGATGTTGTCCACGGGAACGGCGCCGTTCACTCCGCCGTTGCCCTGGAACCGGGAGTCGCTCGAGTTGTTGCGGTTGTCGCCCATCATCCAGACGTATCCGGCGGGCACCTTGACCGGCTCGAACGTCTTCTCGGTGGGTGGCATGCCCTCTTCCCAGTGGACGTACGGCTCGTCGAGCGCCTTGCCGTCCACGACGACGCGGTTGTCGTCGCAGCACTGCACCGTCTGGCCGCCGACCGCGATGATCCGCTTGACGAAGTCGCGCTCGTCCGGCGGCGCGAACCCGATCAGGGATCCCAGCGCGCGGAAGCCGCTGACGAAGATGTTGCTGGACTCCGGCGTCTCGATCTCGCCGACCCACGCAGGCGGGCCCTTGAAGACCACCACGTCGCCGGGACCGGGATCGGTGAAGTCGTACGTGATCCGGTCGACCAGGATCCGGTCTCCCGTGCATCCCGCGCAGCCGTGCAGAGTGGACTCCATGGACCCCGAAGGGATCATGTACACCTTGGCGAGGAACTGCTGGATCAAGATCGTCAGCACGAGCGCGACGACGATCAGGATCGGCAGTTCCTTCCAGAACGACCGCTTCTTGTTGACCTTGCCGAATTTCTTGGCTCCGGATCGGCCCCGGCGGGAGGCCCGGGTGGGGCGCTCCTCTTCGGGGCGATCGGGCTCGTCTTCGGAGGTGTTCTGGGACACGGGTTCGACCACGATGCCAGGTTACCGGTAACCGTGCGGCTACCTACTTGGCGGAGGTCGTCTCGCGGTTTTCGCGGCGTTCCTTGATCTTGGCGGCCTTGCCGCGCAGCTCGCGGAGGTAGTACAGCTTCGCCCGGCGGACGTCGCCGCGCTTGAAGACCTCGACCTCGGCGATGTTCGGCGAGTGCACCGGGAAGGTGCGCTCCACGCCGATGCCGAACGACACCTTGCGGACCGTGAAGGTCTCGCGGATGCCGCCGCCCTGGCGACGCAGCACGACGCCCTGGAAGATCTGGTTGCGCTCGCGGTTGCCCTCGATGACGCGGACGTGAACCTTGAGCGTGTCGCCCGGTCGGAAGTCCGGGATGTCGGAACGCAGTGACTGCGCGTCCAGCGCGTCCAGGGTGTTCATCGGTGGTCCGTCCTCGTCTTCGTATGGCTTACGTGCAGCTTGGGCGCGCAGTGTCGGGCACTGCGACCTACCCGGGGGCTGATGGCGTTCCGGCGGATTTCGCAGACTTGTTTCGTACTTGCGCTACGAGTCAAGTTATTGCGCGTCCACTCACGCCAACCTGTCAAGTATTGCAGACCAGGTCTCAGGCGTTCGACCCGGCCTGGCCGGTGCCCTCGCGCAACCGCTCGAGGACCCCGAGATCGTGCTTGTCGAGGCTATCTTCCGGCAGCTGCCCGATCAGTTCGGGCCTGCGCCGGACGGTGCGTTCCAGCGCCTGGTCACGGCGCCAGCGGTCGATCAGCGCGTGGTTCCCCGAACGCAGGACGTCCGGCACGGCCAGTTCCCGCCAGACCTCCGGCCGGGTGTAGCTGGGGCCTTCGAGCAGGCCGTCGGAGAACGAGTCCTCCTCGGCGGAGCGGGCGTTGCCGAGGACGCCGGGCAGGAGCCGGACGACGGCTTCGACCATCACCAGTACCGCGGCCTCGCCGCCGACCAGTACGTAGTCGCCGATCGAGACCTCGTCGACGGGCATCCGCCGGGCGGCGTCGTCGATGACCCGCTGGTCGATGCCCTCGTAGCGGCCGCACGCGAACACGAGGTGCTCCTCGGCGGCGTACTGGTGGGCCGTGGTCTGGGTGAACGGCCGTCCGGCGGGGGTGGGGACCACGAGGCGGGTGTTCTCGCCGCAGACCTCGTCCAGGGCGGGGCCCCAGATCTGCGGCTTCATCACCATTCCGGGCCCGCCGCCGTACGGCGCGTCGTCGACCGCGCGGTGGACGTCGTGCGTCCAGTCCCGCAGGTCGTGCACGCCGACCTCGATGAGGCCGCGGTCGATCGCGCGGCCGAGCAGCGCGGCGCGGAGCGGGTCGAGGTATTCGGGGAAGATCGTGACGACGTCGAGGCGCATCAGGCGTCCAGCAGGCCTTCCGGCGGGTCGAGGATCACGCGGCCGCCCGCGACGTCGACCGCCGGGACGATCGCCTTCACGAACGGCACCAGTACTTCGCGTCCGTCGTGTTCGATCGACAGCAGTTCACCGGCGGGCGAATGCACGATTTCGAGCACCTTGCCGAGGACCGTGCCGTCGGCGAGTTCGGCTCGCAACCCTTCGAGTTCGTGGTCGTAGAACTCGTCGGGGTCTTCGGTCGGCGGCAGCGCCGAGGTGTCGGCGATCAGCAACGCGCCGCGGAGGGTCTCCGCGACGTCCCTGGTCAGCACCTCTTCGAAACGCACCAGCAGCCGCCCGCTGTGTTCGCGGGCGGCTGCGATGGTGAGGTTTCCGCTGCTGCCGTCACGCAGCTTCGTCGTGACGGCCGAACCGACCGCGAACCGCTGTTCCGGCGAGTCCGTGCGCACGTCCACCGCGAGCTCACCGCGGATTCCGTGCGCCTTGGCGATCCGGCCTACTACGACGTCCATCCCGTTCTGTCCCTGGTCAGCGATCGGTGTCGACGACGTCCACCCGGACGCCGCGGCCACCGATGCCGCCCATGACGGTGCGCAGGGCGGTCGCGGTACGACCGCCCCGGCCGATCACCTTGCCGAGATCGTCGGGGTGCACGTGCACCTCGAGCGTGCGGCCACGGCGAGTGGTCAGCAGCTCGACCCGGACCTCGTCCGGGTTGTCGACGATCCCGCGCACCAGGTGCTCGAGGGAGTCAGCGAGGAAGCTCACGCCTCGGCCTTGTCACCCTCGGCGGCCTCGGCCTTGTCGGCTTCGGCCTTCTTCGGGGCTGACTTCTTCTTCGGCGTGGTGGCCTCGGCCGAAGCCGAGTCACCGGCGGCGGCGAGCGCGGCGTTGAACAGGTCCTGCTTCGACGGCTTCGGCTCGGCGACCTTCAGGGTGCCCTCGGCGCCCGGCAGGCCCTTGAACTTCTGCCAGTCACCGGTGATCTCGAGGATGCGCTGGACCGGCTCGGTCGGCTGGGCGCCGACGGACAGCCAGTGCTGGGCACGCTCGGTGTCGACCTCGATGAAGCTGGGCTCTTCCTTCGGGTGGTACTTGCCGATCGTCTCGATGGCCTTGCCATCACGGCGGGTGCGCGCGTCGGCGACGATGATGCGGTAGTACGGCGCACGGATCTTGCCGAGACGCTGCAGCTTGATCTTGACGGCCACGGGTGTGGGTACTCCTCAGTTCTCTCTGATGCAGGTGGAAGGCGTACGCCGGCCGAGTGGGGAACGGCTGCGCACACCCGAAGGTCCGAAGCTCGGGCACGGTGAGAGGGTCCGGCCAAAGCAGGCAAGCGTACATTCTGCCAGACGCCGGCGGGCCGTCAGAACGCGGCTATCCCGAGCGAGCCGAGCAGGATCGTCACGGCCGGGAGGAAGTTGTTCACCTGATGGGCGACGACGCTGCCGAGCAGCCGTCCGGTGAACACCCTGGCGAGCCCGATCGGGATCGCGATCACCAGCAGCAGCGTGGTGCGCAGCGGTTCGAGGTGGCTCGCCGCGAAAACGGCCGTGGAGACCAGGAACGCCGCGATCCTCCCCCAGCGTTCGGTGCGCCACGTCAGCCGTTCCACCGCGCCCCACAGCAGGCCGCGGTAGATGATCTCCTCGCAGATCGGCCCGACCAGCCACAGGTAGACGAACATGACGACGGCGGCCGAGACCGACATCCGCCGGTCTTCCACGAGCGCGCTGATCGCCGAGGTGGCGTTCTCGTTGCCGACGACCTGCGTCCAGACGTAGGCGGCGAGCGAGGTGAACCCGAGACCGAGCAAGCCGAGCTTGAGCCCGAGCTTGACGTCGGCCCAGCTCCAGCCGATCCGCAGGTCGATGCACGGGCCGTTGCCCCGCAACCGGGTGATCAGCAGCGCGACCCCGGCGGCGATCATCGTCGGCACCATCGTGCCCAGCAGCACCATGCGCATCGGCAGGGGCTGGCCGGGCCGGACGTCGCCGAGCAGGACGCTGATGAACGCCGCCGACGCCAGGAGGACGGCTTCCACCAGGAGGAAGGCCCCGAATCCCCAGCGATGCGACGGTGGCGGGTCGAGCGCGGCCACCTCACCTCCGGCAGCGAGTTCGTCCGGCGGCGCGGCCTCGGGGATCGGCTCCCTGGGCTGAGATACGGTCACGCCGATCCTCCGGTGATCGTTCGGTTACTCGAAGACTCTAACCGCCTGGACCGGCGATCACCTCGCCGCGAAGAGCAATACCGCCGGGGGGAGGTTGTTGGCCGCGTGCGCGATGACGGACGCGCTCACCCTGCCGGAGAGATAACGGGCGAGGCCGATGGCGATGCCTTGACCGAACAGCGCGATCGTGCGCGCGGCTTCCCCGTGCAACTGGGCGAAGACCAGCGCGGTGACCAGCAGGATCACCCACGACGGCAGGCGGTGGAAGCCCATCGCGTTCCACAGGGTGCCGCGGAAAAGCAGTTCTTCGGTGACCGGGGCGGCGAGGACGACGATGACCGCGGCCAGCACCAGCCAGACCGTGTCGCCTTCGGTGGTGCCGGACAGCTCGGTGATCGGGCCGGGCGAGACGTCGGAGAAGGTCCTGTCGTCGCTGTCGGTCCCGTAGACGGCGAGCAGGAGCAGGTTGAGGAGGTAGCCGGCGGCGAGCGCGGCCGCTCCGCAGGCGAGCCCGATCCGGACGTCACGCCAGGTGGGCTTGAGCCCGAAGTCTTCGCGAAGCCCCTGTCCCCAGAGGCGGGAGCCGATCGCCGGGCCGAGACCGAGTACGAGGGTCGGCAGGAACGCGAGGATCAGCAGCGGGCCGACGTCACGAAGCTCGAGTGGGTCGTAGCCGCCGAAGCGGCCTGACATCACGAAGCTCATCACGAGCGTGACGAGGTGATATCCGGCGATGCCCGCGAAGAACGCTACGAAGCCCCAGTGCGCTCCGAGCACCAGACGCTCGCGAGCCTGCCCGTCGTCCACCACGCCTCCACGCTAGGTGCCGCTCCGGTCACGCATGGAGGCGGGTCAGGCGTGGATTTCGCCACGCAGGACGATATGACTCGGATGCCGTAACACCGCGAGATCCTCACGCGGATCGGACGGGTAGACGAGCAGATCGGCCGAAGCGCCCTCGACGATTCCGGGCACGCCCAGCCACTCGCGGGCCGCCCACGAAGCCGAAGCCAGCGCCTGCTCCGGTGTCATCCCGGCCTTGTGCAGGGCCTCGATCTCGTCGACGAGCCTGCCGTGTTCGACCATGCCACCCGCGTCGCTTCCGGCGTACACCCGCACGCCCGCCTCGATCGCCGTCGACACCATCTCCCCCACGCCGGCGTGCAACGCCCGCATGTGGCCGGCGTACACCGGGTATTTGCCCGCCTTGTCGGCGATCCCGGGGAAGTTCTCGATGTTGATCAGGGTCGGCACGAGCGCGATCCCGCGTTCGGCCAGGACGTCCAGCTGGTCCGGGAGGAGTTCCGTGCCGTGTTCGAGGCAGTCGATCCCCGCGGCGATCAGGCCCGGCAACGCGGCCTGGCCGAAGACGTGCGCGGTCACCTTGGCGCCCTCCGCGTGGGCGACCGCGATGGCCTCGGCGAGGACGTCGTCGGGCCACAGCGGCGCCAGATCCCCGACGCCGCGGTCGATCCAGTCGCCGACGAGTTTGACCCAGCCGTCGCCGTCGCGGGCCTGTTCGGCGACCGCCTTCGGCAGTTCGGCGGGGTCTTCGAGTTCGATGCCGAGGCCCGGGAGGTAGCGCTTGCGCAGGGCGAGATGCCGTCCGGCGCGGATGATCCGCGGCAGGTCGGCGCGCCGCTGCAACGGCCGGACGTCGATCGGCAGCCCGCAGTCGCGGATCAGCAGCGTCCCGGCGTCGCGATCGGTGATCGCCTGTTCGGCGGCCTCTTCGAGGGTGGTCGCGCCACCGGCCCCGATACCGGGGTGACAGTGCGCGTCGACCAGCCCGGGAACGAGGAAGCCTTCCCGGACCACGGTTTCCGCTCCGGCGACCGGTTCGCCGGTGATCCGGCCGCCGGTGACCCACAGCTCACGGTGCTCACCGTCCGGCAGGACCACGCCTGCCAGGTGCAGCGCCTCCACGGGCTACTTGTCCTTCGGCAGCTTGAACTTCTTCGGGTCGAAGCCGGGGATGTCGTTCATGCCGCCGAGCTGGGAGAGGTCGGGCATCCCGCCGCCGGCGCCGGGCATCCCGCCCGGCGGCAGCATCGGCATGCCACCGGGGAAGCCGCCGCGGACCTTGGGCTGCGTCGGGCCGCGCCCCTTGCCCTTCTTCCCCTTCTTGCCCTTGCGGTTCTTGCCGCCGCCGCCTCCGCCGCCGAAGCCGAAGCGGCCCGCCATCTGCGCCATCATCTTGCGCGCTTCGAAGAACCGGTTGACCAGGTCGTTGACGTCGCGGACGGCGACACCGGACCCCTTCGAGATCCGGACGCGGCGCGAGGCGTTGATGATCTTCGGGTCCGCCCGCTCGGCGGGGGTCATGCCGCGGATGATCGCCTGCAGCTTGTCGAGCTGCTTGTCGTCGACCTGCGCGAGCTGGTCCTTCATCTGCCCGGCGCCGGGCAGCATGCCGAGCAGGTTGCCGATCGGGCCCATCTTGCGGACCGCGAGCATCTGCTCGAGGAAGTCCTCCAGGGTGAGCTGCCCGCTGCCGAGCTTGGCCGCCGTCTGCTCGGCCTTCTCCTGGTCGAAGTGCTGTTCGGCCTGCTCGATGAGGCTGAGCACGTCGCCCATGCCGAGGATCCGGCTGGCCATCCGGTCCGGGTGGAAGAGGTCGAAGTCCTCGAGCTTCTCACCGTTCGAGGCGAACAGGATCGGCTGGCCGGTGACCTGGCGGACCGACAGCGCGGCACCACCGCGGGCGTCACCGTCGAGCTTGGTGAGCACGACGCCGGTGAAGCCGACGCCGTCGCGGAACGCCTCGGCCGTGGTGACCGCGTCCTGACCGATCATCGCGTCGACGACGAACAGCGTCTCGTCCGGCGAAACGGCGTCGCGGATGTCCGCGGCCTGCTTCATCAGCTCTTCGTCGACACCGAGACGGCCGGCGGTGTCGACGAGCACGATGTCGTGCTGCGCGCGTTTGGCCTCGTCGATGGCGCGGCGGGCGACGTCGACCGGGTCGCCGACGCCGTTGCCGGGCTCCGGCGCGAAGACCGCGACCCCGGCCCGCTCGCCGACGACCTGCAGCTGCGTGACCGCGTTGGGGCGCTGGAGATCGCAGGCGACCAGCATCGGCGCGTGGCCCTGCTTCTTCAGCCACATCGCGAGCTTGCCCGCGAGCGTCGTCTTACCGGCACCCTGCAGACCCGCGAGCATGATGACCGTCGGCGGGTTCTTCGCGAACGTGAGCCGCCTGGTCTCGCCGCCGAGGATGGTGACGAGTTCCTCGTTGACGATCTTGATGACCTGCTGGGCCGGGTTCAGCGCGCCGTGCACCTCGGCGCCCTTGGCGCGCTCCTTGATCCGGGCGATGAAGGCCTTGACCACCGACAGCGCGACATCCGCCTCGAGCAGCGCGATACGGATCTCACGCGCGGTGGCGTCGATGTCGGCGTCGGAGAGCCTGCCCTTGCGAGACAGGGTCTGCAGGGCGGACGTGAGCCGATCGGAGAGGGTGTCGAACACGGGTGTGCACGCTCCAGCTGGGTCGTCGTGGCTTGCCGGTACGGACCGACGGCTTTCCAGGGTAGTCGGTGTCCGGGCCCGGCGGTCGACGCGGTTGCGGACGAGGCCGCCTGTCCGGACTCCCCGGCGAGGTCGTCGGCCGCCTCTTTCCGCGTCGGTGGAGCCGGCGGAGGTACCCGGACCGGGTCGCGGACGACGCCTCGGTGTTCCAGGCCTGAGGCAGAGGAGCTCCGGGACCGGCCGCCCCTCGCGGGCCGGTACCGGAGCCCTCACGGAGGGCTCGCCTCCCCGCGAGCCTTTCCGTGAACACACTTGGCGAGTTTCGCGGGGCCCGGTTTCGCCAGACCCCCAGTGCCAGGCGATTCCCTCCCGCGTTCTCTCCGCGCGATGACCTGAGAATGCCCGGTCACCGCGGGGTCACGGCAGCGTGAAGATCCTCAACTGTCGCTGGGTAGAACTACTCACTCGGTCTTGGCCGACGCCGACGGTGCCGCCGCCGACGACGATGCCGCCTTCTTCGCCCGCGTCCGCGCCCGGCGCGCCTTGGCCGCCGCTTCCTTGGCCTTCTCGACCGGAGCGCGATCCGCTTCGACCGCGCTCCGCTGCAGGGCCGCCAGCAGTCGCGTCACACCCTCCGCCTGCTCGGCGGCGGTCGGCTGCCGGACGTCGTCCCCGTCCACCTTGGCCTGGATCAGCGCCTCGAGCGCCTCCCGGTAGCGATCGGTGTAGCGGCCGGGTTCGAAATCCCGCGTGAGGTCTTCGATCAGCGAAACCGCGTTCCGCAGCTCCCCGCGCCGCAGGTCGACGTCCTCGTGCAGGAACGGGAAGTCGGGCCGCCGGATCTCGTCGGGCCACAGCATCGTCTCGAGCAGGACGACCTGATCCCGCACGCGCAGCGCGGCCAGCGTTTCGCGCTGCCGCAGCGTCACCTTGACGATCGCGATCCGCCCGGACTGCTGCAGCGCCTCGCTGAGCAGCACGTACGGCTTGGTACCCGCGGGCTCCGGTTCGAGGTAGTAGCTGCGCGCGAAGTACATCGGGTCGACCTGCTCGGCCGGGGTGAACCCGACGACGTCCATCGACTGCGTGGTCGGCGCGATCAGCGACGCGAGGTCCCCGGCGCTCAGCAGGACGACGTCACCGTTGGGGACGGGATGCCCTTTGACGATCTCGGCCGCGGGCACCTCGGCGCCGTCGACCTCGCAGACCCACTTCACCCGCACCCGGCCGCCGTCCGGCTCGTGCACCTGGTGAAGGGGGATGTCGCGCTCCTCGGTCGCGCTGTACGCCTTCACCGGAATGGCATAGGTCCCGAAGCCGATCGTGCCTTTCCACACCGCCCGCATGGCCCACCTCCGCCTGGTCAGCGTATCCACGGGCCGAAGCGGCGGGACAGCTACAAACGGGTGTCAGGGGCGACCGAATCGCTCACACATTCGAAGGACGGACGCGATTCGGCGAGCGCTTCGGCCGAACAGTCGACAGCGGTGGCCGCCGCACGGAGTACTTCCGCGACGACCTCGACGTCGGTCATCGGGGCGGGTGCCAGCGCGCCGTGACCGCCGCCTTCGACCCGGCCCGCCATACCTTCGAGCGCGATGGCCAGCGCCTGCTGGCCCGCGACGAGGTGCCGGACCACCTTGAGCAGCTCGGGCACGGTCGCCGCGGTACCCGACGCGGTCAGGGAAACGGCCAGGTCGTCCGCGCACGCCCGGAGGTGTGAGGCGACGACGGTCGGCGGCAGCGTGATCCGCTGTGGCCCGGGCGAATTCGGCTCGTGACCGAGCACCTGCTCACCGCCCTCCGGATCCTTCGGGTTTCGACGGCGCACATCCTGCCACCGTCACCCTCCGTCCTTCGCGCGACACCCCGGTCCCGGAATCGACCGGACCGGATCCGTGGCGAAGGGCGCGTTCCGGAACGAGAACCGTAATTTCGCCCACTTCCGAGTCAAGAAGCGGCCGCCAGCAACGCGGCCTCGATCTTCGATCGCCACGTTCGGTCTACCCCGCCGGCCTGCGGCGCGACGGCGAAGGAGTCGACGACGGCGCCACCGAGGGTGGCCACCTTCGCCCAGCGCACCTCGGCCTCGCATCGGCGCAGCGCGCCCGCGACCCGGTAGAGCAGCCCGATCCGGTTCGCGGCCCGCAGTTCGACCACGACCGTGTCCTGCCCGCTCGTTTCGTCGTCGAACCAGATCACCTTCGCGCTCCCGGACGGCGTCTCGCCACCTCCGTAATCCCGTTCCTTCGCCGCGAGCCGCTGGGTGAGCGGGAGCGTCCCGGCCACCGCCCGCGCGAACTGCTCGCGCAGCAGCGTGACATCGGGCAGCGAGCCGAACTTCGGCGACGCCGTGAACACGCCCGCCCGTCCCCCGTCGTGCCCGCGCAGCACCGCCGCGTGGACCTCGAGCGAGTTCAGCGCGAGCACCCCGGCGGCGGGAGCCAGCAGTTCGGCGCGGGCCGGGACCGCGAGCACCACGGTCACGATCTTCCCGGCGGCGGTGATGCGCACTTCGCCACGGCCGGAGGCGACGGCTTCGGCGACGAGCTCCCGTTGCTCGGCACCCATCGGCTCGGGTGGCACCGATCCCTTGCCGTGCAAGGCTTCTTCGCAACCGGACACGAGTTCGGCGAGCAACCGTGCCTTCCAGTCGGTCCACACGCCCGGCCCGGTGGCCAGCGAATCGGCCGCCGTCAGCGCGTGCAGCAGTTCCAGCAGGACGGGATTCGCACCGAGCGCCCTCGTCACTCGCTGGATCGTCGCGGGATCACCGATGTCCCGCCGCGTCGCGGTGTGCGGCAGCAACAGATGATGCCGGACCATTCCCGACACCAGTGCCGCCTCCGCCTCCGGCAACCCGAGCCGCGCCGCCACCTGGGCACTGATCTTCGCGCCGAGTTCGGAATGGTCCGCGTCGCGGCCCTTGCCGATGTCGTGCAGCAGCGCGCCGATCAGCAGCAGATCGGGCCGCGAAACGGTGGTCGTCAGTTTCGACGCCTCGACAGTGGCACGCAGGAGATGCCGGTCGACGGTCCACGAATGCACCGGCGACCTCGGCGGGAGGTCCCGCACCGCACCCCATTCGGGGAACAGCCGCGCCCACAGCCCGGTGCGGTCCAGCGCCTCCACGGCGTCGATCAGCCCCTCACCCGCGCCGAGCAGTTCCACCAGCGCCTTGAGGGCGTCGGCGGGCCACGGCGCACGCGGTTCCGGTGCGGTTTCGGCGAGCGCCCGCAAGGTCCCGTGCGCGATGGGCTTCCGGATCCGGGCCGACGCCGCGGCGACCCGCAGCAACAGCGCGGGATCCTTGGCGGGGACCGCGTCCCGCGCCAGCGCGACCTCGTTCCCGTGCAGGACGACACCTTCGTCGAGCGGCGTCCGCACCGGCCGCCGCCCGAACCGCGCCTTGGGTGGTTCCACAGTGGACCGAAGGGCCACATCGACCGCGTACGCGATCGTCCGTCCGACACCGGAAAGCTTGCGTGCCAGGGCAAACCGGTCGGCGAACCCGAGTTCGCCCGCGACCGTCTCGGCTTCCGGCGCGCTCAGGATGTCCCGCTCCCGGCGCAGTTCGCGGCGCAACTCCGTCCGGACGTCGAGCAGCAGGCTCTTGGCCGCCCGCAGTTCCTCACCAGGCCGCGCCGTCAGCTGAGCCGCCGCCAGGGCTTCAAGGACGGCGAAGTCACGAAGCCCACCTCGGCCGTGTTTGAGATCCGGCTCGGCGGACTGCGCGATCTCACCACTGCGAGCCCAGCGCTGCCGCACCGCGTCCGACAGTTCGCCGAGCCGTTTCCTGGCGGTCCGCCGCCACTGGTCCCGTGCCGCGGCGGCCAGCCTGGCGGTGATGTCGGCGTCCCCGGCGACATGCCGGAGGTCGAGCAGCCCCATCGCGGTCCGTAGATCCTCGGATGCCACCTTCAGCGCCTCACCCGGCGTGCGGACCGAGTGGTCGAGGCCGATCTTGGCGTCCCACAACGGATACCAGATCGCGTCGGCGATCTCGCCGACCTTCGCGTTGCCGTTGTGCAGCAACACCAGATCGAGGTCGGAGAAGGGCACCAGTTCGCCGCGCCCGAGGCCACCGACGGCGGCCAGTGCGACACCGGGGTCGGCGGTGTCGACGCCGGCCGCCGCGGCGCCCTTGCCCAACCAGAATTCGTGGAGGTCGACGCACGCCGCCCGCAACGCGGAGGCCCCCAACCTTCCGTGCCTGCCCTCGAGCAACCGCTCGGTGGCCTTGACCAGTTCACCCCCGTCGGCCATCCGTGCCCCCTATAGGGCGTCCGAGCCGCGCTCGCCGGTGCGTACCCGGATGACCGTCTCCACCGGCGTCACCCAGATCTTGCCGTCCCCGATCTTGCCGGTGTGGGCGGCGGTGGTGATCGCGTCGAGGACCTTCTCCACGTTGGAGTCGTCGGTGACGACCTCGACCCTCAGCTTCGCCACGAAGTCCACGGAGTACTCGGCACCCCGGTAAACCTCGGTGTGGCCCTTCTGCCTGCCGTAGCCCTGTACCTCGCTGACCGTCATGCCGAGCACACCCAGCTGCTCCAGCGCGGAACGGACGTCGTCGAGCGTGAACGGTTTGACGATCGCGGTGATCAGCTTCATGCCTTGCTCTCCTCGAGTTTCGTGGCCACGGTGCCGGTGGACGACTTGACCGGGAGGGAGTTCGGCTGGCCGAGACCGCCGCCCGATCCGGTGAAGTCGTACGCGCTCTCGGCGTGCTGGGCCTCGTCGATCCCGCTGACCTCGTCCTCGGCGCTGACGCGGAACCCGCCGAGCTTCTTGATCACCCAGCCGATGACGAAGGTGAGGACGAACGAGTACCCGAGGACCGCGGCCGCCGCGAGTGCCTGCTTGCCCAACTGGCCGACGCCGCCGCCGTAGAGGAGGCCGTCGACGCCGAGTGGGTTGACGCTGGTGGTGCCGAAGAAACCGATGAGCAGCGTACCGACGAGACCACCCACGAGGTGGACGCCGACGACGTCGAGGGAGTCGTCGAACCCGAAGCGGAACTTCAGGCTGATCGCCAAGGCGCACAGGGCACCGGCGACGAGACCGATGGCGATGGCACCGAGCGGGCTGACGAACCCGGCCGCCGGGGTGATCGCGACGAGACCCGCGACGGCACCGGAGGCGGCGCCGAGAGTGGTGGGCTTGCCGACCTTGATCTGTTCGACGATCAGCCAGCCGAGGATGGCGGCGGCGGTCGCGACGGTGGTGTTGGTGAACGCGACGGCGGCGAGGTCGTTGGCGGCCAGTGCCGAACCGGCGTTGAAGCCGTACCAGCCGAACCACAGCAACGCGGTGCCCAGGAGCACGAACGGAACGTTGTGCGGGCGTCCGGTGCCCTTCGGCCAGCCCGTGCGCTTGCCGAGCACGATCGCCAGCGCCAGACCGGCCGCACCGGCGTTGATGTGGACGGCGGTACCACCCGCGAAGTCGAGCGCCTTGACCTGGTTGGCGATCCAGCCGCCGGCCGAATCCGCGCCGATGAAGCCGTCGAACGAGAACACCCAGTGCGCCACCGGGAAGTACACGATGGTCACCCACACCGCGACGAACAGCGTCCAGCCCCAGAACTTGGCGCGGTCGGCGATGGCACCGGAGATCAGCGCGGGCGTGATGATCGCGAACATCAGCTGGAACATCACGAAGGCGAACAGCGGCAGCGCGTCCGCACCGGGCCAGGCGACCTCGGGCGCGGTGCCGGTGGCGGCGGTCGCGAACCCGGCGAGGTCGCCGGAGATGTTCGAGAGACCGGCGAAGTCGAAGTTGCCGAGCAATCCTCCGCCGATGTCGTTGCCGAACGCCATCGTGAAGCCGTACAGCGTCCAGAGGACACCGACCACGGCGAGGGCGATGAAGTTCATCATCAACATGTTCAGGACGCTCTTCGCGCGGACCATGCCGCCGTAGAAGAACGCCAATCCCGGTGTCATGAGCATGACCAGCGCGGCGCTGATCAACACCCATGCCGTGTCTCCTGCGTTCAGCACAATCTTCCTCCCGTGCCTGGGGTGTACTGCGCAGGGATTTTTGGACCGCGGTGTTTCCTGGGGCGGCGATTCAGGTTTCCCCCGCGTGAACTGTCGGTACGGCGTTGTTACGTCCAGGTTTCCCCGGACCTGGTGCGTTCTGCCCGGTCGCGAAACCTCGTGGTCGAATATGTCCATGAACGCGCGTGTATCCGGCCATGACCCGTTGCCACCGGAGATCGTCCGGTCGTTGCGGTGTTCGGTCTGCGGTGACCCGGTCGGGGCAGCCGATCGCACGGTGCGTTGCGGGAGAGGCCACTCGTTCGACGTAGCGAAGCAGGGTTATGTCAATCTTCTGCACGCGCGCATCCCGGCCGGCACCGCGGACACGGCGCCGATGGTCGCGGCTCGCGTCGACCTCCTGTCCTCAGGTGCTTATCTGCCGCTCGCCGACGCCCTCGCGAAGGTGGCTTCGGGGCATGTCGGGAGCGGGCTGGTCATCGACGCCGGTGCGGGCACGGGGTACTACCTCGCGCACGTGCTCGACGCCGTCCCGGCCGCGTACGGACTGGCGCTCGACGTCTCGGCCGTCGCTCTGCGCCGGGCCGCCCGCGCGCACACGCGCGCGGGCGCGGCCGTGTGGAACCTGTGGGAGCCCTGGCCGGTGGCGGATTCGAGCGCGTCACTGATCCTCAACGTCTTCGCGCCCCGCAACGCTCCGCAGTTCCACCGCGTCCTGACCGCGGACGGCCTGCTGGTCGTCGCGACGCCGAACCCCGGGCACCTCGGGGAATTGGGCGACCTGGTGCTCTCCGTCGACAGCGGCAAGGACGCGCGGCTGGAGGACACCCTCGGCGAGCACTTCACCCGGGTGGAGCGGCACGATGTCACCCAGCGGGTGACCTTGTCGCCCGAGCGGATCCGCCAGGTCGTCGAGATGGGGCCGAGCGCGTATCACCTCCACCGCGACGGACGCCGGGAACGGCTCGACGCGATCAGCGAGCCGGTCGAGGTCACCACCTCGTTCGGCGTCACGCTGTACCGGCCGGTGTCCTGATGGAGGCATCCGCGACGCTGCTCGCCGACGCCGCCTGGGTCCGCGCCCGCATCGGTGGCGCGGCGAAGCTCTACGGCTGCTCCCGGCCCGAGGTGCTCGGCACGATCTGGTGGTACTCGTTGTCTTCGGTCCTCGTCGCCCCTTCCCTCGAATCGCTCGTCCGTGGTGAGCCGCTGGATCCTTCGCTCGACGCCGTCACCATCGATCTCCTCCCCGACGGGCGCTTCACCGGGGCTCGATCGTCACGGGTCCTCCCCGGCGGTCTCGCCGAACTCGGCGCCGCGTTCGCCGGAACGCTGGGCACGGCGATCGGCACGATCTCGGCCGTCACCGGGGCGAATCCGCGCGCGCTGGGCGCGATCGCGACGGATTCGATCGGCAACCGCCTGCTGTGGACCGGCGACACCGGACGGGCGGTCGCGCTGGCGGCGCCGCTCGTGGCCGCGATCGGACTCGGCATGCCGGCGCCGCGATTCACCCGGATCGGGCGGAACACCGTGGTGCGCCGTGCTTCCTGCTGCCTGATCTACGAGGCGGGCAACCCGAAGTGCACCAGTTGCCCCCGGCAGACCCCGGAAGAACGAGACCGGCGCCTCCGCGGGACTCTCGGCTGACACTTGGATTTCCCCTGCCGGTGCAAGTCCGTGAAGGCCTCCTTGAGGGACTCTGGGTCCCTCAAGGAGGCCTTCACGGATCAACGATCGGCAGGACACGCCCTTGGGAGCCGATCGTGAGGTGGTTTCGACACCGGCGTGATCGGCTCCCGACGTCAGTCCGCCCCCTGAGGCGTCACTCCGCCGCGGTGCTCACCGTGAACGGCAGCCACTGCACGGTGACCCCGTTCGCCGGGGAGACCGGCATCCGCCAGTTCTGGCAGCCGCGACCGGGGATCCGGTCCCAGATGAACAGCGGTGTTCCCTGGACCGCGGTGCAGCCCTGATCCAGCAGCTTGCCCGCGTTCTGGACGGCGTACCGGTACACCCCCGTGCCGACCGTCTGCGGTTCGATCGTCCACTTCTGGCACGCGCCCGCGACCCGGTCGTAGGTGGTCACCGGGTTCCCGCCAGCCGTATGGCAGCCGGTGTTGTCCAAGACCTGCCCGGAATGCTTGGCACGGAACTGGTAGAAGCCGTCACCGGTGCCCCACGGGAAGAACTTCTGGCAGTCCGCGCCGTTCGACGGCCACTGCTGCACCTTGGTCCCGTTGTTCCAGCCGCACGCGGCGACATCGGCGTAGAGCCCGCTCGACACCGCCTGCAGGGAGACCCAGGCGTCGTCGCCGAACTCCTCACCGGGGTCGAACGTGGTGGCCCGGAACCGGTAGCTGTGGTTTTCCCGCAACAGTCCCGGCGGCACCGTCCAGGTCGCGGCGGTACCGGAGGGAACGTTCCACTGCCAGTAGTCCCCGATCATCGTTTCGCCTTCATAGACGTAGAAAACCGCTGTGACGCTGCCGCCGTCGGGGTCCGTCGGCGTGAAGCGCAGCGTCGGGGTGAGGGATTTCGTGTGGGTGACGCCGCCGATGTCGACGCGGTCCGAGATGTCGTGCCCGGCGGCGGGATTCGGCCGCTGGTTCCGGTAGGTCACCTCGAGGTACGGTGACTTGCCGCCCTCGCCGGAGGAGAACTTCTTCCAGCCGAAGGAATCCGACTCGTTCTCCGCCTTCAGCACCATCGATCCGGTGGTGACCCCCGAACCGGCCCAGGCACCGACCAGGTTCCCGATCGGGGTCCGGACCCAGTCGGCCGCACAGGCCACGCTGTAGCCGCGGGTCGCGTTCGTCGTCGCCCATCGCGTGCGGGGCGGCGGCTGGTTCGCCCAGCGAGTGCCCGTGTCGGCGGGCGACGAGTCCCAGATCTCCCAGTTGCGCGGTGAGCAGGAGTAGGAATGGTTGCCCCACAACGACAACGTGGCCGACTCGATCGCGGCGCCGCGGAACCGCGCCACGTCGAAGTGGAGATACGACCGGGCTTTCGTGGCTCCCCCGTCGTAGGTGCCGATGCGGAGTTCGGTGGCACCGGACTGGTCGGTGGCCGCGATGTTCGACTGCGTGAAGGTGTCGAAGTTCGTCCACACCGAGACACCCGGATCGACGATCACCGGATAGGACCGCGCCGGGTCGGCGAAGTACCCCGCGTCCGGCGCCACGTTCAGGCCGAGCGTTCCGCGTTCCTTGGCGGACACCACTTTCCCGACCTTCACCTTCGCGACGGGGTCGCCGCTGCGCTGGTCGATGCGCGAGTCCCACATCTCGGCGGCGGGCACGCTGCCCACCACCGCGCCGGACGCCGTGACCAGCTGGGTGTTCCCGTCCGCGTCGGTACGCGGCGTGAGCCCGGTGGCCCGCAGCGGGAGCGTGAACTTCAGCGCGCGATCGGGACGGCGCTTGACGACGAAGAACTGTTCGAAGCCGGTCCGCGTGGCCTCGACCCGCAGGTCGACGCCGGGCTGGACCTCCGGATAGGTGGCCGTCTCGCCGGCCAGCACCGGTTCGGGCAGGGCGCCGGGGTACCGCAGGGCGACCTTGCCGTCCCGGCTCTGCACGGTGGCGAGATCCCCGCTCCCGGCGCTCGCGCCGGCCAGCACGAGTTCGCGTGGATGCGCCTTCGGCCGGATGAGCCCGTCCGCGCTCTTCTCCAGCGTCAGGTCGACAGGCACCCAGTCGCCACCCCGGCGGACGTGCACCGGACCTCCGTGCACCCGGGTGGTGCGGGAGCCGTCGGGATTGGCGAACGTGACCGAGTTCTCGGTGCGTTCCGAGCGCATCTCGACCGGTTCGTGCCGCGAACGCGCCACGGTTTCGGGCGACGTCGCTTGCGCCGGGGCGGTGAACACGGCGGTCCCGGCCAGGCAAGCGGCGAGAAGCACGAGGCCCCGCCGCGGATTTCTTCGAATTTCGGCTTGCACTTCGGTCTCCCCAGCTGGTGGATGAAGTTGACATGTGGCTTACGCATGTCACACCACGAGGGTTGCCCGCCGCTCGAAAAAATCCGGCCGCGTGAGAAGGTGGCGGTATGGCCAAACCGACGCCGCTGCAGATCAGGAACATCGTCATGGCACTGCTCATGGCGGGTGCCCTGGTGTGGAACCTGTCCATCGGCGGCGCGGTGTGGCTCACCGCGATCTTCTCGGCCGGGATCGTCCTCTCACTGTTCTCCGCGTATCTGAACCGGCCCGGCGCGCGCTCCTGACCCCGCGTTTCAAGAACGCGCGGCCTCGAAGCGCGACGCAAGGTCAGCGTGGCCTCGATCGGTCAGCGCGCCGAAGAGACGCAGGCGCGCCATCCCGCCGTCGGGGTAGATGTCGAGCCGGACCTCGGTCACCTCGGGCCCCGGGTCGAGCGCGAACCGGTGCCGGGTGTCCGGTTGCAGACGCGTCTTCGGCAGCAGCTCGGTCCATGCGCCGTCACCGTCCCGGCCGCGCAGCGCCGCCCAACCCGGCGCGTTGCCCTTGAGGTTGCTGTTGTCCAGTTCGGCGAACCGGACGACACCCGCGCCGGCGAGCCGCACCGTGACCCAGTCGTTCCCGTCGTCCCGGCGCCGCGCGGTCTCCCAGCCTTCGGCCTGATGCGCGGCGAGCCCTGGCGAGAAGAGGTTGCCGGGCGAGGAATAGAACATGTCGCTGCATCCGGTGACCACCGCGCCGTTCTCCAGCGCGGCGAGGTCGAGGGCACCGCGATCGAGCAGGCGAGGGTCCGGGATCGGCGTGCCGTGCACGCGCAGCCGGGCCACGCCACCGTCCGGGTGCATGGTCAGCCGGACGTGCGTGTAGCGCTTGCTCCCGCCGATCTCGAAGAAGTTCTCCGTGTGCCCCGCCGCCGCGCCGCGGTTCACCAGCACGTCCCAGTCCATTCCGGACAGTTCGGCGGCGCTGGGATAGCCGTCGACGGCGCACGCCTCCACCGAGACGAACGGCGGGTAGTTGCCCTTGAAGAACGCGGTGTCCACGATGACGCCGGCGATCGCTCCCGCCAGGCCGAGCCGGACGACGGCCTGGTCGTCGCCGGGCTCGCGGTGCCGCCGGGTCTCCCAGCCGTCGTAGACCTGCCCCTTGGGCCCGAAGGTCTCCGTCCGGTGCACGGGTACCCAGGGGTTGACCAGGTTCTCCTTCTCGGCGAACAACTCGTCCGTCGCCCACATCACGGTCCCGCCGAACCTGCGCGAGGCCAGATCGGGCCGGGCTGTCCACTCAGGACGGTCCGTCACGGCATCCTCCATCTCAGCTCCTCTCCCCGGGTCAGCAGAACGCCTGCCGGGTCTTCGCCGGTGATCTCCTCACCGCGCAGCCAGGTGCTCCGGACGACACCGGCGAGCGGCCGTCCGTGGTAGGCGCTGACCGGGTTGCGGTGCTTCAACTTCGCGACGTCGACGACGAAGGCCTCGTCGGGGGCGAACACGCTGAAATCGGCGTCATAGCCCGGAGCGAGGTGACCTTTGCGGCGCAGGCCCGCCTGCGCGGCCGGATGCCCGGCCATCCAGCGGACGACGTCGGTGAGGGCGAATCCACGCTGCCGCGCCTGGGTCCAGACGGCGGGCAGACCGAGTTGCAGACCGGCGATCCCACCCCAGGCGAGTCCGAAATCGCCGCTGTCGAAGCGTTTCAGCTCCGGGGTGCACGGCGAATGGTCGGTCACCACGCAGTCGATGACGCCGTCGGCGAGGCCCTGCCACAGCAGTTCACGGTTCTCGGCCTCGCGGATCGGCGGGCAGCACTTGAACTGCGTGGCGCCGTCGCCGATCTCCTCCGCGGTGAAACTCAGGTAGTGCGGGCAGGTCTCGGCGGTCAGCCGGACGCCGTCGCGCCGCGCGCTCTCGACCATCGGCAGCGCGTCCGAAGAGGACAGGTGCAGGATGTGCGCGCGCACACCGGTCTTCCTCGCCAGCTCGATGACCTGCGCGATCGCCACGTTCTCCGCACCGCGTGGACGCGAGCGCAGGAAGTCGCCGTACTTCTCGCCGTGCGGGTCGGGCGCGTGCTCGATCGCGTCGGAGTCCTCCGCGTGCACGATGATCATGCCGTCGAAGGTCCGCAGTTCGGTCATCGCCTCTTCGAGTCCTCGCGCGTCCAGCGGCGGGAACTCGTCGACACCGGAATGCAGCAGGAAGGACTTGAAACCGAACACCCCGGCCTCGTGCAGCCCGCGCAGCTCCGCGAGGTTGCCGGGAATCGCCCCACCCCAGAACCCGACGTCGACGTGCACCCGCCCCTCGGCGGTCTTGCGCTTCACCTCCAGCGCCGCGACGTCGACCGTCGGCGGCAGGCTGTTCAACGGCATGTCCACGATCGTGGTCACCCCGCCGGCCGCCGCCGCGCGCGTCGCCGAGGCGAAACCCTCCCATTCGGTCCGGCCCGGATCGTTGACGTGCACATGGGTGTCCACGAGACCCGGCAGCAGGACGACGTCCTCGCCGAGTTCGAGCACCCGGTCGCCGTCCAGGGCGGCTCCGGCGGGCTCCACCGCGACGACGCGGCCCTCGTCGACACCGACGGTCGCGGGCACTTCCCCGGCAGCCGTCACCGCTCGCGCGGCCCTGATCACCAAGTCCATCTAGAGCCTCCAACTTCCACTCAGTGGAATCGAGGTTTCGCACTCCGACATTAACTTCGGCCACCCCGCTCGTCAACGAGCCCTGGCGGCGCTACCTTCCTTGAGTGCAGTTGGAAGCCGAATTCACCAGCGAACCGTTCCACGGCGAGGGCCCGCCACCCGCGCATGCCGTCAAAGCCCGCGACACCGCGGAGGACGCGGGCCTGTCCACCGACTTCGGCCCGCTCGGCACCCTCGTCCGCGGCGACGCCGACGCCCTGCTCGACGCGCTCCCCGCCATCGCCAGGGCGGCACTGGACGGCGGCGCGACCCGCGTGACCCTCCAGCTCCGCCAGGTCGGCGACGACCGGACCGAGCCGGCCGCCGAACTGCACAGCGCGCTGTCCCGGCTCATCGGCGACGTCGAACGCGAACTCGGCGGCAGACTCCACACCCTCGACCGCGCCGCCAAGCAGCGCGCGGTGCGACTGCTCAAGGAACGCGGCGCGTTCGGCCTCCGCAAATCGGTGTCGACCGTCGCCGAGGCGCTGGGGGTCACGAGGTTCACGGTCTACAACTACCTCAACCGCGACCAAGACTGCTGAAACATTCCCCAAGCATGGCTGTTTCAACAAAATGTTGACGACGACGGAAGCGTCGCCGTACCGTCGGTTCCCGTGCCGCTCACCATTCGAGAGTTCAACGAGGCTCCCGCTCAGGACGTCCGGCCGGCGCTGACCGCCTGCCTCGACGTCCCGCGCTGGGTGGAAACCCTGCTGACCAGGCGCCCGTACGCCGACGTCGCCGCCTTGCTCGCCACCGCCGAGGCGCTCACCCCGTTGCGTCCCGAAGAGGTCCGGCGCGCCATGTCCGCCCACCCCCGGATCGGGGAGAAAGCGGGGGGTGAGAGCACCGAAGCGGGCTGGTCACGCTCGGAACAGTCCGGTGTGGACGGTGACGCGGCGCGCGAATTCGCCGCCGCCAACGCCGAGTACGAGGCGACGTTCGGGCATGTCTTCCTGGTCCGCGCGAGCGGCCGGAGCGGCGCCGAACTACTGGAGAACCTGCGTTCGAGGCTCTCGAACGACCCCGAAGAGGAACTCGAAGTGGCCGGCCGGGAGCTGGCCGGGATCGCCGCGCTGCGGCTGGAAAAGACGGTGACGGCATGAGCCTCGTGACCACGCACGTCCTCGACACCGCCGCGGGACGCCCCGCGGCGGGCGTGGGAGTCCGCCTCGAAACCGGCGCGGGCGCACCCGTCGCCGAAGGCCGGACCGACGCCGACGGCCGGATCCGCGACCTCGGCCCGGACACCCTGGGCCCCGGGGTCTACCGGCTGGTCTTCGACACCGGCGCCCACCTCGGCCCGGACTCCTTCTTCCCCGAAGTCACCCTGACCTTCCGCATCGCCGACGGGACCGAGCACCACCACGTGCCGCTGCTGCTGAGCCCGTTCGCCTATTCCACCTATCGAGGGAGCTGATCGCCCGTGGCCGTCACCCTGGGCCCCAACCAGTACGGCAAGGCCGAAGTCCGGCTCGTCACCGTCCGGCGCGAAGGCACCGTCCACCACCTCAAGGACCTCACCGTTTCGACGTCGCTGCGTGGCGACCTCGCGGCCACGCACCTCACCGGCGACAACACCGACGTCGTCGCGACCGACACCCAGAAGAACACCGTGTACGCCTTCGCCAAGGAGGCCCCCGTCGGTGAGATCGAGGACTTCGCGCTGCGGCTCGGGCGGCATTTCGTCGGTTCGTTCGAGCACATCACCGGTGCCCGGATCCTCGTCGACGAACACGGGTGGAACCGCATCTCCGGCCACGACCACGCGTTCTCCCGTGCGGGCAGCGAAAAGCGCACGACCGCGGTGACCGTGCAAGGAGACCAGGCCTGGGTGGTGTCCGGGTTGGACGATCTCGTGGTGCTCAAGTCGACCGGCTCGGAGTTCCACGGCTTCCCCCGCGACGAGTACACGACGCTGGCCGAGACGAACGACCGGATTCTCGCCACCGCCGTGACCGCCCGCTGGCGCTACCGGGGTGAGGGGATCGACTGGGCCACCAGCCACGCCGAAGTGCGGCGGATCCTGCTGGAGACCTTCGCGGACAAGCACAGCCTCTCCCTGCAGCAGACGCTGTACGCGATGGGAGAGGCTGTGCTCGAGGAGCGCGACGAGGTCGCCGAAGTCCGGCTTTCCCTGCCGAACAAGCACCACTTCCTGGTGGATTTGTCACCGTTCGGCCTGAAGAACGACAACGAGGTCTTCTACGCCGCCGACCGTCCGTACGGTCTCATCGAGGGTGTGGTCCTCCGCGACGACGCCGAAGACCCGGGGCTGGCCTGGCACACCCTCGCCGCTTTCTAGGGCACGGGCAACGGCATCCCGGGGACGCTCTGGTCGGCGGGGACGACCCCGTCGACCAGGTACGCGTTCACGATCTCGTCCACCTTGGGGTTCCCGTCGGCGTAGAGCCCGTGGTCGCCTTCACCGGTCACGGTCAGCATCCGCGAGTTCGCGAACTTCGCGTGTGCCCGCCTGGCCCCTTCGATCGTGGTGGCCGGGTCGTGTTCCGAGTGGACGATCAGCACCGGCGGCACCCCCTTGCCGTCCAGCTTCGGCAGCGGGCGCGGCTCCTTGTCCCAGAACAGGCAGACCGAAGCGTTCAGCACGCCACCACCGGCCAGGAGCAGACCGCGGTCGAGGTTCCGCTGTGCCTCGCGGATCCGCGACGCGCGGGTGCCGGTGAACTTCCCTTCACCACAGACGGTGTTCCAGAAGGTGGCGTCCTGCGCGTCGGAGAAGTCACCGGCGGCCTCGACGGCGGCCTTGGCCTCGGCCTTCGCCCGCGGGTTCTCCATCGCGTTCCGGACCTTGACCAGCAGGTCGGCCAGCGCCGGGAAGGTGGCCTTCTTGTAGAGCAGGTAGATGATGGCGGTGTCGAGTTCCATCGGCCCGTTCCCGTCCATCGGGTCGCGGGACAAGGCGTAGCGGACCCGTTCGTAGGTCCGCCGGACCTCTTCGCCGCTGGTGCCGAAGTGATACTTGGCGTCGTAGCGCGCCATCCAGGGCAGGAAATCCTGCCGCCAGCGCCGCTCGAAGCCGACCGGCTGGTGGTCGAAGGTCCGCTGCCAGTCCGTGGTGAACTCCGTCGACGAGTCCAGCACGAACCGCCCGGTCCGCTGAGGGAACTGCTGCGCGTAGTGCGCCCCCAGCCAGGTACCGCCCGAATAGCCCACCCAGTTGATCTTCTCCCGGCCGAGCAGCGCCCGGAGCAGGTCGAAGTCCCTGATCGTCTGGTAGGTGGTGATCAGGGGCCCGAACTCACCGCCGGCGTGCCGGCAGGACTTGGCCGCGTACTCGGCGTTCGCCAGGATCTGGTCCAGATTACGCGGGTCGCGGTCACGGGGATCCAGTTGCCGGATGACGTCGACGGCGCCCCGGCAGGTGACGTTGGTGCTCTTCCCGGTCCCGCGCACGTCGATACCGATGATGTCCTGGTGTTCGCGCAGCTTTTCCTGCCCGCGGAACATCGTCGGCTGCCAACGGCCGGCGCCACCCGGTCCGCCGGGATTGGTGAGCAGCGAGGCCGTCGACGCTCCGGTCGCCTTCAGCCTGCTGACCGCGATGGTCAGCTCCTGCCGCTCGTGCGGACGGTCCCAGTCGCGAGGCGTGCGGTAGGTCGCGCAGTCGAGTCCGCCGATGTCGGTGCCCGGCGGCAACGAGATCAGCTCCTCCTCGGCGCAGGGATGCCACGCCAGCTTCTGGTCGGTGTAGTGGGCCGGGACGCCCGCCGAAGCCGGTGTGGCTCCGGCGAGCAGCCCGCCCACGATCACCGGGAGCATCCCGAAAGCCAATGTCCGCTTCATCTTCTTCCCCCTTCTTCCTCGGTTTTGCAACGGCTCACGACGCTAGGGCCGGGCACACCCGGCGAACATCGACCGCAGGTAGCGCCGGAAGGTGAACCAAGGATCGAGGGACGACTTGGACCGAGGCACGACTCCCGCCATCCCGAGAACGCCGTGGTCGTCACCGCCGAGGCCGATGGTCACCAGCGTCAGCCCGGCTGACGTCCCCGGAATTGGATAGAACGCTCTATCATGGCTCCGTGACTGGAACGCGGGAACGCATCGTGAACGCCGGCGCCGAGCTGCTTCGCCGGAACGGGTACACCGGCACGGGGGTGAAGCAGATCGTCGAAGCCGCGAAAGCACCCTTCGGCTCGCTCTACCACTTCTTCCCCGGCGGCAAAGAGCAGCTCGGCGAGGAGGTCATCCGCACCTCGGGGATGACGTATCTCGCGCTGTTCGAGATCTTCTTCGCCGACGAACCGGACCTCGTCCACGGTATCGAAGCGTGTTTCGCCAGCGCGGCCGAGACGCTGAAAGCGACCGACTACGCCGACGCGTGCCCCATCGCGACGGTCGCGCTGGAGGTCGCCGGCACCAACGAGAAGCTGCGGATCGCGACGGCCGACGTGTTCACGGCGTGGATCGAGACCGGGACCGCGCGATTGGGCAAGTACGGCCTCGGACCCGCCGCCGCCCGGCAGCTCACGATCGCCTTGGTGAACAGCCTCGAAGGCGCGTTCGTGCTGAGCCGATCGCTGCGCGACACCGAAGCACTCGAGGTCGCGGCGCTGTCGTCCGTCGCCTTGGCGCGCACACTGCTCCCCGACGCGTGAAGCACCGACTGCGAACTCAGGTGCTCGGAGGGTGAACTGGCTGATGTCGCCGACGGGACGCGAGATACGCCCGCCAGTCCCCTATCGCGGAGATGTCCGTCAGCTCGGCGGAGTCCACAAAGGACGGGCGGAGGACGGTCGCGAGGCAGGCCGCGCCGTCTTCCAGTTCGACGACGCCGAGTTCCAGTTCCGGTGGCTCGGCGGGGACCAGGTGGTCTCGCAACACCGAAAGCGGCAGGTCGTAGACCTCGCCCACCACGGTGGCGGAACCGCCTTCGTACATCGCCGGGAACCGGTCGCCCACGGAGAAGTAGTGGTACAGGGGCGCGGATCGGACCACACAGCACAACGGCGCGCCCTGCAACTGTTCGTGCAGCGGTCCGCCGCGCATCCCACCGCCGTTGAGGAACATCAGAACCACGACATGATCCCTTCGATCCCGAAGTACACCCCGAACACCGCGGCCAGGATCCCGAGGATCCAGCCGATCTCGCGGATCTTGCCCGTGCAGATCTTGATCAGCACGTACGCGACCAGTCCGGCGCCGATCCCGTTGGTGATCGAGTAGGTGAACGGGATCAACGCGATGGTCAGGAACACCGGGATCGCGAAATCCAGGTCCCGCCACGGAATCCGTGCGCATTGCGCCATCATCATGCCGCCGATGACCACCAGCGCGGGCGCCGCGGCCTGCGCCGGGACGACGGCCGCGATCGGCGTCAGGAACAGCGTGGCGGTGAACAGCCCGCCGGTGACGATGCTCGCCAGCCCGGTCCGCGCGCCTTCGCCGACTCCGGCGGCCGATTCGAGGAACACGGTGTTCGGCGCCGATCCGGTGACCCCGCCCGCGAGCGCGCCCGCGCCGTCGACCAGCAGGATGCGGCCCATCCCCTCGACCTTGCCGTCCTTGACCAGTCCCGCCTCCTCCGAGACGGACGTGATCGTGCCCATCGCGTCGAAGAACCCCGAAAGCACCAGCGTGAACAGGAACACCGCCGCCGTGACCGCTCCTGCCGACCCGAACCCGCCGAAGAGATCGATGTCCCCCAGCAGACTGAAATCGGGATGCGCCACGACCTGATCGGGCACCTCGGGTTCGACGAGCCCCCAGCCTTCGACGTGAAACACGCTGTCGACCAGCACCGCCAGCCCGGTCGCGACCGCGATGCTGATCAGCACCGCGCCCGGCACCCCGCGACTCACCAGCACGATCATCAAGAGCAGCCCCAGGCAGAAGATCGCGATCGGCCAGCCTTCGAGATGACCGGCGATCCCCATGCGCACCGGCACCGTCGACTGGGCGGCGTCCGGTGTCCTGGTCACGAAGCCGGCACTGACCAGGCCGACCAGCGCGATGTAGAGCCCGATGCCGACGGTGATCGCGACCTTGAGCGCCATCGGGATCGCGTTGATGATCCGTTCCCGGATCCCGGAAACGGCCATCAGCACGATGCAGAAGCCCTCGAGGACGACGAGCCCGAAGGCCTGCGCCCACGTCATGGCCGGCGCCATCTGGAAGGCGACGACACCGTTGACACCGAGGCCCGCCGCGAGCGCCAGCGGCGCGTTGCCGACGAGCCCCATCAGGATCGTGGTGACCCCCGCCGCCAGCGCGGTCGCGGTGGTGATCGCCTCGGTGCTCAGCCGGGCGCCGGTGATGTCGGCCGAGGCGCCGAGGATGAGCGGGTTGAGCAACACGATGTAGCACATCGCGACGAAGGTGGTGATCCCGCCGCGTACCTCGCGGCCGATCGTGCTGCCGCGGTGGGAGATCTTGAACCAGCGGTCGAGCCCGGACAGCCGCCCCGGCCCGGGCGAGGGCAGCGGGGGACGCTCTGTGTCTGATTGGGTCATGCCTACTCCACAACGTTGTGGGGCGGGAAGAGACTGGTGAACCGACGGTCGGCGGAGCAGAGGTGGGCCGCCGTCGCGGGTTCACCTGGATCAGTAGGCCTTCTTGTCGGGTTTCGACAGCCATGCCTGGAAAGGCGCGAAGGAGTCCGAAAGGGACAGTTGGCCGACGGGTAGCGACCAGGTCTCGCGCGGGCGGGAAAAGAGGTCGTAGAACTCGCGGTCGTCGAAGCCCGCCTCGGCCGCGTCGTGGCGGTCCGCGGCGTAGACGACCTTGCCGACACGCGCCCAGAGCGCGGCGGAAAGGCAGAGCGGGCAGGGCTCGCAGGAGGTCACGAGGACACAGCCGTCGAGTTCGTGGTCGCCGATCGCCTGGCAGGCCGCGCGGATCGCGACCACCTCGGCGTGCGCCGTCGGGTCGAGCGCCGGCGTCACCTGGTTGGTGCCGGTGGCCAGCACCGAACCGTCCCGGACGATCATCGCGCCGAACGGGCCACCGCCGCGGTCGACGTTCGTGGTGGCCAGCTGGACGGCTTCGGTGAGCCATTTCCGCTCGTCGGACTCCGAAAGGGACAGACGGGTACCCACGGATGTGCTCCTAGCTCGAAAAAGGACGGATGTCAGGTGCCGGTGAGGTGTTCCGGGCGCACCGGGACGCGGGGCAGCGCCAGCCCGGTGGCCGCGCGGATGGCCGCGACGATCGCCGGGGTGGACGAGATCGTCGGCGGTTCACCGACCCCGCGCAGACCATACGGCGCGTGGGGGTCGGGCCGTTCCAGGACGTCGATGTCCATCGGCGGCATGTCCAGCACGGTCGGGATCAGGTAGTCGGTGAACGACGGATTGCGGATCTTCCCGCCCTCGGTCTGGATCTCCTCCATCACCGCGAGCCCGAGGCCCTGCGCGGAGCCGCCCTGGATCTGGCCGAGCACCGCCTGCGGGTTGAGCGCTTTGCCGACGTCCTGCGCGCAGTCGAGCGCGACGACCTTGATCAGCCCGAGTTCGGTGTCGACGTCCACGACCGCGCGGTGGGCCGCGAAACCGTACTGGACGTGCGCGTTCCCCTGCCCGGTCTCGGGATCGATGGGCACCGTCGGACGGTGGCGCCATTCCACGGTCTCGTCGAAGACCTCGTCGCCGAGGACGTCGGCGAGGTCCGCGAGCACCCTGCCGTCGGCCGAGACGACCTTGTTCCCGACGACGGTCAGCCTCCCGTTCGCGTCGAGCCTGCCCGCGAGATGCTCGTGCAGCCCGGATCGCACCGCGACGCACGCGGCCTGGACGGCGCCGCCGGTGACGTAACTCTGCCGGGAGGCCGACGTCGAACCGCCGTTGCCGATGTTCGTGTCCATCGGCAGGATCGTCACCTGCTCGATGCCGAGTTCGGTCCGCACGATCTGCTGCATGATCGTGACCAGCCCCTGGCCGACCTCGCAGGCCGCGGTGTGCACGGTCGCCGCGGGTTCACCGCCGACGAGTTGCAGCCGCACGCGGGCCGTCGAGTAGTCGTCGAAGCCCTCGGAGAAGCAGATGTTCTTGATGCCGACCGCGTAACCGACCCCGCGGACGACCCCCTCGCCGTGCGTGGTGTTGGAAACGCCGCCGGGCATGCGGCGCAGGTCGAGTTCTTCGTGCTCGGCCGGCAAGGGCTTGGCACGCAGGCGTTCCAGCAGTTCGGCGACCGGAGCCGCCGAGTCGACGATCTGCCCCGTCGGCATGACGCTGCCTTCGGCCATCGCGTTGCGGATCCGGATGTCGACGGGGTCGAGACCGCAGGCTTCGGCGAGCTTGTCCATCTGGGACTCGTAGGCGAAACCCGCTTGCACCGCGCCGAAACCCCGCATCGCGCCGCAGGGCGGATTGTTGGTGTACACCCCCCAGCAATCCACCGACGCGCTGTCCACCTTGTACGGACCGACGCCGAGGGTGGCGGCGTTCGCCACCACCGCGCCGGTGGACGAAGCGTACGCGCCGCCGTCCAGGTACAGTTTCGCCTTCACATAGACGAGGCGGCCGTCCTTGTCCGCGCCGTGCTCGTAGTACATCTTCGCCGGATGGCGGTGCACGTGGCCGTAGAAGGATTCCTCGCGGTTGTACACCATCTTGACCGGCTTGCCGGTGTGCAGCGCCAGCAGACACGCGTGGACCTGGATCGAGAGGTCTTCGCGGCCACCGAACGCGCCGCCGACGCCGCCGAGCGTCAGCCGCACCTTGTCCTTGGGCAATCCCAGCGCCGCGACGATCTGCTGCTGGTCGACGTGAAGCCACTGCGTGGCCACGTACAGGTCGACACCGCCTTCGGTGTCCGGGATCGCCATGCCGGACTCGGGTCCGAGGAAGGCCTGGTCCTGCATGCCGACCTCGTAGATCCCGGACACCACGACCTCGGCCCTCACCGGCTGGTCGCCGTGCCGGATCTTCACGTGGCGCACGACGTTCCCGCCGGGGTGCAGCTCGGCGCCTTCGCCGGCGGCGGCCTTCTCGGAATCCGTCACCGGCTCGAGGACCTCGTAGGAGACCTTGATCCGCTTCATCGCCCGGCGCGCGGTTTCGGGGTGGTCCGCGGCGACGAGCGCGACGGGCTCGCCCTGATAGCGCACGACGTTGACGGCGAGCACCGGCTGGTCGGAGTGCTCCAGGCCGTACTTGTTCACCCCTGGCACGTCTTGGTGGGTCAGCACCGCGTAGACCCCTTGCACGGCAAGCGCTTCGGTGATGTCGACCCCGGTGATCCGGGCGTACGGATGCGGGCTGCGCAGGGTCGCGCCCCACAGCATGTCCTCGTGCCACAGGTCCGAGGAGTAGGCGAATTCACCGCGGACCTTGACCGTGCCGTCGGGCCGCCGAGGGCTCGTGCCGACGCCGTTGGTGGTGCCGGTCCGCTTGGCAGTCTCGATGGAGGTCAAAGCGTCTCCCTCAGCCGGGCACTGGCCACGGCCAGCTCGCGGGCGATCTCGTCTTCGGATTCTTCGCGCGGCGACCCACCGGTCACCACGGTCGCGCCGCCGACGTACAGCCGCTCGACCGGCGGGGTGGCGCCGAGCACCAGAGCCGCCACCGGATCGGTGATCCCGGCGTGGTTCAAGCCGTTCAGATCCCAGACCGCGAGGTCGGCGAGCTTGCCGACCTCGATCGAGCCCAGGTCCTTCTGGCGGCCCAGGCAGCGCGCGCCGCCCATCGTGCCCATCCACAGCGCCTCGCGCGTGGTCAGCGCGCGTGGTCCCCCGCGCTGGCGTGCCTGCAACAGCGCCTGGTGCAGTTCCTCGCCGAGGCCACCGGATTCGTTGGACGCGGCACCGTCGACGCCCAGCCCGACCGGGACACCGGCGTCCAGCAGCTGCCGGACCGGGGCGATCCCGGCCCCGAGCCGCCCGTTCGACGTCGGGCAGTGCGCCGCGCCGGTGCCGGTGGCGCCCAGGCGCCGGATCGCCTCCGGGGCGAGGTGAATCGAGTGCGCGAGCCAGACGTCGTCGGCGAGCCAGCCGAGTTCGTCGGCGTACTCCGCGGGCGTGCAGCCGGCTTCGGCGAGGCATTGCTTTTCCTCGTCGACCGTCTCGGCGAGGTGCGTGTGCAGCCGGACCCCCTTGCGGCGCGCCAGTTCCGCCGCACCGGTCATCAGCCGCTCGCTCACCGAGAACGGTGAGCACGGACCGGCCGCGATCTGCAGATGCGCGCCGGGGGAGCCGTCGTGGAACCGGTCGATCGCGGCTTCGGTGCCGAGCAGCGCGGCCTCCGTCTCCTCGACGAGGTTGTCCGGCGGGAGCCCGCCCTGGGACTCGCCCCGGTCCATCGAACCGCGCACGACGTGCAGCCGCACCCCGACGCGGATGCGGGCGGCCGCAAGGGCTTCGACCTGGTCCCCGCCGTCACGCGGGAAGACGTAGTGGTGGTCGGCGACGGTGGTGCAGCCGGTGGTCGCGAGCCGCGTGAGACCCGCCGTGGCGGCGGCGTGCGTGATCTCGGCGTCGAGCCTGCCCCAGATCGGGTACAGCGCGACCAGCCACTCGAAGAGGGGTTGATCGGCGGCGAGGCCGCGCGTGGCCCATTGGTAGAGGTGGTGATGGGTGTTGATCAGACCGGGCGTGACCAGGCAGCCGGAGCCGTCGACGCGTTCGTCGTAGTCGCCGTCGGGTGCCTTCCCCGCGCCGACCGCCGCGATGCGGTCGTTCTCGAGGACGACGTGGCCCGAAGCGTGCTCGGTACCCGCTCCGTCGACCGTGGCGATCGCGGCGTTCTCGATGACGGTCTTCACGTGGTCTCTCCCCTGGTGGCGGCCAACCGGACGGCGTCGAGGATCTTCTCGTAGCCGGTGCACCGGCAGAGGTTCCCCGCCAGCGCCTCACGAATCTCCTCGTCGGCGGGGTTTTCGACGCGGTCGAGCAGATCGTGCGCGGCCACCACGAGGCCGGGAGTGCAGAAACCGCATTGGACGGCCCCCGCGTCCACGAAGGACTGCTGGACGCGGTCCAGCCGATCGCCGTCGGCTAGCCCTTCGACCGTGCGGACCTCGCGGCCCTCGACCTGACCGGCCGCGACCAGGCACGAACACACCGGGACGTCGTCGAGGTACACCGTGCAGGAACCGCATTCGCCCTGTTCACAGGCGTTCTTGGAGCCCGGGAGCCCCAGCCGTTCGCGGAGCACGTAAAGCAGGCTCTCGCCCTCCCAGACGTCGTCGGCCTGGCGGGACTCACCGTTGATCGTCACGTTCACGCGCACTCGCGTTCACCCTTCCGGAAGTCGTTCCACGCCCAGGTCAGCGTCCGCCGCGCCAGGACGGACAGCGCGTGCCTGCGGTAGTCGGCGCTGCCGCGGACGTCGTCGATCGGTGACGCCGCCTCGGAGACCAGCTCACCGAACCGGCGTTTGACGGAATCCGCGATCGAAGCCTTGGTGGACCAGGGAAGTTCGTCGCCGAGGAACTCTTCGGCGGCGGTCGCGCGGCGCGGGGTCGGCGCCGCCGAACCGACGGCGGCGCGGATCCCCCGGGAGTCGAGGTGCAGGGCCAGCGCGAACGAGCAGACCGCGATCACCATCGCGTTGCGCGTCCCGACCTTCGCGAACTGCTGTGGGCCGGCTTCGGCGGGCAGATGGACCGCGGTGATCAGCTCGTCGGGTTCGAGGGCGTTGCGTTTGACACCGAGGTAGAACTCCTCGACCGGGATCCTGCGCGTGCCGCGCACCGACGCGGCCTCGACCTCGGCACCGAGCGCGAGCAGCACGGGATGGGTGTCGCCGGCGGGCGAGGCGGCGCCCAGGTTGCCGCCGACGGTGCCGCGGTTGCGGATCTGCGGTGAGCCGACGGTGCGCGAGGCCATGGCCAACGCGGGCACAACTTCACCCAGCTCAGCGATCACCCGGGCGTAGGGCACCGAGGCGCCGAGGCGGATCCTGCCGTCGGTTTCGGTCCACTCGGCGAGTTCGGTGACGCGGTTGAGATCGAGCAGCGCCCCCGGGCGGCGACGGTCGAAGTTGAGCTCCACCATGACGTCCGTACCGCCCGCGATGGGCACCGCGTCGGGCCGCTCGGCCTTGACGGCGAGCGCCTCGGTCAGCGAGCTGGGGCGCAGGAAATCCACTCTCGGGCTCCTCGGTTCGGCGGTGTTCTGTGACGGCTGCCTCAGTAGACGCCCTGCGCCCATACGGCGGCAACGGTGCCGAAGCATGAAATCTCCCCTGCACGACCGGGTCGTTTTGTGCTTTCCTACAAACTTGATGACGACCGTGAAGACTCTGCTCGCGCTCCCCGGCCTGCGCTTGCGCGTCCGTGCCGGGGCGGCTCTGCTCGACCGCCCGGTGTCCCGGATCTACGTCACGGAACTGCCCGATCCCGGGCGGTACGTGTCGGCGGGTGAGTTCGTCCTGAGCGGATTGCTGTGGTGGCGCGGGCCCGGTGATTCCGAGGCTTTCGTCGCCGCGCTGGCGAAGGCCGGGGCGGCGGCGCTCGCGGCGTCCGGAGCGGATTCCGACGGGATTCCCGAAGACCTCGTCCAAGCCTGTACACGGCACGGGATTCCGTTGCTGGAGGTGCCGGCGGACCTGTCCTTCTCCGTCGTCACCGAACGGGTGGTGCTGGCGTTGGCCGCGGCCGCGGAAGGTGCGCGCAAGCGTTTGCTTTCAGCCGCGACGGAAGACGCGTCGGTGGAAACCCTGCTGGAACGGGCACGCGCGGAGATCGGCCTCCCCTGCTGGGTGGTGCCCGCCGGGACGCCGTCGGAGCTGGCGCGACGGTTCGTCGCCGCGGGCGGACGCTCCCTGGAGGCGGACGACGTCACCGTGCGGCCGATCGGCGGCAGGCACGCGGTGCCGTGGCTGCTCGCGATCGGCGGCGCGCCGACCGCCGCCCAGGCGGAGATCGCCGAAGAACTCGCCGGGCTGATCGGGCTCGCGCGCACGCGGGCGGACGAGGTCCGCGCGGTCACCGACCGGGTACTCGAACCGTTGCTCGCCGCACTGGACGAGGGAAGCGATCCGCACGCGGCGCTGACGGCGACCGGTCTGCGCGGCGATCTGCGCGTCGTCGTCGCACGTACCGAGGGATCCGAAGCCGCACGCGGGATCCTGACCGAACTACTGCCGGCGGGTGCCCTCGTCGGGGCCGCGGGGGAAACGACCTGGGCCGTGGTCGAGGACGACGGCGAATGGCCGGAGGACTGGCCCGCGACGGTGACCGCCACCCTCGAAGAGGTGGCATCACTGCTGCCGTGCCGCCGGGTGCTGATCGGCATCAGCGACCGTTCCCCGGTCTCCGTCCTGCGGGGCGCGAAGGAAGTGGCACGCCACGCGCTGGCCGTCGCGGCGAACCGCCCCGGCACGATCGAAGTCGTCCCCGGTGGCGAGATCGGCATGCACCGGCTGCTGCTGGCGGGCGCTCCCGACGACTTCCGGGCGGCGTTGCGGCGACGGGTGCTGGGCCCCCTGCTGAGTTACGACGCCGAACAGGGCACCGATCTGGTGCACACCCTGCGCGTCTTCCTCGAATGCTCCGGTTCCCCGACACGGGCCGCGCGGGCGCTGCACGTCCACGTCAACACCTTGCGGTACCGGATCGGCCGGGCGAGCGAACTGCTCGGCACCGACCTGACCGAGTTCACCGAACAGCTCGACGTCTATTTGGCCTTGTCGGCAGGGAGCTGAAATGGGCATCACCACGGCGAAGGAAGCCGCCTACGACCCCCGCGTCGTCGCCTTCGGGCGGATGATGGGCGCGGCGAACCGGCTCGAATACCTGCTCGGCCGGGCACTGGAGGCCGAATGCGGGATCTCGCACCTGATGTTCGAAGTCCTGCTGATCGTCGGCAGGTCGGGTGAGGCCGGGATGAGCATGCGCGCGATCGCGCAGGAGCAGGTGCTGACCACCGGCGGCGCGACCCGGCTGGTCGACCGGATGACGGCACTCGGCCTGGTCGTGCGCGCCAACGATCCCGAAGACCGCCGCGTGCAACTCGTCCGGCTGACGGGCAAGGGCGAGGAGACCACCGTGCGGGCCGCACGGGTGCACGTGGAGAACATCCAGCGGCAGTTTCTCGACCCGCTGCCCGCCGATCATCGCGACCAGTTCACCCAAGACCTGCGGACGCTGAGCCATTCGGCACGGGACGCACTCCCCAAACTCCGCTAGGAATACCTGACTGGTCAGGCATCGTTGGAACTCGGCATGAGGCTCATCCATGTCTTCGACGCGTACTGCGGCTGGTGCTACGGCTTCGCCAGGACCCTGGCCGACGTCGCGCACCGGCATCCGGACCTGCCGGTCGAGGTGGTGTCCGGTGGCCTGTTCCTCGGCGAGCGCCGCGTCCCGATCCGGCAGTTCGGCCACGTCCGAGAAGCCAACGCCGAGATCACCCGCCGGACCGGCGCGCCGTTCGGGGAAAGCTACGAACGGCTCATCGCGAACGGCGACTTCGTCATGGACTCCGAGGCTGCCGCCCGCGGGATGGCGGCACTGCGGGAGGTCGCGCCGGCCCGCGCGGTGCGGCTCGCGGCCTTGCTGCAGGAGGCCTTCTACCTCGACGGCCTGAGCCTGTCCGAGGTCTCGACCTACCGCGTGGTCGCGCGGCGGGCGGGCCTGGACGGGGACGCCGTCGAGGCCGCGCTGGACCGGGTCTCCCCGACGGCCGACTTCCGGCGGGCGCGAGAACTGGGCGTCACCGGATACCCGACTCTGCTCGCCGCCTTGCCCACCGGGGAAGGGGAACGGATCGTGACGCTGGTCGCCGGAAACGCGAGCGCGGACGAGGTGGAGCGGCGGATCGGCGCGCTGGTTTCCTAGACGCTGCCTGGCTTTCGGCCTGTCCGGCGCGAGGATCACGCGGGGCGATCTGGTCAGCCGCCCGCTCCGCCAGGCCGGCCTGCTGGCCGGCGTGCCCGGTCAGGACCAGGAGGGCGGTGACGTTCCGCTGATATTCCTCCAACGGGGGCAGCGGGCCAGGTCCACCTCCAGCAGAAGCAACGGGGCCGACGACGGCGCGTCCGGAGCCAAGGGGTCGAGGCCGTAGCTGGGGTCCATGAGCCGCTACTGCCCGATTCCGGTCACGCGACGTAGCCGCGACACAGCACTCCAGCGATACTCCGCCGTCGTTCCTGCCATGAACCCGACTCCCCTGCTTGAATTCGGGACCATGCCCACCTCTGTCGCGCTCCGAGGGGCGACACCCGCTGACGCCGACACCGTCGCGAAAATCTGGCACCGCGGCTGGCAGGACGGCCACCTCGGCAACGTGCCCGACGAACTCGTCCGCATCCGCACCCGTGAGTCGTTCTGGGAACGGGCCGCTCAACGCGTCGGTGACACGACCGTCGCTTTGGTGGACGGCGAGGTGGCGGGTTTCGTGATGGTCGTCGGCGACGAGGTCGAACAGGTCTACGTTTCCTCGGACCATCGCGGGAGCGGAGTGGCCGGCACACTGCTCGCGGAAGCCGAACGGCTGGTGAGCGCGAACGGGCAGGCACACGCCTGGCTCGCGGTGGCGCCGGGGAACGCACGGGCGCGGCGGTTTTACGAGCGATGCGGATGGGTCGATGAAGGCGCGTTCGAAAACCGGGTACCCGGCCCGGACGGGCCTATTTCGGTACCCTGCCGGCGTTACGTGAAACCGGTCGCTCGACCTCTTCCGCAATTAGGTGACTAATTGCGCAGCGGTGATACGCGAGCCGCATGAACGAGCCCTACTCCACTGTCTCGCTTACGCTCGTACGTCACTGCACTCGTACTACTGTGCGGTTTTCATCACCGGTTGATCCACCACGGCGACTGGCAAGTCCACATGGCCGCCGACGGGCTACCAGAGTTCATCCCACCCCAATACCGAGATCCACTCCGCAAACCCCGCCGCAACACCCGCTACCACGACCGACCCCGAGGAACCCGCCCGCCACACCCGGCGACGGGCCCCTCGCCATGCCCGGCGGGACCTTGCCGCGCCTGAGTACATGAAGGCCCCCTTCCTTGCGCTAGACGCAAGGAAGGGGGCCTTCATGTACCTCGCAGAGGGCGTGAAGGTCGAGGTTCTCGGCTGAGCCGAGGGCAGAGTCCTCATCGCGCCCCATGATGTTTGAAGGCGCCACTGAGTCGTGGGGACGTTCAAGTTTCGTGGAGAACCCCTTGGTCCCTCAAGGAGTCCTTCACGGAACGACAACCCGAACCGTGCCCGCAAACGCCCCACCCAGGTGACCACACCGGTCACGTCCGACAGCGTCGATTTCGGGTCACCCACCCGGTCCCGCCTCCAGAGAACGGAATGCGGAACACCGCCCTAACCGGACTCAGATCCCAGATAGGCCAGCGCCATCTCGGTCGTCTCGGTCGCCCAAACGTCCCAGCTCAGGCCATCCGACCAGTACCGGCCGCTGGCGGCCCGGTGGACGCAGGAGCCGATGATCGTCCGGCTCACCATGCGAATAGCCCCATCCGGCCGGCGGATCTCCCCAAGACAAGACCCAGTCGCGGCCTCGAAATCGCGCTGGATGGTGGCCAGTGCTTGGAGACCGCGTTCGCGTCCTTCGGCGCGCTGGCTGTCGAGCAGTTCGGGAAAGATCCGGTCGTGCCGGGCGAACGTTCGCGCCAAAGCCTGCGTGAACGCGCTCACGACACCGCTCAATCCGGGCTCCGCGGAACGAAGCGCTTCGCTGACACCGGCCTCCAGCTGCCCGAGCAACTGATCCTTCACCGCGTACAGCAGCTGGTTCTTTCCCACGAACCGGCGATAGATCGTGCCCACCGACATCCCCGCCTGCTCGGCGACCGCGGCGACGGTGAACTGCTCGAGACCTTGGCTCGCCAGGACGTGTTCGGCGGCGGCCAGCACCTTCTGCAGGGACTCGCGGCTCCGGGCCTGCTGCGGCGGCCGAAAGCCCTGATCGACGGAGTGACTCACCAGCCGCACGTTACCGCACCAGAACGTGAATGGTAATTTCTGTTCACATCTGACGAACGCGAGGAGGCCTGCATCGTGGTGAGCATCGAGGTAGAGGGCGCCTACGTCGATTTCCCGATCTTCGACGCCAAGACCCGGTCACTGAAGAAACAGGTGCTCGGCAAGGTCGGCGGCAAGATCGGAACCGGCGCCAAGGTCCCGATCATCGAGGCCCTGCAAGACGTTTCCCTGTCCCTGCGCGAAGGCGATCGCGTCGGCCTGGTCGGGCACAACGGCGCCGGGAAATCCACTCTGCTGCGCCTGCTGTCCGGGATCTACGAACCGACCCGGGGCAGTGCGCGGGTCGTCGGCCGGATCGCGCCGGTGTTCGACCTCGGCGTGGGGCTGGATCCCGAGGTCTCGGGCCACGAGAACATCCTGATCCGGGGCCTGTTCCTCGGCATGAGCCGCCGGCAGATGGAGAAACGGGTCGACGACATCGCCGACTTCACCGAGCTCGGCGACTACCTGAGCATGCCCCTGCGCACCTACTCCGCCGGGATGCGGGTGCGGCTCGCGCTCGGCGTGGTGACCACCATCGATCCCGAGATCCTCATCCTCGACGAGGGACTCGGCGCGATCGACGCCGCGTTCCTCGCCAAGGCCCGCGAACGGCTGGTCGACCTCGCCCGCCGCTCCGGGGTACTGGTGTTCGCCTCGCACGCCGACGAATTACTGCGCGAGCTGTGCACCACCGCACTGTGGATGGACGAGGGCCGCATCCGGATGCGCGGGGCCCTGGACGAGGTTCTCGCCGAATATCACGAAACGCGTCGCGCGTAACCGTCCAATTCGGACCGCGAGAACGAAAGCTCGCTCGCGTCCACGGCTCCGCAGTCCACCCCCCGCAACAGGAAACTCGCCAAAGCCCGCGCGGTCGCCGGTTCGTCCAGCATTTCGCCCCCGGTCTTGTCCGCGTAGTCCCGTAACCGGCCCAGAGCGGCGGGGAAACCTTCGCGGAAGAACGCATAGGTGGCGGCGAACCGGGTCGGCAGCTGGTGCGGGTGCAGGTCCCAGCCCTGGTAGAAGCCGCGTTCCAGGGATCGGCGCACCAGCCGTAGATGTTCGCGCCAGGCGGGGAGGATCGCGTCACCGACGGGCAGCTTGTTCGTCGAGCCGTCCGAAAGCCGGACGGCGGTCCCCGCGGCCGAAACCTGCATGAGCTGCTTGGCGAAATCGGCGGCCGGATGGTCCATGCTCTGGTATTCGGCGCTGATCCCGAGTCCGGCGCTGTAGTCGTAGGTTCCGTAGTGCAGCCCCGAACAGCGGCCGCGTGCGGCTTCGATGATCCGCGGCACCGCCACGGTCCCGTCGAGGTCCACAATGGACTGGGACGTCTCGATCTGGACTTCGAACCGCAGCGTGCCGTCAGGCAGGCCGTACGCGGATTCGAGGCGTTCCAGGACATCCGCCGCCACTTCGACCTGCTCGACGGCGGTCACCTTCGGCAGCGTGACGACGAACCCCTCCGGCAGTGGCCCGCTTTCCAGCAGTCCGGCCAAGAAGAGGTCGAGCGTGCGGATGCCGCGGCGGCGGGTCGCCTGCTCGAAACTCTTGAACCGGATGCCGACGAACGGCGTCCCGCCCGTCACGGCGAGGGTCCGTCCCGCGGCGAGCGCGATGGCGTCTTCCTCGTCGTCGCCCGGCCTGCCGAGACCGTCCTCGAAGTCGATCCGCAGATCCTCGATCGGCTCGGTCAGGAGTTTGGCCCGGACCCGGTCGGCGATGTCCGCGTCCAGGTCCAGTCGATCGGCGTGCTCGCCGAAGACCCGCAATGCCTGCTTGCCCCAGTCCGCGACGAGCCTCGTCTTGTACTGCGACGCCGGCACGTACACCGTGTGCACGGGCTGACGGCCGGGCGGCTCACCGGGATAAGCGGCCGCGACGCGCGCGTCGGCCTCGGCCAGCCGCGCGTCAGCGGCGGTGTAGACGTCCTCGGTGAGCCGCCCGTTCCCCATCTGTCTACTTGATCCGTTCGTAGGCGGGCAGGGTCAGGAAGTCCGGGAACTCGTCGGCGAGCGCGACCTGCTCGAACAGTTCGACGGCGGGCTCCAGCAGTTCCGGCTTGATCTCGGCGGCGAGTGCGCCGCGGACCTCGGCCAGCACGCCACGCACCAGCTCCTCGGTGACCTCGTCACCGGTGTCGAGCCGCGTGCCGTTGCGCACCCACTGCCACACCTGCGAGCGCGAGATCTCCGCGGTGGCCGCGTCCTCCATCAGGTTGTGGATGGCCGCCGCGCCGTTCCCGCTCAGCCACGAGGCGATGTAGCGGATGCCGACGTCGACGGCGGCGCGCAGACCGGCCGCCGTGGCGCCACCCGGCGTCGAAGCCGCGTCGAGCAACTGGTCGGCGGTGACGGACACCTCGTCGCGGGTGCGGTCGAGCTGGTTCGGCTTGTCCCCGAGGACCTTGTCGAACTCCTCGCGGCAGATGTCCACCATGCCGGGGTGCGCGACCCAGGAACCGTCGAAGCCGTCGCCCGCCTCACGGCTCTTGTCGGCGCGGACCTTGTCGAGCGCGGCCGCGGTGACCTCGGGGTCCTTGCGGTTCGGGATGAACGCGGCCATGCCGCCGATCGCGAACGCCCCGCGCTTGTGGCAGGTGCGCACCAGCAGTTCGGTGTACGCGCGCATGAACGGGGCGGTCATGGTGACCGAGTTGCGGTCCGGCAGCACGAACTTCTCGCCCGCGTCGCGGAAGTACTTGATGACGCTGAACAGGTAGTCCCAGCGGCCGGCGTTCAGGCCGGAGGCGTGCTCGCGCAGTTCGTAGAGGATCTCCTCCATCTCGAACGCGGCCGGGATGGTCTCGATCAGCACGGTCGCGCGGACGGTGCCGTGGGAGATGCCGAGCGTCTTCTCCGCGTGGGTGAAGACGTCGTTCCAGAGCCGCGCTTCGAGGTGACTCTCCATCTTCGGCAGGTAGAAGTACGGGCCCTTGCCGCGGTTGAGCAGCTCCCGCGCGTTGTGGAAGAAGTACAGGCCGAAGTCGACCAGCGCGCCGACGGCCTGGCGTCCGCCGAAGGACAGGCCGCGCTCGTCGAGGTGCCAGCCGCGCGGACGGACGACGATGGTCGCGTGCTCGACGTCGTCCTTCAGCGCGTAGCTCTTGGCACCGCTTTCCAGCGTGATGGTTTCGCGGACCGCGTCGTACAGGTTGACCTGGCCGGAGACGACGTTCGCCCAGTGCGGCGTGTTGGCGTCCTCGAGGTCGGCGAGCCAGACCTTGGCGCCGGAGTTCAGCGCGTTGATGGTCATCTTGCGGTCGGTCGGACCGGTGATCTCGACACGGCGGTCGCGCAGCGCGGGCGGGGCCTCGGCCACCTTCCAGTCGCCCTCGCGGATCTCCCTGGTCTCGGGCAGGAAGTCGAGCTTGCCGGTGGTCCTGGCTTCCTCGCGGCGTTTGCCCCTGGCCTGCAGCAGCTCGTCGCGGCGGGCGGCGAAGGCCTCGTGCAGGCCGGCGAGGAAGGCGAGCGCCTCCGGCGTGAGGATTTCGTCCCCGCGCTCGACCGGATCGCCGAGCACCTGAGCTTCAGACATGAGTAACACCCCGAGTTCGGAAAGACAGTGACATCCCTGATACAAGACGTCCCTACGGTTTTACCTGACGGACTATAGTTTCTGCATAGCGGAACCTCAACGCGGACGTAAGGAGTACCACGGTGGCGGCGGAGAAGAACGGGCGCGACGGCGGCGTCCAGTCCCTTCAGCGGGCCTTCGAGCTCCTCGAGCATCTCGCGGACACCGGCGGCGAGGCCAGCCTCTCGGAGCTGGCGACGCTGTCCGGGCTGCCGATGCCGACCATCCACCGGCTGATCAGGACACTGGTGGATCTGGGCTACGTCCGGCAGAACACCAACCGCCGGTACGCGCTGGGCGCCCGGCTCATCCGGCTGGGGGAGAACGCCAGCATGCAGTTCGGCTCGTGGGCACGGCCGCTGCTCGCGGAACTGGTCGACGAGGTCGGCGAGACCGCCAACCTCGCGGTGCTGGAGCGGGACGAGGTCGTCTACGTCGCGCAGGTGCCGTCGAAGCACTCGATGCGGATGTTCACCGAGGTCGGACGGCGTCTCCTGCCGCACGGCACCGGCGTGGGGAAGGCGATGCTCGCGCGTCTGCCGTCCGACGACGTGACGGCGCTGCTCGCCAGGACGGGCATGCCCTCCTACACCGAGCACACCTTCACCGACCAGGACGCACTCCTGCGCGAGCTGGCGAAAATCGCCCAGCAGGGTTACGCGCTCGACGAAGCGGAGCAGGAACTGGGCGTCCGCTGCGTGGCCGTCGCGGTCCCGGGCGCGCCGGTGCCGGCGGCGGTCTCGGTGTCCGGGCCTTCGGGACGGCTCACGAGGGAGGCCGTCGAGCGGATCGCGCCCGTCGTCCAGCGGATCGCGAACTCGCTCGGTTCGACCCTTTCGCGGGACGGGGTCACCGTTTGACCCTGGTCTCCAAGCCGTCGAGCATCCTCTCCAGTCCGTAGCGGAACTTTTCGTCGCGAAGCCGCTCCGGGTCGGCCTCCTCGTCGTTCCGCACGAGCGACTCCCGCTGGCGCGGGTGATCCCTTGCCGCTTCCTCGACGGCGGGCCGCAGTCGCCGCGCCCACTCACGTTCGGTTTGGCCGCTCTTCGCGACCGTCGTGAGCCATGCCGCCTCGGTCGTCCCCATACCGATGACGTACGACATCACCGCGCTGATCGCCTGCTCCGCCTCGTCGCCGGGGAAGCCCGCGGCCACGAAGACGGCCAGCAGCCGCTCGTTGAGCCGCATGACGTTCGGCCCGAGGTACGACAGGCCGACCGAGCCGAGCAGTGAAGCCACCCAGGGGTGCCGCAGGATCATCGCGCGGACACTCTGCGCCCCGACCACGGCCGCTTCCCGCCACCGAGCCGGGTCGTCACGGCCCGGCACGGTGATCTCGCCGTAGACCTCGTCGACGACCAGCTCGATCAGCTCGTCGCGGTTCGCCACGTGCCGATAGAGCGAGGTCGCGCCCGCGTTCAGCGCGGTGCCGAGCCGCCGCATGCTCAGCGCGTCGACGCCTTCGACGTCCAGAAGCCGGACGGCCTCGGCCACGATCTGCGCCTGACTCAGCGCGGGCTGGTCTCGCTTCCGGCGAGGGCGGGTCCACACCGACTGGATCGGCTGTTCCTCCACTGACATGCCCCCATTCTAGCGGACGACGTACCCTCTTGCGAACGATGTTTCATTCTGCGTACAGTGTGCGCAAGAACGGAACAACGTACGCAACCAACTTCTTCCTGGGGGTATCCCGATGAACGCAGCATCCTTACGCGATCCACGGCGCTGGTGGATCCTGATCGTGCTGTGCCTGAGCACGCTCGTGCTGGTCGTCGACAACATGGTGCTGACGGTCGCCGTGCCGCCGCTGGCCGAAGACCTCGGCGCGAGCGCCCAGGACACGCAGTGGATCCTGGACTCCTACATCCTCGTGTTCGCCGGCCTGCTGCTCACCTCGGGCAGCCTCGGAGACCGGTTCGGGCGCCGGAAGGTGATGCTCGTCGGGCTCGTCCTGTTCGGGGTGGCCTCCCTCGTCGCCGCGTTCGCCGCGAACCCGCTCGAACTGATCCTGTCCCGTGCGGTGATGGGTGTCGGCGGCGCGCTGATCATGCCCAGCACCCTGTCGATCCTGATCACCGTCTTCGACGACGAGGAGCGCCGCAAGGCGATGGCGGCGTGGAGCGCGGTCGCGATGCTGGGCATGATCGGCGGCCCGGTGCTGGGCGGCGTGCTGATCGCGTGGTTCTGGTGGGGCGCGGTGTTCCTGATCAACGTGCCGATCGTGGTCATCGCGGTGATCGCCGCGCTCACGCTGATGCCGGAGTCCAAGGGCCCGTGGCAGAAGCCGGATCCGCTCGGCGCGATCCTTTCCGCCGTCGGCATGACGGCGCTGGTCTGGACGATCATCGAACTGCCCAAGCACGGCATCACCGAGGCCGGAACCCTCGTCCCGCTGGCGATCGCGGTGGTGAGCCTGATCGGTTTCGTGGCCTGGGAGCGGCACACGCCCTCGCCGATGGTCCCGCTGAAGCTGTTCCGCAAGCGCAACTTCAGCGGTGGCAGCCTGTCGCTCACGCTGGTGCAGATCGGCAACGGCGGGTTGCTGCTTCTTCTGACCCAGTACCTGCAGTTCGTGCTCGGCTACACCCCGACCCAAGCGGGTCTGGCCTTCATCCCGATGGCCATCGCGTCGCTGCTCTGCAACACCCTCGGCGCCACGCTGGGCCAGAAGATCGGCAACCGCGCGCTCGCCACCGCCGGGATGACCGTGATGGCGGGCGGCTTCGGCCTGCTCGCGACGCTGTCGGCGAGCGAGGGCTTCCTGCTGCCGGCGATCGCGCTGTTCCTGCTCGGCGCGGGCGGCGGGCTGGCGATGCCGGCGGCGATCGCGGCGCTGATGGGCGAGGTCCCGGAGGAGCAGGCCGGCGTCGGTTCCGCGCTCAACGACACCATTCAGCAGCTGGGCGCCGCGCTCGGCATCGCGATCCTGGGCAGCGTCGTGTCGAGCCTGTTCACCGCTCAGATGCCCGAGTCCGCCCCGGCGCGGGCGCGGCTTTCGATCGGTGACGCCTTCGCCACCGGTGACGGCGTCCTCATCACCGCGGCCCGCGAGTCGTTCACCTCGGCGATGTCGACGACGTTCCTGGTGAGCGCCGTGGGCGTACTGGCCGCGGCGGTGGTCGCGTTCCTGGTGATGCGGGACAAGAAGCCCGCCCCGGTCCCGGCCGACGCTCCGGTCTCCGTCTGACCGCGAACTCCGCGAAGGCCCCTCTTTCGGCTGAGCCGGGAGAGGGGCCTTCGCCGTAACCTCGAAAGGGGCCGAGCGAGGGGAGGTCAGATGGTCGAGCCGATGATCGCCTGGATGGGGCAGAAGCTCGCGGAGAAGGCACTCGACCGGGCGGTCACCACAGGCGGCCGGAAACCACAGCGGCACGACCTGAGCGTCTCAGGCGCCGAAGCGACCAGCGACCTCGACATCACCGTGAAGTACACCCTGCCGTACCTGCGGGGCGCGAAGGCGCCGGTCGTCCTGACCCTGCGAAGGCTCGACCATTCCGCCGAAGACCTGACCTTGCCGATGGTGCTCGGGGAGACCGCCCGCGTGCGGGTGAAACGAGGCAGGTACCGGATCACGGCCGCGATCCTCGAACTCTCTCCCTGGCTCGGCGCGGCGCCGACCCTGCACGCCTTCGGGTCACAGTTGCTGTGGCTGGGCGGCAACGGCACCGCGAAAGCCTGTATTCGCCCGGACCCGGTGATCGTCCGATCCGCCGGGCCTCCCCCGCCGGTCGGTCTCAGTCGGCCGGGATGCCTGCTGTGCGGTGTCCCCCCGCTGACCTATGGACTCTGCCTGGAGCACCGCCTCCACGTCGCTCGCTACGTAGTGGAAGTGATGCTCCCCCGCATCCGCGCGTCCTAGCTGCCGAGCAGCGCCTCGACGAACGCGCCCGGCTCGAACGGCGCCAGGTCGTCCGGCCCCTCGCCGAGACCGACGAGCTTGACCGGCACCCCCAGTTCGCGCTGCACCTGGAAGACGATGCCGCCCTTCGCCGTGCCGTCCAATTTGGTCAGCACGATGCCGGTGACGTCGATGACCTCCGAGAACACGCGGGCCTGCATCAGCCCGTTCTGCCCGGTGGTGGCATCGAGCACCAGCAGCACCTCGTCGACCTTCGCCTGCTTCTCGACGACTCGCTTGACCTTGCCCAGCTCGTCCATCAGACCGGTCTTGGTGTGCAGGCGGCCCGCCGTGTCGATCAGGACCGCGTCCACCCCCGCCTCGGCACCGCGTTTGACGGCGTCGAAGGCGACCGCCGCCGGGTCCGCGCCTTCCTTGCCGCGGACGACCTCCGCGCCCACGCGCTCCGCCCATGTCTGCAACTGGTCCGCCGCGGCGGCGCGGAAGGTGTCGGCCGCGCCGAGCACCACCGTGCTCCCCTGCGCGACGAGCACCCTGGCGAGCTTGCCGGTGGTGGTGGTCTTGCCGGTGCCGTTGACCCCGGCGATCAGCACGACGGCGGGCTGCTTCACGCCGTCGACGGTGTGCGGCAGCGCGCGGACGGCCCGGACCGCGTCGGTCGACAGGGCGGAGGTCAGCACCTCCTGCAACACCGCGCGCGCCTCCTCGGAGGTCCGCACGGCACGGCGCTTCAGCTCCGCACGGAGACGGTCGACGATCTCGGTGGTCGTCGCGGCACCCAGGTCCGCCATGAGCAACGTGTCTTCGACGTCCTGCCAGGAGTCCTCGTCCAGGTCACCGGCGCCCAGCAGCCCGAGCAGGCTCTGCCCGAACATCGAACGCGACTTGCCGAGCCTGCCGCGCAACCGCTCCAGTCGTCCGCCGGCCGGGGCGATCTCGTCCGCGGGAGCGGGAGCGGGGGCGGGCGTGGGAGCGGGGGCGGGCGTGGGAGCGGGGGCGGGGGCGGGGGCGGGGGCGGGGGCGGGCGCCGCTTCCTCGGCCGGTTCGGGAAGTCCGATGTCGCGCACCGTGCGCTGCGCGGAGTCCCTCGGCACCGCGGCGTCGTCCCCGACGGCGGGCTGGCCGTCGGTCTCCGGGCGATCCTCGACCGGATGTCCGGTTTCCTCGGCTTCCTCGGCTTCTTCGGTCTTTTCGCCGCCGGGGGCGAGCGCGATCCCGCCTGTCGCGGTATAGCCGCCCCCCTTCGGCTTCTCGACGACATCGGCAGCCTTGGACTCGTCCAGGCTGATTCGGCGGCGGCGCGCGATGAGCAGCCCGGCCACCAGAACGGCGACCAGGACCACGACGGCAACGACAACGATCCAGAACCAGGGGGTACTCGACACGGCGCCATCCTCGCATCCGCATACCGCCGCGTTCAGACGCCCCACGGGAAGCGAGCCGATCCCGTCAGACATCCACTGGACAAGACTCAGTTCGGACAAGAAGAAACGGTGTCGCTTGCGCGGCCTCGGGATCGAGCACTAGACCACTGAAGAATGACGGTTTCCTCCGGCACCGGGGTCCGGGTGATCGGACTCATCTCCGGCACGTCGATCGACGGGATCGACGTGGCGGCCGCCGAACTACGCGCCGACGGGGACACTGTGGTGCTCTCCCCGCTCGGCAGGCTCGAAGTCCCGTATCCCGAAACGCTCCGCGACGCCTTGCTCGACGCCCTGCCGCCGAATCCCTGCAGCGCCGAACAGCTTACGAAACTCGACACCCTGGTGGGCCAGGTTTTCGGTGAAGCGGCCGCCCGCGGCGTCGAAGAACTGGCGGGCGGTGCCGCGGACGTCGTCGCCTCGCTGGGCCAGACGGTGTTCCACTGGGTCGAGGACGGCACCGCCCGCGGCACGCTGCAACTGGGGAACCCGGCGTGGATCGCCGAGCGCACCGGCCTGCCGGTGGTGGCCGACCTGCGGGTCCGCGACGTCGCCGCCGGCGGGCACGGCGCGCCCCTCGCCGGCACGCTGGACGCGTTGTGGTTACGGGAAACGGCCGCTTCCGGCCCGGTCGCGGCGCTGAACATCGGCGGGATCGCGAACATCACCGTGGTGCCGGCGGAAGGTGACGTCCTGGCCTACGACACCGGCCCCGGCAACGCCCTGATGGACATCGCCGCGCACCGCGTCGCCGGCCTGCGTGCCGACCTCGACGGAGCACTCGCCCTGCGCGGGAACGTCCGGCCCGACCTGCTGGCGAAACTGCTGCTCGACCCGTACTACGCGGCCGCGCCACCGAAGTCCACCGGCAAGGAACTGTTCCACGGCGCGTATCTCGACGCGGCGCTCGACGGGCTTCCGCCGGTCGGCCCGGAGGATCTCTTGGCGACGCTGACGGAACTGACCGCCGTGACGATCGCCGCGGAATGCCGTCGCCACGCCGTCGCCACGGTGATCGTCTCCGGCGGCGGCGCCGACAACCCGGCGCTGATGGCCTCGCTCGCCGGGAATCTGCCGGGCGCGGCGCTGAAGACCAGCGACGACCACGGGCTGCCACGCGCGGGCAAAGAGGCATACCTGACCATTCTGCTGGGCTGGCTGACCTGGTCCGGTGTCCCCGGCAACCTTCCGGCGGCGACCGGTGCCCGCGGCGACCGGCTGCTCGGCAGCATCACCCCGGGCGCGGGGCCCCTGCGCCTCCCCGCCCCGCACAGCTCAACCGTGACCCGGCTACGGGTAGCGGCGACGACCGGCGAGCGATAGGAGATACGGATGCGCGCACTTGACCTCGCGATCATCGGGCTTTTCCTGGTCGGCATGCCCCTGCTGGGCATCTGGATCGGCGGCAGACAGAAATCCGGCTCCGACTACTTCGTCGGTGAAGGCAAGATCTCCTGGTGGGTGGCCTGCCTCTCGGTGGTCTCCGCGGAGACCTCCACCCTCACCGTGCTGTCGGTGCCGACGGTGGCCTACATCGCCACCCCGAGTGACGGCGGGATGACGTACCTGGCCCTGGCGATCGGCTACATCGCGGGCCGGATCGTGGTGTCGATGGTGCTGTTGCCGCGCTACGTGGCGGGCAACCTGGTCACCGCCTACGCCTTCCTCGGCAAGCGTTTCGGCAGCGGGCTGCAGGGCACCGCGTCGGTGACCTTCCTGCTCACCCGCACGCTGGCCGACGGCATCCGGCTGTTCGCCACCGCGATCCCGATCAAGGTGGTGCTCGCCGCCTACGGCCTGACCGTCTCGTACTGGACCATCGTGATCGGGCTCGGCATCGCGATGGTGATCTACAGCTTCTTCGGCGGCGTCCGCGCGGTCGTGTGGGTCGACGCGATCCAGATGCTCTGGTACGTCCTCGGCGCGGTCGTGGTGATCTGGGCGATCTCCAGCAGGCTGCCGGACGGCTGGTTCGACAAGGCCGTCGACGCGAACAAGTTCCAGATCTTCGACTTCTCCTCGAACATGCTCACCGGGCAGTACGCGTTCTTCACCGCGTTGATCGGTGGCGCCGTGCTCTCGATGGCCTCGCACGGCTCGGACCAGCTGATCGTGCAGCGCCTCCAGGCCACCAACGACCTGCGTGCCGCGCGGAAGGCCCTGGTCGCCAGCGGTTTCGTCGTGTTCGTCCAGTTCGCGCTGTTCCTGTTCATCGGCGTGCTGCTGTGGGCGCTCTACAACGGACTTGCCCCGACGAAGCCGAAGCCGGAAGGCCTCGGACTGGCCAACAAGGACGAACTGTTCGCGACCTTCATCGTGAACGACCTGCCGAGCGGCCTGTCCGGGTTCGTGATCGCCGGGATCCTCGCCGCCGCACTGAGTTCTTCGCTGGGCGCGCTGGCCTCCTCGACGGTGACCGATGTCTACGAACGGGTGATCGGCAGGCAACTGCCGGAAGCCGACCGGCTCAAGCACGGCCGGATCTGGACGATCGTCTGGGCGGGCGCGCTGATCCTGTGCGCGGGCTTCTTCGCCTCCTCCGACAAGACCTCGGCCGACCCGATCGTGGTGCAGGCGCTCGGCATCACCGGCTACACCTACGGCGCGCTGCTCGGCGCGTTCCTGCTGGGCCTGCTGTTCAAGCGGGCAAGGCAGACGGACGCGATCGTGGCGTTCGTGGCGACGGTGATCGTGATGGCCTTCCTCATCCTGGGTGTCAAGTTCGACAAACCGGACGGCAGCCTGATCGGTGTCGACTTCAGCAGGTCTTCGGGGAACACGGTGGCGCTGGCGTGGCCCTGGTACACGCTGTGCGGTGTGGTGATCACGCTCGTGGTGGGCGGGTTGCTGTCGCTGCGGCACGGGAGTGTGGACCCGCTCGCGGAACCGGAGGTGAAGGAGTCGACACCGGTTTGACCTCCCCCGAACGCTATGAAAGGTCCCTTCCTTGCAAATTTTGCAAGGAAGGGACCTTTCATAGCACGCGCTAAGCGGGAACCGGGTCCTCTTCGGACGTCCGCAGCCGCTGCGAGATCACCTTCGTGATGCCGTCGCCCTGCATCGAAACGCCGTACAGCGCGTCGGCGATCTCCATGGTCGGCTTCTGGTGGGTGATGATGATCAGCTGCGAAGAGTCCCGCAGCTGCTCCAGCAACCCGATCAACCGTCGCATGTTGGTGTCGTCGAGCGCGGCCTCGACCTCGTCCATGACGTAGAAGGGCGAAGGCCGGGCGCGGAAGATCGCCACGAGCATGCCGACGGCGACGAGCGACTTCTCGCCACCGGAGAGCAGCGAGAGCCGCTTGACCTTCTTGCCCGGCGGGCGCGCTTCGACGTCGACACCGGTGGAAAGCAGGTCGTTGGGCTGGGTGAGCACCATGCGCCCCTCACCGCCCGGGAACAGCACGCTGAACACGGTCTCGAACTCGCGCGCGACGTCTTCGTACGCCGAGGCGAAGACCTCGAGGATCTTTTCGTCGACCTGCTTGATGACGGCTTCGAGGTCCTTGCGGGTGTCCTTGAGGTCTTCGAGCTGGGTCGAGAGGAACTTGTACCGCTCCTCCAGCGCCGCGAACTCCTCCAGCGCCAGCGGGTTGACCTTGCCCAGCAGGCTCAGGTCCTTCTCCGCGCGCTTCGCCCGGCGTGCCTGGGTGTCGCGGTCGAACGGCATGGGCGGCGGCGGGGTGACGTCCTCGCCGCGTTCCTTGGCGGCCTCGTACTCGGCCATCTCCCCCGCGCTCGGCGGCACGGGGACGTCCGGGCCGTACTCGGCGACGAGGTCCTCGAGGCCGATGCCGAAGTCCTCGGCGATCTTGGTTTCGAGCTGTTCCAGCCGCAGCCGCTGCTCGGCGCGCAACACCTCGTCGCGGTGGACGGCGTCGGTGAGCTTCTCCAGTTCGCCGGTCAGCTCGCGGACCTTGCTGCGGACCTGGGTCAGCGCGGTCTCCCGCGACTGCCGCCGCGCCTGTGCCTCGTCCCGCTCGTGGGCGGCGCGCTGCACGGAAACCTCGATGCGCTCCAGTGCGATCTCACCGCCGTTGACCACCGCGTTGGCGATTTCGGCGCCGCGTTTCCGGGCGGCCCTGGACTTTTCGGCGCGGTCACGAGCCTGCCGCTCGGCATGCGCGGCCCGGCGGAGCGATTCGGCCTTGCCCTGGATGCTCCGCGCGCGTTCCTCGGCGGTGCGCAGCGCGAGCCGGGATTCCATCTCCTCTTGGCGGACCGTGCCGAGGTCCTCGGCGGCCTGGTCTCGCTCGGCGGTGTCCGGATCCTCGTCGACTTCCTGGTCGGCGACGGCGGCCAGCCGCTCTTCGAGTTCGGCGAGCTGCCGCAGCGCCTCTTCGCGGCTCTGCTCGACCTTGGCACGCTGGTTGCTCAGCCGGTCCATCTCGGCCCGCGCGGCACGCGCGGCCTGCTCCATCCGGTTCAACCGCTCGGACGAACGGGCTTTGCGGACCTTCGCGTCGCCGAGCGCTTCCTTGGCCCTGCCGACTTCTTCGCGCCGGGCGGCCTGCCCGGCGCGGGCTCCTTCGAGTTCCGCGGCGGTGCGTTCCAGCGCGCGCTCGGCGGCGTTCAGCCGGTCGCCCGCCGCGTCGACCGCGGCCTGGACCTCGATGACGCTCTCGTTGCGGGCGGAACCGCCGACCGCCCAGCGGGCCCCGAACACGTCGCCCTCCGGCGTGACCGTGCTGACCTCGGGATGGACCTCGACGAGACGGCGCGCGGATTCCAGACCGTCCACGACGGCCACCCGATCGAGCGCGTGCTCGACGGCCGAGCGCAACGCGGGCGGCGCCGTGACGACTTCGCGCGCCCAGCGGGCACCCTCGGGCAGCGACGGCCACGAACTGGTGTCCACGGTGGACTCCAGGCCACCGAGCAGGATACCGGCGCGGCCGGAGTCGTTGTCCTTCAGGAACCTCAGCGCGGCGAGGGCGGCTTCACCGCCGTTGACCGCGACCGCGTCGGCGACCGGGCCGAGCGCGGCGGCCAGCGCGACCTCGTGGCCTGCTTCGACGGTGAGCAACGCGGCCACCGAACCGAGCAGGCCCGGCAGCTCGTGCTGCGCGCCGAGCAGCGCGCCGGCCCCGTCCTTGCGGCGCAGGCCCATCGAGAGGGCTTCGACGCGAGCCTTCTCGGACGCGATCTCGCGTTCGGCGGCCCGCTCGGCCTTGACCAGCTCCTCGACCCGCGCCTTGGCGGCGTTGTTGGCCTCCACCGCGCGGTCGTGATGGGCCTGGAGGTCGGAGTCGTCGGATTCCTCGACACCGCCCGCGGCCTTGGCCTCTTCGAGTTCCTCGACGGCGATCTCCGCCCGTTCGGCGGCCTCTTCGAGCGACACGGTGAGCCGGTCGATCTCGTCGGAGGTGGCGCCGTTCTTGCTGCGCAGCGCCTCGACCTGGCCGGAGAGCTTCGCGAGCCCTTCCCTGCGGTCGGCGATCGCGCGGACGGCGGCCATATGCGCCCGCTCGGCGGCCTGGACGAGGTGTTCGAGCTGCTCACGCCGCTGAACGGTCTCCGAAAGCACCATGCGGGCCTCGGCGACGGCCTCGGTGAGCTCCTGCTCCCGCTCGGCGACCTGCTCCGCCTCGGCGAGCAGTTCGTCGGGGTCGCGGCCGGTGCTCGCCTGCTGCACGTCGGACGACAGATGCCGCTGACGCTCCAGCGCGAGCCGCACGGTGCCGCGCAACCGTTCCGTCAGGGCGGAGAGCTTGTACCAGGTCTCCTGTGCGGCGGCCAGCTTCGGCGCGTCCTCGGCGAGCGACGCTTCGAGCTCGGCCTCCTCGGCGGCGACGATCTCCAGCGTCTGCTCGACTTCGGCGCGCCGCTGGCGGGCGACGCGCTCGTCGGCCTCTTCCTTGGCGATGCCTTCGCGCTGGGTGACCAGGTCGTGGGCGAACAACCGCAGCCGCGCGTCCCGCAGTTCGGACTGCACCCACTGCGCCTTGCGGGCGATCTCGGCCTGTTTGCCCAGCGGTTTGAGCTGGCGGCGGAGCTCGGTGGTGAGGTCGCCGAGGCGGTCGAGGTTGCCTTGCATGTTCGCGAGCTTGCGCAGGGTCTGTTCCTTGCGCTTGCGGTGCTTGAGGACACCGGCGGCCTCCTCGATGAAGGCGCGGCGCTCCTCGGGCTTGGATTCGAGGATCGCCGAAAGCTGGCCCTGCCCGACGATGACGTGCATCTCGCGGCCGATACCGGAGTCCGACAGCAGTTCCTGCACGTCCATGAGACGGCAGCGGTCGCCGTTGATCTCGTATTCGCTCGCGCCGTCACGGAACATCCGGCGGGTGATCGACACCTCGGAGTACTCGATGGGCAGCGCACCGTCGGCGTTGTCGATGGTCAGGGTGACCTCGGCGCGTCCCAGCGGGGCGCGGCCGGCGGTCCCGGCGAAGATGACGTCCTCCATCTTGCCGCCGCGCAGGTCCTTCGCGCCCTGGGTGCCCATGACCCAGCGGAGCGCGTCGAGGACGTTCGACTTGCCGGAGCCGTTCGGCCCGACGACACAGGTGATGCCCGGCTCGAACCGCAACGTCGTCGCCGAGGCGAAGGACTTGAAGCCCTTGAGCGTCAGGCTCTTCAGGTGCACGTCGTGCTGACCCCTCTGGCTGCGGGAACCGGTCTTTCAATCGGCCCAGGCTACCCGTGTGCTCACGGTGATCGTGGGACGCGGGGCCTCAGCGCTCCACGAACCCGCGAAGCCCGCCTTTCGCCGGGGACCACCGTTCGACGTGATCCACACTTCCGGGTGATTCACCGGACCGCAAAGCCGCCAGCAGCCGCGCACAGTGGTCGCGAACACCCTCCGCTATCACCTCGACACGCCCGTCCGCCAGATTGGCCGCGCTGCCCGCCAACCCGAGTTCGAGCGCCCGGCTCCGGGTCCACCAGCGGAAACCGACACCCTGCACGCGGCCGTGCACCCACGCGGTCAGCCTGATGTGCGTTACTTCTTCACTCACGTTCCCCATCGTGCACCATGCGGACGAACGCGGAGGGTGAACACCACGTTCGCTGTGGTTCGCAGGCGGTTGAGCAGCGGTGATAATCTCCGCGCGGGTCCCCGCCCTGGCCACCACGCCCGGGTAGCCGAACTCCCCGAAGCCCCCCATCCGAGGAGCCAGCACATGTCCCGTCCCGACGGGTCTGATTCGAGCGCACGCGTGTCCGTGGCACCCCCGCGCGGCGCCACCGGCAAGCTCAACCGCGCCGGCTACGCCGTACTCGGCGTCAGCGGCCTCGTGGTGGCGACGGCCTTCGCCGCGATCGCCGAACTCGCGGGGCCCGGCGTCTCCACCACCGCGGGCGGCACCGGCGTCTCCGGCGGCGGACAGGGCATCGCCCCCGCCGGCGTGCAGGTGGTCCCGGGGAACGCCGTCCCCGGCGGCCCGATGACCGTCAGCGGTTCACCGATCCCCGGCGCGTCTGCCAGCTCGGCGCCGCCGCCGACCACGGTGACCTCGGTCGGCCCGGACGGCAAGAAGACGACGAGCGTCGTCACGCCGCCCCCGCCGGTGGTGCCGCCGAACCCGGGCCCGAACCCGAACCCGGGCCCGGGCCCCGGCCCAGGCCCAGGCCCCACGCCAACGCCGAAGCCGACACCTACACCGACGAAAACGACGACTCCCACAACGACCACTCCGGCTACGACGCCCCCTCCGGAGCCGCCATCGAGCACCCCGAACGGCAGCTCCAGCCCCGGTGGCGCTCCCAGCGAGTCGTCCCCGGGCCGGTCCAGTACCTCGGGCACCGACACCTCCACGAGCAGCGCCCTGTAAGCCTTTGGTCCGTGAAGGCCTCTCGGAGGGACTCCGGGTCCCTCCGAGAGGCCTTCACCACTTTGCGGCGCCCGGTGGACGGGAGGCCTCGGCGAGGGTCGCGAAAACCACTTTCGCGACCCGTTCCCCTCGCCACGCGCCATGAAAGGTCCTTTCCTTGCAAAATTTGCAAGGAAAGGACCTTTCATGGCGTCCCCCTGGGAGGGGTGGCGGCCGGATGCACCGGATGTCATGAAGGGTCGTTCAGGACAAAGAGTGTCCCGAACGACCCTTTCATGACACTTCCGCCGGGCCTAAGGACGACCGCACGGCTCACATTTCGAAGCGGTACCCCATCCCCGGTTCGGTGAGCAGGTGCCGCGGCCGCGAGGGTTCCGGTTCCAGTTTCCGCCGCAGTTGCGCCAGATACACGCGCAGGTAGTGCGACTCGGTCTCATACGCCGGCCCCCACACCTCGTGCAGCAGCTGTTTCTGCGCCACCAGACGGCCGCGGTTGCGCACCAGCAGTTCCAGCACGCCCCATTCGGTCTTGGTGAGGTGCACTTCCTTGCCGTCCCGGCGCACCTTCTTCGCCGCTAGGTCGATGCGGAACGATCCCGTGTCCACCACCGCGTCCGCACCGTCCACCCCGGACGACGCCGAGCGCCGCACGGCGGCGCGGAGCCGCGCCAGCAGTTCGTCCATGCCGAAGGGTTTGGTGACGTAGTCGTCGGCGCCGGCGTCGAGTGCCTCGACCTTGTCGGCCGAGTCGCCGCGCGCGGACAGCACGATGATCGGCACCGTCGTCCAGCCGCGCAGACCCGCGATCACCTCGGTGCCGTCGAGGTCGGGCAGGCCGAGGTCGAGGACGACGACGTCGGGTTTGGTCTCGGCGACGGCCTTCAGCGCGGCCGTCCCGTCGTGCGCGGTGATCACCTTGTAGCCGCGGGCGGACAGGTTGATCCGCAGGGCTCGCACGATCTGCGGTTCGTCGTCGACGACCAGGACGGTCGCCGACGCGGTGTCTGCGCTCATCGCACTCGCTCCTCCTCTTCGTTCTCCAGTCCCTCGTCGTCGAACACGAGGAGGCTCTTTCCCGGATCCTGACCAACACAGGCGGGCAGCGAGATGACGACGGTGAGCCCGCCGCCGGGCGTGTCCTCCGCCCGGATCCGCCCGCCCATCGCCTCGGTGAACCCCTTGGCGACCGAAAGCCCCAGTCCCACGCCGGGCACGCTGTCCCGGTCTCCCCCGAGCCGCTGGAACGGCGCGAAAGCCGAGTCCGCGGTGCCCTTCTTGAGCCCGCGCCCGTGGTCGACGATGCGCAGTTCGACATGGTCGGAATGCGTGCTGGCGCGGGCCGAGACCGGCTCGCGCGACCTCCCGTGCCGCAGCGCGTTGTCGATCACGTTCGCCACCACCCGTTCCAGCAGGCCGGGGTCGGCCCGGACCGACGGCAGCCGTGAGTCGATCGCGACCACGACCGAAGCGGAGTCGTCCACGGTGGACAAGGCGTGCGAGACCACCTCGTCGTAGCCGACCGGGCGCAGGTGCGGGCGCACCGCGCCGGTCGCCAGCCGCGACGAGTCGAGCAGGTTGTCGATCAGCCCGGCCAACCGGTCCGCCGATTCCTCGATCGCTTCGAGCAGCTCACCGGTGTCCTCTTCGGACAGTGAGATGTCGGTCGCGCGCAGGCTGCCGATGGCGGCCTTGATCGACGTCAGCGGGGTACGGAGGTCGTGCCCGACGGCCGACAGCAGGGCCGTGCGCAGTTCGGTGGCCTCGGCCTTGCGCTCGGCCCGGATGGCCGCCTTCGCCGTCCGCTGCTGCCGCAGGGCCAGCAACGCCTGCCCCGCGACGGCTTCCAGCACTCCCCGGTCCGACGCGGGCAGCGCGCGTCCTCGCAGTGTCAGGTGCACGTCCGCGGTGACCGCGATGTCGGCGTCGGCCTGGTCCGGGTCGGCACAGGGATCCGTGCCGGCGTTCGCCACCCGTGTCCACTTCCCGTCCCGCTTTTCCAGCAGGGACACCGACGTCAGGCCGAAGTTCTCGCGGACCTTCTCCAGCAGCCGCTCGATCGGGTTGGTGTGCGTGAGCACCGTCCGCGCGTACGAAGCGAGCAGCGCGGCCTCGGTCCGCGCTCGCGCGGCCTGGGTCGCGCGCCGGGCGGCGGTGTCGACGACCGCCGCGACGAGGATCGCCACCAGCACCATCGCGATCAGCGTGATCACGTTGCGCGGCTCGTGGACGGTCAGGGTGTACAGCGGCGAGGTGAAGAAGAAGTTCAGCAGCCCCGCCGAAAGCACCGCCGCGAGCAGCGCGGGCCCGAGCCCGCCCGTGAGCGCGACGAGCACCGTCGCCAGCATGTAGGCGACCATGTCGGTCGAAAAGTCGAGCTGCTCCTTCAGCAGGACGCCGAGCGACGTCGCCAGGACGGGCAGGACGACGGCGAGCACCCAGCCGGCCAGCCTCCGCGAAGGCGCGAGCGGGCTCCGGTTGAGCCGGGCGCGCAGCCGTCCGCCCGCTTGGGCGTGCGTGACCATGTGGACGTCGATCGGGCCGGAGCGCTGGACCACGGCCGCGCCGATGCCCTCGTCGAACAGTCTCGCCACCCGCGACCGCCGTGAGGTCCCGATCACCAGCTGGGTCGCGTTCACCCCGCGCGCGAAGTCGAGCAGCGCCGTCGGCACGTCGTCGCCGACGACGGTGTGGAAGGTCGCGCCGACCTCTTCGGCCAGCTTCCGGTACTTGCCGACCGCCGTCGGTCCCATCCCGGCGAGCCCGTCACCGCGCAGGATGTGCAGCACCTGCAGTTCGGCGCCCGCGCGGTTCGCGATACGGCTCGCGCGGCGGATCAGCGTCTCGCTCTCCGGGCCGCCGGTGATGGACACGACCACCCGTTCGCGGGCTTCCCAGGTGTCGGTGATCTTCTGCTCGGCCCGGTACCGCTGCAGGGCCACGTCGACCTGGTCGGCGACCCACAGCAGCGCGAGTTCCCGCAGCGCGGTGAGGTTGCCGGGCCGGAAGTAGTTGCCCAGCGCCGCGTCGATCCGTTCGGCCCGATAGACGTTGCCGTGCGCCAGCCGCCTGCGCAGCGCCTCGGGCGTGATGTCGACCAGCTCCAGCTGCTCGGCCCGCCGCACGACCTCGTCGGGCACCGTCTCCTGCTGGGTGACGCCGGTGATGCGCTCGACCACGTCGTTGAGGCTCTGCAGATGCTGCACGTTGACCGTGGAGAGCACGTCGATGCCGGCGGCGAGCAGTTCGTCGATGTCCTGCCAGCGCTTCTCGTTGCGCGAACCCGGCACGTTGGTGTGCGCGAGCTCGTCGACCACGGCGACCTCCGGGGCACGGGCGAGCAGCGCGTCGAGGTCCATCTCCTCGAACTCGTGGTCCCGGTGCGCCGACCGGCGACGCGGCACCGTCTCCAGCCCGTCGACGAGCTCCGCGGTCTTTTTCCGCCCGTGCGTCTCGACCAGGCCGACGACCACGTCGGTGCCCCGGTCGAGGCGGCGTCGCGCCTCGCCGAGCATCGCGTAGGTCTTGCCGACGCCCGGGGCCGCGCCGAGGTAGATCCTCAGCTCACCCCGGCGCGGCTTGGTCGGGTTTTCGTCCACGTCCGTCAGTGTGCTCCTCCGGCCGCGTCGCGCACGGCCAAGTTGACCTTCGGCACATTGACGCCCGGCACACCGATCCCGGCGCCGCTCGTGTTCTCCGCCACGAGCTGCCGGACCTTCTCTTCGGACAGGCCCGTGTTCCTGGCCACTCGGGGGATCTGCAGGTCGGCGTAGGCGACGCTGATCGCCGGATCCATGCCGGATCCCGACGCCGTCACCGCGTCGGCGGGCACCTGCGCTTCCCGGGCCCCCTCACGGGCGGCGACGAGCTTCTTGCGTTCACCGATCGCGGCGACCAGGTCCTCGTTGTACGGGCCCTTGTTCGACGCGCCGGACGACGACGGGTCGCCGGGGCCGAGGGCGTCCTTCGATCCCGCGGACGGGCGGTTGTGGAACCATGGATCCTTGGCTGGATCGGCCGCGACCGGGTCGATGCCGATCAGCGAAGACCCGACGGCCTGCCCGTCCCGGGTGACGATCGAGCCTTCCGCGTTGCCTTCGAGGCCGGGGATCCGGGAGACCGCCCAGACACCGAGCGGGTAGACCACACCCAGCAGGACCGTGAAGACGAGCAGGACACGCAGCCCGGCGAGGGTCTGTTTCAGCAGTGCGTTCACGGGTCACCCGATTCCAGGAACGAGACGGACGAGCAGGTCGATCAGCCAGATCCCGAGGAACGGGCTGACGATGCCGCCGAAACCGTAGACCAGCAGGTTCCGGCGCAGCAGCGCCGAGGCCGACGACGGCTTGTACCGGACACCCCGCAGGGCGAGCGGGATCAGCCCGACGATGATCAGCGCGTTGAAGACGACCGCCGAGAGGATCGCCGACTTCGGGGTCGCCAGCTGCATGATGTTGAGCGCGCCGAGCTGGGCGAAGACGCCGGTGAACATCGCGGGCAGGATGGCGAAGTACTTCGCCAGGTCGTTGGCGACGCTGAAGGTGGTCAGCGCGCCGCGCGTGATCAGCAACTGCTTGCCGATCTCGACGATCTCGATCAGCTTCGTCGGGTCGGAGTCGAGGTCCACCATGTTCCCCGCCTCCTTGGCGGCGGAGGTCCCGGTGTTCATCGCGACGCCGACGTCGGACTGCGCCAGCGCCGGGGCGTCGTTGGTGCCGTCGCCGGTCATCGCGACCAGCCGCCCGCCCTCCTGCTCCTTCTTGATCAGCGCCATCTTGTCTTCGGGTTTGGCTTCGGCGAGATAGTCGTCGACGCCCGCGTCCGCGGCGATGGCCTTGGCGGTGAGCGGGTTGTCGCCGGTGATCATCACGGTCTTGATCCCCATCGCGCGGAGCTGGGCGAACCGCTCCCTCATCCCCGGTTTGACCACGTCGGACAGCCGGATCACGCCGCGCACGAACGCTTTCGCGCCGTCGTACTCCGCGACCACCAGCGGCGTGCCACCCTGTCCGCTGATCTCGTCGACGACGCGTTCGGTCTCGTCCGGCATGTCGCCACCGCGGTCCCGGACCCATTCCCGCACGGCGGCGGTGGCACCCTTGCGAACCTGGCGTTCGCCGATGTCGATGCCGCTCATCCGGGTCTGCGCGGTGAACTCGACGAAGTCCGCGCGCTTTTCGGCGTCGGACGCCGCCTGGCCGAGCCCGTGTTCCCGCGCGACGAGTTCGACGATGCTGCGGCCTTCCGGCGTGCCGTCGGCGAGGCTCGACAGCCGGGCCGCTTCGGCGAGGCCGTCCCTGGTGGACTGCCCGACCGGGACCAGCTCGGTGGCCTTGCGGTTGCCGAAGGTGATCGTGCCCGTCTTGTCCAGCAGCAGCGTCGAGACGTCACCGGCGGCTTCCACCGCGCGACCGCTCGTCGCGAGGACGTTGCGCTGCACGAGCCGGTCCATCCCGGCGATGCCGATCGCCGACAGCAGCGCGCCGATCGTCGTCGGGATCAGGCACACCAGCAACGCGGTCAGCACGATCACCGACTGCTGGCTGCCGGAGTAGCCCGCCATCGGCCGCACCGCCACGACGGCGAGCAGGAAGATGATCGTCAGCGTCGAGAGCAGGATCGTCAGCGCGATCTCGTTCGGCGTCTTCTGCCGGGAAGCGCCCTCCACCAAGGCGATCATGCGGTCCACAAAGGACTCGCCGGGTTTGGTGGTGATCTTCACGACCACCCGGTCCGAAAGCACCGTGGTGCCGCCGGTGACCGCGCACCGGTCGCCACCCGATTCGCGGATGACCGGGGCCGACTCGCCGGTGATGGCCGATTCGTCGACGGTCGCGATACCCTCGACGACGTCGCCGTCGCCCGGGACGACCTGTCCGGCCTCGACGACCACGAGGTCACCGACGCGCAGGTCGGCACCCGGCACGGTCTCCTCGTCACCGTCCTCGGTGAGGCGGCGGGCGACGGTCTCCTTCTTGCTTCGCCGCAGGGTTTCCGCCTGTGCCTTGCCCCGGCCCTCCGCGACGGCCTCGGCGAGGTTCGCGAACAGGACGGTGAACCACAGCCAGATCGTGATGAGGACGGTGAACACGCTCGGGTCGGTGATCGCGAAGACCGTGGTCAGCGCCGAGCCGATCCACACCACGAACATGACCGGGTTGCCGAGCTGGTGCTTGGGGTTCAGTTTGCGCAGCGCCTCGGGCAGGGAGGTCAGGAGCTGGCGGGGGCTGAAGACGCCCGCACCGACGCGGCCCGTGTGCTCCCCGTGCTGCCGCGTCGTTTCTTCGGGGGTGCGTTCCTCGGTGACGGTCATGCCAATGCCTCTGCGATGGGCCCGAGCGCGAGCGCCGGGACGAAGGTGAGGGCCGCGACGAGCACGATCGTGCCCGCGAGCAAGGCGGCGAAGAGCGGGCCGGTGGTGGGCAGTGTGCCGGCGGTTTCCGGAACCTTCCGTTGCGAGGCGAGGGATCCGGCCAGGCACAGCACGGCGAGGATGGGGATGAACCGGCCGAGCAGCATCGCCACCGACAACGACGACTGGAACCAGTCGTTCGTCACGGTGAGCCCGCCGAACGCGCTGCCGTTGTTGTTGCCCGCCGAGGCGTAGGCGTAGAGGACCTCGGAGAGGCCGTGCGCGCCCGAGTTGGTCATGGCGGCCGGGGTGTCGGCCAGCATCAGGGCGATACCGGAGCCGAGCAGCACCACCGTCGGCATGGCGAGCATCGAGACCGCCGCGCAGGTGACCTCGCGTTTGCCCAGCTTCTTCCCCAGGTACTCCGGTGTCCGGCCGACCATCAGCCCGGCGAGGAACATCGCGATCACGGCCAGCACGAGGATGCCGTAGAGCCCGGTGCCCACCCCGCCCGGCGAGATCTCGCCCAGCAGCATGTTGAGCAGCGCCCCACCGCCGCCGAGCCCGCTGTAGCTGTCGTGCATGCTGTTGACCGCGCCGGTCGACGTGCCGGTGGTGGCGTTGGCGAACAGCGAACTCAGGCCGATGCCGAAGCGCTGTTCCTTGCCCTCCAGGTTCGCCCCGGCGGCCAGTGACGCCGGCCCGCTCGCGTGGGCTTCGGACAGCCAGGTCACCGCGAGCATCGCGGTGAAGAGCGCGGCCATCACCGAAAGCAGGACGTAGCCCTGCCGCGTGTTGCCGGCGAGCTTGCCGAACGTGCGGGTGAGCGACACCGGGACGACCAGGATCAGGAAGATCTCGATCAGGTTGGTCCAGGCGTTCGGGTTCTCGAACGGATGGGCCGAGTTGGCGTTGAAGACACCGCCGCCGTTGGTGCCGAGTTCCTTGATGGCCTCCTGGCTCGCGGCGGGCGCGAGGGCGATCTTGCTCGTGCTCCCGTCCGGATTGAGGACGTCGATGCCGCTCTTGAGGCTTTGCACGACACCGAGGGCGATCAGCGCGAGCGCCGCCACGAAGGCGATCGGCAACAGGATGCGGACCGTGCCGCGCGTCAGGTCCACCCAGAAGTTGCCGAGGCGGTCGGTCTTCGAGCGGACGAAGCCGCGGACGACCGCGATGGCGACCGAAAGGCCGACGGCGGCGGAGAGGAAGTTCTGCACGGTCAGGCCGGCCATCTGCACGAAGTGACCCATGGTCGCTTCGGGGCTGTAGGACTGCCAGTTCGTGTTGGTCACGAAGCTGACGGCGGTGTTGAAGGCGACCGCCGGCGAGACCGGTTCCTTGCCGAGGCTCCACGGCAGGATCGCCTGGAGCCGCTGAAGCAGGTACAGGAAAACGACGGAGACGAACGAGAAGCCGAGCACGGCGGACGCGTAGGTCTTCCAGTGCTGTTCCGATCCGGGGTTCACCCGGAACAGGCGGTACAGGCCGCGTTCGGCCTTGGTGTGTTTCTCCGCGGAAGACACCGAGAAGACCCGCGCCATGTAGTCGCCGAGTGGCCGGTGGACCACGGCGAGCGCGACGAGGAGGAGGCCGGCCTGCAGGAGGCCGGCCGCGGTGTCTGTCATGCCAGTCCCTCCGCGGGAACGAGTACGTCGGGACGCATCAGAATTTCTCCGGCCTGACCAGTGCGATGAACAAATAGACGAGCAACCCCAGCGCCAGCAGTCCGCCGACGACGTCGGCCACGGACCCCGTGCCGGTCACAGCTTCTCCAGACCACGCAGGGTCAGCGCGAGAACCACGAAGACGCCGATCAAGAGCACGGCGTAGAGCAAGTCGGCCACTGGGCACCTCTCAGGACAGGTCACCCCATCGGTGACCAGGACCCCGCAACACTGCGCCTGGTACAGACCATCGCGACCCCGGTCTGACGGCGTCTTGATGCCCCGATCGGGTGCCTTTACGACTTTTTGATGCCCGGTGACATGCCCCACAGACGGTGACCCACTGCGGACGGAGCGTGCAATTCGGGCAGACAAGCCCGCCCCACCGTGTTACACCGGTGTTACAAGTATTTGTATGTGCTAACTAATCATTGGGAGGTAGCGATGTGCGGAATCGCCGGGTGGGTCTCCTTCGACACGGATCTGACCCAGCGCCGTGAGGTCGTCGACGCGATGACCTCGACCATGGCGTGCCGCGGGCCGGACGACTCGGGCACCTGGATCCGGCCGAACGTGGCGCTGGGCCACCGCCGGCTCGCGATCATCGACCTGCCCGGCGGCAGGCAGCCGATGGCCGAAGCCGGGCTGGCCGCCATGGTCTACAGCGGTGAGGCGTACAACTTCACCGAGCTGCGCGAAGAGCTTTCCAAGCGGGGCCACAGCTTCGAGACCGACAGTGACACCGAGGTCGTCCTCCGCGGTTACCTGGAGTGGGGCGACGAGGTCGTCGATCACCTCAACGGCATGTACGCCTTCGCGATCTGGGACGAACGCGACGAGAAGCTCGTGCTGATCCGCGACCGCATGGGTATCAAGCCGTTCTACTACCACCCGACCCCGGACGGCGTCCTCTTCGGCTCCGAACCGAAGGCGATTCTCGCGAACCCGTTGGCGCGTAAGGTGGTCGACACCGACGGGCTGCGTGAGCTGATGGCCATGACCAAGACCCCCGGCTGGTCGCTGTGGAAGGGCATGCACGAGGTCGGACCGGGCACGATCGTCACCGTCGACCGCTCGGGGATCCGTACGCGGACGTACTGGAAGCTCGACGCGAAACAGCACACGGACGACCGGGAGACCACGGTCGAGCGGGTGCGCGAGCTGATGACCGACATCGTGCACCGTCAGCTGATCGCCGACGTGCCCCGCTGCGTCCTGCTTTCCGGCGGGCTCGATTCCAGCGCCGTCACCGGTCTCGCCGCCGCGCGACTCGCCGAGCAGGGCGAGCGGCTGCGCACGTTCTCCGTCGACTTCCAGGGCCAGGAGGAGCACTTCCAGCCGGACGAGGTCCGGGACACCCCGGACTCGCCGTACATCCGCGATGTCGCACGGCTGGTCGGCTCCGACCACAAGGACGTCGTGCTGAACCCGGCCGAACTCAGCGACCCCGAGGTCCGCCGCAAGGTGCTGGCCGCGCGGGACATCCCGGCCGGGCTCGGGGACATGGACACGTCGCTGTACCTGCTGTTCAAGGCGATCCGCGCGGAGTCGACGGTGGCGCTGTCAGGTGAGTCCGCGGACGAGGTCTTCGGCGGGTACCGCTGGTTCCACGACGAAGCCGCGGTGAACTCGGGGACGTTCCCCTGGCTCGCCTTCCGGATGGGGCTCACCAGCGAGCGGGGTGCCCTCCTGCGCGGTGAGGTCCGGGAGAAGCTGGACCTGCCCGGTTACATCGCCGACCAGTACAGCACCGCCGTCGCCCAGGTCGAGCACCTCGACGGCGAGAGCGAGCAGGACCGGAAGATGCGGACGGTCTGCAATCTCCACCTGAGCCGGTTCGTGCGGATGCTGCTGGACCGCAAGGACCGGGCGTCGATGGCCGTCGGGCTCGAAGTGCGCGTGCCGTTCTGCGACCACCGCCTCGTGGAGTACGTCTACAACACGCCGTGGTCGCTGAAGACGTTCGACGGCAGGGAAAAGAGCCTGCTGCGGCACGCGACCGAACACGTGCTGCCGGCGTCGGTGCGGGACAGGGTCAAGAGCCCGTATCCGTCCACTCAGGATCCCGGCTACGCGGCGGCGTTGCAGCAGCAGGCCAAGGAGGCGCTGACCGAACGGGACAACCCGGTGTTCGCGCTGGTCGACCGCGACTGGCTGCACCGGGTGTCCGAAGTGGACCCGGTGACGATGTCGTCGGCCCAGCGCTCCGGCATCGACCGGGCGCTGGACCTCTACCACTGGTTCGACCTGTACTCCCCCGAGCTTCAGCTCGACTGAGCACCCGGTCCGCCGCCGTCTCGGCGACGGCGGCGGACCACCGCCTGAGCGCACGCGTTCTTCCCCCGGCGTGGCCGGGTCCGGGCCGATGGAGCGCATCGGCTCGGCGTGATGCGGCCTCAGGAGGAGCCAGGCGATCGAAGCCGCGAAGGACACCGCGGCCGTGCCTTTCTAGGAACGGCGCCGGATGGCGAAGGTCGCGGCGACGGCGAGCAGGAGCGAAGCACCCGAGAGGATCGCGGCTTCGGTCCATTGGAAACGCCAGTACCAGTCAGCGGGCAGGACCTTGAGCGCGGTGACCTCGCCGGCGGCGTCCTGGACCATCTCGATCACCCGGCCCACCGGCTCGGTGCCCAGTGCGACGAGTTCCGGTTCGGCGTAGCGGTCGCGGACGTTGCTCACGCCGATCATCAGGCCGACGGTCACCGCGATGGTGACGGCGATGGCGGGCAAAGTCTTGCGGATGACCGCTCCCGCGGCCGTGCCGAGCACGAACCCGAAGAGCCACCACGCCGCGGGTGCGACACCGGTCATCGCGAACAGGACCGGATTGTCGAAGCGGCTGGTGAAGGCGGTGTCGCCGCGATCGGTGGGGAAGACCGCCACCCAGCGTTGCATCATCGTGCCGAACACGAGACCCCCGAGGGTGGCGAGCACGGCGAGGAACCCCAGTTTCACGCCGAGCCAGCGGAATCGCGAGATCGACTGGGTCCAGGCGAGTTTCGTGGTACCCCGTTCGAACTCGGCCGCGACCAGTGGAGCGCCCCAGAACACCCCGATCGCGATCGGGACGACCTGGAGCCAGGACAGGTAGGTGTACAGGTCGGTGAAATGCTTCGCCGGATCCGCACTGTTCGCCGCGGTGTGCCCGTTGACCAGCAGCAGGATTCCCACGAGGACGAGCAGGGCGGCGGTGATCGTCAGCTGCATCCGGTGCTGACGGCAGGTGAGCCAGAGCATCGTTCTCCCTTACGCCGAAGCCAGTGTCGGACGCGGCAAACTCGCGGATTCGGGCCGTCGCAGGTAGGCGAGCACCAGTTCCTCCAGGGTCGGCGACCGATCGGTCCACTGTGGACTCAACAGGACCGGTCGGGTGCGGGCGAACACGGTCGCCTGCCTGCCCGCCCTGGCCTCGTCCACGATCGTGACGCGTTTCGCCAGCGCGTCGGCCTCCTCCACGGGTCCGGAAAGGATGCGGTGCCCGGCGACGAGTTCGTCGATGTCGCCACTGACCTGCACCCGGCCGCCGTTGAGCACGATCAGCCAATCGCAGGTGTTCTCCAGGTCGGAGACGACGTGGGAGGAGAGCAGGACGGTCATCCCGGTCTCGGCGACGGCCTCCATCAGACCGCGCATGACTTCGTGGCGGGCCAGCGGATCGAGGTTGGCGAGCGGCTCGTCGAGTACGAGGAGGTCCGGGCGTTTGGCGAGCGCGAGGGTGAGCGCGACCTGCGCCCGCTGGCCGCCGGAGAGCTTGCCGACCTTGTGCTTCAAGGGAAGTCCGAGTGAATCGATGCGCTCGAGTGCGAACTCGTCGTCCCAGCCGGGGTTGAGGCGCCTGCCGAACTTGAGCATCTCGGCGATGCTGAAGCCCGCGTACATCGGCTTGTCCTGAGCGAGGAAGGCCGTGGTTCCCCGGATCGAGACCGAGCCGAGGGTCGTGTCCAGTAGCCCGACGGCCAGGTGCAGGAAGGTCGTCTTGCCCGCGCCGTTGGGCCCGACAAGGGCGACGACGCGCCCTTTCGGCACGGAGAGGGAGCAGTCGCGCAGTGCCCACTTGCGGCGGTAGCGCTTGCCGAGCCCGGTCGCCTCGATGGCGGTTTCATCGGTCATGCCGTCCGCTCCCCTCGAAAGCCATCGACCACCACCGAGGTGAACAACGCCTCGACGTCTTCCTGATCCAGCCCCGATTCCCGCGCGTCGCGGACCCAGGCGCCGAGACTCTTCCGCAAGCGCGTGCGCTCCGCGAACGAAGCGCCTCCGAGCGTCTTCCGGACGAAGGTGCCGAGACCCGGCTTCCCTTCGACGAGCCCTTCGCGCTCCAGCTCGCGGTACGCCTTGAGGACGGTGTTGGGATTGATCGCCAGCTCGGCGACCACTTCCTTCGCCGTCGGCAGCCGGTCCCCCGGCTCCAGCAGTTCCAGGCGGAGGGCGTTCTTGACCTGCTGGACGAGCTGGACGTACGTCGCGACGCCCGAGCCCTTGTCCAAGTGGAAGCTGACCACCGGCAACACCCTTTCACTAATTAAGTAGTGAAAGGGTGCAGGCAGGTGGCCGCCCCTGTCAAGCGATCAAGGTGTTCGTCGTGAACGCCGAAAAGCCGCGAAGGCCTCTCGGAGTCATGGGGTTGTTGCAACACCGTCTGATGGGGGGTGGGGTTGTGGTGCGGGTTCATCGGTGGTTGCCGCGGTCGGTGCGGGTGGAGTTTTGGGAGCGGGTCCGGGCCGGGCTGGCGGCGAAGCCGGCGGCCCGGGCGGTGGGGCTGTCCCCGACGACGGGGGTGCGGTTGTTCCGGCAGGCTGGCGGGGTGATCGGTAACGCACCTGCTCGGCCTGGTCCCCTCCGGTTGAGCCTGGCCGAGCGGGAAGAGATCGCCTGCCTGAAAGCCGCGGGCCAGGGGCCCCGGGCGATCGGGCGGGCGATCGCCCGGCCGGCCTCGACCGTGTCCCGCGAGCTGGCCCGCAACACCGGTTCCTCCGGCCGCTATCGGGCTGTCAGCGCGCAGCACACGGCCGAGAACCGTGCGAAACGCCCGAAGGCCGCGAAACTGGCCGCGGACACCGTGTTGCGGGACGTGGTGCAGGACAGGCTGAACCGTAAATGGTCCCCGCGTCAGATCGCGCGGAGACTGGTGCTGGAGTTCCCCGACCAGCCGGAGATGCGGGTGTCCCACGAAACGATCTACCAAGCACTGTATGTCCAGGGAAAAGGCGCGCTGCGCCGCGAACTCACCCAGGCGTTGCGGACCGGGCGGGCACTGCGGATGCCCCGCCGGCAGGCCCAGGCCCGCCGGGCCCGGCCCGCGGGCAGGATCCCCGACATGGTCAACATCTCCGAACGGCCCGCCGAGGCCGCCGACCGCGCCGTCCCCGGGCATTGGGAAGGCGACCTGATCCTGGGCAAGAACAACAAATCCGCGATCGGGACCCTGGTCGAACGATCGACCCGGTTCGTGATGCTGCTGCACCTGCCCCACGGACGCGACGCCGCCACCGTCGCTCACGCCATGACCGAGACCATCCAGACGCTGCCGCCGCTGCTGCTGAAATCCTTGACCTGGGACCAGGGCAAGGAAATGGCCCACCACAAAAAGATCACCCTGGCCACCGGGATCGACATCTACTTCTGCGACCCACACGCACCCTGGCAACGCGGAACCAACGAGAACACCAACGGCCTACTCCGCCAATACTTCCCCACAAGCACCGACCTGTCCCAGCACACCGCCGCAGACCTCGCACGAGTCGCCGCCGAACTCAACGGCCGCCCCCGCGAAACCCTCGACTGGCACACACCCGCCGAAGCCCTCGAAGCACTACTCTCCAACCAACAAACAATGCGTGTTGCAACCACCATGTGAATCCGCCCCTCCTTGAGGGACTTTGAGTCCTTTAAGGAGGCCTTCGCGGAAATCCCAACCCAGTCAAGAAGAAGCGCCAGTCCGACACAGGGGGAAGACGTCGAGCTGGCACTACCCCCAACCCCCACCGCCGTCGGAGGGCGGTGCCTGTGCGAGGTACAGGTGTCCACCGTCGTACCGGAACCGAATGGGGGGTCCTGCCCGTCTTGTTGGTTGGGCACGGTTCCGGCGACGGGTCCTCGGTGGACACAGGCAAGGATCACGCGGGCCGGATGCAGGGCGCTTGCACTACGCTTGCAGGCTCCGGCGAGGGTGAGCGGAGGTGGCCGGGTGGAGTTCCGCGTCCTCGGCGCCGTCGAGGCGTGGGCCGGTGGCGATCCGGTCGATCTCGGCTCGCCCAAACAACGACTCGTGCTGGCGGTTCTGCTGCTGGAGGCGGGCAGACCGGTACCGCGCGAACGGATCATCGACCTGCTCTGGCCGGAAGAACCGCCCGCCAGTGCGCGGAACACCGTTCAAGCGCTGGTGTCCAGGCTTCGCGCCGTGTTCCGCTGCGCGGGCGGGCCGGAGATCGTCTCCGAGGGGACCCGGTACCTGCTCAAGGTCGACCCGCACCAGGTCGACCTGCACCGCTTCACCGAGCTGACCGCGCAAGCCCGCGACGCCGACGACGAGACCGCCGTGAACCTCCTGGACGAGGCGCTCGGCCTGTGGCGCGGCGAGGCGTTGTCCGACGTGGTGAGCGGCGAGGTCGCCCAGCGGCTTCGCGGCGGCATCACCGAGGAACGCTGGACGGCACTGGAGGATCGGGCCGAAGCGCGGCTGCGGCTCGGCCGCGGCAGGCAGGTCCTCGCGGAGCTGACCGAACTGGTCGCCGCGCATCCCCTGCGGCAGCGGTTCGTCGGGCAGCTCATGCTCGCGCTGCACCGTGAAGGACGCACCGACGACGCCCTCGAGGCTTTCCGCGCCTTGAGGAACCGGCTGGGCACCGAACTGGGTCTCGATCCTTCCCCGGAGCTGCGGCGGCTGGAATCCGCGATCCTCGGTGCCGATCCCGCCCTCGAACCCCCGGCCGGGCCCGAGCCGGTCCGCCCGGCGCAGCTGCCGCACGACGTCCGGGGATTCGCCGGGCGGGTGGCGGAGCTGGAGCGGCTCGACGAGGCGACCCGCCACCCGGCCGGGGGCACCGACATCTGGGTGATCAGCGGCACCGCCGGTGTCGGCAAGACCGCGCTCGCGGTCCGCTGGGCCCACCGCGTCCGCGACGCGTTCCCCGACGGCCAGCTGTACCTCGACCTGCGCGGTTTCGACCCCGATCACGAACCACTCACCCCTGCCGTCGCGCTCACCCGGCTCCTGCAGGCACTCGGCACCGCACCCAAGGCCATTCCGCCGGACACCGACACGCGCGCCGCCCTGCTCCGGTCGCTCCTCGCCGACGAACGGGTCCTCCTCGTCCTCGACAACGTGCGCGACACCGGCCAGGTACTGCCGTTGCTGCCGCCGTCCGGCACCGTCCTGGTCACCAGCCGCCAGCGGCTCGGCGACCTCATCGCCCGCACCGGCGCCCGTGCGCTCCCGCTGTCCGTGCTGCCCGCCGAAGACGCGCGGCATCTCCTGGAAGCCGTACTCGGCAGCGAAACCGTCGCCGCCGAGGCCGTCGCGGCCGCGGAACTGGCGCGGCTGTGCGGGCACCTCCCGCTCGCCCTCCGGATCGCGGCGGCCAACCTCGGTGCCAGTGGCGAACCCGAGATCGCCGAACTCGCCCGGGAACTCGCCGGTGGCGACCCGCTGGCGGAGCTGACCGTCGACGGTGCCGAGGAAAGCGCCGTGACCACGGCGTTCGGCGTCTCCTACCGGACGCTTCCCGAAGAGCACCGGCGGCTGTTCCGCCGGCTCGCGCTCGTTCCGGGCCAGACGTTCACCGCCCCCGCCGCCCAGGCGCTGACCGGCGTCCCGCCCTCGAAGGCGAACCAGCAGCTCAAGGCGCTCGCGGCGGCGCATCTCGTCGAGCGCTACACCACTGGGCGCTACCGGTTCCACGATCTCCTCCGCAGTTTCGCGGCGGGGCGCACCCTGGCGGAGGACGCGAAACCCGAACGCGACGCCGCGGCGAGGCGGCTTTTCGAGAGCTACCTGGCCACCGCCGACGCCGCGGGCCGCACCCTCATCCCGCACTTCCTGCGGCTGCCCCGCGAGGAACCGGCGGACGCACCCTTCGCCGACACCGAAGAGGCGCTGGCGTGGCTGGACGCCGAATGGCCGAACCTCGCCGCCGCCGTCGAGCACAGCGCCGAACACGGCCCGCCCGAGTTCTCCTGGCACCTCGCCGACGCGCTCCGCGCCTTCTTCCACCAGCGCGGTCATCACGCGGAGTGGATCGACACGGCATCGACCGCGCTCAAGGCCGCCCGCCGCGGCGGGGCCGGGCAGGCGCAGGCGGCGATGCACCTGAGCATCGCGCTCGCCTGCGTCAACAGCGGCCGCTACGACGAAGCACGCGAACACCTCACCAACGCTTTGCGTGGAGACCTCCTCGCCGGCTGGGACGCCGGCCGCGCGGCCGTGCTCAACAACCTGAGCGCGGTGCACCAGCGCCTCGGTGACCCGCAGGAGGCGATCCGCTGCGGGCTGGAATCCCTGCGACTGTGCGAAGAACTGAACATGCCCGCCGTCTCGATGGCACTGGCGAACCTCGGTTTCCCGTACTGGCAAACAGGTCAGCTCGACGAGGCACTCACCCATTTCACCCGCGCGCTCGAGGTCGCCGAACGGGACGGCGCCCGGTTCAGCGTCGCGGTGCTGCTGGTCGACCTCGGCACCGTGCACCGCGACCTAGGTCTCCTCGACGACGCCTACGACTTCTACACCCGCGCGCTCGCGGCCAACCGCGAACTGGGTTACCCCTACGGCGAGGCGACCGCGCTGTCCGGCAGGGCCGTACTCGAAAGCAGGCGGGATCCGAGCGAGCAGAACCGCACGGACGCGCTCGAAGCCGTCGAACTGACGCGCAAGATCGGCGACCGGGGCACCGAGGCCTGGACGCTCGCCGGACTCGGCGAGGTCTGCCTGCGGCTCGGCCTGCCCGACGAGGCCGCCGAGCACTACCGGCTCGCGTTGTCGATCGCGCGGACGACGAGCTTCTTCTGGTGCGAGGCCGCCGCCCGGACCGGACTCGCGGAAACGCTGCTGCGACTGGGAAAACTCACGGAAGCCCGGACACACGGCGAATTGGCCCAGGAACTCGCCGCCCGCTCCGGTTACCGGCTCGTCGAGGAACGCGCGAACCAGATCCTGGACGAGCTCTAGCTTCTCCCGCCCTGTGACTTCACGCTGCCGGCGATCGCCGCCGCGACCGCTGTCAGGGCACCGAAAATGATCATCAGCGCGATCGCGGTGCTGTCCTGGTCGTCGAAGCTGAAGAGCCACCTGAGCTGAGCACCGAGGGGCGTGGCCGACAGCAGCGGCGTCCCGACGAAGACCGCCACCACGGAGAACACGCAAAGCGCGAACAGCGTCCACGCGCCGGGAATCCGGCGAGCGAACGTGAAGCCCGCGGCCACCACCAGCGATCCCGCGGAGAGGAGGCCGAAGGCCGCGTTCTGCGCCATCAAGCCCGTCCAGCGGCTGCCCGGCTCGTTGGCGTACCAGACGTTGTAGAGCGCGAACCAGACGAGCAGGCCGGCGGTGAGCACCGCCAGGACGCCGGCGATCATCGCCGCCACGGCGTTCGCCCTCGGTTTGGGCGCCACCTGGCCCGGCCCGGCCGGATGCTGCCCGTACCGGGGGAAACCGGGCTGCGGTGGGTTGAGTTGCGGTGGATTGGGCTGCGGTGGATTGGGCTGCATCCGTACTCCTCGCGCGTCCGGCGACCCGAACCGGCCGCCTGTCCTGGTTCGTGGTCACCGTAGCCAAAGGTGCCTCCTGGTGTCCGGTCTTGGCAGCAAGCTGCCTTCGCACGCCAGCGGCCGGGAGGGTGCCGGGCGGTCGAAGGGAACTTTCTTCGCATCGGATGCAGGGAAGTCCCCTTCACCGCAGCCAACCGGATCCTGGCCGCGGCCGGTCGCAGCCCCTCCATCTTCACACCTTCTCAAGTACGTGAAGGCCCCCTTCCTGTACATAGGCGCAAGGAAGGGGGCCTTCACGTACTCCGCAACCACCGGCAGACCCTCGTGAGTGTTCATCGAGGGGGTGAGGCAAAGGTGTCAGGCCGTCGAAGCTTTGCATGGCCCGATCACCGGGGTCCGGCGTCCCCATGACGTCCACAAAGGACGTGTTATGCCGAGGCCGTTCTGAGCTATGCGCACTGCGTTGATGAGGTAAGTCGACCTGTCGCGTGTAGGGCGTGGTCGCCTACATAGGCAGTCCGCTGGTCGCGGATGCCTCCTTGCCTACCCTGCAGGCAGGAAGGGAGGCATTCGCTACCTTCACGCGTGTTCCCTGGTGACAGCGGGACGACTGTGACGCCAGCACCGGGTCTCGAAGTCCGTGAAGGCCTCCTTGAGGGACCCAGGGTCCCTCAAGGAGGCCTTCACGGACTCGCCACCCACACGACACCTTGCCTTACCTCTCAATAGAACGCTCATCGCCACTCACGACCCCTGACAAACCACCAAATCGGGCACTCATAGGAGGTAAATTGTCCCTTGTGGACAATTGGGGCCGAGATCGGCCTGTGTCCGGCTCGCGTCCCGGAAACCCTTCCAGGGAGTCGACGGGACAACCGGTGCGGCAGGACTCGCACCACGACATGTTCGCCCGCTCCTCAATAAACCTCTCTGCCACTCGCAAGCCGGGGCAGAGCCGGCCGTATGGTCATCGCCCGTCTCCAGGAGGGGCAGGGCGGCAAATCGTCCAACAACTTCCTCACAGACTGCCGGAGCACGCACGCCACTCCCCTTCGGGTCGGCTTCGCCCGGCATGCGGAGTCACTGGGCTGCGCGGCGGTGGTCGTGGTGCGGACAAAGCCGCGCCGGTCAGATATCTGCAGAGCTGACGAGACGCACCGCCCGCACGAACGCTCCCACCAGCGGGTTGGTGCTCTCCTTCGGCCAAGCCAGGGCGATCCGCAGTGGCTCGATGTCGATGATCGGCCGCCACACCAGATCCGGATGGGCGTAGAACCTCGCCATCGACTCGGGCGAGATGCAGACCGCGTCGGTGGTGGCCACCAGTTCGAGCATCTCCTCCACGTTGCCGTTCTCCGGTCCCCAGTTCGGGGCCGAGCCGTCGGGGCGCGGGTTGACCGCCCACCAGTCGACCCAGTCGGCAGGAGCGTCGCGGGTCCACAGCAAAGGCGCGTCGCGGAGGTCGTGGATGACGACCTCTTCCTTGCCCGCCAAAGGATGCGAGGCGTTCATGGCGACCCATCGCCGTTCGGTGGCGACGACTTCGGCATGCAGGCCGGTCAGCTCGGCGGGCAGCCAGACGAACGCGATGTCCGCGAGCCCCTCACGCAGAGCCTGTGCCTCGCCACCCCAGTCGAACCGCTTCGGTTCGATGGTCGCGTCGGTGTGGCGTTCGGTGAACAGGGTTCGCGCCCGCCGGGCGAGCGGACCACCGCCGGTCGCGACGAAACCGACCCGCACCACGTTGCCCTCGGCCGCGGCGGCCGTCCGCACGAGACGGCCGGTGAGCTGCCAGTCGGCGAGAAGGCGGCGCGCGGCGGGCAGAAGCACCTCGCCGGCGGCGGTCAACCGGATCTCCGAGTTCCCCCGGGTGAACACGTCCGTACCCAGCCGGGACTCCAGTTGCCGGATCTGGCGGCTCAGTGACGGCTGCGTGACGAACAGGGCTTCGGCGGCCCTGGTGAAGCTCAGATGTTCCGCGACGGCGACGAAATAGCGCAACACCCGCGTGTCGACATCCATGTCCTGATCCTCCCGATGCCCCGAACGTATGGGTACGGGCATTGGACCGCCGTGAGGTCCCGGTGATTGCGTGGACGGCAGCCACTTCTGGAGGGAAACGACCGTGGAAGACCGAAGGACACCGATCGACCGGGCGAAGTTCCTGCGGGCAGGCGGGGCGGGCGCCGCCGCGCTGCTGGCCACGTCCTTGACCGGCGGAGCGGCGTCCGCCGCGCCGGAGCGAGCCCGGGAGCACCCCAACGTCACGCTGATCCGCCGCTACTACGAGGCCTACGGCTCCGGCGATCTGAGCGCCCTCAAGCAGTTCTTCGCACCGGACATCCGGTGGACGATCCCGGGGCACCATCCGCTCGCCGGGACGAAGACCGGCGCCGACGAGGTCGTCGCCTTCTTCGGCGAACTCGCCCGCGCCGGATTCCGGGCGGAGGTGCTGTACCTGGCCGCGGACGGCGACTGGGTGGTCGATCTGCACCGCGGCTGGAGCACCACGCCCGCCGGCCTGGACCTCACCTGGGTGCTCGCCTATCGCGTCCAGGGCAAGCGGATCGCCGAGGCGATCAACTTCGCCTCCGACCAGCACGCCGCCGACGCGTTCTTCTGGCGGCGATACCCGCTGGCGCGGATCCCCGACCGTCTCGCGAGGGGCTGAGCGATGGACGACTCACGCAGGCGAGTGCTGGCCGCGGGTGCCTGGGGGCTCGCGGCGACGGCCGTGGCGTCGACCGGCGCGGCCGCCGCCTCAGAACGGTCACGCGGCCGGTTCGACGGTGAAGTCGTGCTGATCACCGGTGCGACCTCGGGCATCGGTGCCGCCACGGCGCGGGCGATGGCGGCCGAGGGCGCGAAGGTGTTCTTCTGTGGCCGCCGCGAAAAGCTCGGCCGGCAGGTCGCGGCCGGGATCCGGGCGAGCGGCGGCGAGGCGACCTTCCGCCGCGCGGACATCCGGGTGGAGGCGGACGTGCGTGCTCTGGTCGACCAGTGCGTACGCCGTTACGGCCGCTTGGACATCGCCGTCAACAACGCGGGGATCGAAAGCCCGCGGGCGGTCCCGCTCGCCGAGCAGAGCCTGGCCGATCTGGAGAACGTCTGGCGCACCAACACGGCCGGGGTCTTCCTCGGGATGAAGTACGAGATCCCGAGGATGCTCGCGCAGGGTGGAGGCGTCATCGTCAACACCGCTTCGATCTCCGCGGAGGTCGGTTTCGCCACCATCGCGCCCTACAACGCGAGCAAGCACGGCGTCACGTCACTGACCAAGGTGGCGGCACTCGAGTACGCGGACAAGAACATCCGGGTCAACTCCTTCGCCCCGGGCGCCGTGGACACCCCGATGCTCCGCCGTGCCGCGGAAGCGTTCGGGCTGACCTACGAACAGATCGCGCAGGGCTACCCGATCAAGCGCATCGTACGACCGGAAGAGATGGCGACCGTGGTGATGTGGCTCAGCTCCCCGGATTCGAGCGCGGTGACAGGGACCGACGTCGACGCGAGCGGCGGTTACCTGACGGGCTGACTGAATTTCTCGAAGCCGGCGAAGTAGCCGGCGGCCATGTCCTCGTCGCCGTGCCCGGCTTCGGACGCGCGTCCTTCTCGGCGTTGTCGACCGAGAAGGCGGTGGTGCAGTCGTTTTGAGGATTACGGCCGGCTTCGCCGGGAAGTGGCCGTTGTCCATCGGACCTCAGCGTCCGAGCAGGCGCCGGATCTCGGTGACGGCCGCGCGTCCCGCCCGGTTCGCGCCGACGGTGCTGGCGGACGGGCCGTAGCCGACCAGATGCAGCCTCGGCTCGGCGACGACCCGGGTGCCGTCCATCCGGATGCCGCCTCCGGACGCGCGCAGGCGCAACGGCGCGAGGTGGTCGATCGCGGCACGGAACCCGGTGGCCCACAGGATGAGGTCGGCGGGCTCGAAAGTGCCGTCGGCCCACTCCACTCCGTCCGGGGTGATCCGCCGGAACATCGGGTGGCGGTCGAGGATGCCCGCGTCGAGCCCCGCGCGCACCTCGGGTGTCACCGCCAGATCGGTCACGCTCACGACACTCTTCGGCGGCAGGCCCTCCCGGACCCGCCGGTCGACCTCGGCGACGGCCTCCCTGCCCCATTGCTCACTGAACGGCTCGTCGCGCCAGACCGGCGGACGCCGCGTCACCCAGCGCGTCGAGCGCGCGAAGGGGGCGATCTCCAGCAGCAGTTGAACGGCCGACGCGCCTCCGCCGACCACGACGACGCGTTTCCCGCGGAAGTCGCCCACGCCGGTGTAGTCGGCGGTGTGCAGCTGGCGGCCGCGGAAGGTCTCCTGGCCCGGGTAGTACGGCCAGAACGGCCGGTCCCAGGTCCCGGTCGCGCTGATCACCGCGCGGGCGGCCCAGGTCTCGGCCGCGCTGTGCTGATTCGCTCTCGGCGGGAAAACGTACCTCGAGCTCGCGACCACCAGCCGAGCGTCCTCGGAGCTCACCGACCGGACGTCGACGGGCCGATGGACCGGAAGATCGTAGGTACGCTCGAACCGGCCGAAGTACTCGGCGACGGCCTCGGCCGCGGGCTGTTTCGGGTCCGGGACGCCGAAGGACATGCCGGGGAGGTCGTAGACGCCGTGGACCTTTTCCATCACCAGCGAAGGCCACCGGTACTGCCAGGCGCCACCAGGCCGTTTGCCGTGGTCGAGCACGACGAAACCCGCCTCGTTGGCGAATCCCGCGCGGCGCAGGTGATACGCCGCGGACAGACCGGCCTGACCCGCCCCGATCACCGCCACGTCGACTTCGTGATCCGCCTTCATACCGGGTTCAACGGCTGACGGAAGCCGCTATTTCGTCCGCTGCGTCACAGCCCGCACGATCGCGACGACCAGGAGCACCCCGGCGAGGACCACCAGCACCGGTGCCATCCGTTTGCCCACGGATCCGCCCGCGTATTCCATCAGGTCGATGGCCTCCCCCTCCGGCACCGGCTTCACCGCTTGCAACGGCGGGCGTTCCCGGGGTTCCTCGGGTTCGGAAGTGCCGAGTCTGCCGGACAGGCTCTCCGCGAACGAGTCGAGGATCTTGCCGCCGACCTCGGAGATCATCCCGCGCCCGAACTGCGCCGGTTTACCGGTGACCGCCAGCTCGGTGGCGACGGCGCCGTGGGTGACGCCGTCCTTCTCGGTCAGGGTCAGCGTCACCGTCGCCGACGCCGTGCCCGCCCCGCGGGCGTCCTTTCCGGCGGCCTTCATGACCACCTTCTTCGCGTCGGCGTCCTTCTCGACGAATTGGCCGGTTCCCTTGTAGAGCAAGGAGATCGGCCCGAGCTTGACCTTCACCGTGCCTTTGAAGGCGTCTCCGTCGACTTCGGTGAGGGTGGCGCCCGGCATGCACGGCGCCACCCGTTCCGGGTCGACGACGGCCTTCCAGACCTCGTCCAACGGGGCGGGAACGGTGAATTCGTGGTCGAGCCGCACGGGCCGACCTCCCTTCTCGATGGTCAAGAACCCGCCGCGGCGAGGACCGCCCGGCCGGTCAGCACCCTGGCGAGGTGCTGCCGGTATTCGACATCGGAATCGCCGTCGGCCGTGGGGTTCGTGCCCTCGGCCGCGCGTCCGGCCGCGCCGCGGATCGCCTCGGCGGTGGCCGCGCAGCCGACCAGCGCCTCCTCCACCCCGGCCGCCCGCACCGGTGTCGAGCCCATGTTGGTCAGCGCGACCCGCGCCTCCTCGATGGTGCCCGCCTCGGTGCGGACGCAGGCCGCGACCGCGACCATCGACCACGCCTGCGCGACCCGGTTGAACTTCTCGTAGTGGGCGCGCCAGCCGGTGTGCTTCGGCACCCGGACCTCGACCAGGAGTTCGTCCGCGGCGAGCGCGGTGGTGAACATGTCCTGGAAGAAGTCCGCCGCGGCGACCGTCCGCCGTCCGCCCGGCCCGGCGACGACGAGTTCGCAGCCGAGCGCGAGTACGGGGGCGAGCAGGTCGCCGGCGGGATCGGCGTGCGCGAGGGCACCGCCGAACGTGCCGCGGTGGCGGATCTGCGGATCGGCCACCGTGTCGGTGGCGGCCTTGAGCACCGCGGCGTGCTCGGCGACCAGCGCGTCCCGCTGAACGTGGTGATGCGTGGTCATCGAGCCGATGACCAGCGCGTCACCGTCGTCGCGGATCCCACGCAGTTCGGCGACCTTCCCCAGGTCGACCAGCGTGGTCGGGGTGGCGAGCCGCATCCGCAGCACCGGCAGCAGGCTTTGCCCGCCCGCCAGCACCTTGGCGTCCTCGCCCGCCTCGGCGAGCGCGCGGATCGCTTCGTCCACCGTGGACGGAGCGACGTAGTCGAACGGGGCCGGGATCACTGGGCACCTCCGGTGGCGTCGATCGAACCGAGACCGCCACCGGCTTCGGAGCCCAGCCCGCCCGCGGCGGCCGATCCATGCTGGATGGCGTGCCAGACCCGCATCGGGGTCAACGGCATTTCGATGTCGTTCACCCCGAAGTGCCGGACGGCGTCGATCACGGCGTTGACCACCGCCGGGGTCGAGGCGATCGTGCCCGCCTCGCCGACTCCCTTGGCGCCCAAGGGGTTGGTCGTCGACGGTGTCTCGGTGCGGTCGGTGGTGAAGCTGGGCAGATCCACCGCCGACGGGAGCAGGTAGTCGGCGAACGTACCGGTGGTCAGCGTGCCGCCCTCGTCGTGGACGGCCTCCTCGAACAACGCCTGCGCGATGCCCTGCGCGAGCCCGCCGTGCACCTGGCCTTCGACGATCAGCGGATTGACGGCCACGCCGACGTCGTCGACGCAGACGTAGGAGCGCAACCGTACGCGCCCGGTCTCGGTGTCGACCTCGGCCGCGCACAGATGGGTGCCGTGCGGGAAGGAGAAGTTCTCCGGGTCGAACGTGTCCGACGAATCCAGTGAGGGTTCGACCCCGTCCGGCAGGTTGTGCGCCGAGAACACGGCCCACGCGATGTCCTGGATGGACGTCGAAACTTTCGTGCCCTTGACCGAGAATTCGCCCGCCGAGAATTCGAGGTCGTCCTCGGAGCACTCCATGAGATGCGCCGCGATCGGCTTCGCCTTGGCGAGCACCTTGTCCGCCGCCTTGACCACCGCGATCCCGCCGACCACCAGCGACCGGGAGCCGTAGGTGTCCATGCCCTTGTGCGAGGACTGGGTGTCGCCGTGGATGACCTCGATGTCCTCGAACGGGACGCCGAGTTTGTCGGCGACGATCTGGCTCCACGCCGTCTCGTGGCCCTGGCCGTGCGCGGAGGCGCCGGTGATGACCTCGATCTTGCCGGTCGGCAGCACCCGGATCTCCGCGTGTTCCCAGCCGCCCGCCGCGTAGTCCAGCGAGCCGAGTACCCGCGACGGCGCGAGACCGCACATCTCGGTGAAGGTGGAGATGCCGATGCCGAGCTGGACCGGGTCGCCCGATTCCCGCCGTTCCTTCTGCTCCCGGCGGAGGCCGTCGTAGTCGAACAGCTCCTTGGCCTTGGCGGTGGCGGCCTCGTAGTCGCCCGAGTCGTAGGTCAGCCCGGCCACCGTGGTGAACGGGAATTCCTCGTGCCTGATCCAGTTCTTCTCGCGGATCTCCATCGGGTCCATGCCGAGTTCGACCGCGAGTTCGTCCATCATCCGCTCGATCCCGAACGTGGCCTCCGGCCGCCCGGCGCCGCGATAGGCGTCGGTGAGCGTGGTGTTGGTGAACACGTTGGTGCACACGAAGTGGTACGCCGGGAACTTGTAGATGGCGTTGAACATGAAGGCGCCGAGGATCGGCACGCCGGGGCCGACCAGGCCGAGATAGGCGCCCATGTCGGCGAGCAGTTCGACCTTGAGGCCGGTCACCGTGCCGTCGCGGTTCGCGGTGATGGTGAGATCCTGGATCTGGTCGCGGCCGTGGTGCGCGGCGACCATCGTCTCCGAACGGGACTCGGTCCACTTGACCGGTTTGCCGAGTCGCTGGGCGATGAGTGTCGCCATCATCTCTTCGGGCAGCACGGCGATCTTGCCGCCGAACCCGCCGCCCACGTCGGGCGCGATCACCCGCACCTTGTGCTCGGGCAGGCCGAGCGTGGCCGCGGTCATCGTCTTGAGGATGTGCGGGACCTGGGTGGCCGACCACATGACCAGCTGACTGCCCGTCGGGTCGACGACACACGCCCGCGGTTCCATGAACGCCGGCACCAGCCGCTGCTGACGGAAGCGCCGCTTGAGCACGACCTCGGAATGCGAGATCGCGTCCTCGACGCTGGAGCCGGTGCCCGCGTCGGCGGAGTCGAAGACCCAGACCGCGTTCTGGTTGGTGCCGAGGTCCTCGTGCACCAGCGGCGCGCCATCGGCGAGCGCGTTCTCGAGCCCGAGGACGACCGGCAGTTCGGCGTACTCGACGTCGATCGCCTCGAGCGCGTCGTGTGCTTCCGCCGCCGTGCGGGCGACGACCACCGCGACACCCTCACCGGCGAAGTTCACCGTGTCCGAAGCGAGGATGGGCCGCCTCGGCGACTTCATGTCCGGGGTGATCGGCCACGCGCACGGCATGCCGATGGCGCTCTCCGGGTCGAGGTCCTTCCCGGTGAACACCGCGACCACACCCGGCGCCGACTTCGCCTCGGTGACGTCGATCGAAACGATCCTGGCGTGCGCGAACGGGCTGCGGAGCACCGCGAGGTGCAGCATGCCGGGCAGGGTCAGGTTGTCGGTCCAGCGGGTCCTGCCGGTGATGAGGCGTTCGTCCTCCTTGCGGCGGCGGGACTTGCCGATCTCCGGTTCGATCGTGGAGGTCATCACTCACCCCCCGCGCCGACCCGGGAAGCGGTGTCCGAGGCGAGCCGCCCGGCCTCGGGACCGGCGGCGGGCCGCATCCGGTGGGCGGCATCGCGGACCGCGCGGACGATGTTCTGATAGCCCGTGCACCGGCAGAGATTGCCTTCGAGACCTTCCCGGACGGCCTGCTCGTCCGGATCGGGATCGTCGGCGAGCAGGTCGATCGACTGCATGATCATGCCGGGAGTGCAGAACCCGCACTGGAGCGCGTGATTCTCGTGGAAGGCCTGCTGCACGGGATGCAATTCGCCGTCGCGGGCGAGTCCTTCGATCGTGGTCACCTCGCAGCCGTCGGCCTGGACCGCGAGTACCGAACAGGATTTCACGCTGTGCCCGTCGAGGTGGACGGTGCAGGCCCCGCAGTTGCTGGTGTCGCAACCCACCACGGTGCCTACCTTCCCGATCCGTTCGCGCAGATGGTGCACGAGCAGGGTGCGGGGTTCCACGTCGTCCGTGCAGGGGGTTCCGTCGACGGTGACGGTGATGCGCATCAGGCCTCCAAAAGCAAGAGAAACCCCGCGCGGGCCCGGGGTCGTTCGGGAGCGGCCGGTCATTCGGTTGGCGCGGACCGACCCCGGAAGGACCGTGATCGGACTCACAGTGGAGCGTGCTACTCAGGCCCGGTCAGGGCAACCCCCAGCAGGGGTCGACTCCGCGACGATGGTGCACTTGCGTTGAAAACAAAGAGATTTCGCCGCAGACGCGAACACGGCGAGTCTCCCTTCGGTACTCGATGCCCCTGGGAACCGTCCTCGTCACTCAGGAGGCCAGATGGCGTTCGACCCGGTGACCACGGTGGCGACCCTGGCGCCGGGGATCTCGTGCACGGTCAGCGCGGCCAGGCCGGCGGCCCCCGCCGGTTCCGGGAGGACACCGAGGGTTTCCGCGCCCAGCCGCATGGCCGCGCGCAGATCGTCGTCCTCGACCAGCACGAAGTCGTCGACGAGCGACCGCAGGCGGCGGATGGATTCCGGTTCCGGGGTGCGGATCGAGATGCCACCGGCGAACGAGTTCACCCGGTCGACGGTGATCGGCTCACCGGCCCGCCAGCTCGTCGCCATCGCCCGCGCCGACGTGGTCCCGACACCGACGATCCGGATGTCCGGGGTTCGCGCCTTGAGCCAGAACGCGACGCCGGCGATCAGCGCGCCGTCGCCGACCGGGAGCACTACCGTGTCCATGGCACCCGCTTCCGCCAGCTCCAAGCCGATCGTGCCCGCCCCTTCGGAGATCGCCGGCTCACGGCCGTCGACCACGAACACGCGGTCGGGGGCTTCGGCGGCGAAGGTCGCCGCGGCGACCTTCGCCTCGCCGTCGACCCGGCACACCCGCGCCCCCAAGGTCTTCATCCGCCGCAATTTGACCGGGGAGATGTCGGCGGGCACGAACACCTCGGCCCGCAGGCCGTGCTTGCGGGCGGCGAACGCGACGGCCTGCCCGAAGTTGCCGCTGGTGCCGCACACCATCGTGGTGCCCGGCTCCAGTCCGGCCGCGAAGTAATCCGCGCCGCGGCCTTTGAAACTGCGCAACGGATTCAGCGTCTCGATCTTCACCAGCACGTTCCGGCCGAGTCGATCGTTGAGCTGTTCGTCGCTGTACTGCGGGGAATTCAGGAAAACGGGGTCGATCACCTTCGCCGCCTCGGCGACGTTGTCCAGCTTCAGGTCGATGTCGGTCATGACGCTCAAGCTAGGCCGGGAACCGATCATGGCGATTGTAAATTTTCCCGTTCGCGTGCAAAAATTTTGCGTGCCTCTCGACGAGATAGACCATCTGCTGCTCACCCTCGTCCAGGCCGACGCCGCCCGTCCGCTGCACGACCTGGGTGATGCCGTCGGCCTCTCCCCGAGCGCGGTGCAGCGACGGCTGACCCGGCTGCGCGCCACGAACGTGATCCGCGCCGAGGTCGCCGTGCTCGATCCGGACGTGCTCGGCGCCGGAATGACGTCGGTGGTCCTGATCGCGCTGACCCACGACGACGAAAAGCACCACACGGCCTTCCGCGAACGCATGCTGGCCGAACCCCGTGTCCAGCACTGCTACAGCATCGTCGGGCAGTGGGATTACGTGGTCGTCCTGCTCAGCCCGGATCTCAAGGCGAGCCGGCGCCTGTCCAGGAAACTGTTCGACCAGTACGTCAACCGGTTCGAGACGCTGCCCGCCTTCGAGGTGGTCAAGTCGAGCCAGTCGGTGCCGGTGCCCGGCGTCAGCCGTGGATCCGGCCGCTGAGTTCGGCGAGCCGCGAGCCCGAACCGTTCCACCGCAGCGCGATGATCTCCGCCGCGATCGACACCGCGGTCTCCTCCGGGGTCCGCGCGCCGAGATCGAGGCCGATCGGCGAGGACAGCCGTTCGAGTTCCGCCTCGGTGACCCCGGCTTCGCGCAACCGCGCGAACCGGTCGTCGTGGGTCTTGCGTGAGCCCATCGCGCCGACGTAACCGACGTCGAGGCGCAACGCGACCTCCAGCAACGGCACGTCGAACTTCGGATCGTGGGTGAGCACGGCGATCGCGGTCCGGCCGTCGATCCGGCCCGCGTCGGCTTCGGCCGCGAGATAGCGATGCGGCCAGTCGACGACGACCTCGTGCGCGTCGGGGAACCGGCTCTTCGTCGCGAACACGGGCCGCGCGTCGCAGACCGTGACCTGGTAGCCGAGATACGCGCCCATCTTCGCCATCGCGGCGGCGAAGTCGATCGCGCCGAAGACCAGCAGGCGCGCGGGCGGTTCGAAGGAGTTGACGAAGACCGTCATCCCTTCGCCGCGGCGCTGCCCGTCCGGCCCGTAGCGCAGGGTGCCGGTGCGGCCGCCGGCGAGCATGCCCCGCGCGTCGTCGACGACGGCGTCGTCCATCCGCGAGGAACCGAGCGAACCGGCGACCCGGTCCGGCCAGACGACCAGATGCTCGCCGACCAGGCCCGCCCGTTCGTGCTCGATCACCGTGACCACGGCGACCGGCTGTCCACTGTGGACCGCTTCGACGACCTCGCCGAGTTCCGGCATCGAGTCGCGGTCGATGTGCTGGACGTGGATGTCGATGATCCCGCCGCAGGTCAGCCCGACGGCGAACGCGTCGTCGTCGCTGACGCCGTAGCGCTGCAGCACGGGCGCGCGCTCGGCGACCACCTGCTGCGCCAGCTCGTAGACGGCGCCTTCGACACAGCCGCCGGAGACGCTGCCGGTGACCGTGCCGTCCGGGGCGACGAGCATCGCCGCGCCCGGGCTCCGCGGCGCCGACGAGAACGTCGCCACCACGGTGCCGACCCCCACCGTCTCGCCTGCCGCCCAGCGGCGGTGCAGTTCGTCCAGTACGTCACGCATCGGCGATCTCCACCAGCAATCGTTCCAATGTGGCCAAGCTGTGCCCGGCGAGCAGCCGATCGAGGGACGGGAGCGCGGCCACGATGCCGGACTGCACGGGAGCGTAACCCGCCCGCCCCGCGTGCGGATTCACCCAGAATACGACGTGCGCGAGCCGTCGCAGCCTGGCGAGCTGCTCGCCGAGCAGGCCGGGGTCACCGCGTTCCCAGCCGTCGGAAAACACGGTGACCACGGATCGCCTGGCCACGCCGCGTTGTCCCCAGCGGTCGAGGAACGCCCGCAGGGTCTCGCCGAGCCTGGTCCCGCCCGCGAAATCGGGGACCGCGGCGGCCGCGGCGAGCATGGCGTGTTCGGGATCGCGCAGCCGCAGCTGGCGGGTGACCCTGGTGAGCCGGGTACCCAGGGTGAACACCTCGACCCGTCCGGGAGCGCGACGCGCCACGACGTGCGCGAACCGCAACAGGGAGTCGGCGTACGGCCCCATCGAGCCGGAGACGTCGATCAGGAAGACGACGCGGCGTGGTTTGACGCTCTTCCGCCGGTACGCCAGGCGCACGGGCTCGCCCCCGCCGGCCAGCATCGCCCGGAGTGTGCGCGAGGGATCGAGGGCTCCCCGCCGGGCAGCGCGACGGCGCGGCGAGGAGCGCGGCGGGAGCGCCGGGCGCAGTTTCGCGAGCAGTTCCCGCAGGTGAGCACGTTCGGCGACGCTCAGCTCGGCGAGGTCGCGATGACGCAGGATCTCTTCCTCGCTCGCCGCCACGCGGAGTTCGTCGGGCTCCGCGGCGGACTCACCCTGGCCCGGCGCCCGCGCGAGCGTGGCGATCCTGGCCCGCTTCCGGGCCGCTTGCCGGCTTCGCCGTCGTGGGGCGGCTTCCTTTTCGGTGAACCAGCCGCCGAAAGCGGCGTCGTAGCGCGGCAGGTCGTCGGGGTCGGCGCACAGCGTCAGCCGCCCGGCCCAGTAGAGCTGCTCAGGATCGGCGAGGTCGATCTCACCGATGGCCCCGAGGTATGCCTGCACTCGATGCGCGTCGCACGGCAAACCGGCTTCGCGCAAGGCCTCCGCGAAGCCGACGAAGCCCGCCAGTGGATCGCTCACCCCTCCATTGTGCGCGCAATTCGGCACCTGGTTGCGGTACTTGCGCGCGCAAGTACCGCAACCAGGTGCCGAATTGCGGAGTCAGCGGCGTTGGTCCTAGGGCCGCAGTCCGGCGATGAGCACACCGGCCATCCGGCGCGCGTTGTAGCGGGGGTCGCTGTCGGCGCCGATGCAGAGGTTCCCGACGCCGCGCAGGACTTCGAGCGCCTCCAGATCGGAGCGGATCTCGCCGGCCGCCGCGGCGGCGTCGAGCAACCGGGCGCACACCGGCAAGAGGGTGTCGAGAAAGTAGGCGTGCAGCGTCTCGAATCCGGCGTTGTCGGACTGCAGGACCGAAGCCAGACCGTGTTTGGTGACCAGGAAATCGACGAAGAGGTCGATCCAGCGCCGCAACGCCTCGTACGGGGAAGCGCTCGACGCCAGCAGTTCCGGCCCGGCTTCGGCACACGCGTCGACCTGGTGCCGGTAGACGGCGATGATGAGGTCGGCCCTGGTCGGGAAGTGCCGGTAGATCGTGCCCATCCCGACGCCCGCCTTGGCCGCGATATCGCGGACCGGTGCCTCGACACCCGAGGTGACGAAGACGGCGGCGGCCGCGTCGAGCAGCGTCTTCTCGTTACGCCGGGCGTCCGCGCGTTTGGCCTTGGTGCCTTCTCGAGCCATCACGCCACTCCTCCACCGCCGAGGTCGGGTAGCCATCCGGGACACTGCCGCACAGGGTTAACGGAGCAAGGTTCCGCTTGACCATCTTGCCATCGAGTTCATCGTCGTGCACCGCCGACACTCAGGCGAGCAAGTGGTCCAGCCCGGCCCGGACGCGGGCGAGGTCTTCACTGTATTTGAGCACCGAGCCGAGCGTCCGCGCGGCGGCCGCGGCGTCCAATGCGGACATTCCGAGGGCGAGGAGCGCCCGGGCCCAGTCGAGGGATTCCGCGACCCCGGGCGGTTTCAGCAACTCCATCGCCCGGAGCCGCCGCACCGCCGTCGCGACCTGCGCGGCGAGCCCCTCGCCCAGGCCCGGGATCTTGCGGCGCAGGATCTCGATCTCCCGGCCGAGGTCCGGATGTTCGAGCCAGTGATAGAGACAGCGGCGCTTCAGCGCGTCGTGCACCTCCCGCGTCCGGTTGGAGGTGAGCACCACGAGCGGCGGATGTTCGGCGCGCACCTCGCCGAACTCGGGGATCGTCACCGCGTGCTCGTCGAGGAATTGCAGCAGGAAGGCTTCGAACTCGTCGTCGGCCCGGTCGATCTCGTCGACCAGCAGCACGCACGGCGCGGTCCGCAACGCCTTCAGCAGCGGCCGGGACAGCAGGAAACGTTCGGTGTAGAGGGACTGTTCGGCGGCCTCGACGTCGAGGCCGCCGTCACCGGAGGCTTCCAGCGCCCGCAAATGCAGCAGCTGACGGGGAAAGTCCCATTCGTACAGCGCCTGCGCCGCGTCGATCCCCTCGTGGCACTGGAGCCGGATGAGCGGCATGTCGAGCGCTTCGGCCAGCCCCAAGGCGAGCGAGGTCTTGCCGGTCCCCGGTTCGCCCTCGCAGAACAGCGGGCGACCGAGCGCCACGGCGAGGAAACCGGCCGTGGCGATGCCGTCGTCGGCGAGGTAGCCGACCGATTCGAGGGCTTCGGCCAGTTTCTCGGGCGATTCGACGGTCACGTGCCGATCGTATGCCTCGGCGAGCGCGAGATCAGCCTGGAAAGTCCTCGCGCCGGTCCACGTCGTGCCCGGTACCGAGGTCGCCGCATTCGACGAGCCGCAGGTCCCGGCGTCCCTTGAGCCAGTTTCGGGCGCCCTTGTCCCCGGACGCGCCCGCGACGATCTCCGGCCACCAGCGGCGGCCGAGTACGACGGGATGACCGGGAACGCCTTCGTAGGCGGCACGCGCGACCGTGTCCTCATCGGCCCCGGCGGCGACCCGGCCGACCACTTCGGCGCCGACCCCCGGCAGGTCCACGAGATGCACGACGACGGCTTCGGCGTCAGTGCCGGTGAGCGAGCTCAAGCCCGCGCGCAGTGACGCGCCCATTCCCGACGCCCAATCCTCGGCCACGACGGCGGCTTCGGGAGCGGGCAGGAGCGTGCGGACTTCCGCGGCCGAGGCACCCAGCACCACCCGGACCGGCGCGCAGCCCCCGTCGGTGAGCACCCGCAGCGCCCGGACGACGAACGGCTCGCCGTCGAGGACGGCCAGCGCTTTCGGCCCGCCGAAGCGGCGGCCTGCCCCGGCCGCGAGCAGCAGGCCGGCTACCTTAGCCATGCCGGGCTCTGGTGGGGGGCGCGGAGGCCAGATCGGTCTCGATGGCGCGCGCCGCCGCGAGCAGGGGCGGCAGCAGTTCCCGTTCGACCGACTCGCGAGTGGTGCGGCTGGCGTGGGTGGAGAGGTTGACGGCGGCCACGACCTTGCCCTGCCGGTCGCGGATCGGCGCGGCGATCGAGCGGAGGCCTTCTTCGAGTTCCTGGTCGACCATCGCGTAGCCCTGCTCATACACCTTGACCAGTTCGGCGAGTAGTTCCTCGGGCCGGCTTTTCGTGCGCGCGGTGAGCTTGTCGAGCTTCGCCCCGGCGAGGTGGTCCCGCAGGTCGGCGCCATCGAGCCCGGCCAGCAGCACGTGTCCCATCGAAGTCGCGTGGGCCGGGAAGCGGGTGCCGACGTTGATGCTCACGGTCATGATCCGCGAAATGGCCACGCGGGCGACGTAGACGATGTCCATGCCTTCGAGCACCGACACCGAACTCGACTCGTGCACCTCGGCGGAGAGTCGTTCCAGATGCGGCTGGGCGACCTCCGGCAGCGACAAACTCGACAGATACGAGTAGCCGAGTTCGAGGACCCGCGCGGTCAGCGAGAAGTACTTGCCGTCGGTGCGCACGTACCCCAGGTCGACGAGGGTGAGCAGGAATCGGCGGGCGGCCGCCCTGGTCAGCCCGGTGGACCGGGCGACGTCGCTCAGCGTGAGTTCCGCCGCGTCCGCGTCGAACGCCTTGATCACCGCCAGCCCGCGCTCGAGCGACTGGACATGATGCGCTCCGCGCTCGGTCACCTCGCCTTCGTCCATACGAGAACCCTAACCGCCTCCCTCTTCCCGGGCGGCAGGCTCACCGAGTTCGGCCAGTACCCGTTGGGCGACGGCGAACGCGGCGTTGGCGGCCGGGGCACCCGCGTAGACGGCGGTGTGGAGCAGGACCTCGGAGATCTCCTGCGCGGTGAGTCCATTGTGGACGGCGGCGCGGACGTGCATCGCGAGCTCGTCGTGAGCGTGCAACGCGGTGAGCGCGGCCAGGGTGACGCAACTGCGGGTCTTGCGGTCGAGCCCGTCACGCGCCCAGACCGACCCCCAGGCCCCCCGGGTGATGTAGTCCTGGAACGGGCGGCTGAACTCGGTGGTGCGGGCGACCGCCCGGTCGACGTGCGCGTCCCCGAGGACTTCGCGGCGCACCTTCATGCCGGTCTCGTAGGTGTCGTCGGTCATCGGGCGGCCTCCAGGTGTTCGAGGATCAACGCGGTGAACCGCTCCGGCTGTTCGAAACTCCCCAGATGCGCGGCGCCTTCGACGACCTCCAGCCGCGCGTCCGGGATGCCGCCCGCGATCACCTCGGCGTGCTCGACCGGGGTGGCCGGATCGTCGGCCCCGGCGATGACCAGGGTTCGCGCCGCGATCCCGGGCAGTTCGTCGACGAGGTCCATCCGTTCGATGGCCGCGCAGGACGCCGCGTACCCCTCGGCGGGAACGCTCGCGATCATCTCGCGCAGGTACCCGGCCCGGTCGGGGTGGGCGGCGGCGTAGTCGGCGGTCAGCCAGCGGCCGACTCCGGCCTCGGCGATCGCGGCGGTGCCGTTCTCCCGGACCGTCTTCGCCCTGTCCGCCCACATGCCCGGCGGCCCGAGTTTCGCGGACGTGCAGCACAGCACGAGGCTCCGGATCCGGTCCGGCACGTGCACGCCCAGCCACATCCCGGTCATCCCGCCGAGCGAGAGGCCGACGACGTGGGCGCGTTCGGCATCGTGCTCGTCGAGCAGTGCGAGCAAATCACCGCCGAGATCCGCGAGCGTGTACGGCCCCGGCGGGACCGGGGAGGCGCCGTGCCCGCGGGTGTCGTAGCGGATCACCCGGAAACCCCGCGCCACCAACGGTTTCACCTGCGGTTCCCACATGCGGTGATCGCTGCCGAGCGATCCGCTGAGCACCACGGCCGGGCCGTCCGCGGGCCCTTCCGCGACGCTGTGCACCGTCACCGGTTCAGACATCGAAGAACACCGTCTCCCCCTCGCCCTGCAACCGGATGTCGAACCGGTAACCGTCGCCGATCTCGGTGGCGACCAAGGTGCCCCGGCGGGCTTCCGGCACCGAGGCCAGCACCGGATCCGCGGAGTTGTCGTTGTCCTCGAAGTAGATCCGGGTGACCACCCGGTGCAGGAGGCCGCGGGCGAGCACCGAGACGTCGATGTGCGGCGCCTGCGTGCTGCCCGCCGGGCCGGGCAGCGGACCGGGCATGATCGTCCGGATCTCGTAGTGGCCGCCCGGGTCGGTGGGACAGCGTCCGAAGCCCCGGAACCCGCTCGCGACCGCTCCGCGCGGGTCGTCGGGGTGGTCGAACCGTCCGTCGGCGTCGGCCTGCCACGTCTCGATCATGGCGTCCGGGACCGGTTCGCCCGCACCGTCGAGGACGCGGCCGTGGATGCGGATCGCGGCCGGTTCGCCCGCGGGGACGACGTCCGGGCCGTCCGGCCAGGGCAGGCCGATGGACAGGTACGGGCCGACGGTCTGGGAAGGCGTCGTCTCCGGCATCAGTGCTCGTCCTCCTCGTCTTCGAAGACCGAAGCCGCGCGGCCGCGCACGACGATGTCGAACTGGAAGGCCAGCGCCCACTCGGCTTCGGTGCGATCGAGGTCGAACCGGGCGATCATCCGCTGCCGCGCCTTCTCGTCCGGGATGGAGTTGAAGATGGGGTCCTGCGAGAACAGCGGGTCTTCCGGGAAGTACATCTGGGTGACCAGCCGCTGGGTGAACGCGGTGCCGAACACGGAGAAGTGGATGTGCGCCGGCCGCCAGGCGTTGTCGTGGTTCTTCCACGGATACGCGCCCGGTTTGATGGTGGTGAAGGTGTAGCGCCCTGCGGAGTCGGTGAGCGTCCGGCCCGCGCCGTCGAAGTTGGGGTCGAGCGGCGACGGCCAGCGGTCGCCGGTGTGCCGGTACCGGCCGCCCGCGTTCGCCTGCCAGATCTCCACCAGCGAATCCCGGATCGGCCGCCCGTCACCGTCGAGCAGCCGCCCGGTGACGATGATCCGCTGGCCCTGCGGCTCCCCCGCGTGCCCCCGGGTGAGGTCGTTGTCGAACTCGCCGATCCGGCCCGGCCCCAGCGCCGGCCCGGTGACCTCGGTCAGCAACTGCGGGAGCACGATCAGCGGTTCCTTGGGGTGCCGCAGCGCCGTCGACCGGTAGCCGGCGTGGTCGAGCGGCGGATGCGTGCCCTCCGGATCGCGCCGGTAGCGCGGGAGCCTCAGTTCTGCGGGTGCGGACATGGCTGTTCCCTCCAGCGCGGATCAGTGGATCACTGGGCTTCGAGCACGACGGCCAGCCCCTGGCCGACGCCGATGCAGATGGTGGCCAGCCCCCACCGGCCACCGCTGCGGCGCAGGTGCTGGGCCAGGGTGCCGAGGATGCGGCCGCCGGAGGCGCCCAGCGGATGCCCGATCGCGATCGCGCCACCGTTCACGTTGACGATCTCCGGGTCGAGCTTCGGCCAGTCCCGCAGGCAGGCCAGCGACTGCGCGGCGAAGGCCTCGTTCAGTTCGACGGCCGCCAGGTCTTCCCAGCCGATTCCGGCCCGCTCCAGGGCGATCTCGGCCGCGCGCACCGGGCCGATGCCGAAGACGTCGGGGTCGACACCCGCCGCGCCACGGCCGGCGATCCGGGCCAGCGGCGCCTTGCCGAGCCTCTTCCCGGCCGCCTCGTCACCGAGCAGCAACGCGGAGGCGCCGTCGTTCAGCGGCGACGCGTTCGCCGCCGTGACCGTCCCTTGTGGACGGAAGACGGGTTTGAGCTTCGCGAGCTTCTCCGGGCTGGAATCCGGCCGGATGCCTTCGTCGCGAGTGAGTTCGACGCCTTCGACGGGGACGACGTGGTCGTCGTAGAACCCCTCGTCCCAGGCGCGGGCGGCGTTGAGGTGACTGCGGACGGCGAACGCGTCCTGCTCGTCGCGGCCGATGCCGTAGCGCTCGGCAAGCTGTTCGGTGGACTCGCCGAGCGACACCGTCCACTGTCCGGGCATCTTCGGGTTGACCATGCGCCAGCCCAGCGCGGTGGAGTGCAGCGTCTGATTGCCCGCCGGAAAGGCCTTCTCCGGCTTCTGCATGACCAGCGGCGAACGGCTCATCGATTCCACCCCGCCGGCGACGGCGAGGGAGGCGTCGCCGACCTGGACCGACCGGCTGGCCTGCATGACCGCGTCGAGGCCGGAGCCGCACAACCGGTTCACCGTGGCGCCCGGCACCGTCGTCGGCCAGCCCGCCAGCAGCGTCGCCATCCGCGCGACGTTGCGGTTGTCCTCACCCGCGCCGTTGGCGTCGCCGAGCACGACCTCGTCGACGGTGGCCGGGTCGAGGTCGTTGCGTTCGGCCAGCGCCCGCAGCACGGTGGCGGCGAGGTCGTCCGGACGGACCCCGGACAGGGCGCCGCCGTATTTGCCGAACGGGGTACGGATGGCGTCGAACAGGAAGACGTCGGTCATGCGCTCGCCCTTTTGAGGTCTCGGAGGATGCGGAGTTCCGCCTCGGTCGGCGCCGGGGTCGCCCCCAGGTCGCCGGACACCTTCAGTTTCCACCCGGTCGCCTCGACGACCTGACCGACCTCGACGCCGGGGTGCAGTTCGGTGAGGGTGAGTTCGGCGGTCTCCGGGTCGGGCCGCAGCAGGCCGAGGTCGGTGACCACGAGCGTCGGCCCGGCGCCGGGGAGGCCGAGGCGCTCGCGGTCGCCCTTGCCGGTGCCGTGCCCGAACGACGTCACGAAGTCGACCTTCTCGACGAACGTGCGGGTGCTCTGCCGGAGTACCACGAACACCTCGCGGCAGGACGCGGCGATCTCCGGCGCACCGCCCGCCCCGGGGAGGCGCACCTTGGGGTTGGTGTAGTCCGGGCCGATGACGGTGGTGTTGATGTTGCCGAACTTGTCCAGCTGGGCGGCCCCGAGGAAGCCGACGTCGATCCGGCCGGGCTGGAGCCAGTAGTTGAAGACCTCGGGGACGCTGACCACGGCGTCCGCGGTGTCGGCGAGTTCACCGTCGCCGATGGACAACGGGAGCCTGGTCGGTTTGGCGCCGAGGCAGCCGGATTCGTAGATCAGCGTGAGGTTCGGCGCGTGCCCGCGGCGGGCGAGGTTGGCGGCCGTGCTGGGCAGGCCGATGCCCACGAAACAGGACATCCCGTCGCCGAGCGCGCGAGCGGCGGCGACGCTCATCATCTCGTCCGAGGTGTACTCGGTCATGCCTTCACTCCCGTCAGCTCGTCGAGCCAGCGGGTGAAGCTCTCCCTGTCCCGGCCGATCCCGTCCCATGCCTGGTAGGCGTCGTTGTCCCGTTCGTAGTACCCCGCCGCGTACGACGGCTTCGCGCCACCGGGAACCTCGGCGACGGCGGTGACCGCCCACGACGGCAGCACGATCGCGCCCGGCCGGGGTTCCAGCTCGTCCACGATCTCCTCGACGGTGACCAGCGAGCGCTTCGCCGCGAGCACCGCCTCCTTCTGCACGCCCGTGATGCCCCAGATCTGGACGTTGCCGGACCGGTCCGCCCGCTGGGCGTGCACGATCGTGACGTCCGGGTTGAGCGCGGGGACGGCGGCGAGCCGCTCACCGGTGAACGGGCAGGTGATGGGTTTGATCGTGTCGGTCCGGGAGGGCAGGTCGGTGCCGGTGTAGCCGCGCAGGACGGCGAACGGCAGTCCCGACGCGCCGGCGACGTACCGATTCGCCATGCCCGCGTGACTGTGTTCCTCTATCTCCAGGGGGACCGGCCACGCGTGTTGCACCGCGTCACGGAAGCGGTGCAGCGAACCGACACCGGGGTTGCCGCCCCACGAGAAGACCAGCTTGCTCGCGCAGCCGGCGCCGATGAGCTGGTCGTAGACGATGTCCGGGGTCATGCGGACCAGCGTCAGTCCGGTCCGGCGCTGACGGATGATCTCGTGGCCCGCGGCGACCGGGATGAGGTGCGTGAAGCCCTCGAGCGCGACGGTGTCCCCGTCACGTACCAGCCGCGCCACGGCCTCGTTCAACGACAGCAGCTCCGCCATCCCCACTCCCGGATTGTTCGTATGGCGCACATGTGTTCTTCATATGAACATAGCACAACCGGTCTGGTCTGGCACTGTCCCGGCTCGGTGAATTCCGATTTCCCGGGAACGAGGTCACCGGCTTCGCCGACGCGAGGAGGTCCACGCGAGAGTGGACAAGCTCGTGCCGTACAACACCGAAGAAGAGAGAAAAAGTGCGGCGCGCTTCCTGAGAAGGCGAAGCTGTCCTTCCTCTCCCACCAGGAGGTCGCCGATCTCCTCTGGTCCCCGCGACGGGGAAGCGCCTCACTCGCTTCGGGGATTCTCGCCTTTGGGATGCCACCCGTCGCCCACTAGGCTGAGGGGGTGACCTCGACGATCGTGGTGACCCGGTGGATCCCCGACGAAGCACTGAAAGTGCTCGACGAAACCGGGGAGGTGAAACTGTCGCGTGCCGACCGGCCCCTGACACCGGGCGAACTGCGCGAGTTCGTCCGAGGCTCGTCCGCGATCGTCGGCATGCTGCACGACCGGATCGACGGCGAGGTCGCCGACGCGGCGGGCCCCGAGCTGAAGGTCGTGGCGAACGTGGCCGTCGGCTACGACAACATCGACGTCCCGGCGCTGGCCGGACGCGGGATCACCGTCACCAACACCCCCGGTGTGCTCACCGACGCCACCGCGGATCTGGCGTTCGGGCTGATCCTCGCGGTCACGCGGCGGCTCGGCGAGGGCGAACGACTGCTCCGCACGCGCACCCCGTGGTCGTTCCACCTGGGTTTCCTGCTCGGCTCCTCCTTGCGGGACAAGACCCTCGGGATCGTCGGACTCGGCCAGATCGGGCAGGCGGTCGCGCGGCGGGCGCTCGGTTTCGGTATGCGGATCGTCTACTCAGGACGGTCGCGGGCCGCCGAGGACGTCGAGAAGGCCTTGGGCGCGAAGTATCTCCCCTTCGGCGAGCTGCTGGAAAGCTCCGACGTCGTTTCGCTGCACTGCCCGCTGACGCCGGAAACCCGGCACCTCATCGACGCGGCCGCGCTGGGCTCGATGAAACCGGGCGCGTACCTCATCAACACCACGCGCGGTCCCGTCGTCCACGAAGCCGCGCTGGCGGACGCGCTCGAAGCCGGGGAGATCGCCGGAGCGGGCCTCGACGTCTTCGAAGCCGAACCCGACGTCGAGCCCCGCCTGCTCGACCGCGAAAACGTCGTCTTGTCGCCTCACCTCGGATCGGCGACGGTCGAAACCCGAACTGCCATGGCCGTGCTCGCGGCCGAGAACGTCGCGTCGGTGCTCGCCGGCGGGAACCCGCTGACGGAGGTTCGCCCATGACTCGCGTGGTCATCGCGCCCGACAAGTTCAAGGGAAGCTTGACCGCGGTCGAGGCCGCGGAGGCGATCGCCCACGGCGTCCGCGACGCGTTGCCCGAGGCCGAGGTCTCCTCCTGCCCGGTCGCCGACGGCGGCGAAGGAACGCTCGACGTCCTCGTCGCGGCAGGTGGCCGCCTGGTCGAACTCCCGGTCCGCGGTCCGCTCGACGACACCGTCGACGCGCGCTACGTGACCCTCGACGGAACGGCCTACATCGAATCGGCCCGCGCGTGCGGGATCGAGTTCGTCGAGCCGAGCCCGGAGGTGGCGCTCGCCGCGCACACCTGGGGCGTCGGCGAACTTCTCGCCCACGCGCTCGACAACGGCGCGCGACGGCTGGTGCTGACCGTCGGCGGAACGGCGAGCACCGACGGCGGCGCCGGGATGCTGGCCGCGTTGGGCGCCGGGGTCTTCGACGCGTTCGGCTCGCCGGTGGGGCTCGGCGGCGGCACGCTGGGCCGCGTCGCGCTGGCCGAACTCGGCCCGGTGCGGGACCGGCTCGGCTCCGTCGAGGTCGCCGTGGCCACCGACGTGACGAATCCGCTGCTCGGCGCCCGCGGCGCCGCCGCGGTCTTCGGCCCGCAGAAGGGCGCGGGCCCGCGCGAGGTCGAGCTACTGGACGAGGCACTGGCGCGCTGGGCACAGGCGTTGCGGAACGCCGGGACCCAGGACGTCGCCGACCTCGCCGGAGCGGGTGCGGGCGGCGGGGTCGCCGCGGGCGCGATCGCGGGACTCGGCGCGAGCGTCGAGTCCGGTTTCCGGCTCATCGCCGGGCTCACCGGCGTCGCCGACGCCATTAAACGCGCCGACCTCGTCATCACCGGCGAGGGTTCGCTGGACGAACAAAGTCTCGACGGCAAGGCACCGGCGGGCATCGCGGCCCGCGCACAGGAACACGCGGTGCCGCTGCTGATGCTGGCCGGGCGGATCCAGCTGGACCGGCGCCAGCTCGCCGGCCTCGGGGTCGTGGGCAGCGCCGCCCTGATCGACCACGCGCCCTCACTCGACCACGCGCGTGCGCACGCGGCGGACCTCCTGCGCGAGCGGGCCGGCGAACTGGTTCGCGCCTGGGCCCGCGGTTAAGCACACTGCGGCGGCTTCGGGGCGCCGCGAACGCCACCTTTGCGACGCTGGCGGTCCCAAAGTGGTTTTCGCGGCAGCATCGTCAGAAGTCGACCGGCGCCTTGCCCCGGCTCGGCGAAGTCGGTTCAGCTGCCAGCCTGGGGCTCAGCCTGCGGAAGGATGGCGAAGGCGACTTCGCCGGTTTCGTCCTGCTGGACGTCGAGCACCTTGTCGTCGAGCAGCTCGGCCGCTTCCGCCTCCAAGAAGACCTTCGGGCCGCCGTCGGCGCCGAGCACCTGGTCGCCGCTTTCGGGTTCGGGAGCGACGGAAACCGCGAGCTGGGGGTTGTCCGTTTGCCGGGAGTGGATCGCGAACCGCAGCCCGCCTCCGTCTTGCCCGTTTTCCTGCCCGGTCAGTGCCGTGATCGCCTCGGCGGCGGCTTCGGTGACTGTCAGCATCTCTGCCCTTCCTTCGTCGCGGTCTTGCGCTTGGCGGGCCACGTCAGGAGATCCCGATCCGGCTCGCCGGCTGAGCGAAGATCATTTTTCGCCGACGTCGGGCACCTCCTCGGCCAGCCGCATGGCGTGCGACTCACCCTCGCGGATCTCCCTGGGGGTGGTTCCGAACCGGTCGGCCGCGCTCCAGTGCTCGGGCGGCTCGACACCCTCTTCGAGTGGATCGACGCGAAGTTCGTCCTCGTCGAGCGCCTCACTGGGATTCAGCGTTTCCGGCTCCGCGCTTTCTCGGTCGCTCATCGGCCACTCCCTCTTGGTCGGACGTCTTCCGGGACGTGCTGTACTCGACCCGGTCTTGGTGGCTTACCCGACGTCTCCGCAGGCCAAACAGCGACGCTGTCGCAGGGATCACAGCTTCTCAGGTAGTTCATTAGCTTCACAAGTTTGTGAAACAAGGAGTAGCGTCGTCGGTATGACCACCAGGTGGGCGCCAGGGCACCGGGTCCTCCGGCGCGCGCCGGAACGGCACCACGAACTCGGCAACCATGCCGTTTGGTACGTCGTCGCCGGGGTCGCCGCCACCGGCCTGCAAGCCGTGCTGTTCCTTTTCCTCCAGCCGGTTCTCGGTTCCCAGGTGGCCAATCTGGTCGCACTCGCGATCACCACCGTGGGGAACACCGAGTTCCACCGCCGGGTCACCTTCGCCGGCCGCGAGAGCAACGCGGGCAAGCGGCACTTCCAGGACCTGATGACGTTCGCCTTCTACGCCGTGTACGGCTCGACCGTGCTCGCGTCCCTCGATGCGGTGATCACCGAGCCGACCGCGCTCGAGCAGACAGGTGCCTTGCTCGCGGCCAGTGTCGTGGGCGGCACCGCGCGCTTCGCGGTCCTTCGCTGGTGGGTCTTCACGCGCCGGAGCGCCTAGGCTTCGCCGCGTGACAGAGATCAACGGACCGCACGACGGTGGTGCGGAACCCGACTACCGATTCACCCTCGCCAACGAACGCACTTTCCTCGCCTGGCTCCGGACGGCTCTGGGCCTGCTCGCGGGCGGCGTCGCCGTCCATCACCTGGTTCCCGATCCGAACGCGCTGAGCACCGTCCTCGCGGGAATGTGCGTCGTATTGGCCGCCGTACTCGCGGCGAGCGCGTATCCGCGCTGGCGGCGAGTGCAGACCGCGATGCGTGCGGGGCGGCCGCTGCCGAAGAGCGGGATGCTGATCCTGCTGAGCACCGGAATCCTCGCGATCACGCTGACGGCCGCGGTGCTGGTGGTCTTCTCGTGAACGCCGCCGATCACGGAGCGCAAGCGGAACGGACCGGACTGGCCTGGCGCCGGACCGCGCTCGCGGCTACTGCCTGCACACTCCTGCTCCTGCACAGCGCGGCCCGGCGAGGCTGGGGCACGACGGTCGTCCCGGTCGCGTTCGCGGGCGCCATGGTGATCACCCTCGTCGCCGCCGGGGCGTTCCGTGAACGAGCACTGCGCCGTCCGGGCACCCCGAAATCTCTTGACCCGCTCCTTGCCGTCACAACGTCGGCACTCGTCGTAGCGACCGCCGTCGCCCTGATCGCGGTGCGCTGAGCGGCGCGCACATCCGGCGATCCCGGAGCCTCTTTCCGGGACGCGGAGTCTCGGTTGTATTAAGCCGACTCCGGCGAATGGGCTATCTCTAGTTGAAATCTTTACTGCCGTCCGATCGACGCCTACGATTACGCTGCGTCGCAACGGCGGTGGATGAGGCTGATCTTACGGAGCATCTGCCGCCCTCAATAGTTACGGAGTGTTGACCCCTCGACGGCGACGGTCGCCGGGTCGGCCGGGGAGGACGACCATGCAAGCAACTTCGAGCGCGTCCAGAACCGTCACCCCCGATGCGGTCCCCGGATACACGACTCCGGAGAACCTGCCTCGACCGGGCGGACGGCTGACGAAGGAGGATCTCGATCCCCTCGTCAAGGACGCGGGCGACGGTGATCCCGCCGCGATCCAGTCCCTGCTGCGGATGATCGGGCCGGTCGTCGTCCGGTACTGCCGCGCCAGGATGGGCGGGCGCGACCTGTCCTACCTGTCGGCGGACGACGTCGCGCAGGAAGTGTGCATGGCCGTGCTGAAGGCACTGCCCGGCTACCAGGACCGCGGCGGTTCGTTCCTCTATCTCGTGCACGCCATCGCGGCCAACAAGGTCGCCGACGCCTACCGCGCGGTCTCCCGTGACCGGTCGGAGCCGGTACCGGAACTGCCGGAGCGGCCCATCGGCGACAACGAACCCGAGTCGCACGCCCTGCACCTGGACCTCGGTGCCCGGCTCAACCGCCTGCTCTCCACCCTGCCGCGGGTGCAGCAGGAGATCCTCGCCCTCCGCATCGCCGTCGGCCTCTCCGCCGCCGAAACCGCCGAGGCACTCGGGATCTCCGCCGGCAACGTGCGCGTGACGCAGCACCGCGCCCTGGTCCGCCTGCGCACGATGGTCAAGCAGGACGAGTTCTGAGCTTCATCCCTGCCGAAATCGCCGACCGGCGGCATGACCCCCGCGCCGCCCACCTTTCCTTCCCCGAGCCGCCCGGCGGTTCAGCGCCGCGACTCGATGAGGCCGACCGCGCCGAGCACTTTCGCGACCACCGACGGATCCGGCGCCGGCCGGCGCATCTCGCCACGCAACCGATCCCCGAGCGCGTCGGCGTGGGCACGCGCCTGCCGCGCCTGGGTCCGCGACTCCACCGCCCTGCGGTTCGCGGCGAAGGCGACGCGCACCGCCACCGCGGCGACCACGAGCGCGACCGTAGCGAGCACCAACGCCGCGATGATCATCCCCGGACCCGGCTCTCGACGAAAACGCCGTAGCAGGAGGGACAGATCAGCGCTCCGGCCCCGTGGTGGTCGGAGGTGGCGGCCAGGGCACTCGAACACGTCCCGCCACATCGGGCACAGCGATACTCCGCCGGGCGGGTCAGGGAATGCAGCCGGACACCGTGGAAGTCCGGGTAGGACTCGAGAATCGGCAGTGAACCCGTGCTGCTGTCGACCGCGGGCAGCCGGTCCTTCAGCGAACCGGGCTCTTTCTGCAGGGAGGAAGTCACGGCCCTTCGATACCCTTCCCCGCCCCCGCCAAACCGGTAGGGCACGTGGTGCTCGGCACATCCGGCCGGCTCACGCCCCTCCCGTTGCGGGGAGCCGGTAAGCGCGCTTCGCGGTGCCGTCGAAGAACTCGAGCCGCTCGGCGTCGCTCAGTGAGCCGGTCAGCGAGAACGCCGTGTCGACGACGACTTCGTACGCGGCGGCGAGTTCGCAGACCGGCCAGTCGGAGCCGAACATCAGCCGTGAAGCCCCGAAGGACTCCAGCACGTGCTCGGCCCACCGCGCCAGCTGCCCGACCTTCCACCGCGGCCAGTCCGCCTCGGTCACGAGCCCGGAAAGCTTGCAGTACACGTTGTCCAGCTCCCCCAGGGCCGCGACACCGTCCGCCCACGGCTGCCACTCGCCCGAGGCGATCGGCGGTTTCGCGGCGTGGTCGAGCACGAAAACCTGATGGGGCAACGCTTTCGCGGCGGCGAGGGCGGCGGGAAGCTGCGGTGGTTTCACCAGGAGGTCATACGCCAGCCCGGCCTCGCCGAGGACGGCGAGCCCACGCAGGACCTCGGGCCGTGTCAGCCACGACGGGTCCGGCTCGTCCTCCGCTTGATGCCGGATCCCCACCAGGGGCCCGGTGAACGAGGCCACGCGCTCGGCGACGCCGGGGGCGGTGAGGTCGGTCCAGCCGACGACACCCGCGATCAGCGGTTCGGCCTGAGCCGCGGCGAGGAACTCGCGTGTCTCCTCCTCCGACGAGACCGTCTGCACCAGCACGGTCCCCTTCACCCCCGCCGCCTTCGTCACCGCGCGAAGATCGTCCACTGTGTACGGACGGCGGACGGGGTCCAGCGCCTTCCCCGTCATCCACGGGTAGTCCCGCCGTGAAGGATCCCAAAGATGGTGGTGCGCGTCGATCACGACTGTCCTTCCGGTCGCAGCACGGTGTCCTCACGCAGCAGTCCCGCCCGGATCAGGTCCGTCCACAATTCGCGCGGCACCGGACGCCGGAACCGTTCGGCGTTGAGCCGCACCTGGCCGGGATCGTGCGCGCCGACGACGACGGACACCACCGCCGGATGCGCGGCGGGCAGGCTCAGGGCCGCCTGCGGGAGTTCGACTCCGTGCCGCGCGCAGACTTCGGCGATCCGCTGGGCACGCTCGACGAGTTCGGCCGGGGCCTCGGCGTAGTCGTACATCGTGCCGGGCGACGCGGTGGCGAGGATCCCGGCGTTGAACACGCCGCCCGCCACCACGTCCACCCCGCGTTCGACGCACAGCGGGAGGAGATCGTCGAGCGCGGGCTGGTCGAGCAGGGTGTAGCGGCCGGCCAGCAGAATCACGTCGAGATCGAACCGGCGAACGAACTCCGCGAGCATCGGCGCCTGGTTCATCCCGGCCCCGATGGCGTCGACGACGCCCTGCTCCCGCAATTCGAGCAGCGCCGGGAACGCACCGTCGACGGTGTCCTCGAAGTGTTCGTCCGGGTCGTGCACGTAGACGACGTCCACGCGGTCCAGCCCGAGCCGCTCCAAACTGTCCTCGAGCGACCGCAAAACCCCGTCGCGGCTGAAATCCCAGCGGCGTTCGTACGCCGCGGGGACGACGAAACCCTGCGAGTCGGTGCGCGAGGCACCGGCGGGATCCGGTTCCAGCACGCGGCCGACCTTGGTCGACACCACGAACTCCGCGCGATCGTAGAACGAAAGCGCCGCGCCCAGCCGCCGTTCCGACAGCCCGAGACCGTAGTGCGGGGCGGTGTCGAAGTACCGGACGCCTTCGTCCCACGCCTGCCGGACGGTCGCTTCGGCCGTCTCGTCGGTGATGGCGTGGTACAGGTTGCCCAGCTGCGCGCAGCCGAGCCCCAGCGGGGACAGGGAAATCGTCACGGAAGCTCCCACACCAGGCCGAGACCCGCATCGTTGCCCGAGTAGTCGTCCTCGACGTCGAGCAGTTCCGCCATCCGCGCCTGCCACGGGAGGTTGGCCGGATGATCGCGCAGGACCGCGCGCATCTTCGCGTAGTCCTCGACCTCCACCACGTGGAAGAGGTCGAGGCCGTCCCGCCAGATCCGCCACGAACGCACGCCCGCACCGCGCAGGGCTTCGTCCAGTCCAGGTGGGATGACGGCGTGGACCGACTCGTATTCGGCCTCCTTGCCCGGCTTCAGCCGGGTGTGGAGTGCCACTCTTTGCAGTGCGACACCGTGGGTCACCGCGCCTCCTCAGTTCGAAACATGGCACTCTGTCAACGCACACTCAAACATCCGAGGTCTTCGGGGAGGGCGGGGGAACATGCCGGTCACCGATGTCGCGATCGACAAGATCAAGGACATGATCATCTCCGGTGAGCTTGCTCCGGGCGACAGGCTGCCGAAGGAGGCCGAACTGGCCCAGCGGCTCGGCCTGTCCCGCAGCTCGCTGCGCGAAGCGGTGAAGGCGCTGTGCCTGATCCGCGTGCTCGACGTCCGCCAGGGCGACGGAACGTACGTCACCAGCCTCGAACCGAATCTCCTCCTCGACGCGATGACGTTCGTGGTGGACTTCCACCGGGACGACACCGTGCTGGACTTCCTCGCCGTCCGCCGGATCCTCGAACCGGCGGCGACGGCGATGGCCGCGATGCACATGAACGACGGGGACATCGCGGAACTGGGCCGCCTGCTCGACGAACTGGCCGACTCGCCGACGGTGGAGGCGCTGGTCGCGAACGACCTGCAATTCCACCGCAAGATCGCCGACGGCTCCGGCAATCCGGTGCTGTGCTCGCTGCTGGACAGCCTGTCCGGCCCCACCGCGCGCGCCCGCATCTGGCGCGGGCTCACGCAGGAGGGCGCGGTCGCGAAGACCCGCGAGCAGCACACGGCGATCTACGAGGCCATCGCCGCCCGCGAACCCGAACTCGCGCGTTCGTGGGCGACCGTGCACGTGGCGGGGGTGGAGCAATGGCTCCGCAACGCCCTCGGCACCGCCGACGACCCCACCACGGCGGCCGAAGCTTCCTGACACCGCATCCTCCCGAGGCTTCCGATAGCTCTGGCGCGTGCAATGAAGGGGCCTTTCATCGCGAAATTCGCCAGGAAAGGCCCCTTCCTCGCATCGGTGTATCACGTCTGGGCCTTCCCGACGGCAGAGCGCGAGACGATCACGCCGTGGATCGCCTTCAGCCATTCCCGGCGGCACCTGCGCGATCTGAAGCAGGATGGTGACCGTCTGCGGGAGCAGCACGCCGGTGAGCGCCCCGACCAGAGTGCCCTTCCCACCGTCCGGTGAGACACCGCCGATCACCGCAGCGGCGAACCCCCGAAGGATCGACCCGTCGCCCTGATCGGCGCCGAGCGCGGCCGGCACCCCGGCCACCACGAAGACACCCCGCGAGATCCGGTCGACGCGGATACCGGCGGCCCGCGCGGCTTCGCGGTCGCCTCCGATGGCGTACAGCGAGCGGCCGATCCGGTGGTACCGCAGGCCCGGCCCGAACACGGGGCACCGGGAACCCCTACCGCTGGACGGGGCCGCGCGGACGCAGCCCGTACATACCCCCGTCGACGGCGAGCGCGGTTCCGGTGGTCGACGCCGAAAGCGGACTGGCGAGGTACACGACGGCGTTCGCGACCTCGTCCGCGGTCACCAGCCTGCCCATCGGCTGACGGGCGGCCAGCGCGTCCCGTTCGGCCTCCGGATCGCCCGCGGCGTCGAGCAGCCTGCCGACCCACGGAGTGTCGGCGGTGCCGGGGCAGACGCAGTTGACCCGGATCCGGTCGGCGAGGTGGTCGGTCGCCATCGCCAGGGTCAGCGAGAGCACCGCGCCCTTGCTCGCCGAGTACAGCGCGCGGTCGGGCAGGCCGGCCCACGCGGCGATCGAGCAGGTGTTGACGATCGCGGCCGACGGCGAGTTCTTCAGCAGCGGCAACGCGGCCCGCGCCAGCCGCACCATGCCGACGACGTTGATGTCGAGCACGCGGTGCCACTCTTCGTCGCTGTTGGCGGTGACGTCGCCCTGTGCGCCGATCCCCGCGTTGTTGACCAGGACGTCGAGCCCGCCGAAACGCTCCGCGACCGCGTCGATCGCGGACCGGACCTCGTCGTCGGAACCGACGTCGCACCGGAATCCGGTCAGGCCTTCGGGAAGGTCGCCGGGATTCAGGTCGAGCACCGCGACCTTCGCCCCGCGCGAGGCGAGCAGATCCGCGGTGGCCCGGCCGATTCCCGACGCGCCTCCGCTGACGGCCGCGACGAGGCCTTCGAACTCACTCACTTGCTTGTCTCCGTCCATTCCGGACCGTCGGGGAAGGTGAACCGGCGCAGGGTCGCGTCGTGCATCCGTGCCGAGAAACCCGGTGCGGACGGGGCGACGTAGCGGCCGTCGATCACGGCGGCCGGGTCGGTGAAGTGCTCGTGGAGATGGTCGACCCATTCGATGGACCGGTCCACGTCGGAAGCGGACACGGCCACGTAGTCGAACATCGACAGGTGCCGCACGAGTTCGCACAGCCCGACGCCGCCGGCGTGCGGGCACACCGGGATCCCGAATTTGGCCGCCAGCAGCAGGATCGCCAGGTTCTCGGTGAACCCGCCGACCCTGGCGGCGTCCAGCTGCAGCACCGAGATCGCGCCCGCCTGCAGCAGTTGCTTGAACACCACGCGGTTCTGGACGTGCTCGCCGGTGGCCACCCGGATCGGGGCGAGCGCCTTGGCGATCGCGGCGTGCCCGAGCACGTCGTCCGGCGAGGTGGGCTCCTCGATCCAGTACGGGTCGTACGGTGCCAGGGCGGTCATCCAGGTGATCGCGGTCGAAACGTCCCATCGCTGGTTCGCGTCGACGGCGACCCGGATGTCCGGGCCGACGGTCTCGCGGGCGAGTTTCATCCGGCGGACGTCGTCCTCGAGGTTGCCGCCGACCTTCAGTTTGATCATCTCGAAGCCGTCCGCGACCGCCTGTTCGGCGAGCCGGACGAGTTTCGTGTCCGAGTAGCCGAGCCAGCCGGGGGAGGTGCTGTACGCGCGGTACCCGTCGCGTTCGATCCGGGCGATCCGTTCCGCACGGCCCGGTTCGGCGGCGCGAAGGATGTCGAGCGCTTCCTGCTCGGTCAGCGCGTCGGACAGATAGCGGAAGTCGACGAGGGAGACGAGGTCCTCGGGCGGCATCTCGGCGGCGAACCGCCACACGGGGAGCCCGGCGACGCGCGCGGCGAGGTCCCAGGCGGCGTTGACCACCGCGCCGATCGCCATGTGCGCGACCCCCTTTTCCGGGCCGAGCCACCGCAGTTGCGAGTCGCCGACCAGTGTCCTCGACAGGTCACCGAGTGCGGTGGCGCCGGTGGGGACCTCCCTGCCGACGACGTGCGGCTCCAGCGCGCGGATCGCCGCGGCCTGGACGTCGTTGCCGCGTCCGATGGTGAAGGCGAGTCCGTAGCCGTCCGGGCCGCCGTCGGTGTGCAGCACGACGTACGCGGCCGAGTAGTCCGGGTCCGGGTTCATGGCGTCCGAACCGTCCAGCTCCCGCGAGGTGGGGAAGCGGACGTCGAGCACCTCCATGCCCACGATCTTCGCCATCACGCCTGCCTGACAGTCTGGCGCTGGCGGCCGAGGCCGTCGATCTCGAGTTCGATGACGTCCCCTTCGCGCAGGTACGGCTTGGGGTCCGGCCGGCCGAGGGCGACGCCCTGCGGAGTACCGGTGTTGATGAGGTCACCGGGGCGCAGCACCATGAACCGGCTCAGGTAGTGCACGATCTCGGCGACCGGGAAGATCATGTCCTTCGTCGACGAGTCCTGTTTCTTCTCTCCGTTGACCCACAGCCGCAGGCCGAGTGCCTGCGGGTCGGCCACCTCGTCGGCGGTGACCAGCCACGGGCCGAGCGGGTTGAAGTTCTCGCACGACTTGCCCTTGTCCCACTGTCCGCCGCGTTCGAGCTGGAACTCGCGCTCGGACACGTCGTTCGAGATGGTGTAGCCGGCGACGTGTCCGAGGGCGTCTTCGACGCTTTCGAGGTAGCGCGCCGTCTTGCCGATGACCACGCCGAGCTCGACCTCCCAGTCGGTCTTGGTCGAACCGCGCGGCACGAGCACGTCGTCTTCCGGGCCGACGACGACGTCGGAGGCCTTCATGAAGACGACCGGCTCGGCCGGGACGGCGGCGCCGGACTCCTCGGCGTGCTGCCGGTAGTTGAGGCCGATGCAGACGACCTTGCCCGGCCGCGCGATCGGCGCGCCCACCCTGGCCCGCGCGGCTTCGGGACCGGCTTCGGGCAGCTCACCGGCGGCCAGCGCGGCCGCGACCCTGGCAACGCCGTCGCTCGCGAAGAAGCCGCCATCGAGGTCGGCGGTCAGCCCGGAGAGATCGCGCAGCGTGCCGTCTCCAGCACGTACGAACGGATGCTCACTTCCCGGTTCCCCGAGACGCAACAGCTGCACGGATTTTCCCTTCCGGTCGAACCGCCAACCCGCGACGGTTCCCACAGCGACGAACAGACATCCGATGTATACCCGACTGCCTGCGAACAGATCTAGAGGTCGGCCTGATTTGTGCGGAAAATTGATCGGATCAGTCGATACCGCTCCGAGTGTCGTGGGTCACAGATGGAATAGTTACCTACTCTAAGCAAGTTGTCGTCCGCGGAACCACCCCTGGGGAGAGGAAGAGCATGACCATCGCGCCCGAGCGAGTGGAAGAACCCGTCCTGCGGCCGAGCACGACCGGACGCGCCCGATTCGTCCTGATCCTCGGCGGCCTGTCCGCCTTCGGGCCCCTGTCCATCGACATGTACCTGCCCGCGTTGCCCCAGCTGGCGGGTGAACTGCGCGCGGCGGACGCGACCGTCCAGCTCACGCTGAGCGCGTTCATCATCGGACTCGCCCTCGGCCAGCTGGTCCTCGGACCGCTGTCCGACGCGATCGGCCGTCGCAAACCGCTCATCGCCGGCCTCGCCCTCTACCTGGTCGGCTCGATCCTGTGCGCCTTCGCCCCGACCGCCGACCTGCTCATCGCCGCTCGCGGTGTCCAGGCCTTCGGCGCGGCCGCGGGCATCGTGATCGCCAGGGCGACCGTGCGCGACCTGTACTCCGGCACCGCGATGACGAAGTTCTTCTCACTGCTCATGCTGGTCAACGGCCTCGCCCCGATCCTGGCGCCGATCATCGGCGGCCAGATCCTCAACTGGACCTCGTGGCGTGGCGTGTTCGTCTGCCTGACCGTCTTCGGCGCGATCCTGCTCGTCGTGGTCTTCTTCCTGCTGCCGGAGCCCCTGCCCGAGGAGCGCCGCACGCCCGCGCGGTTCGGCTCGGTGCTGCGGAAGTACGCGAGCCTGCTCCGCGATCGCGGCTTCCTCGGCTACGCGCTGGCCTCCGGGCTGATGTTCGGCAGCCTGTTCGCCTACATCTCCGGTTCGTCCTTCGCCCTGCAAGGCGTCTACGGTCTCAGCCCGCAGGCGTACAGCCTGGTGTTCGGGCTCAACGGCATCGGCATCGTGGCCGTCGGACAGCTGAACGGGCGCGTCGTCGGCCGCTTCCCGGAACGGACCCTGCTGACCGTGGGCCTCGTCGTCGCGGCAGTCGCCGGCTTCGGCGTACTCGCCGCGGCGGTGCTGGACCTCGGCCTGATCGGGCTGCTGATCCCGTTGTTCATCCTGGTGTCGAGCATCGGCATGGTGGCACCCAACGCGAGCTCCCTGGCGCTGGCCGAGCAGGCGCGGTCCGCCGGTTCGGCGTCGGCGCTGTTGGGCGTGCTGCAGTTCGTCGTCGGCGGGCTCGCGACGCCGCTGGTCGGGCTGGGCGGCGCGGGTACCGCCGTCCCGATGGGGATCACGATGGCGGCCTTCGGCGTGCTCGCGCTGCTGGCCTTCGGGACCATGACGCGGTCTTCGCGGGGTTTGGTCGCCCAGGAGTCCTGACCCGCTGACGAGCAGCGAGGAAAGGACCGTTCCGCACGCGGCGCCGGAAGCCGGTGCCGAGGCGGAGGATCGGTTAACCCATCAGTAGGAATGTCGGCCAACCCGCGTCACGGGCCCGAAACGGCCCCGTCCCAGCCTCGGACGAGAAAGGGAGAACATGGGACACGGGAGGATGAGGATGTTGGCACCGCGGGACGAATGGTCGGTCGGCTGCCGGGATCTCGCGGGCAGGCGCCGGGACGTGACGGTGTTCGTGAGCAGCGACAAGATCGTGCTCGTGGCGCCGCCCGGCGAAGCCGCCGTGCTCGGGCCGCTGGACGTGGGGCGCCTGCGTGCCGCGCTCCGCGACGCCGTGGTCGCGGTGGCCGAACATCCGGACCACAGCGGATGACAACTACCGTTCCTACTTCCGAGTAGGTAGAGTCGGCCCTGTTCGGAAGGAGCCGGCCATGACCACCTACTTCGTGACGGGCGCGACGGGTTTTCTGGGCAAACGCCTGGTAGCCCGCCTGCTACGGCGACCCGAGACCGTCGCCGTCCACGTTCTCGTGCGGGAGACCTCCCGCGGGAAACTCCCGAGCCACGAAAAGCTCGTTCCCGTGACCGGCGATCTGACCGAACCCTCGCTGGGCATCGATCCCGCCCACCTCGGTCCCCTCGACCACGTCGTGCACCTCGGCGCGATCTACGACCTCACCGCGGACGAAGCGGCGAACCGCGCGGCCAACGTCGACGGCACTCGCCACGTCCTGGAGTTCGCCGCCGCCGCGAAGGCCGGGCTCTTCCACCACGTCTCGTCGATCGCGGTCGCCGGGCAGTACGCCGGGCGCTTCACCGAAGCCGACTTCGACCTCGGCCAGAGCTTCGCGTCGCCGTACCACGCGACGAAGTTCGAGGCCGAGAAACTCGTGCGACGGCACGGGAAAACGCCGTTCCGGGTGTACCGGCCCTCCGCCGTGGCCGGTGATTCGCGGACCGGCGAGATGGACAAGATCGACGGCCCGTACTACTTCCTCCCCGCGATCTCCCGGCTCGCCGCGCTGCCGCGCCGTCTTCCACTGGCCGCCCCGGATCTCGGCGCCACGAACATCGTGCCGGTCGACTACGTCGTCGAAGCGATGGAACACCTCATGCACGTCGACGCGCCCAGCGGCAGCACCTACCACCTCGCGTCGCCCCGCCCGCAGCCGCTTCACGAGGTTTACAACGCCTTCGCGCGAGCCGCGGGCGCGCCGAAGATCTCCGCCGTCCTTCCCGTTCGGCCGTCCGGGGTGCTGAAGCGCACCGGAACCCGGCTGGCGAAAACCGCGGCGGCCGGGCTGGACCGGATTCCCGGCGGACGTTCGGCCCGCGCGGCGGTACTGACCGAACTCGGCATCCCGCCCGAAGTCCTGCCTCACCTGAGCCTGGAGGTCGACTTCGACACGAGCGCGACCACAGCCGCGCTCGAAGGCAGCGGAATCACCTTGCCCCCGCTGACGGAGTACGCCGGTCCGCTCTATCGGTACTGGCTCGAGCACCTGGATCCCGATCGCGGCCGCCGCCGCCGCGGGCCGGAACCACTCGACGGCCGCAAGGTCCTGATCACCGGCGCCTCGTCGGGTATCGGGCGCGCGTCCGCGCTGGCCGTCGCCGCGAAGGGCGGCGAAGTGATCCTCGTGGCCAGGCGCGCCGACGAACTCGAAGAGGTCCGCGAGCAGATCGTCGCGGCGGGCGGGAAGGCGGCGGCGTATCCGTGCGACCTCACCGACGGCGACGCGGTCGACGCACTGGTCAAGGACGTGCTGGCCGCGCACGGCGCCGTCGACATGCTGGTCAACAACGCGGGCCGCTCGATCCGGCGGTCGCTTTCGCTGTCCACCGAACGGTTCCACGACTTCGAACGCACGATGGCGATCAACTACTTCGGCCCCGTGCGGCTGACCCTCGGCCTGCTGCCCTCGATGACCGCGCGCGGGTTCGGCCACGTCGTCAACGTGACCACCCAAGGACTCCAGACCGACACCCCGCGGTTTTCCGCTTACCTGGCTTCGAAGGCCGCGCTGGAGGAGTTCGGGCTGACCGCCGGCAGGGAAACGCTTTCCGACGGTGTCACCTTCACGTCGGTCCGGATGCCGCTGGTGCGCACCGACATGATCGCGCCGACCGGGTCCTATCGCGGTATGCCGTCGAGCTCCCCCGAACGCGCCGCCGCGCTCGTGGTGAAGGCCTTGGAGAAACGGCCCGAGATCCTGAATCTGCCCGAGGGCACGGCCGCCGAACTCGTGACGCTCGTCGCACCCAGGACGACGCGGTTCTTCGCCCACCTCGTCTATCGCGCGATGCCCGAGTCGGCGCCGGAATCCCGTGGCCTGCCCCGGAAGGCGCCACTCGCCTCGGTGGCGGGCGCGGTCACCAGGCTGGTCTGGCGCCGCCGCCCCTGACGTCCTCGCCGCCGGGCACGATCGGGGCGCGCCCCCGGCCGCTACCATCGGTTTCCGATACGCCGGGGGTCGGCGGACTCGGGCCGAGGCAGGACGAGGAGGGAAAGGGGCAGTGTGGACGTCGCCAGTCCCCCGCTGACGACCGGACCGGACGCCACGAGGACGGCATCGGCGCGTCCGTCCAGGACAGTGCTCCGGCTTTCGCTGCACGCGACGTGGGTGATCGCGCTCGCCGTCGCCACCGAACTCCGGGTGGGGCGCTTCGGTTTCCACCCGTCGGACCAGGGTTTCATCCTCGCCCAGGCCTGGCGCGTGCGGCACGGCGAGGTCCCGCACGCCGACATCATCTCCGCACGGCCGCTGGGTTCGGCGTATCTGCACATCGTCGACTTCGTGCTGCCGGGCCCGCTGTTCTTCGTCTCCAGCGTGCTCAGCATGCTGGAGATCATCCTGGCGACCATCGCGTTCGCCGTACTGGTCACCCGCCGCCGCGTCCGCGACTGGGGGCCGGGGCTCACCGGCCTGACGGCGGCCGCGTCGCTGCTGAACCTCAACGCCTTCCCGCTGATGGCGTGGCACACGATCGACGGGATCTTCCTGACCGCCTGCGGTGCCTGGGCGCTGGATTCGGGGCTGCGCAACGGCAAGGCGTGGCCGCGGCGGTTCGGCCTCGTGCTGCTGGGCACCGCGGTGTTCGTCAAACAGAGTTTCGCGCCGGTGCCGCTGATCGCGTTGTGCTGGCTGCTGCTGCACCCGTCGCTGCGGGAAGGCGCGTTCCGCACCGGCCGCTGGTGGCGGCGCCTGGCCGGGGATCTGGTGGCACTGGGCGCTTTTCTGGTCTTCTACGTCGGAATCGTCACGGTCGACGGCGGGCTCGGCCCGATGGCCGAGCAGCTCACCGGCGGTCTGCCCGCGTACGGCGAGCGACTTCTCGGTCTGTGGCTCGGAAATCCCGAAACCCTGCTGCGGCCGCCGGTGCGCGGCCTGACCTTCTTCACGATCGTCGGGGTGTTTCTGGCCCTGCTCGGGGTCTTCCGTGAGCGCGCCGGATTCGCCGGAGCGGTCCTCGCGCGACTGTTCCTCCTGATGGGTGTGGCGGTGGTGGTCGGCACCGTCGTGGATGGACACTTCACCGGCGCATCGCGCTGGGCGGACGTCCTCTGGTGGATCCTCGGTGTCGCGCTGCTGGTGAACTGGGCCGCGAAACGGCGGTTCCCGATGATGGGGGCACTCGTCTTCGCGACGGGCTTCATGACCAGTCTGTCCTGGGGGAACGACACTCCGACGCTGTTCACCGGAACGCTGGCGCTGACGGCGATCCTCGAACTGTCGGACGCGCTGCCCCCGCTGCCGGATCCGCCTCGCCGGATCGCGTCGGTGGGCGCCACCGCGACGGGCCTGGTCGCCGTGCTGGCGTCGGGGTGGGCCGTGGTCGTGCACCACGACGAAGCCGCGTATCTCGACATGGCGCGCGAGAAACTGACCGGTGACCTCGGCACGGTGACCTCGTCGATGCGCGGCGTCCGGACGAATCCCGGCACGTTCACCTACATCTCCCAGATCCAGGAGTGCGTCACACGCTACCCCGCGGGGCGTACGGCGGTCCTGCCCGACAACCCGTTCGCCTATCCCGCCTTCGGCCTGCGCAACCCGTTTCCGCTGGAATGGCCGCTGCCGCTGGAGATCGTCGCCGACGCCCCGCAACGCATGCTCGCGAGGGCCGACGAGCTCAACCGCGAAGGCGACTACTTGGTGCTCTTCCAGACCGTGAGCATGCAGGCCCTGGCCAAGGGCGGCCCGGTGCCCGCGGAGGTCGAGGGCGACGCGCCGATCTTCGACTACCTCGGGCTGGAGAACGCGCTACGAGCGCGGCTCACCGGGCGGACCGTCACGTGCGGCAGCTTCATCGGCAAGTGGGCACCGCGCCCCTGACGCAATTCGTCACCTCCTTGCGATGGTCGCGCGCCACGTCTCGCAAGGAGGTGACGAATTGCGGGGGTCAGTCGACCCCGGCGTCCTCGGGGCGGCCGGAAGCGAGGCGCGCGAGGACGTCCAAAGCGGTCCCGAGCGTCTCCAGAGGCGGCGAGGACACCGCCAGCCGCACCGCGTTCGGGGCGTGGCCGGGGACGACGGCGAACGCCGCCGCCGGGGTGACGGCGATCCCGCGCCGTGCGGCCGCGGCGACGAAGGTCTCGGCTCGCCAGTGCTCGGGCAGTTCCCACCAGCAGTGGTACGCCTGCGGATCGGCACGCACCGTGAAGCCGGCCAGCCGAGCCGCCGTCACCCGTTGGCGTTCGGCGGCGTCGAGCCGTTTCGCCCGTTCGACGGTTTCCAGGGTGCCGCCGGTGATCCACCGGGTGGCGGCTTCGACGGCGAGCCGTGGCGCGACCCAGCCACCCGAGCGGACGGCCGCGGCCAGCCGATCCGTCCATTCCGCCGGAACGGCGAGGAATCCGGTGGTCAGCCCCGGGGCGAGCCGTTTCGACAGGCTGTCGGCGAACACGGTGCGCTCCGGCGCGTACGCCGCGAACGGACGGACCTCGGGCCGGAGGAAGGTGTAGATCCCGTCCTCGATCACCGGGATGTCCATCCGCCGCACGGTCTCCGCCAGCTCGACGCGCCGCGCTTCGTCCATTGTGGACCCGAGTGGGTTGTGCAGCGTCGGCTGGACGTACAGCGCGCGAACGGAGGCGGCTTCGAGTGCCTCGGGAACGAGCCCCCTGTCGTCGGTCTCGATGGGCACCAACTGGACGCCGAGCCGTCCGGCGAGCGCCTTGACCACCGGATACGTGATGGCCTCGACGGCGAGCCGTTCCCCCATCGGCACGAAGGCGGCGATGGCGGCCGCGATGGCCTGACGCCCGCTCCCGGCGAAGAGGATTTCCGGTGCCCAGCCGTCCTTCGCGAACAGTCCGGCGGCGGCGTCCCGCGCCTGCTTCGAACCGGACACACTTCCCGGCCGCAGCGCCGCCGTCAGGACGTCGTCACGCAGCAGCGGCTCCAGCGCCTTCCCGATCAGCGCCGTTTGCCCGGGCAAGACGGCGAAATTGAGTTCGAGGTCGACCGTCGCGCCGCCCGGTTCGGCGAGCGCGGTCTCCACCGGTGGCCTGCCGGCGCGGACGAACGTGCCGCGGCCGACCTCGCCGACCACGACGCCTCTCCGGACGAGTTCGCCGTAGACCCGGGCGGCGGTCGAGTTGGCGATTCCGCGCTCGCGAGCGAACCGCCGCTGCGGAGGCAGCCTGTCACCAGGGCGGAGCCTGCCCGCCTCGACGTCCGCGGAGATCTCGTCCGCGACCAGCCGGTAGTCCTCCATGCCGTCCTTCGATCGCACCGAGTGCCTTCACGCGATTGCACTGGGGATAGCGCACTGGCGATGATGCCATCGACACTCGTCGTGCGCCGACTGCGACCTGCGGAACACCACAACAGCGGAGTCCTAGGTTAGCCTCACCTGTGTGAAGACCGTGGAAACCGTCACCGAGCAGACCACGACGTCCCGCCTGCACGCGGACGCGCTGACACTCGCCTACGACGGCCGGACCGTCGCCCAGGACCTCGGGGTGGTCATCCCCGACCGGTCGTTCACCGTCATCGTCGGCCCGAACGCCTGCGGCAAGACGACCCTGCTGCGCGCGCTCGCGCGCATGCTCAAACCCCACCAGGGTTCGGTGTTCCTCGACGGCCAGGTGATCAGCTCGTTCCCCGCCAAGGAGGTCGCCCGGCGGCTCGGCCTGCTGCCGCAGAGCTCGATCGCGCCCGACGGCATCACCGTCGCGGACCTCGTCGCGCGTGGCCGGTACCCCCATCAGCGGCTGCTGCGCCAGTGGTCCCGCGAGGACGCCACCGTGGTCGCGGAATCCCTGCGCGCCACCGGGGTCGACGACCTCGCCGAGCGGCTGGTCGACGAGCTGTCGGGCGGCCAGCGGCAGCGTGTGTGGATGGCGATGGCGCTCGCCCAGGAGACCGACCTCCTCCTGCTCGACGAGCCGACGACCTATCTGGACATCGCGCACCAGATGGACATCCTCGACCTGTGCGCGCAATTGCACCGGGAACAGGGCCGGACGCTGGTGGCGGTGCTGCACGACCTCAACCACGCCGCCCGGTACGCGACGCACATGATCGCGATGCGCGACGGGGAAGTACTGGCGACAGGCGCGCCCGAAGACGTCGTCACCGCCGCCAACGTCGAACGGATCTTCGAGCTGCCCTGCCGCGTCATGCCGTGCCCCGAGACCGGGACCCCACTGGTCATCCCGAAGGCGGTCCGTCGCGCCGCTTGAGGTTCGGCAGGGCGGCCGCCCCGATGGATGTTTTCGGGACCGGCCGACGGCGTTAAGTTCGCTCGAGGAGGTTCCATGACTCAGGAAATCTGGTCCAAGGTCGACGAGTACATCTTCGACGCGCTCATCCCGGCCGATCCGACCCTCGACGGGGCACTCGCCGCTTCGGCGGAGGCGGGGATGCCGTCGATCGCCGTCGCGCCGAACCAAGGCAAACTGCTCCATCTGCTGGCGAGGATGATCGGCGCCCGGTCGATACTGGAGATCGGCACGCTCGGCGGCTACAGCACCATCTGGCTCGCCCGCGCCCTGCCACCCGGAGGGCGTCTCGTGACGCTCGAGTACCACCCGAAATTCGCCGAGGTCGCGCGGAAGAGCATCGACGCCGCCGGTGTCGGCGAGCTCGTCGACATCCGGATCGGGGAAGCACTGGACCTGCTGCCCGGCGTCGAAGGCCCGCTCGACCTGACGTTCATCGACGCGGACCGGGTCAACAACCCGGCCTACTTCGAGGCGGCGCTGAAGCTGACCAGGCCGGGCGGCGTGATCGTGATCGACAACGTCGTCCGCGCCGGTGCGGTGGCCGACCCGGCGAACACCTCCGACGAGATCGAAGGGCTCCGGCGGATGCACGAACTGATCACCGCCGAACCGCGGGTCGACGCGACCGCGTTGCAGACCGTCGGCAAGAAGGGATACGACGGGCTGACCGTCGTCCTCGTGACGTCCTAGCGACCGTTTCGCGTGACCGCCGCGTCAGCGCGGGCGGGGCGCCGCCGTGGTCGCGGAGACCGGCCACCGCACCGGCAGTCCCTGATGGAAGCCGTTCATGAAGCGCTGCCACAGCTGCGCCGGGATCGTCCTGCCGGCCAGTTTCTCCCCGGCGGCGTCCCGCATCCGGCGTGGTTCGTCGGAGCCGACCCAGACCGCGGTCGCGAGCTGCGGCGTGTACCCGACCGCCCAGCCGCCGGCGTTGTCGTCCGTCTCGTCGTACCGGAAGTCGCCCGTCTTCAGCGCCGCCGGACGGTCCTTCAGCCCGGTGGTCAACACCTGGCTGATCGTCCCGGCGATCCGGCGGCTCAGCGCCTCGTCACCCTTGAACGCGGGCGTCTTGTCCGAAGACCTTTCCCAGACGGTTTCCCCGTTCTCGTCCCGGATCTTCGACACCAGATGCGGGGTGGCACGCAGGCCGTCCGCGGCGAAGGTCGCGTAGGCGCCTGCCATGTCACTGGGCCGCAAGGGATACCGGCCCACCGCGATCCCGGGTCCGATCAGGAACCCGTCCTTCTCGCGCAGGGTGACCGCGCCGTCGACGGCCTCGGGGATCCCGGCCGCGCGGGCGCCGTTCCGGACCGTTTCCGCGCCGAGCCTCCTCGCCAACTCGACGAACGGTCCCCGGGCGTCCCGGCCCATCGCTTCCCGAAGCGTGCATTTGCCGGTTTCTCCGCACTGGTCCTGGAACTTGAAGGTCTCGCCGAGGAAATCGACCTGCGCGGGTGCCTTCATCGGTTCGTCCACGTCGACGCCTTGTTCGAGCCCCGCGGCGAGCGTGAACGGCTGAAAGGCCGAGCCGGTGCCGTACGGGGTGCCCGCGTAGTCGTGCACGCTCCAGCCACCGCCGTTGTAGGCGCGGATGGCGCCGGTCCCCGGTTCGACGGCGACCAGCGACGCCCGGAAGTGCGCCGGCTGCCCCTGCAACCGCTCCTTGACCGTTTTCTCGGCTTCGGCCTGGGCACGCGGGTCGAGGGTCGTCTCGACCCTCATCGCGCCGCCGCGGAGCCGGTCCAACGGGTAGCCGACCTGCTCCAGTTCGGCCAGGACCTGCTGCTTGACGTGGTACTTCTCGTAGGTGACGCGGCCGGCGCGGGTCTCCGAAGGTGCTTGGATCGCGTCTTCCGGATAGGTCAGGCCGACCGCTTCGGCCTGGCCGACGTAACCCCGCGCGACGAGCTTGTTCACCACGTAGGACCAGCGCTTCATGGCGTGCTGGTGGGTGGAGGCGTACGGGTCGTGCACCGACGGTGACTGGATCATGCCGGCGAGGAAGGCCGCCTCGCTCCAGGTCATCGAGTCGTCGAGTTCGCGGCCGAAGTAGGCGTTCATCGCCGACGCCGGGCCGTAGGTGCCGCGGCCGAACGAGATGATGTTGACGTAGCTCTCGAAGATCTCCTTCTTCGTCTGCTGCTGGGTGATCTTCGTGGCGAGCACCAGTTCGGAGAACTTGCGGGCGAGGGTGGCGTCCTCGTTGCCGGTGGACTTCTTGATGTACTGCTGGGTGATCCCCGAGCCGCCGCCGACGCCGGTCACCAGCGCGCGGCCGAGTCCGGTGAGATCGAAGCCCTCGTTGTCCCAAAAAGTCGGGTCCTCGGTCGCGACGATCGCGTCGCGCAGCTTCGCGGGGATGGCGTCATAGGGCACGAACAGCCGGTCGCCGCCCGGCGGAATCACCTTGAGCAGTTCGGAACCGTCGGCGTTCTGCAGGACGACGGTCTTGTCGAGGCCGGCCAGCACCTCTTCCGGACTGCGGACGTCGAGCAAGACGTACGCGACTCCGAACGCGACCACCGGGATGCCGATGAGCAGCCCGAGCGTCCAGGCGGCGATCCGGCGCCACCTGCGCTGCTTCCCTTTCGCCTCCGGGGTGGCCGTGGTCTCCGACTCGGGTGCGACTGCCTCATCCGGGTTTTCCACGCCAGGTAAGACGACCGAACGAGTGAAAAGGTTGTGGGAAAATCACCGAATCGTGTCCTGGACACCATCGCATTCAGGTGACGAAATGCGGCCAGTCTCGCTTGGACCCGCACGCTCGCCTGCCAGAAGTACGTGAAGGACCCCTTCCTTGCACCTAAGTACAGGAAGGGGTCCTTCATGTACTGAGGAAGGTGTGAAGGTCGAGTTCCTTCCGCTGAGCCGCGGGATAGGGGCCTTCACGAGCCGCTGGAACGGCAAAGCCGAGTGACCTCAGGCGAGAAACGCGCGAAGCAGTGAAGCCGTCCCTTCGACGTGCTCCGCCATCGCCCGGCGGGCCGCCTCGGAGTCGCCGGCGAGGATCGCGTCGACGATGGCCTCGTGCTGGGCGTTGGAGTGCTCCAGATTCGGTTCGAGCAGCGGGATCATGTGGAGCAGCTGGTTGACCCGCGTCCGCGCGTCGGCCATCGCCGTGGTCAGCGCGCCGGACGCGGTGACCTCGGCGATCGCCAGGTGCAGCCGCGAATCCTTGCGCCGGTAGTCACCGACGTCGGCCGCGGCGGCCTCGGCGAGCGTGCTGGTCAGATGCTGCCGGTCGGCCGGGCTGAGGGAGCGCGAAGCCGCCATCTCGGCGGCGCCGGTTTCCAGGACGTGCCGCAGGCCGAGCGCGTCTTCCAGGGTGGCGTTGTCGACCTTCCGCCCGTCGGCGGCGGGCGGGTCGGGCAGGACGTCGTTGACGAACGTGCCGCCGTACCGGCCACGCCGCGACTCGACGTAGCCCGCGTCGGAAAGTGCGCGGATGGCCTCGCGCAGCGTCACCCGGCTGACTCCGAGCCGTTCGGCGAGTTCACGCTCCGACGGCAGCCGCTCCCCCGCGCCCACCACACCGAGCCGGATCGCCTGAAGCAGCCGTTCGACGGTTTCCTCGAAGGCGTTGCCCGCGCGCACCGGGCGGAACAGCGCGTCACCCGCTTTCGACTCCACCACCCGAGTTTAGGCCGCCCGCAATTCGGCACCTGGTTGCGGTACTTGCGCACGCATCCATCGCAATCAGGTGCCGAATTGCGGAGGAGGTCAGCACTCGATGACGTTCACGGCGAGGCCGCCGCGCGCGGTCTCCTTGTACTTCACGCTCATGTCGGCGCCGGTCTCCCGCATGGTCTTGATCGCCTTGTCCAGCGTCACGACGTGCGAGCCGTCACCGCGCATCGCCATCCGCGCGGCGTGGACCGCCTTGGACGCGCCCACGGCGTTGCGTTCGATGCACGGGATCTGCACCAGCCCGCCGACCGGGTCACAGGTCAGCCCCAGGTGGTGTTCGACGCCGATCTCGGCGGCGTTCTCCACCTGCGCGGGCGAGCCGCCGAGGACCTCGGTGAGCCCGGCGGCGGCCATGGCACTGGCCGAGCCGACCTCGCCCTGACAGCCGACCTCGGCTCCCGAGATCGAGCCCGTCTGCTTGAGGATCGAGCCGATCGCGCCCGCGGTGAGCATGAACGTCACGATGCCGTCGTCCGACGAGCCCCGGATGAACCGCTGGTAGTAGTGCAGAACGGCCGGGATGATCCCCGCCGCCCCGTTGGTCGGCGCGGTGACGACGCGGCCGCCCGCGGCGTTCTCCTCGTTGACCGCCAGCGCGTACAGGCTCACCCAGTCCATCGCGTACAGCGGGTCGCCGACGCCGTCCTCGGCGAGCAGCTTCTCGTGCAACGCCTTCGCGCGGCGCGGCACCTTCAGCCCGCCCGGCAGGACACCTTCGTGCTCGCAGCCGTTGCGCACGCATTCCACCATGACCTGCCAGATCTCCAGCAGGCCTGCGCGGACCTCCTCGCGCGTGCGCCAGGAGAGTTCGTTGCGCAGCATGATTTCGCTGATCGGCAGCCCGGTGTCCGCGCAGTGCTTCAGCAGATCCGCGCCGGTGCGGAACGGGAACTCCAGCTTGGTCGAGTCCTCGACGACGACGGTGTCGGTCTCGTAGGACTCGTCGCGGACGAACCCGCCGCCGACCGAGTAGTAGGTCCGCTCGCGCAGCACCTTCCCGTCGGCGTCGAACGCGCGGAAGATCATCCCGTTCGGATGCGCGGGCAACGACTTCCGCCGGTGCATGGTCAGATCGATGTCCTCGGTGAACACGATCTCGTGCTCACCGCGCAGCTTCAGCAGACAGGATTCCCGGATTTCCGCGATCTTCCCGGGCACCGTGCCGGTGTCGATCTCTTCCGGACGCTCCCCGGACAACCCGAGCAGCACGGCCTTGTCACTGCCGTGCCCGAACCCGGTCGCGCCGAGCGAGCCGAAAAGCTCGCTCTGGACCCGGGTCGTGGCCGTCAGCTCACCGTCGGCGGCCAGACCGTCCACAAAGGTCAGCGCGGCGCGCATCGGGCCCACCGTATGGGAGCTGGAGGGACCGATGCCGATCGAAAACAGGTCGAAGACGCTGATCGCCATTGATCTGCCCTCCTTCCTATCTGGCCAGCAGTGAGCTGGCTTCTTGGGCGGCGGGTCCTTCGGCGGCGAGGTGGGCCAGGTTCTCCGACAGCGCTTCACCGCGGTGAGCCTTCGTCTGCGCGAACAAGCGACCGGCCCGATACGACGAACGAACCAGCGGCCCCGCCATCACACCCGCGAACCCCAACGCTTCGGCCGCCTGCGAATGTTCCACGAACTCCTCCGGCTTGACCCACCGGTCCACCGGGTGATGCCGAGGCGAGGGCCGCAGGTACTGGGTGATCGTGAGGATCTCACACCCCGCCTCGACCAGATCCCTCATCGCCGGAGCCACCTCCTCCGGCGTCTCACCCATCCCCAGGATCAGATTCGACTTCGTCACCAAACCAGCCTCACGAGCCCGCGTGATCACCTCCAACGACCGCGCATACCGGAAACCCGGCCGAATCCGCTTGAAAATCCGCGGCACCGTCTCCACATTGTGCGCCAGCACCTCAGGCCGCGAACCGAACACCTCAGCCAACTGACCAGGAACGGCATGGAAATCCGGGATCAACAACTCCACACCCGTACCCGGATTCAACGCGTGAATCTGACGCACGGTCTCCGCATACAGCCACGCACCACCATCCTCCAGATCATCACGCGCCACACCGGTCACCGTCGAATAACGCAAACCCATCGCCTGCACACTCTCGGCGACCTTGCACGGCTCGGTGCGATCCAGCTCAGCGGGCTTACCGGTGTCGATCTGACAAAAATCACACCGACGCGTGCACTGATCCCCACCAATCAAAAACGTCGCCTCACGGTCCTCCCAGCACTCATAAATATTGGGACAACCCGCCTCCTCACACACAGTGTGCAAGCCCTCACGCCTGACCAGACCCTTGAGCTCAGTGAACTCCGGCCCCATCCGCGCCCGAGTCTTGATCCACGACGGCTTCTTCTCGATCGGGGTCTGGGAATTCCGAACCTCGAGCCGGAGAAGTTTGCGCCCCTCGGGGACCGCGCTCATCGGTCGAGGTCCGCGTACAGCGGGTGCTTCTTGGCCAGGAGTTCGACCCTGGCGGACAGCGACTGACGCAGGTCCTCGTCGAAGTCCGGGCGCAGCGCCTCGGCGATGATGTCGCCGACCTCGGCGAAGTCCTCCGCGCCGAAGCCGCGGGTCGCCAGCGCCGGGGTGCCGATGCGCAGGCCCGAGGTGACCATCGGCGGGCGCGGGTCGAACGGCACGGCGTTGCGGTTGACCGTGATGCCGACCGAGTGCAGCCGGTCTTCGGCCTGCTGACCGTCCAAAGTGGAGTTGACCAGATCGACGAGCACCAGGTGCACGTCGGTGCCGCCGGTCAGCACGCGGACGCCCGCTTCGGCGCAGTCCGTGCGCGAAAGGCGGTCGGCCAGGATCTTCGCGCCTTCGAGCACACGCTGCTGACGCTCGCGGAACTCCTCGCCCGCGGCGATCTTGAGCGCGACGGCCTTGGCGGCGATGACGTGCTCCAGCGGACCGCCCTGCTGGCCGGGGAACACCGCCGAGTTGATCTTCTTGGCGAGTTCCTGGCGGCACAGGATGATGCCGCCGCGCGGGCCACCGAGGGTCTTGTGCGTGGTCGTGGTGACGATGTCGGCGTACGGCACCGGGCTCGGGTGCAGGCCCGCGGCGACGAGACCGGCGAAGTGTGCCATGTCGACCATGACCTTCGCGCCGACCTCGTCGGCGATGCGGCGGAACTCGGCGAAGTCGAGCTGACGCGGGTACGCCGACCAGCCGGCGATGATCAGCTTCGGCTTGTGCTCCTTGGCGAGGCGCTCGATCTCCTCGACGTCGACGATCCCGGTCTCCTTGTCGACATGGTAGGCGACGACGTGGTAGAGCTTGCCGGAGAAGTTGATCTTCATCCCGTGGGTCAGGTGCCCGCCGTGGGCGAGGTCGAGACCGAGGATGGTGTCGCCGGGGTTGAGCACCGCGACCATGGCGGCGGCGTTGGCCTGCGCCCCCGAATGCGGCTGGACGTTGGCGTGCTCGGCGCCGAACAAGGCCTTCGCGCGGTCGATCGCCAGCTGCTCGATGACGTCGACGTGCTCGCAACCGCCGTAGTAGCGGCGGCCGGGGTACCCCTCGGCGTACTTGTTGGTCAGCACCGAACCCTGCGCCTCGAGCACGCCCACCGGGGCGAAGTTCTCCGAGGCGATCATCTCCAGGGTCGACTGCTGCCGGTCGAGTTCGGCCGCGACGGCCACGGCGACCTCGGGGTCCACCTCGGACAGGCTCGCGTTGAACACGGAAGCGTTGGTCATGGATCAGCTCTCCTGGGTGAGCACGGCGTAGGCCTCGGCGTCGAGCAGGGCGGGCACGTCGCCGGACAGACGTACCTTCAGGAGCCATCCTTCGGCGTACGGGTCCGAGTTGATGAGCTCGGGGGTGTCCGTTGTGGCCTCGTTCACCTCGACGACCTCACCGTCCACGGGTGCGTACAGCTCGCTGACCGACTTGGTCGACTCGACCTCGCCGAACACCTCGCCCGCGGTGACGGTGTCGCCGACCGAGGGAAGCTGGACGAACACGATGTCACCGAGCGACTCGGCGGCGAAGGCGGTGATGCCCACGGTGGCGACGCCGTCGGCGACGTTCAGCCACTCGTGTTCCTTCGTGTACTTCAGGTCCTGGGGGATGCTCATGGTGATTCAAGGGCCTTTCAGGCGCGGGAGTAGAAGGGCAGGGCGACGACCTCGACGGGCTCGACGCGGCCCCGGATGTCGACGGAAAGCTCGGTGCCGGGCTCGGAGTGCTCCCGGTCCACATAGGCCATGGCGATCGGGTAACCCAGGGTCGGCGACAGGGCGCCGCTGGTGACCTCACCGATCTCGGTCTCGCCGGCCAGGACGGGGTAGCCGTGGCGCGGGGCACGGCGCCCGGCGCCCTTGAGCCCCACGCGCACCCGGGGGACGTCCTTTTCGGACAGTTCCTCGAGCGCGGCCTTGCCGACGAAGTTGCCGGGCTTCTCGAACTTGACGACGCGGCCGAGGCCGGCTTCGAACGGGCTCAGCTGGAGACTGAGTTCGTTGCCGTACAACGGCATCCCGGCTTCGAGGCGCAGGGTGTCGCGGCAGGCGAGACCGGCCGGGAGCAGGCCGTGCGGCTCGCCCGCGTCGGTCAGGATGCGCCAGACGGCGGGGGCCTCACCGGCCGGGACGTACAGCTCGAAGCCGTCCTCGCCGGTGTACCCGGTGCGGGCGAGCAGGACGTCGTGACCCTTCACGACGGCCGGGACGCTCGCGTAGTACTTCAGCGCGCCGAGGTCGGCGTCGGTGACCGCGCCGAGGATTTCGACGGCCTTAGGGCCCTGGACGGCGATGAGCGCGACGTCCTCGGACTTGTCCTCGACGACCGCGTCGAATCCGGAGACCCGCTCGGCCAGCGCCTCCGCGACCACGGCGGCGTTGCCCGCGTTGGCCACGACCAGGAACTTCTCGTCGGCGAGGCGGTAGACGACCAGGTCGTCCAGGACGCCGCCGTTCTCGTCGCAGATCATCGTGTAGCGCGCCCGGCCCGGCTTGACGCCGGACAGGTTGCCGACCAGCGCGAAGTCGAGGGTCTCGGCGGCCTGCCGGCCGGTCACCTCGATCTCGGCCATGTGGGAGAGGTCGAACAGGCCCGCGGCTTCGCGGACCGCCTTGTGCTCCGCCAGTTCGCTGCTGTAGCGGATCGGCATCGACCAGCCCGCGAAGTCGGTGAACAACGCACCCAGTCCTTTGTGGACTCCGTGCAGGGACGTCTCTTTCGACATCAAGTGCCTCAGTTCTCGTAGGCGTTGAGCGGCGGGCAGGAGCAGACGAGGTTACGGTCCCCGCGCGCACCGTCGATGCGACGCACCGGAGGCCAGTACTTGGCCTTGCGGTTCACTCCGGCGGGGTACACCGCCAATTCGCGGTCGTACGGCAGGTCCCAGGCACCGACCAGGGTTTCCGCGGTGTGCGGAGCGTTGCGCAGCGGGCTGTCGTCCGCGGCCCAGCGACCCTGGGCGACGGCGTCGATCTCCGCGCGGATGGCGATCATCGCGTCGCAGAAGCGGTCGATCTCGCCGAGGTCCTCGGATTCGGTCGGCTCGACCATCAGCGTGCCCGCGACCGGGAACGACATGGTCGGCGCGTGGAAGCCGTAGTCGATCAAGCGCTTCGCGACGTCGTCGACGCTGACCCCGGTCTCCTTGGTGAGCCCGCGCAGATCGAGGATGCACTCGTGCGCGACCAGGCCGTCCTGGCCGGTGTACAGCACCGGGTAGTGCTGGTTGAGGCGTTTGGCCACGTAGTTCGCGGCGAGCACGGCGACCTGCGTGGCGGCGGTGAGCCCGCCCCCGCCCATCATGCGGACGTAGGCCCAGGAGATCGGCAGGATCGACGCCGAACCGTACGGGGCGGCGCTGATCGGGCCGACGCCGGTTTCGGGGCCCGCCTTCTCCAGCATCGGGTGGTTCGGCAGGTACGGCGCGAGGTGCGCGCGGACCGCGACCGGGCCGACGCCGGGGCCGCCGCCACCGTGCGGGATGCAGAAGGTCTTGTGCAGGTTCAGGTGCGAGACGTCGCCGCCGAACTCACCCGGCTTGGCGAGACCGAGCAGGGCGTTGAGGTTCGCGCCGTCGACGTAGACCTGGCCGCCCGCGTCGTGGACGATCTTGGCCAGCTCGTCGATGCCGTGCTCGTAAACGCCGTGCGTGGACGGGTACGTGACCATGATCGCCGACAGCGTGTCGCGGTTGGCCTCGACCTTGGCGCGCAGGTCTTCGAGGTCGACGTTGCCCTCGGCGGTGCACTTGACCACGACGACGCGCATGCCCGCCATGACCGCGGAAGCGGCGTTCGTGCCGTGCGCGGACGACGGGATCAGGCAGACCTCGCGTTCGGCCTGACCGTTGGCGTGATGGTACGCGCGGATGGCGAGCAGGCCGGCGAGCTCGCCCTGGCTGCCCGCGTTCGGCTGCAACGACACCTCGTCGTAGCCGGTGACCTCGGCCAGCCAGCCGGACAGCTGCTCGACCAGCACGTGGTAACCCTCGGCCTGGTCCGCGGGCGCGAAGGGGTGGATCCCCGCGAATTCGCGCCAGCTGATCGGCTCCATCTCGGTGGTGGCGTTGAGCTTCATCGTGCAGGAGCCGAGCGGGATCATGCCGCGGTCGAGCGCGTAGTCGAGGTCGGACAGGCCGCGCAGGTACCGCAGCATCGCGGTCTCGGAGCGGTGCGAGTGGAAGACCTCGTGCGTGAGGTACTCGCTTTCGCGCCGCAGACCGGCGGGCAGCGCTTGGGCGCTTTCGGCCTGGTTCTCGGTGTTTTCGATGCCGAAGGCGGTGAGCACCTTGGCGATGATCGCGGGCGTGGTGACCTCGTCCACGGCGATGCGGACGTGGTCGGCGTCGACCGGGCCGAGGTTGATCCCGTGCTCGCGCGCGACCGCGACGACCGCTTCGGCCTGTCCGGGCATGCGGGCGAGGACGGTGTCGAAGAAGCCCTCGTGGACGACCTCGACGCCGGCCGCGCGAAGGGCTTCCGCCAGGCTCGCGGCGAGTCCGTGGACGCGGGCCGCGATGCGCTTGAGGCCGTCCGGACCGTGGTAGACCGCGTACATCGCGGCGAGCACGGCGGGCAGCACCTGCGCGGTGCAGATGTTGGAGGTCGCCTTCTCGCGGCGGATGTGCTGCTCGCGGGTCTGGAGGGCGAGGCGGTACGCGGGGTTGCCGTCGGCGTCGACCGACACCCCGACCAGGCGGCCCGGCAGCGAACGCTCGAGCCCGGCGCGGACGGCCAGGTATCCGGCGTGCGGCCCGCCGTAGCCGAGCGGGACGCCGAAGCGCTGGGTGGACCCGGCGGCGATGTCGGCGCCGAACTCACCCGGCGCGGTGATCAGGGTGAGGGCGAGCAGGTCGGCGGCGACGGTGTACAGCGCGCCCGCGGCCTTCGCGGTCTCGGAGATGGCGGAGTAGAAGCCCGCGCCGCGCAGCACGCCGGAAGCGCCCGGGTACTGGACGACGACGCCGAAGAACTCGTCCGGCAGGCCGGTGAGCAGGTCACGGACCTCGACCTCGACGCCCATGGCCTCGGCGCGGGTGCGGACGACGGCGATGGTCTGCGGCAGGCATTCGGCGTCGAGGACGACCTTGTTCGACTTCGCCTTCGACGCGCGGCGCATCAGCATGACGGCCTCGGCGACCGCGGTGGACTCGTCGAGCAGGGAGGCGTTCGCGGTGGCGAGACCGGCCAGCTCGGAGACCAGGGTCTGGAAGTTGAGGAGGGCTTCGAGCCGGCCCTGCGAGATCTCCGGCTGGTACGGCGTGTACGCCGTGTACCAGGCCGGGTTCTCCAGCACGTTGCGGCGGATGACCGCCGGGGTGACCGTGTCGTGGAAGCCGAGGCCGATCATCTGCGTCATCGGCTTGTTGAGCGCGGCGAGCGCGCGGAGTTCGGCGATGGCGTCCTCTTCGGACGCGGCGGGGGGAAGTTCGAGGTCACGGGTGACCCGGATCGCGGACGGCACGGCGGCCTGCACCAGGGCGTCGAGGCTGCCGTAGCCGACCTCGGCGAGCATCTTGGCCTGCTCGGACTCCGAGGGGCCGATGTGCCGGTCGTCGAAGGACGTACTGGTCAAGGGAGCTCCTTGGGTCAGGCGCCGGATAGACCGGTGCGCCGGGAACTCCCCCTCTGTCATGGCACCTGAGAGTTTCACCGCACGTACTGCGGCTTTCACCTTGGGTGAGGCGCACTTGCGCGCCTGCTTTCCAGAGTGGCCTCGCGGAAGCGGTAGTGAGTACCTGAGAGATTCCGGGGAGTTTGCTCCTTCGGTGCCCCACCACGTTCGTGAGGGCTCTCCCGCTCCAGCTCGACGGCCCTGTCTGTAGTTGTGCGCACACCGTACCTGGCGTGTTCGGCGCGCGTCTACTTCCGCCCGACCACGTCACTCGGGACACGCGTGCCCGGAGCCGTGACTCCCGTGATCAGCGGCGGAACTCGTGAGTTACGCCTCCAAGCACGCGAATCACGGGCCCGATCACGCGAGTTACGCGTTCACGGCGGGTGATCGTGTCGCAGAGCTCGGCACACCGCGTCATCATGTCGGCCGCGTCGGCGCCCATGCGGAACCTGCCCGCGCGGGCCGGTGGCTCGCCATCCCTGCCACCGGCCGAGTACCGGCGGGCGCGCCGGCCGGCCCCGAGTACGCGGCGCAAGTAGGTGACTAATTGCGCCGCAGGGGGTCAAAGCGGAGTGACGTAGGCGCCCGAAATCCCACCGTCCACCAGGAACTGCGAAGCGGTGATGAACGAGGCGTCGTCGCTCGCCAGGAACGCGACGGCCGCCGCGATCTCCTCCGGCTCGGCGAACCGCCCGACCGGCACGTGCACCAGCCGCCGCGCGGCCCGTTCGGGATCCTTCGCGAACAGTTCCTTCAGCAGCGGCGTGTTCACCGGACCCGGGCACAGCGCGTTGACCCGGATGTTCTCCCGCGCGAACTGCACGCCCAGTTCCCGGCTCATCGCCAGCACCCCGCCCTTGGACGCGGTGTAGGAGATCTGCGACGTCGCCGCGCCCATCACCGCGACGAACGACGCCGTGTTGACGATCGAGCCCTTGCCCTGCCGTCGCATATGCGGCAGCGCCGCCTTGCAGCACAGGTACACCGAGGTCAGGTTGACCTTCTGCACCTTCTCCCACGCGTCGATGCCCGTGGTCAGGATCGAGTCGTCCTCGGGCGGGGAGATGCCGGCGTTGTTGAACGCGACGTCGACCGAGCCGTAGGTGTCCACAGTGGTCTGGAACAGGGCCTCGACCTGCTCGGCGTCGGTGACGTCGGCCGGGACGAACAGGCCACCGACCTCGTCGGCCGCGGCTTTGCCCGCCTCGGCGGAGATGTCGCCGATGACGACCTTCGCGCCCTCGCTCGCCAGCCGCCGCGCGGTGGCGAGGCCGATGCCGCTGCTGCCGCCGGTGATGACCGCGACGCGGCCTTCGAAACGCTGGACCATTGTTCCTCCGTGCCGATGGTCTTGATACGAAAAGTGACCAGCTCGCTCTGTGCTGATGGTCTTATACGAAAGTGGCCCGCTCACTCCGTGCTGATGAAGACATTCTTGGTCTCGGTGAAGGCATCGACGGCGTCCGGGCCGAGTTCACGGCCCAGCCCGGACTGCTTGAACCCGCCGAAAGGCGTCCAATACCGGACGGACGAATGCGAGTTGACCGACAGGTTCCCCGCCTCGACGCCGCGCGCGACGCGGAAGGCGCGGCCGACGTCGCGGGTCCAGATCGAGCCGGACAGGCCGTACTCGGTGTGGTTGGCCATGGTCACCGCGTCCGCCTCCCCGTCGAACGGGACCACCGCGACGACCGGGCCGAAGATCTCGTCCGAGGCCAGCGGATGCCGCAGGTCCGGCGGGGTGACGACGGTCGGCGCGAACCAGTATCCGGGGCCGACGGGCGCGGTGCCCCGGAAGGCGACCGGCGCCGTGTCGTCCACATAGGACGAGACCTTCGCGTGGTGCGCCGCCGAGATCAACGGCCCCATCTCGGTCACTTCCAGCCGCGGATCCCCCACGACGACGCCGTTCACCGCGGGTTCCAGCAGCTCCATGAACTTCTCGTACACCCTCGACTGCACCAGGATCAGCGACCGCGCGCAGCAGTCCTGCCCGGCGTTGTCGAAGACGCCGTACGGCGCGGTGGCCGCCGCCTTCTCCAGGTCGGCGTCGGCGAAGACGATGTTCGCGTTCTTGCCGCCGAGTTCCAGGGTCACCCGTTTCACCTGCGCGGCGCACCCGGCCATGATCTGCTTGCCGACCTCGGTGGAGCCGGTGAACACCACCTTCCGCACCGCCGGGTGGGCCACGAATCGCTGCCCGACCACGGATCCCTTGCCGGGAAGCACCTGGAAGACGTCTTCGGGGATCCCCGCCTTACGGGCGAGTTCGCCGAGGCGGATCGCGGTCAGCGGAGTGAGCTCGGCGGGTTTGAGCACGACGGTGTTCCCGGCGGCGAGCGCGGGCGCGAACCCCCAGCCCGCGATGGGCATCGGGAAGTTCCACGGCACGATCACCCCGACCACGCCGAGCGGCTCGTGGAACGTCATGTTCACCCCGCCGGGGACCGGGATCTGCGTGCCGCTCAGCCGTTCGGGCGACGCGGAGTAGTACGTCAGCACGTCTCGGACGTTGCCCGCTTCCCAGCGCGCGTTGCCGATCGTGTGGCCGGCGTTGGCCACTTCCAGCGCGGCGAGGTTCTCGATGTCGGCGTCGACGGCGTCGGCGAAGCGGCGCAGCAGCCGCGCCCGGTCGCCGGGGGCCACCGCGCGCCAGGCGGGGAACGCCGCGTGCGCGCGGGCGATCGCCGCGTCGGTCTCCTCGGCCGAGGTCGGCTCGACCGACCGCACCACCTCTTCGGTGGCGGGGTTGATCACCTCGAACATCGTCGTCATGCGTGCTCCTTGGCTGCTTTCACCAGCGCCTCGAAAAGCCTGAGGTCGTCCGGATTCTGTTCGGGATGCCACTGGACGCCGAGTACGAACCCCTCGCCCGGCAGTTCGGCCGCCTCGATGGTCCCGTCCGCCGCCCAGCCGACCGCGACCAGCCCGTCGCCGAGCCTGTCGATCGCCTGATGGTGGTAGCACGGCACCTTGGTCTCGGTGCCGAGGATCGCCGCGACCCGGCTGCCCTCGGCAAGGGTCACCGTCGTGGTGCCGAACGTCCCCGGCGCGGGCTGGTGATCCGCACTGCGCAACGTGTCCGGCAGGTGCTGGGCGAGCGTGCCGCCCAGCGCGACGCTGAGCACCTGCAGGCCGCGGCACACGCCCAGCACCGGTTTCCCGCTGTCCAAAGCGGACCGCAGCAGACCGAACTCGAACGCGTCCCGGTTCGGCCTCGTGTACGTCGTCGCGTGCTGGTCGTGGCCGTAGCGGGCCGGGTCGACGTCGGCGCCGCCTGCCAGCACGAGACCGTCCACGGCGGACAGCAGCCGATCGTGTGCGCCGCTCACCGGCGGCAGCAGGACCGGGATCCCGCCCGCCGCGACGATCCCGTCGACGTAGACCCGGTGCAGCAGCGCGGCTTCGGTCTCCCAGACGAGGAACTTCGCGGGCTCCAGATAGGCGGTGAGCCCGATCAGGGGCTCAGAGCCGTTCGAAGCCACGGATCCTCTCCCAATCGGTGACGGCGGCGTCGAACGCGGTCAGTTCGACCTTCGCCGCGTTGAGGTAATGATCGACGACCTCGTCCCCGAACGCGGTCCTGGCGAGCTCACTCTCGTCCAGCAGCGCCGCGGCCTCCCGCAGGGTCGTCGGCACGGTCGGTTTGCCGGAACCGTAGGCGTTGCCGTGGAACTCGGGTTCCAGCTCCAGTTCGTTCTCGACTCCGTGCAATCCGGCGGCGATCAGCGCGGCCACCGCGAGGTACGGGTTCACGTCGCCGCCGGGGACCCGGTTCTCGGCGCGCAGCGAGTCCCCGTGCCCGACGACGCGGAGCGCGCACGTGCGGTTGTCGGTGCCCCACGCGACGGCCGTGGGTGCGAAGCTGCCGGGAACGAAACGCTTGTAGGAGTTGATGTTCGGGGCGAGGAAGTAGGTCAGCTCACGCAACCCGGCCAGCTGCCCGGCGAGGAAGTGCTGCATCAGCGGCGAGAATCCGCCGGGGCCGTCACCCGCCAGGACGGGCTTTCCCTCGGCGGAACGCAGGCTGAGGTGGATGTGGCAGGAGTTGCCCTCGCGTTCGTTGTACTTCGCCATGAACGTGAGGCTTTTGCCCTCCTGGGCGGCGATCTCCTTGGCCCCGGTCTTGTAGACGCTGTGGTTGTCGCAGGTGGTCAGCGCGTCGGCGTAGCGGAACGCGATCTCGTGCTGACCGGGATTGCACTCGCCTTTGGCCGACTCGACGTACAGTCCCGCTCCGCCCATGTCGTTCCGGATGCGGCGCAGCAGCGGCTCGATCCGCGAGGTACCGAGCATCGAGTAGTCGACGTTGTACTGGTTGGCCGGGCGAAGATCCTGATACCGCTTGTCCCAGGCCGACTCGAAGGTGTCGTCGAAGACGATGAACTCCAGTTCGGTCCCGACGTACGCGGTGAGGCCACGCGCGGCGAGCCGGTCGAGCTGACCGCGCAGGATCTGACGCGGCGACGGGGCCACGGCGCCGCCCTGCACCCGTTCGAGGTCGGCCAGGACGAGCGCGGTGCCCTCCTGCCACGGAAGCAGGCGAAGCGTGCCGAAGTCCGGGCGCATGACGAAGTCGCCGTAGCCGGTCTCCCACGACGACATCGTGTAGCCGTCGACGGTGTTCATGTCGACGTCGACGGCGAGGAGGTAGTTGCACGCTTCGGTGGCGTGCTCGACGACCTCGTCGAGGAAGTACTCGGCGGCGCAGCGCTTGCCCTGCAGCCTGCCCTGCATGTCGGTGATCGCCACGAGCACCGTGTCCACGGTGCCGTCCTCGACCAGTTCCCGGAGCCGATCCAGCGTGAGCATGCCGCGCCTGTTCGCCATCAGCCTCACCTAAAGGTTCGAAGCGGTACCTTTACGGCTTCTTCCTACCGGGTGACCCCGACCCGGTCAACTCAACCAATGGTCTGCTTCGTTATCCATTGCGGACTGTAGTTGATCCCTGGGCGGATTGTCTGCGATGCCCGGCTGAGAAGATGCTGTGAATCCCGCCGGACGGGAGGAGATCCGCACACCCGGAACGTTGTACGGATCAAGAGAGGTGAGAAGGAATGACACAGGCATTCACGCAGCAGACCACGTTCACCGAGCCCCAGGGGCGGGCTCAGCTCCCGACGCTGCCCAACGGGTGGCCGATCGGCTCGTACGAGTCGTACTCCGAAGCGCAGCGTGCCGTCGACCACCTCGCGGGAACGGACTTCCCGATCACGGACGTCACCATCGTCGGTGTCGAACCGATCCTGGTCGAGCGGATCGCCGGGCGGATGGGCTGGAGCAAGGTGCTGACCAGCTCGGCGCTGTCGGGCGCGATGTTCGGGATGTTCCTCGGCCTCGTGCTGAGCCTGCTGAACCCGGGCGCCGGACTGGTGCCGATCCTCGTCGGCCTCGTCGGCGGTATCGGGTTCAACCTGCTGTTCGGCGCGCTGGGGTACGCGGCTTCGAAGAACAAGCGCGGGTTCATCTCGCAGAGCCAGCTGGTCGCCCGGCGTTACGACGTCCTGGCCCAGCCGCGCAACGCCGAGAAGGGCCGCGCCCTGCTGGCGGACCTGGCCGCCAGGAGCGCGTTCACCCACTGAGCCCCCCGCGAGCCGGCACCTCCGCACGAGGTGCCGGCTCGCGGCTTCACGGGGTCAAGCGGTGGAGGTCACGGGGGAACAACGTCGCCTGGCGGACGTTGGGCAGCCCGAGCAACCGGGCCGTCCAGCGTTCGAGACCGAGCGCGAACCCGCCGTGTGGTGGCATCCCATGGGCGAAGACGGACAGGTAGTCCCGGTACGGCACGATGGACTCTCCGCGCGCCGCCAGCGTGGTGGTGTAGTCGGCGTGCCGATGCAGCCGCTGGCCGCCGGTCACCAGTTCCAGTCCGCGGAAAAGCAGGTCGAAACTGTGGGAGTATTCGGGCCGCGCCGGGTCCGGATGCGTGTAGAACGGCCGCTTCACCATCGGATAGCCGGTGACGAACAGGAATTCCGATCCGTGTTCGCGCAGTGCCCAGTCCGAAAGCAGCCGCTCGTGCGGGGGCGCGAGGTCCGGCTCGCCACGTGGGTCTTCACCGGACAGCCGTGCGAGCAGTTCCTGCGCCTCCGTGAAGTGGATCTCCGGAATTCCCCGGGCACCACGACCCCGGCCTCCGGGACGGCGGCCGCCATCCCCGCGATCGCCTCCCGCAGCACCTTCATGACTTCGTGGTGGCCTTCGATGAAGCCGAGTTCGGCGTCGAGGCTGGTGTACTGCGCGAGATGCCGCGCGGTGTCGTGCGATTCGGCGCGGAATACCGGGCCGACCTCGTACACCCGCTCGAAAACCCCGACCAGTGCCTGTTTGTAGAACTGCGGCGACTGCGCCAGGAAGGCCCGCTCGCCGAAGTAGTCGATGCCGAAGACGTTCGCTCCGGATTCCGTGGCCGATGAGACGATCTTGGGCGTATGGATTTCGGTGAACCCGAGCCCGTCCAGTGCCGAACGAAACCCGGCGACGCTCGCCGCCGCAACCGTGAACACCTTCTTCAGCCGCGGGTGCCGCAGCGCGACGGCGGCGTTGTCCAGCACCGTGGGCAACGCGGCCGTAACCGACGGCCGATAGAGGTCGAAGGGGGGTGGTTCGGCGGGCTCGGAAAGCAACCTGACCGACGGCTCGGTCACTTCCACACCGTCCGGCGCTTGAGAATTGGCGATAACGAGGCCTTCGACCTCGACCACGGTCTCCTCCGGGTGGCCACCGGGTTCGGCGAGCACGACTTGGCCGAGCCCGGAGCGGTCCCGGATCACCAGGAAGGTGACGGATTTCAAGCGGCGCCGGCGGTGCACCCAGCCGGCGATGCGGACACGGTCGCCGACGTGCCGGGGCAGATCGGCGACGAGGACACGCGAGATCATCACAACTCCTGTACGGATATGCGCGACCCCTTGGGAGTGCGGGCGAGAAGGGAACTCGCGGTACCACCGCACTTTCGCCGCCACCCTGGACGAGCGGCGGCCTCGAAGGCCCGATGACGAGGGCCGGACGGCGGGGCATGGGGCGCGGACGCCGTTCCTCCCCGCACTCGGGAGGGTCTTCGCCGGAGGGCGCGAAGCCGCCTTCGCAGCTACCGGCGGCTCTCTGGGTCTCGCGTGGTTCCTCGGCTACTCGTCTCCGTCAACGCGTTGCCCCGGAGGTTACGTCCCCCGAGGCGACCCGCGCATCCGCATTTCGTCAGCTGGATACGGTGGTTCGTGACCCCGACCACCGCATCCAGCTGACGAAATGCCGAGAAATAGGGTGGAGGCGCCCCCGACAGCCGCCTCCACCCGGACCGCCTAGCGCGTCGGCTGGGCGGAGTTCGACGGCGGCGCCACCGAGGTGGACGACGACGGGGCGGCCTGAGAAGTCGGCGCCGGCGCGCCCTTCGGGATCGCCGCGCTGAACGGGACGTCGGCCTTCTCCTGGCAGTAGGAGCGATATCCGTTGTAGCCGTCGCGGTGTCCGTCGTCGTCCTGGACGCCCCGCTCGATCTGCGGACGCGGGTAGCGGTTGTCGTCGCCGATCTTCCGCCTTTCGCCCGTGCTCTTCTCGCAGGCGTACCGGGTCGTGCTGAGCGGACGACCGTCCTCGTCGTAAAGATAGATTTCGGTCAGCGGCTTGCCTTCGCTGTCGAACGCGTAGACGTTCTCCACTTCCTGGCTGCCGTACCTCAACTGCGGGTTGCCGTAGTTGTCGTTGGAGTTCGGCGGGTAGCCGCCGGTGTAGGAACCGTTGCCGTAGGACCCTCTCGCGAGCAGGTCGACCGCCGCACCCGCACCGCCGAGCATGCTGCCGATGACGAACGCCGAAATCGGCACGGCCAGCCACAGCAGCCGACGGTCGGCCTTCAGCCTCGGCCCGGCCCACACCACGGCGACGGCCGCCAGCAGCATCAGCGGCAGCAGCAAGACGGCCTCGGTGTCGCGGAGCACGAGCAGCAGGCCGAACACGACCAGCACCGCCGCGCACAGCACCCACCACGCCGGCTTCAGCGTGCGGAAGTAGTTCAGCCCCTTGCTGTTCCCGTCTTTCCGGAACGAGCCCGCCATCTCGCGGAACTTGACCACCTCGGGCAGTTCCACGATCGGGGCGACGCCCTTGCGGACGACGTAGGCGACGCTGATCGCGAGCACGGGGGTGACGAAAAGCAGGCCCAGCAACGGTTCCACCCGGACCAGCACCGCGGCCGCGAAGCCGAACAACGCGAAGCCGCCGACAGAGAACACCAGGCCCCAGAACGCGAACCGGGATCCCCCGATCCCGGTCTTCGCCTTCAGCACGGCGGTCTGGTCACCCGCGTCGGCCGGACGCGGTGGGTACCCACCTGAAGCCCGCAGCTCGGCGGCATAGCTCTCGGGGCTGCCCAGCCGCTCGATCAGCGCGTCGACCTTGGGGTTCTCCCCCAGTTCCGCCTCCATCTCGGCGAGATGGGGCCGGACGTCTTCGAGGATCTCCTCGACTTCACTCTCGGGAAGGTCGGCGAGCGCGCTCCTGACCCTCGCCAGATACACCCGCACGGCGGTCGGATTCTGCGTGCTCATGCTGCCTCTCCCAACAGGCTGTTCATTGTCGTGGCGAAAGTCCGCCAGGTCTGCCCCGACTCTTCGAGACGTCGACGACCCGGTTCGTTGAGGCTGTAGTACTTGCGGTGCGGGCCCTCTTCACTCGGCACCACGTACGACGTCAGCAGGCCTGCCTTGTACAGCCGCCGAAGCGTTCCGTACACCGAGGCGTCACCGACTTCCTGCAACCCCGCGACGCGAAGTCTTCGGAGCACGTCGTAGCCGTAGCCGTCCTCTCCGCGAAGTACCGCGAGAACGGCGAGGTCCAGCACGCCTTTGAGTAGCTGACTGATCTCCACAGTCGCGTCCCTCCCAGTCTTACGCATCAGAAGGTACCACGCATTGCACAGTAGTGCGCACGGCGGAACTTACTTGCGTCAAAACGTGGTTCATGGGTTACTTAGTCCAGTAATAAACCACCGCACCCGGCACGGGTGCACGAAGACTGGGAACGGAGGTGTCGTGCTCGACGAAGGAACACCCCTGTTCGTGCAGATCGCCGAACAGATCGCCGACGACATCGCCGAGGGAAGCCTGGCCGAGGGGGAACGCGTGCCGTCAACCAACGAACTCGCCGCCTTCTACCGGATCAATCCGGCGACGGCGGCCAAGGGGATCAACGTGCTCGCCGATGAAGGACTGCTCGAAAAACGGCGGGGTATCGGCATGTTCGTCGCCGGCGGCGCGCGGCAGAAGCTGCTCACCGACCGGCGGCGACGATTCGCCGAGCAGTACCTCGACCCGATGCTCGTCGAAGCGCGACGCCTCGGCATCGACGACGAAACCCTGATCTCGCTCATCCGCGGGAACGGACACCGGAACGGAGGACCCGCCGCATGACGCCGACCATTTCGACCACCGGCCTGACCCGGCGCTACGGCGACCACCTCGCGCTCGGCGATGTCTCGGTCGACATCCGAGAAGGCAAGATCACCGGCCTGCTGGGCCGCAACGGCGCGGGCAAGAGCACCTTCCTGCGCATCGTCACCGCGCAGGAGTTCGCCAGCACGGGCTCCGTCCGCGTGTTCGGCGAGAACCCGGTGGAGAACGAGCGCGTGCTCCAGCGCCTGGTGTTCGTCCGCGAGGACCAGCAATTCCCGGACTTCAAGGTTCGGCACGCCCTTTCGGCGGCGTCGTGGTTCTACCCGAACTGGGACGCCGAACTGGCCGACACGCTGCTCCGCGACTTCGACCTGCCGACGAAACGCCCGATCAAGAAGCTCTCACGAGGGATGCGCTCGGCGCTGTCGATCACGATCGGGCTGGCGGCACGGGCGGAACTCACGCTGCTCGACGAGCCGTACGCGGGCCTCGACGCCGTCGCGCGCCAACTGTTCTACGACCGGCTGCTCGACGACTATTCGGCCCATCCGCGCACGGTCTTGCTCTCCACGCACCTGATCGACGAGGTCGCGGATCTGCTGGAGCACGTCGTGATGATCGACAAGGGCCGCGTCGTGCTCGACGCGCCCGCCGACGAACTGCGCGGCTCGGCCGCCACGGTCAGCGGGCCCGCCACGGCGGTGGAATCCTTCGTCGCCGGCCGCCACGTACTGCACCGCCGCAAGATCGGTTCGCGGGCTTCGGTCACCGTCGCCGACGCCTTCGACGCCGCCGCGAAGGCGCGGGCACAGGCCCTGCACCTCAAGCTCGAACCGCTTTCCTTGCAGCAGTTGATGGTGCACACCTCCAACACCGGACACCCGACAGCGGAGGAGGCGTCCGCATGAACACCCTGGTCAAAGTCGCGCGCTACCACTTGGTGGACCGGCTGCAGTTCGTGGTCCTCCCGGTCGGCGTCACGTTGTTCGCGTTCCTGGTGAACCTCACCATCTTCGCGGTGCTTCCCGAGACGCCCGAGGAGAACTACTCCGGCGGCCTGCTCACGTTGTACGTGTTCATGCTCGTCTGCGGCGCCTTGAGCATGACGAAATCGCTGCCGTTCGGGCTCGCGCTGGGTGTGTCGAGGCGGTCGTACTACCTGGGCACGATCCTGCTGGTGGCCGGGCTGGCCGGGCTGTACGCGGTGGGGATCGTCGTGTTCCAGGCGATCGAGGAAGCCACCGGCGGCTGGGGAGTCGGCCTCAACTACTTCCGGGTGCCCTGGCTGCTCAACGGTCCCTGGTATCTGACCCTGCTCACGTCGTTCGTCCTGCTGACGCTGATGTTCGTCTACGGCATGTGGTACGGCCTGATCTACCGGCGTGCCGCGGTGGTGGGGGTCGTCCTGTTCGCCGCCGCGCAGGTACTGGTGCTGGTGGGCGGGGTGCTCCTGCTCAGCTGGACCGATTCCTGGCCGAAACTCGGCACGTTCTTCAGCACGCTGACCGTCGGCGGCGTGACCGGGGTGCTCGCCCTGCTGGTCGGTGTCGCCGGGGCGGGCGGATTCGCCACGATGCGCCGCGTCACCGTCTGAAATCCCTGCACCCGAGGAATTCGTGATGGCCGTGCCTCACGGGGTGTTGTCGGTGCTGCTCGCCGCGATCTTCGCCGTACTGGGGGTGGTGAAGGTCCTGCGTCAGCCGTCGTTGATCGCCCGGACCGAGGGGCTCGGCTTCCCGGTCCGGGCGATCCAGGGGATCGGCGCCCTCGAGATCGCCGGGGCGGCGGGCCTGGTGGCCGGCTTCTTCTGGGCGCCGCTCGGAATCGCCGCGGCGATCGGTCTGGTGGCGTTGCTGATCGGGGCGGCGGTCGCCCATGTGCGGGCGGGTGACGGGAGCAGGGACGTCACCCCGCCGGTCCGGCTCGCGCTGGTCTCGGCGGCCGCCGTCACCGCGCTCGGTGCGGCTTAAGCCGCGAGCGTTTCCCGGGCTCGATCGCGAACGCGTCCGACCACGGTGGACCGCCGCCAGGCGCGCGTGACTTCCACCAGCCACGCCGCTTCGGTGGCGATGTCCGGTTCGTCGAGGTAGGTCGCCGGTACCTCGTCGTCGGGGGCGTACCGGCGGCCCGCCGCGGAGGCGACGAGGGCGGCGGCCAAGGCCGCGGCTTCGACCGTGGCGGGAACGCGCGATTCGGGGATCTTCGCCTTGCGTGCTTCGGCTTCCGCGACCGGCGGGACGTCCGGATCGAAGTAGGGACGCAAGGCGAGATGGCCGTCCCGGATCTCGATGACCCTGCGGTACAAGGCGAATTCGACGCCGCCGGGCATACCGGGGCCCGGGTCCAGCGCGATTTCCGGGACGGCTTCACGCAAGGCGGTCCACAACGGCTCGATCCGGCGGTACGTCCGGTACGTGCCGATCAGGCGGAAGGGGGTGGCCAGCGCGGGCCCCCACACGCTGAGCGTCGCACCCGCCCCGGCGAGCCCGACGCTCAGCGCCGCCAGGATCGACGAAACGGTTTCCTCCCCGGCGTTGACCTCGCCGGTGGTGGCGAGGATGTAGATGTCGTCGACGTCCCAGAACGTCCAGCCCAGCGCGGCGACCCCGCCACCGACGAGCAACCACAGCCCGGTGCGAAGCGGGCCCGGATCGGCATGGCGCGCGAAGCGGGCGAAGACGATCGAGAAGGTCAGCAGGCTGATCAGACCGTAGACGAGGAAAAGGACGTTGTACGCGACGAACCAGCCGAGCCCGCCCGGCCCGGCGGCGGTGTGCTCGCCGACGCGGTGACTGTCGGAGAGGACGAAGAGCGCGATCTCGGCGGCCACGACGGTCCAGGACACCAGCGCGTGCCAGCCGATCCGTTCGCCCTCCCCCACTTTCAGCGAATGGGCGAACGCGACCGCGAAGGCCATCGCACCGATCTTGAGCAGGTCGGCGGCGAGATTCAGCAGGCTGCCGACGGGTTCTTCGACGCCGACGGCGTTCTCCATGGCCGGGGTGAGCAGCATGATGCCGCCCGCGATGCACATCCCGAACCCGCTGAGGAACCACATCCGCCGCAGCGGCTGGGTGTGCCGGGCCTGGATGAGCTTGTACCCGAAGCCCGCGAAAGCCACCACGCAGCAGAAGTACGCGATGGTCTCGGTCACGGACGGCGCCGTTTCCGGCTGCCGAAGAGGTTGTCGACCCTGGCCATCCCGCCCGCGAGATCACTCCCGCTCTCGTCGAGACGCGCCGAGGCGCGCACCGTCGCCCGTGCGACGCGTTGCGCGAGCAGACTGGCGAGCAATTCGGCCTCCTGTTCTTCGACGGCGCTGTACCCCGTACGGCCGAGGACGCGGCGGACGAGTTCGGGTGACAGGTTCGGCATGAGGGCCTTGCCGGCGGCGGCGTCGAGCGCGATCCCGTCGGTGCCCGCGTCCGAACCGGTGTGGCCGCACAGCAGATGGCCGACCTCGTGCAGGAGGATGTGCCGCCGGTGCAGGGCGGTGGTGTTGGTCGGGTAGAGGATGTAGTCCGCGCGCTCGGTGCTCATCAGCAGCCCGCACGGGCCACTGGAGGGAACGCTGACCCGCATCAACTCGATCGGACGGCCGCGCTCGGCGGCCAATGCCGCGGTGAAGGCCTCGGCGTCGAAGGGTTCCGGAAGAGCGACGCCGTCGGCGAGACCCCGGCAGCGGCGCCACAGCTCTTTACGGCGGCGGTCCACTCACGTCTCCTTCTTCGTGCCGCCCCGTCCGGATTCCCTGCGGGCGATCGCGTCGATCATGTCGCTGATGGTGTCGAGTCCGTCGGCGGAAAGTGTTACGGCCCGCAGCGCGACATCGCGGACACCGGCGTCGCGGAGGGCGCCGAGGAGCGCGAGTTCCTCGGCGATCTTGGCACTCCGCTCGTCGTCGAAGAAGTACGCCGGCGAGACGCCGAAGAACTGGGCGAGCGCCTCGAGGTGGCGTTTCGTGGGATTGTCGCGGCGGCCGGTGCGCAGCTGCCACAGATACGTCGTCGAGAAGCTCTCGCCGGTGGCTTCACGGCAGGCCTTGGCGACCTCTTCATGGCTGTACGGCTCACGATCGGGTCTCAGCACGATCTGGAACAGCTTGTCGATCTTCTCGGCGAGCGTCGTCTTGCCGGGCTCGGTCGCGGCCACCATCCCACTCCCTCAGTGTCGTGCCCGTTCATGCTAGTTGACGCGCCACCTGCGCCGTACACGACAGTTTTCACCTCAAGCGCGGACGCGGCTGGCACCGGGGGCACGAAAAGGACGAGCGGTTCATGAAGGGATCGCGCCGGATCGCGGTTCCGCACCGGCCACAGGGCAGGCCTTCTTGCCCATAGGCGTCGAGCGACCGGTCGAAATACCCGGATTCTCCGTTGATGTTGACGTACAGGGCGTCGAACGACGTCCCGCCCGCGACGAGCGCGGCGTCCATGACCTCGCCGGCGGCGCCGAGCACCGTCCGGCCCTGTACCGCGGTGAGCTTTTCGGTGGGCCGGGCCCAGTGGAGCCTGGCTCGCCAGAGGGCTTCGTCGGCGTAGATGTTGCCGATACCGGAGACGAGGGTCTGGTCGAGCAGGGCGCGTTTGAGCTCGGTCCGCCTCGACCGCAGCGCGCGGACGGCCTGCTCGAGGTCGAAGCGCGGGTCCATCGGGTCGCGGGCGATATGCGCGATGGTGGACGGCAACGCCGTCCCGTCGACCTCGGTGAGTTCCGCGAGCGCGAGGCCGCCGAAGGTCCGCTGGTCGACGAAGCGCAGCTCGGGCCCGTTGTCGGAGAAGCGGAAGCGCACGCGAAGGTGCTTCTCGTCAGGTGCCTCGTCGGGCTGGACCAGCATCTGGCCGCTCATGCCGAGATGCGCGAGCATGGCCTGCCCGTCGGAGAGCTCCAGCCACAGGTACTTGCCGCGACGGCGGGCGGCGGTGATCTTGGTGCCGGAAAGGCGTCCGGTGAAATCCTCGGCGCCGAGTTCGTGACGGCGGATCGCGCGGGCGTGGAGAACGTCGACCTCGGTGATCGTCCGGCCGGAGACGTGGGCCTCCAGTCCGGCGCGGACCACCTCGACCTCGGGGAGTTCGGGCATGAGGTCGATTCTCCCACCGGCCCTCGTGAGTGGTAATGGCGGTGGGAACCGGTATTACCACTCACGAGGGAGTGCGGGACTCAGGTCGTCTTCGGCGGCTGTTCGACGTCGAGTTCGGCCGAAAGCTGTCGCCAGGCCGTCTCGGCAGCCTTCTGCTCGGCTTCCTTCTTGGTCGTTCCCGAGCCATAGCCGAGTTCACGGCCGCCGACGAGGACGGTCGCGGTGAACTCCTTGCGGTGATCGGGACCGGTGTCCTCGACCTTGTATTCGGGCACGCCGAGCCCGGCCGACGCGGTCAGCTCCTGGAGACTGGTCTTCCAGTCCAGTCCGGCGCCACGCAGCGGCGCTTCGGCGAGCAGGCCGTCGAACAGGTGGTGCACGAGCTTGCGCGCGAGGTCGATGCCGTGCTGCTGGTACGCGGCACCGATGACGGCTTCGAGTCCGTCGGCGAGGATGCTCGCCTTGTCCCGGCCGCCGGTGAGCTCTTCGCCCTTGCCCAGCAACAGATGCCTGCCCAGCCCGCCTTCGCCGAGGCCGCGCGCGACCCTGGCCAGCGCGTGCATGTTGACCACGCTGGCACGGAGCTTCGCGAGCTGACCTTCGGCCAGGTCGGGATGGGTGTTGTAGAGGTGGTCGGTGACGACCAGACCCAGCACCGCGTCCCCGAGGAACTCCAGGCGCTCGTTCGGCGGCAACCCACCGTTCTCATAGGCATAAGAACGGTGGGTCAGCGACAACGTCAGCAGCTCGGGTTCGATCGTGATCCCGAGCGCTTCGAGCAGTGGTGCGGGATCCGCGGGTGGTCCACCGGCCGACTTGCCCCCCATGTCGTCAGCTGCCGATCAGGCGGGCTCGACGACCTGGCGACCGTTGTGCTGGCCGCAGGCCGGGCACGCGATGTGCTGGAGCTTCGGCTGCTTGCAGGCGCGGTTGGAGCAGGGCACCAGCTGAACCGGAGCCGCCTTCCACTGGCTGCGGCGCGCGCGGGTGTTGGATCGCGACATCTTCCGCTTCGGGACGGCCACGAGTAGATCTCCTTCAGACGGTCTGCCCGCGGTCGCGAGCGAACTTGCTTCTCCGGAACGAGCTGGTGCTCGTCAGGCTTGCTTTCCGGGGCCATCAGCCTGGTCATCGGCCGTTTCGTCGCCGAAACGCCTCACCAGCGTGGCCCACCGAGGGTCTATCTTCTCATGCCCGTGCCCGGGCTCGAGATCGGCCCACTTGACACCGCATTCGGTGCACAGTCCCCGGCAGTCCTCGGTGCACAGCGGGGCCAGCGGCAGTGCCAGCACCACCGCGTCCCGGACCGTCGGCTCGAGGTCGATCCGGTCGTCCACCAGGCGGGGGATCTCGTCCTCCTCGGTGGTCTCCTCGGTCGCGGAGCCGGGGTAGGCGAAGAGCTCGGTCAGGTCGACCTCGACGTCCTCCGTGATCGGGTCGAGGCACCGCGAGCAGTGCCCCGTCGCGACGGCGGACGCCGTTCCGCTGACGAGCACCCCCTCGACGACGGATTCGAGCATCAGGTCGAGTTCCAGGCCGGAGCCGGCGTCGATGGTGATGACGTCGGGCACCCCGAGCGCGGTCTCGACGGGAATGGTGCGTTGGACGGCCTTGCTCAGGCCCGCGTGACGGCCGAGTTCGCGGGTGTCGAGCACCCACGGGTTCCGGCCGTCCAGTTGCGCAGGCCTGGCCTGCGGCGACTTGTTCTCAGACATCGGTCACCAGGGTACGCAGTGCCCGCCACCTGCTTTCGGGCGGCCGGAAGCCGCGCGTCCGCGAAAGGGGAAGTACAGGAAAGGCCCCCTTCCTTGCGTCTAGCGCGGCGAAGGGGGCCTTTCCTGTACCTGAGGTGCCCAGGCGATCAGGACTGGTAGTCGTACAGCGACGTCCGGCTGTTGCCCGGCAGGTGGACCGGGGACCGCAGGTGGTTGCGCCCGGAGTCGACCGTCCGCAGCGTGGTCGCCAGCAGTTCGGAGAACTCGGCCAGCTTGCCGTCGACGTAGGCGTCGCAATCGCTGCGCTGCTTGTCCGCCTCGATGTGCGCTTCGTCGACGATGCGGGCCGCCTCGCCGTGCGCGGCCTGGACGACCTCGGTCTGGGCGACGAGCCGGGCCTGTTCGGCGCGGCCGTCCTCGATGGCGCGCTCGTAGGCGTCGCGGCCCGCTTGGATCATCCGCTCCGACTCCGCGCGGGAGCGGTCGGTGAGGTTCTGGAACTCGGCCTGTCCGGCGGCGACCATGCGCTCGGCCTCACCGTGCGCGTCGCTCATCATCTGCTCGGCGCGGGCGCGGGCGTCGGCGAGGATGCGCTCGGCCTCGGCCTGCGCGTCGGCGACCGTGCGGTCGGCCTCGGTGTTCGCCGTGGTGATCGTCTCCGCCGCTTCGGTACGGGCGGTCTGGATCAGCTGATCCCGCTTGTCGAGGACGTCCTGCGCGTCGTCCACTTCGCCCGGAAGGGCGTCGCGGATGTCGTCGAGCAGCTCGAGGGCCTCCCCGCGCGGTACGACGCAACTGGAGGTCATCGGCACGCCGCGGGCTTCCTCCACGATGGTGACGAGCTCGTCGAGCGCCTCGAAAACCCGGTACACGGCCACTCCCTACCTACAGCGATCCCCACTATTCCCTGTGCTCAGTTTGCCCTCATGACCGCCGTTAGGGGTGAAAGCGCGCGGTACCGGGCGTGTCCCGCCCGGTACCGCCCGCCATGATCACTTCGGGACGAACGCCGGATCCAGGATCAGCGCCAGCAGCTGCTGGTCGGTCAGGGACGGGCGATCGCGGTCGGCGTCGTCCAGCGTGCCGAGGTCGAAGACGCTGACCGAGCCGCCACCGGGCCGGAAGGCGATCGCGTTGCGGGTGACGGGATTTCTGACCGAGAAGCCTTGGCCGACGATGATGTCGCCTTCCGTCCCGTCCGCCGGCTTCGGCGCGGTTTCGGAGATCACGACGAAGTTCCCGTCCGGCTGGGGAAGTTCCACGCACCGCGTCGGCTTACGGTCCGACCCGATACCGTCGGGCCTCTTCCCCGGGTCGCACCGGTCTTCGCGCGGATATCCGTCCTTGGTGCTCGCCGGACCGCTGATCGTGAGGTTGACGCCTCGCGGCCTCCCTTCCTCGTCGGTGTACCTGATCGCCGAGGTCTTCAGGTCCTCGTACCCCTCGAAGTTCCCCACTTCGATGTCCTTCGCGCCGACGATCACCTTCGGCACCACGTCCTTCAGGTGCTGGAGATCGTCCTTCGGCACGGGCGGGGCCTGCTGCGACGACGCGGCGGGCGCGAGCCGCTCAGGGCCGCCTCCCGGTGCCACGAAGACCACAGCCGCCGCGATCACCGCCAGCGTCGCGACCCCGGTCAACGCCACCGCCCGCCGGTTCCGCACCTTCTTCGCCGCCGTCCCGGCGACCTCGTCCGGATCGAAGCCGAGCGGGGGCTCGGCCAGTTCGATCCCGCGCAACCTGTCTTCGAGTTCGTCCATCACGCGCTCCTCCCGGAGACAGCCTCGTCGTGCTGTCTCTGCAGGGCCGCGCGGAGGACGTCGAGTCCCCGCGCGGCCTGGCTCCTGACCGTTCCTTCCGAACAGCGCAGCGCGACGGCGACCTCCGCGACCGGGAGATCGGCGCAGTAGCGCAGCACGACGGCGGCGCGCTGTTTCGGTGGAACCTCGGAGAGGGCGCGAAGCAACGAATCCGAGATGCCGGCATCAGCCGGGACTGAAGGCTCTTCGGGGACGACGCCGTCGCGGTTCTCTCTGCTCCGCCACGGTCGTCGCCGCTCATCGAGCCAGCAGCGCAACAGGATCTGCCTCGTGTAGTTGTCTACGGGCCCTTTCCGGCTGACCTTCGGCCAGACCCGGTACAGGCGGATGAGCGCGGTTTGGACCAGATCCTCCGCGAGATGCCAGTCGCCGCAGAGCAGGTACGCCGTCCGTCTGAGCGGCAGCGCCTTGCCTCTGGCGAACTCCCTGAAGCTCGCATCGTCCCCAGACCGCATCGTGCCTCCTCTTCCGTGTTCCGGTGTATCTCACGGACGAGGAGGCACGTGGCGTTGCATGGCGGGATCAAGCGCCGGGATTCACCAGCTTGAAGGTCGCGTAGCGATCGGGCGTGTAGACGATCTCGCCGCCCTTGCCCGAGATCACGCGGTCGCTCGTGCCCACCGGGAACAGCTGGTAGTAACCGGCGGCGCACGAGGGCAGCACGCCTTCGCGGTTCTCGTAGACCGTGCCGGTCGCGCCGCCGCGAGCCTCGTCCACCACGGACTTCGCCGCCGAGGACAGCGTCGAGTAGCCGACCTTCGCCAGCTTCGAGGTGTCACCGCACTTCGGGGCGGGCGCGCCGTTGACGTCGATCACGGAGAAGGTCTTGTAGTGGTCGCCGGTGTAGAAGTACTCCCCGCCGGTCCCGGTGACGATGCGGCGCGTGCCGCGGTTCGACGAGCCGGGCGTCGGGACGGTGTACTCGTGGTAGTAGCCCGAAGCACACTTCGGGAGGATGTTCTCCCGGTTCGAGAAGACCGTTCCGTCGTTGTTCGGGTACGGGTACGGCCCACCCTTCTGGATGAGGTTGTAGGTCGTCGTCGCCTCGGCGGGCAGCGACGAGAGCGACACGTGCCTGAACCCGGTGAGATCCCCGCAAGGGTTCTGCGGGATCGAGACGGGGGCGGCCGTGGCCTGCGCGGCACTCAGCCCGCCGAAGAACGTGACAAGCAGAACGAGCAGCGCGGCGGCGATCCGCGATCGTTTGTCGGTCATTTTCGGACCGTAACTCGATCGTGTAGTCGCCAGAAGGCGCCGAGATGAACTCTTCACCGCCGTTCACCGTCGGCCGGCCAACGGCTTCGACCGTTCGGGTCAACCTCGTGCGGAGTGTTTCTCCATGAGGCGCTTGAACACTATCGGCGGGACGAGGTGTTCGATGTCGCCGCCGAGCGCGGAGACCTCTTTGACCAGCGAGCTCGACACGAACCCGTACGCCGGGTTGTTCGCCATCAGCAGGGTTTCGAGCCCGGTCAGCTCCCGGTTCATCTGGGCCATCTGTAGCTCGTAGTCGAAGTCGCTGACCGACCGCAGCCCCTTCGCGACCGCGATGATGTCGTTTTCGCGGCAGTAGTCGACCAGGAGGCCTTGCCAGGAATCCACGCGCACGTTCGGCAGCTTCGCGGTGATCTCGCGCAGCATGTCCATCCGCTCCTCGGTGGTGAACAAGCCTTTCTTGCTCTTGTTCACCCCCACGGCGACGACGACCTCGTCGAACAGCTTGGCCGCCCGCTCGATGATGTCGAAATGTCCATTGGTGGCCGGGTCGTAGGACCCGGGACAGACCGCACGCCGCATGGCGCGGACGCTACCAAGGAGAAGGGGCACCTGCGCGGTGATCCGTGCGCCGTCTCACACCCGATATTCGGCCCAGTAGAGCGCCGTGTCGCCGTAACGTTTCGTCCGCGCCGGCGCGAAACCCGGCGGCCAGTCCGGCTCGCCGTCCCGCGCGGCCCGTTCGATCACCAGCAGCGCCCCGTCCGTGATCCACCGGCCCGCCGCGAGCGCGGCCATGACCTCCCCCAGGCGGGTGGAATCCACAGCGTACGGCGGATCCGCGAGGACGATGTCGAACGTTTCCGGCGCCGGAGCGGCGACGACGGATTCGACGGCTCCGGCCCGGACCGTGCCGCCGAGCCCCAGTGCGGCGACGTTCCCCTTGAGCACGTCGACCGCGCGCCGGTCCGACTCGACGAACAGCGCGCCCGACGCGCCACGGGACAACGCCTCAAGCCCGAGCGCGCCCGAACCGGCGTAAAGGTCCAGGACCTGCGCCCCCTGCAGTTCGCCGGCGACCTCCAGCGCGTTGAACAGCGCCTCGCGCACGCGCTCCGACGTGGGCCTCGTGCCCTTCGGAGGGACTTTCAACCGCCTGCCGCCCGCGGTCCCCGCCACGATCCTGGTCATGCCAGCATCGTGCCTCAACGCCGTCCGCCGTGACGTTGGCCGGGACTTGGTGAAGCCGCCGCCCAGCTCGCGTAGAGTCGTCCTTCGCCCTCGGAGGCGATAGAAGCGTTTAGGAGCGTTGCGTGTCCGAACCTCGGGTCAGACGGGCCGAGATCGCCGTCGAGCAAGCCCATGTGGACACCGTCTACACCCGGCTCGCCGAACTGCGAGCCCAGGCTGAGGCCATGCGTACCAAGGGCTATGAGATCGGCCATGGCGCCGGGCGGGAAGCGATCTTCGAGCAGGCGTCGATGCTGTTCGAACGGGACATGATGGTGTATCACGCCAATCAGACCCTGCAGACCCTCGACGCGGAGTACGAAGGCCTGGTCTTCGGCAGGCTCGACCATCTCGACGAAGACCACATCTACGTCGGCCGTCTCGGCATCCGCGACGCCGAGTTCGACAACCTCGTCACCGACTGGCGCGCGCCCGCGGCCGCGGCCTTCTACCAGGCGACGGCCGAGGAGCCGATGGACGTCGTCCGGCGCCGGGTGATCCGGTGCTCCGGCCAGACGGTGCTCGACGTCGACGACGACGTCCTGATCGCCGACGCGGTCCCCGAGAGCATGCAGATCGTGGGCGAAGGCGCGCTGATGGCCGCGCTCGGACGGTCGCGCGGCGAGAAGATGCGGGACATCGTCGCCACCATCCAGAAGGAGCAGGACGAGGTCATCCGGGCACCGTGGCGCGGGGTCACGGAGATCACCGGCGGTCCCGGCACCGGCAAGACCGCGGTCGCGCTGCACCGCGCGGCGTACCTGCTCTACCGCCACCGCCGCCAGCTCGGCGGCGCGGGCGTGCTGGTGATCGGCCCGTCCGGGGTGTTCACCAGCTACATCTCGCGGGTGCTGCCGTCGATGGGTGAGACGAACGTCGAACTGCGCGCGCTCGGCGAGGTCCTCGACGGCCTCGAAGCGACCCGTCAGGACCCGGCGCCACTGGCCGCGATCAAGGGTTCGCTGCGGATGCGCAAGATCCTGCTGCGCGCGCTGCGGGACACGCCGGAGGACGCGCCCGAGGACATGAAGATCGTCTACCGCGGCGAGGTGCTGCGGCTGAACGCGCGCGAACTCGACAAGGTGCGCCGCAAGGTGCACACCGCGGGCGGTCCGCCGAACCGGTCGCGGATCCGCGCCGCCGAACTGCTGCTCGACGCGCTCGCCGCGAAGGCCGACCAGCACGCGAAGGACGACGGCCGTCAGCTCGACAAGGCCGAACTGATCACCGAACTCGGTGAGCGCATCGAGTTCCACCGCTTCCTGGTGGTCTGGTGGCCGACCCTGTACCCGGCGCAGATCCTGCGGTGGCTCGGCGCGGAGAAGCGGCTCGCCGCCGCGGCGAAGGGCCTGCTCAACCGCAGCGAGATCAGCCTGCTCGCGGCCGACTTCGCCGACCGTTCGCGCGGCTGGACCATCGCGGACGTCGCGCTCCTCGACGAGCTGCGCGTCCTGCTCGGCGAGCCGCCGAAGCGGCGCAAGGGCAGGCAGGGCATCGAGGTCGACCCGGAGCGCGGCGGCGCCCCGACCCGGCCCCAGCATTACGACGAGTACTCGCACGTGGTCGTCGACGAGTCGCAGGACCTCTCGCCGATGCAGTGGCGGATGGTCGGGCGGCGCGGGAAGTACGCGAGCTGGACCGTGGTCGGCGACCCGGTGCAGAGCTCGTGGCCGGATCCGGCCGAGGCTGCGATGGCACGTGACCAGGCCTTCGGCCTCAAGACGACGCGGCGCCGGTTCACCCTGCGCACCAACTACCGGAACTCGGCGGAGATCTTCGACCTGGCCGCGAAGGTCGTCGCCGGGCACGCCGAGGCCGGCGAACTCCCGCGCGCGGTGCGGCAGACCGGTATCACGCCGGAGGTCCGGCCGGTCGAGGCCGCCGGGCTGGAGGCGGCGACGCAGGCCGCGGTGAAGGAGCTGATGGGAGCCGTCGAAGGCACCGTCGGCGTGATCACCGCCATGCACCGGGTGCCCGAGGTCGAGGGCTGGCTCGACGGACTCCTCGACGAGCGGCTCAAGGTCGTCGGCAGCCTCGACTCCAAGGGCCTCGAGTACGACGCCGTCGTCCTCGTGGAGCCCAACGACCTCATCACGGAATCGACCACCGGACGTCGCGTGCTGTACGTCGCGCTGACCCGCGCGACCCAGCAACTGACCGTCCTGGCCTCGAACCCGGACTGGATCCCGGCCGCCTGATCCCGCGTGTGCGCCGCCCGATCGCGTGAGTTCGCCGTCTGATCGCGTGAGTCGTCCGTCTGATCACGTGAGGTCGCTTGTTCGGCACAGGACAGCTCGCGTGATCGAACGGACGACACGCCTGACTGGACACGCGACACGCGTGATTGGGCGCGCAACTCGCGTGACTGGACACGCGACACACGTGATTGGGCGCGTAACTCGCGTGATCGGGGCGCGAAAAAGCTGAAGGGCTCCTTCAGGACACTGGTGAATGCCCTGAAGGAGCCCTTCAGACCCCCGGTGAGTGAACGACGTGGGGACGCAGCGCACGTCCAGGGGTATTTCTAGCGTCTCTTCGTTGTTCGGTGTCACGGCCGTTTCACCGAACAACAACGCCGAACAACGGATCGGCCGTGGTCACGGGCACGGAGGCCGGTAGTCGAGGCCCGGCAGGTGTTGTTCCCACTCGTCGGGCGTGATCCGCGGGTACACGGTCGCGCAGATGCGTTCGGCGGCCCGTTCGGGGCTGGTTTCCCACAACCGCACGCTGCCGTCCGCGACGGAACCCGCGAGGGTGTGCCCGTCGGGAGCGAACGCCACCGCGTTGACCCGATCGACGTCGTCGGTCAGGCTCGCCGACTCCCGGACCGTTCCCGGATCGGAGACGTCCCATAGTCGCACGGACCGGTCGTAGCTGCCGGTCGCGAGAGTCTTCCCGTCCCCGCTGAACGCGACCGAGATGACGTTGTCGGTGTGCCCGGACAGCAGCGCCGCCTGCCGGGGAGCCGCCGGATTCGTCACGTCCCACAGCCGGCCGGCGCGATCGGCGCTCCCGGTGGCGGCGAGTTCGCCGTCCGGGCTGTAGGCCACCGAGAACACCGTGTCGGAATGCCCCTCCAGCACCGAGAGCTGCTTCGGAGCCTTCGCCATCGAGATGTCCCACAGCCGCGCGGTGTGGTCCCAGCCGCCGCTCAGCAGGGTGCGGCCGTCCGGGCTGAACGCGATCGAATGGACGTCGTCCTCGTGCCCGGTGAGCGTGGCGAGTTCGACGGGCCGCCGGATGTCGGCCACGTCCCACAGTTTCACCGTGTGCCCGCTGCCCGCGGTCGCGAGCGTCCGGCCGTCGGGACTGAACGCGACCGGGTCGATCTCCTCGTCCGGCCGGTAGAAGACGCCGGTGTCGACCGGCTTCCGCGGATCGGTGACGTCGATCAGCCGCATCGTGTGGTCCCAGGAGCCGGCGGCGAGCGTCCGGCCGTCCGGGCTGAGCGCGAGACCGCAGACCCCTTCGCCGAAACCCGCGATCTTGCCCAGCTCGCGCGGGTTCCGGACGTCGGCGACGTCGACGAGGCGCACCACCCCGTCCTGGCTGCCGGTGGCCAGCAGTTTTCCGTCGGAGCTGTAGACCGCGCGGCAGGCCGACCTCGCCGGACCACTGATCGCGGGCCCCGGCAGATCCCACAGCCGCACCGTCTGGTCGTCGCTCGCCGTCACCAGCGTGCGGCCGTCGGGGGAGAACACCGACCAGACCACGGCCGCGGTGTGCCCGAGGAGCGCCGGTTTTTCGCGTGGCGTCGCGGGATCGGTGATGTCCCACAGCCGCGCGGCGCGGTCGAAACCGGTCGTGACCAGCGTCGACCCGTCCGGGCTGAACGCCACGGACCGCACGATGGTCCGGTGCGTGGCCATCGTCCCCAGCGGTGACGGCGCCAGCGGGTCGGCCACGTTCCACAGGCGCGCGGTCTGATCGATGCTCGCGGTGGCGAGCGTCCGGCCGTCCGGGCCGAACGCCGCGGAGTGGATCCCGGCCGTGTGCCCGTTCACCACGCCGAGTGGCTTCGTCCCGGCCGGATCGGCGACGTCCCACAGGCGCGCGGTCTTGTCGGCGCCGGTCGAGACGAGCGTCCGCCCGTCGGGGGCGTAGGCGAGACCGTTGACGTTGCCGGTGTGCCCGGTGAGGGTGGCCGCGAGCACCGGTTTCGCGGGATCGCGGACGTCGAACAGGCGCACGGTGCCGCCGCCGTCCGCGGTGGCGAGCACCGCCGCCTTCGGACTGAACGCCACCGCGTTGACCCGGCTCGGATGCTCCCCGACCACCACGCCCGGCACGGGCCGGGCCGGATCGGCGACGTTCCACAGCCGCGCGGTCTTGTCCCAGCCCGCCGTCGCGACCACGCCACCGTCGGCGCTGAACGCCACCGAGTTGACGTTCTCGGTGTGCCCGGACAACGTGGCCAGTTCCTTCGGACGATGGGGGTCGCCGACGTCCCACAGCTTGGCCGTGTGGTCCCAGCTGCCGGTCACCAGCACCCGGCCGTCGCCGCGCAGGGCGGCCGCGTTGACGCGGTGGCCGTGTCCGCTGACCGTGGTCGAGTACGGCGTTTCGAACATCCCGAGCACGCTGCCGCGGGTGTCCACGCTCGGATCGACGCGGTACGCCGCCAGCGCGAGCTGCGCGGCCAGCGCCGGATTCGTCGGCCGCATCTCGATGGCCTGCCCGGCGACCTTCTGCGCGAGGGCGTTGTTGCGCTGGCTCGTCGCGGTCTGTTCGGCCCGGACGGCGTACACCATCGCGGCCGTCGCCAGTACCAGCAGCACGGCCAGGAGCGCGACCAGCTGGCGCAGCCGCCGGGTGCGGCGGCGCGCGACGGTCTGTTCGTGGTTTTCGATCGCCACGCTCGCGTCGAGGAACCGGCGTTCGCGCTGCGAGAGCGCGCTGTCGTGCTCCGCCGCCCATTCCCTGGCGATGGACAGCCGCGCCCCGCGGTAGAGCCAGCCGTCGTCGCGGCCGACCGATTCCCAGGCGTCGGTCGCCTCGGTGAGCTGACGGTGCACGCGCAGGCCCTCACGGTCCTCGGCGAGCCACTCGCGCAGGCGCGGCCAGCCCCGGATCAGCGCCTCGTGCGCGATCTCGATGCCGTTGTCGTCGAGGGTGACCAGCCGTGACGACGCCAGCCTGTCCAGCACGACGGCGACGTCCGGGTCGTCCGCGTCCACCTCGTCGCGGGTGATGCGGCGTTTGGTGTCCTCGGTGCCTTCGCCGAGCGCTGTCATCCGCAGGAAGATCTGGTTCGCCAGCCGTTGCTGGTGTTCGCTCAGCGCGGTGAAGGTGTGCTCGGAGGTCTGCGCGACCGACCGTTCGATCCCGCCGGTGGACTCGTAACCGGTGAGGGTGAGGGTGTTGCCGTGGCGGCGGCGCCAGGTCTCCAGCAGCGCGTGCGAGAGCAGGGGCAGTACGCCGGGCTGCCCGGTCGCGTCGGCGACGAGCCGCGAGACCAGCGCGTTCTCGACGCGGTACCCGGCGTCGATGGCCGGCCGCGAGATGGCCTGGCGCAGCTCTTCGGTGCTCATCGGGCCGACGAGGATCTGCGCGTCCTGCATGGCCTCGACCAGCTCGGGATGCCGGGCGCAGTGCGTGTAGAAGTCGGTGCGGATGCCGAGGACGACCCTGGTCCGGCTCTCCGGTTCGGTCGTCGCGGTGACGAGCGCGGACAGGAAGGCGGCCCGCTCGTCGGCGTCCTGGCAGAGCGTGAAGACCTCTTCGAACTGGTCGACGACCAGCACGACGTCACCCTCGCGGTCGGCGACCAGCTGACGGGCGGCGAGGCCGAGGTTGCGCGGATGTCCGGTGAACTCGGCGAGCAGCCCGCCGGGCGCCAGCCCGAGCGCGGCGCCGAACTGGACGGCGCACTCCTGCAACGGCCGCGAACCGGGGGTCATCAGCAGGGTCACGGACGTCTCACCCACCGCCGGGAGCAGACCTGCCCGGAGCAAGGACGACTTACCGGAACCGGAAGCGCCCAGAACGGCCAAGAATCGTTGGTCCGAAAGCCGGGTGAGGAGTTTTCGGACAAGTCGTTCGCGACCGAAGAATCGGCTCGCGTCCTCGGGTCCGAATGCGGTCAGGCCGATATAAGGGGCCGATTCCCCATTCAGCGGGGCAACCGGTGAATCGCTGACTCCGGTGCGCGTCCGCTCGGTCACCTCATGCCAGCGGGCCTGCCACTCCTCCTCGGGACCGCCGCACGCCCGGACGTAGGCCAACGTGACCGCCAAGCTGGGCATCTTCTTCCCGCCGGCGGCTTCGGAGAGGGTGCCCGCGGAGTAATGGGCACGCCTGCCCAGCTCGCGGTACGTCGGATTTCCGGCCTTCTCCCGCAGCCGCCGGAGATCGGCGGCGAACTCCAGTAACGGATCGTCCCCGGGATCCAAAGGTCGCTCCGGACGCGGCACCCTCGATCCTTTCTTTTCAGTGGTTTTCCCACGGTCGCATTCGGGGCCACCGTACCGTGGAAAGAGTGGAACTCCGGCGCGTACCGGGTACATCGAGTCGGTTGATTTCGATCGCTTGCCAGGTGCTCGACGTCACGGGAAGGGATCGGGGACCCGCCGCGTTGTACCGCAGCGTGACCTCTTTGCCTGACATCCCGCTGTCCGTGCTCGACCTCTCGCCCGTCGTGGCCGGCGGCGGTGTGCGCGACTCGCTGCGCAGCACCCTCGACCTCGCGCGCCGGACCGAGGCGCTCGGCTATCACCGGTACTGGCTCGCCGAGCACCACAACATGCCCGGCATCGCCAGCTCCGCGACCGCCGTGATGATCGGCCAGGTCGCCGCCGCCACCGAACGCATCCGGGTCGGCTCCGGCGGGGTCATGCTGCCGAACCACGCGCCACTGGTGGTGGCCGAGCAGTTCGGCACCCTGGAGGCGTTCCACCCCGGCCGGATCGACCTCGGCATCGGGCGCGCGCCGGGCACCGACCAACGGACCGCGCTGGCGCTGCGCGGCCCGGGCGGGCTCTCCGCGGAGAACTTCCCGCAGCAGTTCGCGGAACTGCTGGCCTACTTCGAGCACTCCGACCAGCGCGCGGTCAACGCCGTGACCGCCGAAGGCAACAAGCCGCCGGTGTGGCTGCTCGGGTCGAGCGGCTTCAGCGCGCGGATGGCGGGCGAACTGGGCCTGCCGTTCTCGTTCGCGCACCACTTCAGCGCCGAGAACACGCTTCCCGCCGTGGCGCTCTACCGTGACGCGTTCAAACCGTCGGACGTCCTGGACGAGCCGTACGTGATGCTCGGTGTCTCCGTGGTCGCCGCCGAGACCGACGAGCGCGCCCAGTACCTGGCCGCTCCCAGCGGCCTCACGTTCCTGAGCCTGCGCAAGGGCCGCCCCATCCCGCTGCCGACGCCGGAAGAGGCCGCGGCCTACCCGTACACCGACATCGAGCGCGTGTTCATCGAGGACCGGGCCGCGAGCAGCATCATCGGCTCGCCCGAAACCGTCCACAAGGGACTCGAGACGCTGCTCGCCGACACGGGCGCGAACGAGCTGATGATCACGACCATGGTGCACGACCAGGCGGACCGGGTGCGGTCCTACGAGCTGGTGGCGGAACTGGCGCGCTGAGAACCGCTCGCGTGAAGGCCCCTCCCCCCGGCTGAGTACCTGAAGGCCCCTTCCTCGCGCCTGACGCGAGGAAGGGGCCTTCACGCGCTGACCGCCGTCCCGTGCCATCTCGTGCCATCTCGTGCCATCTCGTGCCATGAAAGGTCCTTTACTTGCAAAATTCGCAAGTAAAGGACCTTTCATGGCGCCCGGAAGCCTTCCTGCGCCCAAGAAGGCCTCCTTGCCTACCTTGAGAGCAGGCAAGGAGGACCTCACGGACCTCTACGACACGTGGCACCCCGGGCCGGTGGGCGAGGCAGCACCCGCCGCATGTCAGGTAAGGGTCGTTCAGAACGAAAACCCGCCTGAACGACCCTTTCATGACACTGAAGCGAGCCGGTCGCCGCCACCCTTGAGGACCGATCGCGACCGCCCCCACCCCGAACGGACCAACGCCCCGCCGAGCACGAAAGAACGGACAACATCCACGTTCGCCTTTGTCACAGAAGAACAAGAATTCACCGGTTACCAGGACGTGACGTCTTGATCACACCGAAGTTCTTGTCACCAGGCGGGCACGTGATTAGCGTACCGACCAGTAGCAAACCGCACGGTAACACCCCGTTGATCCTATTCAACGATTCCGTTCCGCCATTCGGAGCAAAGGAATTGCGCAAGCTGGGGTGTCTTCGCCGTGCCCGGAAAACGGGAGGGTCGGCGTGGGCGTCCGGACTAACGCACCCTCATTCCCCGGCGCGGGTGCGCTCCGGGAGACCGGCAGGCTGTACTCACTCGGTCTCGACGTCGTCCGGTTGACCTTCCGGCGGCCGTTCCAGGCCCGCGAGCTGATCCAGCAGTTCTGGTTCATCGCGAGTGTGTCGATCCTGCCGACGGCGCTGGTCGCGATCCCCTTCGGCGCGGTGATCGCGTTGCACATCGGCTCGCTGACCGCGCAGATCGGCGCGCAGTCCTTCACCGGCGCGGCCAGTGTGCTGGCGATCATCCAGCAGGCCAGCCCGATCGTGACCGCGTTGCTGATCGCGGGCGCCGGCGGCTCGGCGATGTGCGCGGACCTCGGGTCCCGCACGATCCGCGAGGAGATCGACGCGATGGAGGTGCTCGGGGTCTCCCCGATCCAGCGCCTGATCGTGCCGAGGGTGCTCGCCGCGATGGGGGTCGCCGCATTCCTCAACGGAATGGTCAGCGTGGTCGGCGTCCTCGGCGGCTATTTCTTCAACGTCATCATGCAGAACGGGACACCGGGTGCGTATCTGGCCAGTTTCTCCGCGCTCGCGCAACTTCCGGACCTCTGGATCAGCGAGATCAAGGCGGTCGTCTTCGGTTTCGTCGCGGCGATCGTCGCCTCTTATCGCGGGCTCAATCCGAAAGGCGGCCCGAAAGGCGTCGGTGACGCGGTGAACCAATCCGTGGTCATCACGTTCCTCCTCCTGTTCCTGTTGAACCTCGTGCTGACGACGCTTTACCTGCAGCTCGTCCCGGCGAAGGGCAGCTGATGGTCACGACGACGCCTCCCCCCACGAACACCCGGGCGACGCGGGTCCGCGAAGCCGTCGATCGCCGGTTCGGGTTCCTGGACACGCTCGGCGACCAGATCCTCTTCTTCCTCAAGGCACTCGCCTGGGTGCCGCGCGCGGTGCGCCGCTATCTCCGCGAGATCACCCGCCTGCTGGCCGAAGTCAGCTTCGGCAGCGGCGCGCTCGCGGTCATCGGCGGCACCATCGGGGTGATGATCGGGATGACCGTGTTCACCGGCACGGTCGTCGGGCTCCAGGGGTACTCGGCGCTCAACCAGGTCGGCACGTCGGCGTTCGCCGGCTTCGTCTCCGCGTACTTCAACACCCGTGAGATCGCCCCGCTCGTGGCCGGGCTGGCCCTGTCGGCCACCGTGGGCTGCGGCTTCACCGCGCAGCTGGGCGCGATGCGGATCTCCGAGGAGATCGACGCGCTGGAAGTGATGGGCATCCCCAGCGTCCCGTACCTGGTGACCACCCGGATCATCGCGGGATTCCTGGCGGTCATCCCGTTGTACGCGATCGGCCTGCTGACCTCGTATCTCGCGTCACGCCAGATCACCGTCTGGTTCTACGGTCAGTCCGCGGGCACCTACGACCACTACTTCCTGCTGTTCCTGCCGCCGGGCGACGTGCTCTGGTCGTTCGGCAAGGTGCTGGTCTTCAGTGTCGTGATCGTGCTCGCCCACTGCTATTACGGCTTCCGCGCCAGCGGCGGCCCGGCGGGCGTCGGCGTCGCCGTCGGACGCGGGGTGCGGACCGCGATCGTGGCGGTCAGCGTGCTGGACTTCTTCCTCAGCCTCGCGATCTGGGGCGCGACCACGACGGTGCAGGTGGCCGGATGAGCCGGCGCGGGCTGCGCAAGGCCGGGGTCAGGACCGCCGGGGTGCTGTTCCTCGTGGTGATGTCCGCCCTCGTGCTGTTGTCGATCAAGATCTACCGCAAGGATTTCGTCGAATCCGTGCCGGTGACACTGCAGGCGGACCGTGTCGGCAACCAGTTGCGCGTGGGCGGGCAGGTCAAGGCGCGCGGTGTGGTGGTCGGCGAGATCCGCGACGTCCGCGCGACGCCGGGCGGCGCGGAGATCGACCTGGCGATGGAACCCGGCAAGGTTTCGCGGCTGCCGAAGAACGTGTCCGCGCTGCTCGTGCCGAAGACCCTGTTCGGCGAGCGGTACGTGCAGCTGTCCATCCCGGACGCGGCACCGGCCGAACCGTTGAGCGCGGGCGACGTGATCACCCAGGACCGCTCGGCCAACGCGATCGAACTCGAGCGGGTCTTCGACAATCTGCTGCCGCTGCTCAAAGCGGTGCAGCCGCAGAAGCTCGCCACCACGCTGACCACGGTCGCCACCGCGCTGGAGGGTCGAGGAGACCAGATCGGCGACACCCTGGCCACCGCGGCCGAATACCTCCGGCAGTTCAACCCGAACCTCCCGAAGCTGAACGACGACATCCGCGACCTCGCCACGGTCTCGAAGCTGTACGGCGACATCGCGCCGGATCTGCTCGACGCGCTGAGCGCCTCGGCGGTCACCCTCGACACGGTCGAGGAGAAACGTGCCGAACTGGCGACGGTGTACCAGCAGGTGACGTCGTCCTCCCAGCACCTCACGACGTTCCTCGTCAACAACCGCGCCAACATCATCGCGCTCGCCGCCGACAGCAGGGCACCGCTGGAGGTCGCCGCGAAGTACTCGCCGAGTTTCGCCTGCACGCTGGACGCGCTCGCCAAGCTCAAGCCGCAGATGGACAAGGTGCTGGGCGCCGGCACGGACGAACCCGGGCTGCACGCGGAGATCATCGTCTCGCAACCTCGTGGCAAATACGTACCGGGCAAGGACGACCCGGTCCACGACGCCACCGGTGAACCACGCTGCTATCCGTCGAATGGCTTGATCGGCCAAGGAATCGAAGCGATCGGCACCGTTTCGACGCCCGGCGCGCAGGGCGATCTCGGCCTGGCGAACTCGCCGCAGGAACGGCAACTGATCTCCACGCTGGTCGCGCCGTCGATCGGAGTCCCGGCCGACCAGGTCCCCGCGTGGGGCAGCGTGCTCGTCGGCCCGCTCTACCGGGGTACGGAGGTGACCGTGCGATGAGGAACTTCGTGAGCCCGCTGATCAAGGGGCTGATCTTCGTCGTCGTCACGACGCTGGCCACGGTGCTGCTGGCGGTGTCCATCACGAACACCGGCCTCGGCGACACCAAGACCTACAGCGCCAAGTTCCTCGACGCGACGTCGCTGAACGTCGGCGACGACGTCCGGATCTCCGGGGTGCGGGTCGGCCAGATCGAGGAACTCGAGATCGCCGACCACAGCCTGGCCCGCATCCGGTTCTCCCTCGACGCGCAGCGCAGGTTGCCCGCCGACGTGACCGCGGTGATCAAGTACCGCAACATGGTCGGCCAGCGCTACATCGCGCTCGAACGCGGCAAGGGCACCCGCGAACTCCTGGAACCCGGAGCGGAGATCCCGCTGGAGCGCACCACGCCCGCGCTGGATCTCACGGAACTGTTCAACGGCTTCAAACCGCTGTTCCAGGCCCTGTCCCCCCAGGACGTCAACCAGCTCTCCGGCGAGATCGTCCAGGTATTGCAGGGCGAAGGCGGCACGGTGGAAAGCCTGCTGGCGCACACCGGTTCGCTGACCACCACGCTCGCCGGCCGCGACAAGGTGATCGGCGACGTGATCACGAATCTGGACACGGTGCTGAAGAGCATCAACGGCAAGGGCGACGCGTTGTCCACTTTGGTCTCCACGCTGAAGGAGCTCGTATCCGGCCTCGCCGGTGACCGCGCCGAGATCGGGGAGGCCGTCTCCGGGCTCGCCGACCTCACCACCGCCACGGCCGGCCTGCTCGAACAGGGCAGGAAACCGCTCAAGGACAGCATCGAGGGGCTCGGCCTGCTGGCCGGTCAGCTGACGACCGACGAGGGCAAGGCCGAAGTCGACCGCGTCCTGACCGTGCTCCCTGGGAAACTGAACGAACTGGGCCGAATCGGCTCCTACGGATCGTGGATGAACTTCTACCTGTGCTCGTCCGTCCTGCGGACCGAACCTCCGCGCGGGGTACCGGCGACGGCGAAGAGGTGCACGGCGTGAAACCCTTCAAGGAGCGGAACCCGATCGTCATCGGTGTCGTCGGCAGCGTCCTCACCGCCGGGCTGCTGACCGCGACGCTCAACTACGAGGCCCTCCCGATCGTCGGCTCGGGAACCACCTACCAGGCCGAATTCTCCGAAGCGGCCGGTCTGCAGGCCGACGACGAGGTCCGCATCGCCGGGATCAAGGTCGGCGAGGTGAGCGACGTCCGGCTCGCCGAAGACCACGTGGTGGTCAGCTTCCGGGTCAAGGACGCCTGGATCGGTGACCGGACCGCCGCCGAGATCAAGATCAAGACCCTGCTCGGCCGGAAGTTCCTCGCACTGCGCCCGACCGGCGGGACGGTGCAGGACCCGAAGCAGGTCATCCCGCGTACCCGGACCGTGACGCCCTATGACGTCACCGAGGCGTTCAACGGGCTGGCCGACACCGCGGGCGCGATCGACACCGCTCAGCTCGCGGAAAGCTTCACCACGCTCAGCGACACGTTCAAGAACTCGCCAGAGCACATCAAGAAGGCGCTCGAAGGGCTGACGTCGCTGTCGAAGACCGTGTCCTCCAGGGACAACGAGCTCGCCAGCCTGCTGTCGAACGCGCACGGGCTCACCACCACCCTCGCGAACTCGAACGACGACTTCGCCAAGCTCCTCTCGGACGGCAACCTGCTGCTGACCGAACTGGACAACCGGCGACAGGCGATCCACGACCTGCTGACCGGTTCGCAGGAGCTCGCCACCCAGCTTTCCGGCCTGGTGAGGGACAACAAGGACCAGCTCGGCGGCGCGCTCGCCCGGCTCGGAGAGGTGACCGACATCCTGCAGCGGCAGAACGACAATCTCGCCAAGAGCCTCGACCTCGCCGCGCCGTACTTCCGTGTGGTGAACAACTCGCTCGGCAACGGACGCTGGGTGGACAGCTACCTGTGCGGACTCGTTCCGGAGAACCGGGACCCCTGTACGCCCAAGATCCCGGGAGGTGGCCGGTGACCAGCCGCTTCGTCACCCTGGCGCTCGTACTCGCGCTGACCGTCGTCGGCGGTCTCTGGTGGATCTTCTCCGGGAACGGACTCGACCGCGTCACGGTGTACTTCTCCCGGGCCGTCGGCGTCTACAGCGGATCCGACGTGCGGGTGCTCGGCGTCCGGGTCGGCCAGGTCGAATCGGTGGCCCCGGACGGGGAGCGGGTCAAGGTCGTGCTGACCGTCGACGGATCGACGCCGATCGCGGCCGACTCGGGCGTGCTGGTGGTGGCGCCGAGCGTGGTGGCCGACCGGTACGTCCAGTTCACCAAGCTCACCCGCGCGGGGAACCGGCTGGACGACGGCGCGGTGATCCCGGTCGAGCGCACCGGCACGCCGGTGGAACTCGACCAGCTCTACTCCAGCCTCGACACCCTCGCCAAGGCACTCGGCCCCCAGGGCGCGAACGCCGACGGCGCGCTTTCGGAACTGTTGCGCACCGGCGCGAAGAACCTGCGGGGCAACGGCAAGCCGTTCAACGAGTCGGTGCGCAACTTCGCCGACCTCGCCAGGACCTTGTCCGGGAACTCGCAGAACCTGTTCGCCACCGTCGACGAACTGCAGCGGTTCACCTCGATGCTGGCGACCAACGACCGCAACGTCGGCGAGGTCAACCGGCAGCTCGCTTCGGTGACCGGCACGCTCGCGCGGAACAAGGACGAACTCGCCCGCGCGCTCAACGGCCTCGGCGGGGCGCTGGCGGAGATCCAGCAGTTCATCCGGGACAACCGCGCGCTGATCAAGTCCAACGTGGACAAGCTCGCGGTGACCACCGGGACGCTGGCGGGCAAACGCGCCGCGCTGGCCGAAACCCTCGACACGCTCCCGCTGGCGGTGACGAACCTGCTCGGTGCCGTCGATCCGAAGACCGGGAAGCTGCAGAGCCGCGGCAACATGCTCGAATACGCCCCGCTCCCGCTGCCGGTCGCCGGCGACACCTACACCGGGGGGCGCTGATGGCCACGAAACGGTCGATCGCCGTACTCGCGGCGTGCTGTGTCGCGCTCACCGCCTGTTCCGCCGATTTCAAGGGCGTCTACGACCTGCCGCTGCCCGGCGGCGCGGACCTCGGCACCCATCCGTACCGGGTGACCGTGCAGTTCGCCGACGTCCTCGACCTGGTCCCGCAGGCCGCGGTGAAGGTGGGCGACGTGCCGGTCGGCCGCGTCGAGAGGATTCAGCTCGGCGAGGACGGCTGGACGGCCGAGACCGTCCTGGTGGTCAACGGTGACGTCCACCTGCCCGCCAACGCCCTCGCGCGGCTGCGGCAGTCCAGCCTGCTGGGCGAGAAGTTCATCGAGCTCGCCCCGAGCGCGACGAAGGCCGAAGGCAGGCTGGGCGACGGCGCGGTGATCCCGGTCGCGAGCACGAACCGCAACCCGGAGTTCGAAGAGGTCTTCGGCGCGCTGTCCCTGCTGCTCAACGGTGGCGGGATCGGCCAATTGCAGACCATCAACCGCGAGCTGTCGAAGGTGATGGACGGCAACGAGGAGGAGATCCGCTCCTTCCTGTCCACTGTGGAACAGCTGGTGTCCAATCTGGACTCGCATCGCTCGGAGATCACCTCGGCGCTCGACGGGCTCAACCAGCTCTCGGCGACACTGGCCAACCGGAAGAAGCAGGTCGAAGGCGCGCTCACCGACCTCACCCCCGGTCTCCGGAGCCTTTCCGACCAGCGCACGCAGCTCGTCTCGATGTTGCAGGCGCTGGACCGGCTCTCCGGGGTCGGCGTCGACGTGATCAAGAAGACCCGGGCCGACCTCGTCGCGGATCTCACCGCGCTCGCGCCGATCCTCAAACGGCTGGCCGACGCCGGCGAGAGTCTGCCCGAATCGCTGGAGATCCTGCCGACGTTCCCGTTCACCGACGCCGTCCGCGACGGGATCAAGGGTGATTACCTGAACGTCTACGCCTCGATGATCCCCGCACCGGGCGTCGAACTCCCGCCACCGGGCGAAGGCGTCCCTCCGGATCTCCCGACCTTGCCGCTGCCGCCCTCCGGAGGTAGCTGATGCTCACCGCCCGTGTCCGGATCCAGGTGCTCACGTTCGTCGTCCTCGCGCTGGCGACGACGGCGTTCGTCGGCGCGAACTACGCGGGGCTCGACCGGATTTTCGGGGCGAGCGGGTACACCGTGAAGCTCGCGCTGACCGACGGCGGCGGCCTGTTCACCAACGGCGAGGTGACCTATCGCGGTGTCGCCGTCGGCCGGGTCGGTGAACTGCGGCTCACCGACGACGGCATGGAAGCGGATCTCCTGCTCGACGACGACGCGCCACCGATCCCGGCGAACTCGCGGGCGGTCGTGGCGAACCGGTCCGCGGTCGGCGAGCAGTTCGTCGACCTGCAGCCGCGGACCGGTGACGGGCCGTTCCTCGCCGAAGGGTCGGTCATCCCGCGTGAGGCGACGAGCGTGCCGCTGCCGGTACAGCATTTGCTGACCGACCTGGATTCGCTGACCGCGTCCGTGCCGACCGAGGAGCTGCGGACCGTGGTCGACGAACTCGACAACGCCCTGCGCGGTTCCGGCGCGGACCTCCAGGTGCTGCTGGATTCCACCACCGACTTCACCCGACAGGCCGCCGATCACCTGCCGCGGACGGAGAAACTGATCACCGACGGCTCGACCGTGCTGAAGACCCAGGTCGATTCGTCACAGGCCTGGCGGCAGTTCAGCGGAAACGCCAAGCAGTTCGCCGAACAGTTGTCCCGTTCGGACGGCGACCTGCGACGGTTGATCACGACCGCGCCTCCGGCGGCGACCCAGCTCTCCGGGCTGTTGCGGGACAACGAGCCCGGCCTGCCGATCCTGCTGGCGAACCTGCTCACCACCTCGCAGGTGTTCTCCGCGCGCACCGACGGCCTCCGTCAGCTGCTGATCAACACCCCGAAGGCGGTGTCCGCGGTCGACGCCTCCGTCGACGAGGAGTCCGGGAAGATCGAACTGGTCCTGACCTTCTTCGACCCGATGCCCTGCACCAAGGGCTACGGAGAGACGAGGATCCGCAGCAGCGCGGATCTCTCCCCCCTGCCGTTCAACACCGGTGCCGCGTGCACGCTCGAGAAGGGCAATCCGAGTTCGGTCCGCGGCTCGCAGAACGCGCCGAAGGGCGGCGTCCCGCCCGCCGCGATCCCCGGCGGCTTCGGCGCCGACGGCCAGCCGACGTCCACCAGCCTCGAGGAGATGTTGTGGCTGCGCAACTGAAGATCGCCATCGCCGTGTTCGCCGCGGCCTGCGCGTTCGCGGGATGGGCCGGGTACACCTGGTTCACCGCGACGGGTTCGACGGCCGTGGCCTACGGGAACTCGCGCGACGAAGCGCTGAAGAGCGGGCGTGAACTCGTCGCCCGGCTGACCAGTCTCGACCACCATCGGGTCGACCAGGGCATCGCCGACTGGCTCGCCGCCTCCACCGGCCCGCTGCGCGATCAGCTGGGCAAGACCGACGACGCGACCAAGCAGACCCTCGTCAAGGACGCGACCGTCTCGACGGGCAAGGTGCTGGACGCGGCCATCAGCGAACTGGACGACCACGCGGGAACGGCCAAGATGCTGGCTTCGGTGGAGATCACGATGGCCAAGGAAGGCACGGCGCCGACGACGAAGCGCAACCGGTTCGCCGCCGGGCTGACCAGGACCGGCGAGGGCTGGAAGCTCAGCGCGCTCGACCAGCTCCCGGTGGGTGCGCGATGACCGCCACCGCCGACGCTTCCGTCGAACCCGAAGCCGAACCCGAGGTCGTCGCCGAAAAGCCGTCGCGTCTTCCGAAGCCGCCGTTGCTCCTGCTGGTCGCGGCGGCCGTGCTGGTGGTGGCCGGGGTGTGGTTCACCCTGGAGGCGAGATCGATCTCGGCGTCTCCGGCGGCGGCGAACACCGCGCTCACCGACGTCGGCGCGACGGCCGAGGTGAACTCCGCGGTGACGGTGGCGCTCAACAAGGTCTTCTCCTATTCCTACGACCGGACCGACGTCACCGAAAAGGCGGCCGCTTCGGCGCTGAGAGGCAAGGCACTGGAGTCGTACAACCAGTTGTTCGCGCAAGTCAGGGAAAAGGCTCCGGCGCAGAAACTCGTTCTCACGACCCGCGTCTCCTCGGTTGCCGTCCAAGAACTCGGCGGCGGTAAAGCACGGCTGCTGGTATTCCTCGATCAAGCGGCGACAAGGGCAGACAACAATTCGTCGACGACAGCCGCGGCGCAGCTTTCGGTCACCGCCGAACGCGAAGGCGAGAACTGGGTCGTCACCGACCTTGTCCCCCGGTGACAAACCGGTCGTTCCCCATTCCGTCCGCTTTGTAAAACAGGAGAGAAAACGAGGAGAATCCCATGTTCGGTCGAACGCGCCCGAAAACCGCCCGTCGCCGTCTCGGCACGGTCGTCGCGCTCACTTCCGCGATCGCCGTGGCGGGCGGCCTCGCCGCGTCCCCCGCCCTGGCGGACGACCCGGTGGAGATCCCGGTGTCCTACACCGTCACCGGGAAGACCACGGTCAAGAAGACCGGCGGCACCCTCGACCTCGGCCCCGGTCAGCTCGACGGCGCCCTCGTCGTCGACGGTGACAACGTCGGCATCCGAGGCAATCTGTCCCTGCCGCCCTCCACGGCCAACATCTCGCTGGTCTCGGGGGTCTTCAAGATCAAGGCCCGCGTGCGGATCGAGCCGACCGGCCCGGTCACCGGCACCCTGGCCAACGGTGACCTGACCACCCATTCGCAGGCGAACATGCTGATCGACAACATCGTGGTCGGCCTGTTCTGGCCGGTCGTCCCGCTGCCGACGGTGCCGAACGCCTGCAAGACCGTCAAACCGCTCGACCTGACGCTGGTGTCGAAGAACGTCGACCTGTTCGCCCCGTCCATCCCGTCTTCGGGCACGTTCACCATCCCGGAGTTCAAGGACTGCTTCATCAACGACCTCGCGCTGGGAGCGTTGATCTCCGGCCCGGGCAACACCATCAACCTGAACATGAAGTCGAACGTCTGACGCTCCAGTCCGTGAAGGCCTCCTTGAGGGACCCTGAGTCCCTCAAGGAGGCCTTCACGGAACGTCAGCAGAACTGCGGCGCGGCCGGGTCGACCAGCGCGACCCCGGTGCCATCACCTGCGGAAACAGCGTAGACCGGAGCACAGGCGCCAGAGAACTTCCACATGTCCATCGGCGGTTCCGAGCTGGTGTCCCGGCTCTCCTGCTTCAGGTTGCTGCCCCAGGCGAAGACGCTTCCGTCCGCCTTCAGCACCACGTTGTGGTTGTAGCCGGCGTCGATGGCGACGACGTCCGCTTGCGCCTCGGGCGGTACGGAAGCCTGGCCGTAGGTGTTGTCGCCCCAAGCGAGGACGCCGCCGTTCTTCAGCGCGATGCTGTGGCGGAACCCGCCCGAGATCGCCGTCACCCCGGAGGTCCCCGCCACCGGCACGGTGATCTGCCCCTTCGAGTTGCTCCCCCACCCGAGCACGCCGCCGTTCTTGAGCGCGAGGCCATGATCGACGCCCGCCGAGATCGCGGTGACCCCCGAAGAAACCGTCGCGGGGACGGCGGTCCGCGAACCCCAGCTCAGCACGCTGCCGTTCGTCTTGAGCGCGAGGTTGAAATAGGCGCCGGTCGAGATGGCCTTGACGCCCGATGTGGCGGCGGCCGGGACGACGTTCTGGCCGTAGAAACCGTTGCCCCAGGCGATGACACCACCGTTCTTGAGTGCCAGTTCGTGCGCCCAGCCCGCGGCGATCGCCGACACCCCCGACGTCGCCGCGGCCGGAACGGTGGCTTGACCGTAGTTGTCGTTGCCCCAGGCGATCACCCCTCCGCCCTTCAGGGCGAGATGGGTGATCCCGCCCGCGGAGACCGCGCTCGCGCCGAACGCCGAGGCGGGCACGGTGCCCTGCCCCTGCCCGTAGTCGTTGCTCCCCCACGGCCGCGGTTCGCCGGTCGGCGCGGCGTCGGCGATACCGGAAAGGGAAACCGTGGCGATCAGTGCGGCTATCGTGGATGTGGTCACGCGCCGTGTCGTGGATCGTCGATTGACTGAAGCCATGCGAGAAATGTTAACCCCGTTCCGCCGATCGGCCCCGCCTTTGTCATCGACGGACAAACTTCATAATCGCATTCAGCGCGCACTGACAAGAACGAACGGTTTCCGCACCCATTCCGAAACCTGTCGACATGGATACTTGTTACGTACATAACTCGCGGGTAACCTCGGTTTACCCCACCACCGAGAAAGCCGCTCATGTCGAGCATATTTGATCAGAAAAACTCGCCGAAAGGCGCATGGGGAAAGCCGTCCGAGACGTAAACTGGATCAAAGGAGATGACAGGTATGTCCCGCAGACTTGGCAAGTTGTCCGCCGGTGTCGCCACCACCGCCGTCGTGATGGGCGCCGTCGCCGTGCTCACCGCCGGCACGGCCGCCGCCCTCGCCCCTTACTCGACGGGCAAAGTCGCGTACATGTGCAACTTTCCCGCCATCGGCCAGCAGCAACTGGACGTGACGGCCAAATTCGACGGCCCGGCTTCGGTCGCTTCGGGCGGAGCCTTCACGCCGTCGAACATCTCGGGCACCGCGACGATCAGCGCCACCATCAACGCGCTGCTCAACAGCGCCAACTACGACGGTGTCCGCGGCAAGGTGAACATGCCGGTCACCGTCACCAACGCCACCCCCGCGTCGGCGACGGTGACGAACCTCAATGTCCCGACACAGGTCAACCCGTACGTGCCGGGCACGCGGACGTTCAACATCCTCCAGGACGCGGGCACCGGTGTTCCCACGTTCACCGCCGGTACGCCCGGCTCGGCGACCGCGTCGCTCGGCACCACGATCAACGCGCCGCTGGACTTCCACAAGAAGGACGGTTCCTGGACCACCTGGAACTTCAACTGCACGGTGAAGAACACCAACCCCGCGCAGAACCGGGCGTTCAGCCCGGCCATCACCATCACCTGAGGAAACCCGTGCGGGGCGGGGACGCCCGCCCCGCACGGTCTCCACCACCGGTCACGAGAGGAAACCAGATGACGCAGCAGGTTCGCCGGACGCTCGGGAGGCTTCCCGTACTGGCGGGCGTGATCCTGCTCGCGGGGGTGAACGGCGCCTTGGCCTCTTCGGCGGCGACCGATCCGACGACTCCGCCGAAAGCACCCTTGCAGGGAGCTTCCTCCGCGCACCGAACCCTGGCGAACACCTGTGTCTTCCCGGCTCCGGTCGGCGAACGTCCGGTCACCGTGGACGTACAGGCCACCCTGCCCAAGGTCGTGCAAACCGGAAAACCGGTGCGGGTCACGGATTTCTCTGTCACCTTCACGCTCGGTGAGAGGACGCTGGCCGCGCTCACCGAGGTGGCCGGCACGGCGAAGATCGAGCTCACGGCCACGCGCGAGGACAAGAAGGCCCAGATTCCGGTGACCCTCGAGATCCCGGCGACCAAGGTGCCCGCCACCGGTGAGCTGAAGCTGGTCGCGACGGGCAAGGTTCCCGACATCGTGGCGACCCGCCCCGGCGAACTCCGGCTCACCACGGGCGCGCCGTCCCTCGCGCTGACCGCGGAGCAGGCGGAGGCACCGCGGAATCCGATCGGCTGCACGCAGGCGCCAGATCAGGACACCGAGCTGGGCAGCGTCACGATGCTCGAGATGGGCATCGCCAAACCGAAGACCGGCAAGCCAGGGCAGAAACCCGGCGCCGGAACGCACGCCACGAACGAAGATCCGCCGCCGGACGCCGTGTTCCCCTTGCAGCCCTTCGAATCGCAAGGCACGTCGTCGGTGAAGAAGCTGGGCGCCTTCGTCCGGTTGACCCCGTCGTTCATCTTCAACGCCTTCTACTACCTCTACCCGGCGCCGCCGCATCGCAGCACCGGCTCCACCGTCTTGCCGCCGAGCAAGATGACCATCCTCGGCTTCGGTTTCGTCCCGATCAACGGGACGATGGAACTCCTGCCCGCCGACTACAAGACCGGCAACACCGTCATCGACGTCGAGACCATGCTGCACGGGGACACCACGACGACGGCCACCTTGCGGCTCGAACTCTTCGGGAAACTGAAGGACCTCACCGTCAACGGTGTCCCCCTCGACGTCGGCGACCACTGCATGACCAGCGAGCCGATCGTGCTGAATCTGCGCGGGCCGAACTGGAACGCGTTCACCGGTGGCGTGCTGCGGACCGATCGGCAGGACCCGGACCCCGCCTACCGTGGCTTCACCCTGCCCGAGTTCTCCGGCTGCGGGGTCAAGGAGGACCTCGACTCCCTGCTGAGCGGAATGGGATCAGGGCCGGACAACCAGGCGTGCATCGGGGTCAACCAGGTGGGCTTGCCCTGGGAAGCGGAACGCAAGTGCCCGAACACGGACCCGCCGGTGGGACGCCGCTGAGCCGCCGCCCCGGCTCCTGATCACGTGAGTGCGCTTCCCGATCACGCGTGTCCCGTCTCCGGACACGCGTGATCCGTTTTCGCTACGAGCCGCTCGGCGTCCACTGTGGACTCTTGCGCGGCACCGGAAGCACCTCCGGCAACGCGTAACCGGCGGGAGCGACCCCGGCCCGCAGCGCGAGTTCCATCTCGAACCGTGCCCCCGGGTCGCGCAGGTGCTCGCCGAAGGTCGCCTGCAACTGCCGCATGCGGTACCGGACGGTCTGCGGGTGCACCTGGAGACGTTCGGCGATGCCGACGACGTTGCCCTGGCTGTCGAGCCAGGCGCGAAGGGTTTCGAGCAGCCGTTCCTGCTGTTTCCCGGTCATTTCGGCGAGCGGGGCGAACAGGCGGTCGCGCAGCCGGCAGGTCAGCGCGGCGTCGGCGTTCACGAGCAGGGTGGCGAGATGGTCCTCGGCGCGGATCACCCGGCGGGCTTGGATGATGCCGCGTTCGGAGAGGTGCAGGGCGTCGCGCGCCCAGCGCAGGGAATCGGCGACGGAGTCCAGCGGACGGCACGGGCCGATCGACAACCGGTAACCCGGCAGCGCGGCCTGCAAAGTGGCCAGCCGGGCGCCGGAGATCTCGCCGGGGACGAGCAGGCGTGGCTCGGCGGAGTCGAGTTCGGCGAGGACGTCGGAATCGACCACGTTGGGCCGCCGGGCCCTGGCGCTGTCGCCGAGGGGAAGCAGCACCACCGGCGTCGCTCGCTCGGGCACCGCCCAGCCGGTCAGCTGCGCGAGCTCCGCGATCGCCTTCGACGGCGCGGGCGGGGTTTCCAGCACCAGGTGCAGCAGTTTGCGTCGCCACGTGTCCAGCGCCCCCGCGGTGCGCGCCTTCGCTTCGAGGTACCCGTCCAGCGCGACGGACGCGAGTTCGTCCATGAACGCGAGCATCGCGTCGGCCAGTTGCGACATCACCGCGGACGAAAGCCCGCTGCGGCGGCCGACGCGCATGATGCGCCGCCACGAGACCCGGGCACCGACCCGGTACGCCGACTGGAGGGTGTCGAGGCTGCGGCCTTCCCGCATCTCGTTCTGCCCGAGCCGATGGTGGACCTCGTGCGACTGCTCCTTGGAGGCGCTCGGATCCGCGATCTGGGCGACGAACAACGTGATCGCGTATTCGACGCCGGCCCGGATGGACTTGCCGTAGGGCCCGTCGAGCGGGCGCGCGTACGCGGGGATGGTCGCCCGGATCTCGTCGACGATCTCGTGGGCGAGACTGCCCAGTTCCGGTCGCAAAATGTCGGCGAGCTTGCGCGGTAGTGCGGCAGGAGGCTGCGCAGCGTGTTCGATCCCGCGCTCCACCGACATCGCAGCTCCTTTGCTCCGCCCAGCGTCCTATCCGCCCACGATCGTCGTGAGGTGACAACGAACACATCGCGCGCTCACTCGTGAATGTGTCACCTTTCGCAGAAGAAACCGATTTCTTGTCACCTTTGTGACAAAATCACCGGCCATCCCTGAATTTTGATGACAAGTGCCCGGCAAACGCCTCGTGCGGTACGTACGAACGGCCGATGAATACGGAGCGTCACTGCTTTCCGGTGAGCAATTCCCCGAGTGCTTCGAGGACGGGCTCCAGCACACGGACCTCGACGCCGGCGCATTCGGTGATTCCCGCGCCGACGATCTCGAAGCCGTTCAGCTCGCGCAGCATCGCCACCAGACGCTCGATCGTCAAGCCACCGGGCTCCGGGTGGTTCAGCCCGTCGAACTCCGCCGGGTCGAGCACGTCGAGATCGAGGTGGAGATAGACCTTGTCCGCGCCCGCCAGGCCGGCGGCCGGATCGGTCTCGAGGACGAGCCCGCGATCGACCACGGCCCGCTCGGCGTCGTCGAAGGCCCTTGTCCCGGCGAGGACGACGCGTCCGGGTTCGATCGGCGGGTTCGCGGCGAACTCCGGGTCGCCCTCGCCGAGCAGCGACCGCAGCACCATGCCGTGGAACGCACCCGACGGCGACGTCTCCGCGGTGTTCAGATCCGCGTGCGCGTCGAACCAGGCGACACCCAGGCCGGGGCCGAAGCGGTAGCGCGCGACGCCGATCGGGATCAGTTCGACCCCGCAGTCCCCGCCGATGGTGAGCACCGGCCCGCCCGGCGCCTCCAGCGCGGCGAGCTGCGCTGCCCGGTTGCCGCCGGTGAGCACCGCACGGTTGGCGATCCCGTCGACCGTGGGCGAGGTCTCGCGGGTCTGCCGGATGTGGTGCACCGGCACGCCCAGCACGTGGCCCGCCAGCTCGGCGAGCGCGACACAACCCTCGGGCAACCGCGGCGCGCGCTCGGTCAGCGCACCTTGGAACTGGGGTACGGCGTTGATCAGCACCCGTCCACGTTAGCGGCGGCCGCAGGTACATGAAGGCCCCCTTCCTGTACCCAGGCGCAAGGAAGGGGGCCTTCATGTACTTCTGCAGTGCTACTCCAGGACCAGCAGCAGGTCTCCGCCTTCCACCTGCTGGACGGCGTTGATCGCGCGCCGCGCCACCTTGCCACCGGTCGACGCCGTGATCGACGCCTCCATCTTCATCGCCTCGATGGTCGCGACCGTCGCACCGGCCTCCACCTCGTCGCCTTCGGACACCTGCAGCGTGACCACACCCGCGAACGGCGCGGCGATCTGCTTCGGGTCGCCCTTGGCGGCCTTCTCCGTCGCCGGGATGTCCGACGCGATCGAGGTGTCGCGCACCTGGATCGGGCGCAGCTGGCCGTTGAGCGTGGACATCACCGTGCGCAGCCCGCGTTCGTCGGCCTCGCCGATGGCCTCCAGCTCGATCAGCAGCCGGACACCCGGTTCGAGGTCGACCGAGTACTCCTCGCCAGGGCGCAGGCCGTAGAAGAAGTCCTTGGACGGCAGGACCGAGGTGTCACCGTACTGCTCGCGGTGCGCCTCGAAGTCCTTCGTGGGCCCGGGGAACAGCAGCCGGTTCAACGTCGCGCGCCGGTTCTCGGCCAGCCCCTTGCGGTCCTCTTCGGACAGTTCCTGCACCGGCTTGGGCTTCGCCCGGCCTTCGAGGGCCTTGGTGCGGAACGGTTCCGGCCAGCCGCCGGGCGGGTCGCCCAGTTCGCCGCGCAGGAAGCCGATCACCGAGTCGGGGATGTCGAACTTGTTCGGCTCCGCCTCGAAAGCGTGCGGCGAGACACCCGCGCCGACGAGGTGCAGCGCCAGGTCACCGACCACTTTGGACGAAGGCGTGACCTTGACCAGATGCCCGAGGATCTTGTCCGCGGCCGCGTACATCGCCTCGATGTCCTCGAACCGCTCCCCGAGACCGAGCGAGATCGCCTGCGTGCGCAGGTTCGACAGCTGACCGCCCGGGATCTCGTGGTGGTACACCCGCCCGGTCGGCGACGAGAGCCCCGCCTCGAACGGCGCGTAGATCTTGCGCACGCTCTCCCAGTACGGCTCCAGGTCGCCGATGGCCTGCAGGTCCAGCCCGGTCGGCCGGTCCGAGTGGTCGGTGGCGGCGACGAGCGCCGAAAGCGACGGCTGCGACGTCGTGCCCGCCATGGACGCGACGGCACCGTCGACGGCGTCCGCCCCGGCCTGGATCGCGGCGAGGTACGTCGCCAGCTGCCCACCCGCGGTGTCATGCGTGTGGATGTGCACCGGCAGGTCGAACTCCTTGCGCAGCGCGGAAACCAGCCGCGCCGCCGCCGGCGCCCGCAGCAGGCCTGCCATGTCCTTGATGGCCAGGACGTGCGCCCCCGCGCCGACGATCTGCTCCGCCAGCTTGAGGTAGTAGTCCAGCGTGTACAGCTTCTCGGCCGGGTCCGACAGGTCCGAGGTGTAGCAGAGCGCCACCTCGGCGACGGCGGATCCGGTCTCGCGGACGGCTTCGATCGCCGGGCGCATCTGCTCGACGTCGTTGAGCGCGTCGAAGATCCGGAAGATGTCGATGCCGGTCGTCGTCGCCTCCTCGACGAAGGCGTGGGTCACCTCGGTGGGGTACGGCGTGTAGCCGACGGTGTTGCGGCCGCGCAGCAGCATCTGCAGGCAGATGTTCGGCACCGCTTCCCGCAGTTTCGCCAGCCGCTCCCACGGGTCTTCGGCCAGGAACCGCAACGCGACGTCGTAGGTCGCGCCGCCCCAGCACTCCAGCGAGAGCAGCTGCGGCGTGGTCCGCGCGACCACCGGCGCGACCGCGAGCAGGTCCTTCGTCCGCACGCGGGTGGCGAGCAGCGACTGGTGCGCGTCACGGAAGGTGGTGTCGGTGACGCCGATGGTCGGCGACTCCCGCAGCCAGCGGGCGAAGCCCTCCGGGCCGAGCTCGGTGAGCTTTTGCTTCGAGCCGGGCGCCGGTTCGAGATCCTTCGGCAGCTTCGGCAGCTTGACCTGCGGGTCGAGGGTGCGCGGACGCTCGCCGTGCGGTTTGTTGACCGTCCGGTCGGCGAGGTAGGTCAGCAGCCTGGTGCCGCGGTCGGCCGAATGGCGCGCGGTGAGCAGATGCGGGCGCTCCTCGATGAACGACGTCGTGACGCGGCCTTCACGGAAGTCCGGGTCGTCGAGGACGGCCTGCAGGAACGGGATGTTCGTGGCCACCCCGCGGATCCGGAACTCGGCGACGGCGCGCCGGGAGCGGCCGACGGCGGTCTTGAAGTCGCGGCCGCGGCAGGTGAGCTTCACCAGCAGCGAGTCGAAGTGCGCGCTGATCTCGGTGCCGGAGAACGCGGTGCCGCCGTCGAGGCGGATGCCGGAACCACCGGGCGAGCGGTACGCGCTGATCATCCCGGTGTCCGGGCGGAATCCGTTGGCGGGATCCTCGGTGGTGATGCGGCACTGCAGGGCGGCGCCGCGCAGGTACACCTTGTCCTGCGACAGCCCGAGGTCGTCGAGGGTCTCACCGGAGGCGATGCGCAGCTGCGACTGGACGAGGTCGACGTCGGTGACCTCCTCGGTCACCGTGTGCTCGACCTGGATGCGCGGGTTCATCTCGATGAAGACGTGGTTGCCGTCCCGGTCGAGCAGGAACTCGACGGTGCCGGCGTTGCGGTAGCCGATCTGGCGGGCGAACTTCACCGCGTCGGCGCAGATCCGGTCGCGCAGTTCCGACGGCAGGTTCGGCGCCGGGGCCAGCTCGATGACCTTCTGGTGCCGCCGCTGGACCGAACAGTCGCGCTCGAAGAGGTGGATGACGTTGCCCGCGCCGTCGGCGAGGATCTGGACCTCGATGTGACGTGGCTCGACGACGGCCTTCTCGATGAACACCGTCGGATCGCCGAAGGCCGACTCGGCCTCGCGCGCGGCGGCTTCGATGGACTCGCGCAGTTGCGCGGGATCCAGGACGCGGCGCATCCCGCGGCCACCGCCACCGGCGACGGCTTTGACGAAGACCGGGAAGCCGATCTCTTCGGCGGCGGCGATCAGCGCGTCGACGTCGGAGGACGGTTCGGAAGAACCCAGCACCGGCACGCCGGCCTCGCGCGCGGCCTTGACCGCGCGGGCCTTGTTGCCGGTCAGCTCGAGGATGTCCGCGCTCGGCCCGACGAAGGTGATGCCTTCGTCCTCGCACGCGCGCGCGAGGTCCGGGTTCTCGGAGAGGAAGCCGTAGCCGGGGTAGACGGCGTCCGCGCCCGCCTTCTTGGCGGCCGCGACGATCTCCTCGACCGACAGATAGGCCCGCACCGGGTGACCGGGTTCGCCGATCTCATAGGCCTCGTCGGCCTTCAGCCGGTGGAGCGAATTGCGGTCTTCGTGCGGGAACACAGCCACCGTGCCCGCGCCGAGCTCGAATCCGGCGCGGAACGCGCGGATGGCGATCTCACCCCGGTTGGCGACCAGTACCTTGCGGAACATGCCGGTCCTTCCCATCATCGGATCGGTAGGTGAGGCACGTTACCTGTTCGCTCCCGCAGGGCGGGAGTTGTCGTCCAGGTGATGGACGTCATCCCCGTTTGAGTTGCGCGCCGGGGCTTTGCAGCACCCGGTTCGCGGTGCCCTCGTGGACACCGGTCAGCACGTCGACCGCGGCGAGCTCCACGAGCGCCTTCGCGACGTCCGGCGCGGCGACCGCGGGATGCAGGGAGCGGTACAGCGCGGCCACCCCGGCGACGTGCGCGGCGGCCGACGACGTCCCGCTGAGCACCTTGCCGCCGCTGCCCCCGGCGTTCGGTCCCGGCACGTCCACCCCTGGTGCGAACAGGTCGACGACCTCGCCGTGGTTCGACGTCGACTCGACCCGGTCACTCGCGTCCGTCGAGCCGACGGTGAGCGCCTCGGTGACCCGGCCGGGGGAGAACTTGCCCGCGTCGGCGGCCTCGCCCCCCGCCGGGAGGGCGACCGGGACGACCGCCGCGAGCGCGCGGACGGCGGCGTCGAGCCGGTCGTTGGCCGCGCCGCCGATACCGAGCACGGCCACGGCGGGCTGCTGTGCGTTCTGCGTCACCCAGTCGATCCCGGCGATGATCTCGTCCGTCGCGCCGCCGCCCTGTGCGTCGATCACCCGGACCGGGATGATCTGCGCGGCCTTCGCGACACCGAACGTCCTCGACGCGGCGAGACCGGCCAGGTACGTGCCGTGACCGTTGGTGTCGGTGGTGTCCGTGCCGCCGTCGAGGAAGTCCTTACCGGGCTTCACCCGGCCGTCGAAGTCCGGATGCGCCGCGTCGACCCCGCTGTCGATCACGTAGACCGTGACGTCCTTGCCGTCGGTCCCGTAGTGGTAGAGCTGGTCGAAGCCCGTTCGCTGGTCGATCCGGTCCAGTCCCCAGTTCGGCGGATTCTGCTGGACTTCCGCCGCGGAGGCGGGCTGCACCACGAAGATCAGGAGCGCGAGCGCGGCCATGACCCGTACCAGTCGAATGCTCATGCCTCGGCTCTACGCCTGTGCCCCCGGGGCGGCAACCCGGAAGTGTCACCCGTTCGACTGGTTTTGCCCGATGTGGCCGCTCACCGTCGACTTCGGCAGGCAGACCAGCGCGTCGAAGGCCTCGACGACGTCGACAGGGTTGAACAGATGCGCGTGCCGGATGCTCTGTGGCCCCACGGTGCCGCGTCGCGCGCGGAGGTCCATCAGCCCGGGGCCTTCGGCCTCGACACTGCCTTCCGCCGGTGCGTCCAGTTCCTGGCCGTACACGGTGAACCCGAGGCGTGCGGCCGGATCCGGCCTGAGCCCGGTGGTCTCGCCCTCGACCGCGGTGAGCCCCAGCGCGAAGTAGTCGCCGCCGTACTCGGCCGCCAGATGCGTACCGGCCGAGGGCGAAGTGAGCCCGGGAAACGGCGAGAACGGCACGCGCTGGAGGTGTCCGTTGTGGAGCATCACGACGATCTTCGTGTCGTCGCCGTGCAGCCGCCGGATCAGCCGGACGGTTTCGGCCATGTAGGCGTCACGCGAACCGCTCTGCAGCGCCGGGGCGTCGCCGGACATCATCGCGGTGACCTCGGCGAGGTACGCGTCGACGCGCGAAGCGCCTTCGGCGTGGTGCTCCACGACGGCGGTGTTCCGGTAGACGGGACGCAACGAGGTGAGGTGCGTCTTGAGCCGGGTGAGCGCCGCGGTCGCCTTGTCCTTGGCGACGTCGTCGAGGGCGGCGTACTTGGCGGGTGCCTCCGCGCTGCTGACCGACGCGTACCCCTCGGTCGCCTCGATCGCCGCGTCGACCAGGCTCACCGCGCCCTCGTCCACAGTGGACAAGTATTCGCGGACCACCTCGAGCGACGGCACGGGCGAGCCCGCCGAACTCGGCACGTCGAGGCCGAAGTAACGGACGTCACCCCGTTCGCGCAGCCACGCCAGCATTGCGTGCGCCTCGGGCGACTCCCCGAGCGAGAACGTGAAACCGTCGCGGCCGATGTCGGCGACGTCGCCCGGGGCACCCTTCAGCCAGTCGTCGACGAGCTTCCCCTCGGCGAAACCCGACTCGAACCCGACGACCCGGAAGCCGTGGTGCTCGACGAGGTGGCGGAGCAAACGATTGCGCAGGTCGCCGAACTCGTGGATGTGGTGGTTGTTCTCCCCGATGGCGACGATCTTCGCGTCCCCGACGAGCTCGGCGATTTCCGCTGGGTCTGACATACTGACCACACTAACGCAACAGGAGTAGCAATTGGCAACCTCCGGCATCCGACGGCCCGGCGGCCGGACGGAACGCACCCGCCAGGCCGTCCTGCACGCCACGCTCGACCTGCTGGCCGAACGCGGCTTCGGTGAACTGACCGTGGACGCGGTCGCCGAACGGTCCGGCGTGCACAAGACCACGGTGTACCGGCGCTGGTCCTCGCCGGACGGCCTCGTCGCCGCCGCGCTCCAGATGGGCGCCGAGGACGACTGGAAGGCACCCGACACGGGGTCGCTCGAGGACGATCTGTACGAGGTGGCGGCGGAGGTGGTGCGGTACTTCACCGAGCCCGCGCTGAAGGAACTGCCCACGGCGTCGGTGCTGGCGGCGTTCCAGTCGCCGCCGGCGGCCGAGGCACTGCACGACTTCTACGCGGACCGGCACGCGCGCATGGCCCCGATCGCGGAGCGGGCCGTCGCGCGGGGCGAGATCCCTTCCGGCACGGACGGGGACGAACTGGTGCGGGCGGTGTGCGGGCCGATGTTCTACCGGCTCTTCCTGTCGAGGGAAAGCGTCACGGTGACGGAGGCGCGGGTCGCGGCGCGGGCGGTGGCTGTCGCGGCGCGTGAAGGCGCTTTCGTGCGGTAGCGCGGATCGTCCTCGGCTCCTTCACGGTGATCTTCCTCGCGGCCGGCGCTGGTGCCGGCCGCGTCGGAGTACATGAAGGCCTCCTTCCCGTACCTGGGCGCGAGGAAGGGGGCCTTCATGTACTCGGGAAGGGGGAAGGGTGCTGCGCCGGGATCTTCGTGACGAGGACAGTTTTGCCGTCGACACCAACGCCTTTCCCGCCCACACTGGCAGCTTCGTGTCGAGAGAGGGAGCCGTCATGACCGAGGAAGTCCGGAACCGGCCGCTGGAGATGCCGCGCCAGCTCAAGTTCGTCCGTGTTTTCCTTTGGGTGCAGGCGGTCCTCAACATCCTCGTCAGCGCACTGGTGACGGCGCTCGCGATCGGCGAGCTCGACCACGGCAACGAGGAGGCGGGGCTCGCCCTGGCGTTGGCGATCCTCGGTTTCGTCGTCGCCGTCGTGCTGATCGCCTGCGCCATGAGGATTTCCCGCGGGTCGGCCTGGGTACGGCCGACGGTGATCGCCGTGGAGGGGCTGGCCGTGGTCATGGGAGTGATCAGCCTCGTCAACGGCGGGGCGATCACCCAGCTGATCGGGATGGGCATCGCCATCGGCATCATCGTCACCGTCAACAAACCCGAGGAACGTGCCTGGTTCACCCGCTGACGAGGTCGATCCGGTAGCGCACTTCGGAAAGCGGGATGTCCTCACCGGGCATGGTGTCGGTCTTCGTCGCCCCGTCCGGCAGCCATCCCGCGGCCGAGTAGAAGCGCTGGGCACGTTCGTTGGTGTCGAGCACCCAGAGTGTCGCCTGGCGATGCCCCGAATCCCGCAGCGCGGCGACGGCGGTGTCGAGCAGCCGTCTGCCCAGGCCCGTGCCCCAGCGTGCGGGGTCGAGATAGATCGCGCGCAGTTCCCCGCGGATCCGGTCGACGGCGGTGAAGCCCAGCAGCGAGCCGTTCTCGACGAGGACCAGGACGTCGCCCTGGTGGGCGGGGTCGGCGAGGGTCCGCTGCCAGCGGGCGGCCCGGCCTTCGACCGAAAGATCGCGCAGGTACAGCTCGGGCAGCGGGCCCTGGTACGCCGCCTGCCACGACCGGACGTTCACCTCGGCGATGGGCCAGGCGTCGTCGACGGTCGCGGGGCGGATCGCAGCCATCGTCAACCGTTCACCTCGCGGGCGGCGAGACCGGTCACGAGGGCGAGCGCGAGCACCATCGACAGCGCGATCCCCCAGCCCGCGCCGGTCACGCTCGAACTGCTCGGCATCGCGTAGAAGAGCATGCACACCATGACGACGCCGCCGCCGGCCACACCGCCGAGGAACGCGATCCCGAACGCCGCCGGCCGCAGCGACACGCCGAGCAGCGTCCCGACGAGGAGGGTCACCGAGAAGACGAGGTAGACCGCGCCCTCGTCGGCCCGGCTCGACGAGTAGCCGACGAGTTCGATCGCCTGCACCACGAGACCCAGCGCGCCGCAGATCCCGGAAACGAGAGCCGCCACGATGCGGGCGCCTCGTGGTTTCCCCAGCCCGAGCCGGAAACCCCGGTCCCGCCGCACCGACACCAGCGCGCAGCCGGCCGCGGCGATCAGGCAGCCGTCGGCGAGGACGAGGACGACCGGGCCGGACGGCAGCACCGAGAGCAGCGCCAGCCCGCACAGCGTTCCCGGCCCGGTCATCCGGCGTGTCTTCGGCGGGAACATCGTGATCCCCGCCCCGATCGCGAAGACGACGAGCGGCAGGACGGTCCAGCCGCCGTCTTCGAAGAAGTCTTCCACGCCGCTGCTGCGCCGGACCGCGATGACCACCAGGTACACCGCGGCCGCGAAGGCGAGCAGCCCGGCGGCGACGGCGAACGGGTCGGGCTTCGATCGCGCGGGCACGGCCGGTTCGGGTTCCGGGAAGACGGGCGGCTCGGGATTCCGGGAGGGCTCGGGGGTCGGCGCGGGCGTGTGCACCGGCCGCGGTTCGGGCACCGGCTTGGGATCCGGTGCCGGCCGGGGTTCCTGGACGACCTGCCCCTCGACCCGGACCACCACCTCGCCGGTCGGCCCGGTCACGGTGACCCGCCCGTCGAACGGCCCGGGTTCCGCCAGATCCGGGGCGATCTCGGCCCCGTCACCGGTCTCGGTCACCCGCAACCAGGAAGGCGACGACGCGAACCGGCAGGCCCGCGCGATCGGCGGCCCCGCCAACCGGATGCGCGCCACCGGCGCCGAGCCGCGGACGACCTCGCCGAACCGCACCACGTCGGGCTCGGTGCGCACACGCGCTTCCCGCCGTGCCAGGTCGGCGGCCTCGGCGACGTGCTGGATGTCGGTCTGCGCCATCGCGGTGAGGACTTCGTGCGCGCCGATGGCGACGGAGAGGTTCTCGCTCGTCAGCCGCCGCCGGAGTTCCGTCACCGCGCCGAGGCGGGTGAACATGTTCGGGTCCTCGCTCGCCGCGCGCAGGTCGGCGGGGACCGGCGACGGTTTGATCCGGCGGCGTCTGCTCCGGGCGAGGTACAGCTCGCCCTGCATCTCGATGTCGCGGCTGGGCGTCTGGTTCGGGTTTCGTTCGCGGACGCTGTCGAACAGGTAGTCGTAGAGCTCGCCGAGCGCGATCCAGCCGTCCTCGTCGCGGTCCGCGTCCCCGGTCCGGAGGCCGTCGACCAGCGCCGAGGTGAACACCGACGGCCGGACGTGGTCGTCGGCGAGGTGATCGCCCTCGAAGGCGTACTCGATGGAGTTCGACGCGGTGATCACCGCACGGCCGCGACCACCGAACCCACCGCCGGGAAACGCGTCGAGCACGTTGGCCTCGCCGGAGGCGCGCACCGCGACCCCCTGGCCGAAAGCGCCGCCGTAGCAGCAGTCCAGCAGGAGGACGATGCTCCGCGACCGGCTCATCCGCATGCAGCGCTGGACGAAATCGGCGGGAACGGCACTCGACGCCAGCCGCTCCGGGCGCGTGTTGCGGGCGGCGAAGAACAGCTCGCCCGACTCGCTCTTCAAGCCATGGCAGGAGAAATGCACCAGCAGGACGTCGTCCGGCACGCTGTCGGCGAACAGGTCCTCGACCCGGCCGGCGATCACGTGCGCGATCTCGTCGCGCACCACCTGGACGTCGAACTCGCTGATGGCGCGGTCGGCGAGGACGTCGGCGAGCGCTTCGGCGTCGGCCGCCGGGGACCGCAGCGCGCCCAGCCCGGGGTTGTCGTACTCCCCGTTGGCGATGATCAAGGCACGCCGCTCACCGGTCATGACGCCGAATGCCTGCTCACGAAGAGGTCGACGAGCTTGTCCTGATCGGTGAGGCTCGCTTCGGACAGCTCCAGCACGTCGCCGTCGATCTCCAGCCGCACCGTGCGCTTGACCCGGCCGCCGCGCGAAAGCCACTCCCGCACGGCCGCGACGACCGAACGCAAACCGTCGGCGGACTGTCCCAGCGTGACCAGCAGCCCGCCCACCGTCGCGACGTCGAACGCGCGCGAACCGGGCGGCGCCGGACCCGCGGGCAGCGCCGTGACTTCGGCGACCCCGCGATCGACCAGCTCGCCGCGGAGGTACCCGGTGAGCTGCTCGACGCGCTCGGCGTCGGCCCCGTCCTCACCGAGCTGGACACGAACCGCTGACGTCATTCCCGTCATCCCCGGCCTCCCTCGCCCGTGCGGAACGAGACTGTGCAGGACAAGGGAACCCCTCGGCCCGTCCGGCGGCAAGGTCCGATCGGGCAGAGATGTGCACGTCAGCTTTTTTCCAGGTACTCCACCCGATCTTCGTCGACGACGTCGGCGATCATGTGCGCCAGCCCCAGATAGTTTCCCAGCGCCGGATCCTTCTCGACGATTTCCAACGCCCGCGCCCTCGCCTCGGCGATGACTTCCTCGTCGCGCAGCAGCGACAGCAGTTTCAAGGTCGACTTCTTCCCCGACTGCGCGGCACCGAGGATGTCGCCCTCGCGGCGCAGTTCCAAGTCCATTCTGGACAGTTCGAACCCGTCCGTCGTGGACTCGACGGCGGCCAGCCGCTCGCGGGTCGTCGTCCCGTCCAGGGTTTCGGTGACCAGCAGGCACAACCCCGGCACGCTGCCCCGGCCGACCCGGCCGCGCAGCTGGTGCAGCTGGCTGATGCCGAACCGGTCGGCGTCCATGATCACCATCGCGGTCGCGTTCGGCACGTTCACGCCGACCTCGATCACGGTGGTGGCGACGAGCACGTCCAGGTCGCCCCTGGAGAACGCCTGCATCACGGCGTCCTTGTCGTCACTGGGCAGCCGGCCGTGCAGGACGCCGATCTTCAGCCCCTTCAACTGTCCCTCGGCCAGTTCGGGCGCCACGTCGAGGACGGCGAGCGCGGGCCGTTTGTCGCCCTTGTCCGAGGCCGGTTCGTCACCGATGCGGGGGCAGACGATGTAGGCCTGGTGGCCCTTGCCGCACTCCTCGCGGACCCGCTGCCACGCCCGGTCCAGCCAGGCGGGCCGCTCCGCGACCGGCACGACCGACGTCTTGGTCGGCGACCGGCCGACCGGCATCTCGCGCAGCGCGGAGATCTCCAGATCGCCGTAGACGGTCATCGCGACCGTGCGCGGGATGGGCGTCGCGGTCATGACGAGCACGTGCGGGCTGGTCTCGTCGGAGCCTCGCGAGCGCAGCGCGTCCCGCTGCTCCACTCCGAAGCGATGCTGTTCGTCCACCACGACCAGGCCGAGATCCGCGAAGGACACCGTGTCCTGGATCAGCGCGTGCGTGCCGACGATGATCCCGGCCTCGCCGCTGACCGTCTCCAGCAACGCCTTCTTGCGTTCCTTGGCGCCCATCGAACCGGTCAGCAGGGTGACCCGCGTCGCGTTCTCCGCGGCGCCGAGCTCACCCGCCTGGCCGAGGTCGCCCAGCATCTCGCGCAGCGACCGGGCGTGCTGCGCGGCCAGGACCTCCGTCGGTGCGAGCATCGCCGCCTGCCGCCCGGAATCGACGATCTGCAGCATGGCGCGCAGCGCGACCACGGTCTTGCCGGAACCGACCTCGCCCTGCAGCAGCCGGTTCATCGGATGCTCGGTGGACAGATCCCGCGCGATCTCCTCGCCGATCTCCTGCTGACCCGAGGTCAGCGCGAACGGGAGCCGCTTGTCGAAGGCGTCGAGGATGCCGCCCTCGATGTGCGGACAGGCTTTCGCGGGCCGCGAGACCAGGGAATGCCGCCGCTGCGCGAAAATGAGCTGCACCGCCATGGCTTCGTCCCATTTGAGCCTGTCGCGCGCGGAGTTCAGCGCCTGCCAGCTCGACGGCCGGTGGATGCCGCGCAGCGCGCTCTCCAGGCTGGGCAGGCCGTAGCGGGCCAGCAGCTCGATCGGCATCGGGTCCTCGTCGACCTCCAGCACGTCCAGCACCTGCCGGACGGCCTTGGCGATCACCCAGGTCGGGATCCCCTGCGCCGCCGGGTACACCGGGATGATCTCGGCGAGGAAGTCGTCCATCGCCTCGGCCTGACGTTCCGCGTCGAACAGCTCGTACTCGGGGTTCGCCAGTTGCAGGACGTCGCGGAAGGCGGTGACCTTGCCCGCGAAGAGGCCGTTCTTGCCGGGCACGAGTTCCTTTTCGCGCCAGGCCTGGTTGAAGAAGGTGCACTGAAGACGGCGTTTGCCGTCGGTGATCACCATTTCGAGCAGCGTGCCGTTGCGTGCCTTCATCCGGCGCTTGTTGACCCGCTCGATGCGGGCCATCACGGTGGCGTGCTCGCCGAGTTCGAGCCCGGCGATGTCGGTGAGCTGGCCGCGTTCGGCGTAGCGGCGGGGATAGTGGCGCAGGAGGTCGCTGACCGTCTCGATCTTGAGGCCCTTGGCGAGTGCCTTCGCCGTCGCCGCGCCCACGACCAGTTTGAGGTCCGCGCGCAGGTTGGTCATGCGGTCACTCCACCCCCATCAGCAGCACGGCGTCGGACTGGCCGCCGGCGTAACTCGTCACTTCGACCTCGGGATGTTCCAGGCACAACCGATCGGCCAGCTCGCCGGGCAACCGGACCGGCACGTCCACCCCGGTCAGCACGGTGACCAGTTCTCCGCCGAGGGCCAGCATCCGGTTCAGCACGCCGACCGCGGCCGTGACCAGGCTCGTCTCCGAGGCGGGCGCGGGCTCGATCAGGACGACCTCGCCGTCGACGAGGCCGACGACGTCACCGGCCTGCGCCCGGCCCACCCAGGTTAGCGACTCTTCCCGCGCCACCCGCAGCTCGCCACGCCTCGTGGCGGCGGCCGCTTCGGCCATCGCGACCACGTCGTCGTTGGTGCGGCGGTCCTTGTCGTGGACGGCCAGCGCGGCGAGTACCTGGACGGGTGACACGCACGGGATGACCACGACGTCTCGATCCGCGGCCATCGCGTGGCCCGCCGCCGCGTCGGCCGCCGCGGTCAGCTCCGGGCCGCCGGGAAGGACGGTGACGTGATGCCCGGCGGCCTCGTTGATCAGGCCCAGCATCTCCTCGACCGTCGGCGCGACGCCCGGCGGCACGGACAGCACCGCGACCCCTTCCGCCCGCAGCAGTTCGGCCAGCGCCCCGCCGTGGACCACGGCGACCACCGAACGGTCGATATCGCCGCCGACCTCGACCGGAGTGGGCGTGATCAGCGGCTCGACCCGGACCCTGCGCGGACGGCCGAGCTCGATCCCGGCCTCCAGCGCCGCGCCGATGTCCGCGCAGTGCACGTGAACGGCGTACGCGCCGGCGCCGTCCCCGGCGACCGTGACGCTGTCGCCGAGTCCGCTGAGGGTCTTGCGAAGCCCCGGGAGACTGCCTGCGTCGACGTCGTCGAGCAGGTACATGACCTCCCAGGCCGTCGGCGCCTCGATCGGGTGCGGGCGCCGAGGTGCCTCGAGCGGGTGCTCCGGCTCGACGAGGCTGCCGGAAAGCACGCCGGAAAGGGCGTCGAGGACGGCGACCAGGCCACGGGCACCCGCGTCGACCACCCCGGCCACCGCCAGGACGGGCAGCTGTTTCGGGGTCTCTTCGAGGGCTTCGGCGGCGACACCGGCCGCCGCGGCGGCCACCTCTTCGAGTGACCCTGTCGCGTCACGGACGGACGCGGCGACGGTGTGCAGCACGGTCAAGATGGTCCCGGCCACCGGACGGCTCACCGCCCCCGTGGCGGCCCTGTCCGCGCACCCGAGCGCCTCCGCGAGACCGGGCCCGTCGATGTCCCGCGCCGCCGCCGACTCGGCTATCCCGCGCACGACCTGCGACATGATCACACCGGAGTTGCCCTTGGCCGCCGCGACCGCGCCCTTGGCGAACACCGCCAGCGCCTCGGCGGCCGTCGACGGCTCGGCCTCCGCCAGCGCGTCGCGGGCCGCGGTCATGGTGAACAGCAGGTTGGAGCCGGTGTCGGAGTCGGCGACCGGGTAGACGTTGATGCCGTCGATCGCCGGCCGCAGCACCGACAGGCTGTGCACACAGGCCGCCGACCAGGCCGTCACCGCCGCCACGTCCAGCACCCGCACCCCGTAACCTCCTAGCTGTTCCAGCGAGGGTATCGACCCGGTGCCGGAGGGCGCCGAGCCACTGGTTACTATGGTCGAGTTGCCCAGCGTGCTGGGCGCGTCATTCTTTGTCCCAGATCCAGAGGAGTTCGACGTGGCTGCCGTGTGCGACGTCTGTGGCAAGGGACCGGGCTTTGGCAAGTCGGTCTCGCACTCCCACCGGCGTACCAACCGCCGGTGGAACCCGAACATCCAGACCGTTCACGCCAAGATCGGTCTGTCCCAGCGCAAGCGCCTGAACGCCTGCACCTCGTGCATCAAGGCGGGCAAGGTCGTTCGCGGCTGAGCCGTTTTTTGGGAAATGGCGGGTGCTCTGCGGAGCACCCGCCATTTTTTATGGGCCGCCGCCTTCGTCAGCTCCGGCCTTCACACCTTCTCCAGTACATGAAGGCCCCCTTCCTTGCGCCTAGGTACAGGAAGGGGGCCTTCATGTACTTGGAAGCGGCCGGGGTAAGCCTCAGGAGTCACACCGGTCACTGCTGTCGAGGAAGGGTCAGGGGAGCTTCCAGTTCACGGGACCGGCGCCCTGCTGCTCCAGCAGCTGGTTCGCCCGGCTGAAGGGGCGCGAGCCGAAGAAGCCGGCGTGCGCCGAAAGCGGGCTCGGGTGCGCGGACTCGATGCACGGCACCTTCCCCAGCATCGGCTTCAGGTTCCGCGCGTTGCGGCCCCACAGGATCGCCACCATCGGCTCCTCCCGGGCGGCGAGGGCCTTGATGGCCTGCTCGGTGACCGCTTCCCAGCCCTTGCCCTGGTGCGAGTTCGACTTCCCGGGCTGCACCGTCAACGACCTGTTGAGCAACAGCACCCCCTGGTCGGCCCACGGCGTCAGGTCACCGTTGGACGGCAACGGGTGCCCGAGGTCTTCGCAGTACTCCTTGTAGATGTTGACCAGGCTCTTCGGGATCGGCCGGACGTCCGGCGCCACCGAAAAACTGAGGCCGACGGCGTGCCCGGGCGTCGGGTACGGGTCCTGGCCGACGATCAGCACCCGCACGTCGTGGAACGGCTGCTGGAACGCCCGCAGCACGTGTTCACCCGCCGGGAGATAGGTCCGGCCCGCGGCGATCTCCGCGCGGAGGAACTCCCCCATCGCGGCGACCTCCGACGCCACCGGTTCGAGGGCTCGCGCCCAGCCTGCTTCGACGATGTCCTGCAGCGGTCGTGCGGTCACGGTGTGCGAGCTTACTCACCTCACGCGAGACGCCTGAGTTCGGCCCGACAGAGTTCTCTGCGAAAAAGCACCGCACGCTCGGCATATCCGTCGACCACACGCTTGATCGTGTCGGCCCGGACGAAGTGTTCGGCCGCGTCTTCGCCGGGACGCCGGGCGCGATGGAGCCCACTGTCCACATGGGACCCCTGGGAGAGAACGGCGCCGGCCATCCCGCCGTCCTCGACGACGGTTCCGTTCAGCACCATCGATCCCGACGCGACTGGACGCAGGCGTCGGGGTGGATCGACGGTTCGAGGTCGCCCAGTGCGCAGATCGGCATGGGTTCTCCTAACGCAGCGACTTGCCGAAGCAGATGCTCTCCGGTTCGTCCTTGTAGTACCCGAAACCCGGAACCTCCCGGTACCCCGCCGACAGGTACAGCGCGATGGCTTCCGGCTGTTTGTGACCGGTCTCCAGCACCATACGCAGCCGCCCGGCCTCGACGGCCGTCCGTTCCAGCTCGGCGAGGATCGCCCTCGCGAATCCACGTCCACGCGCCGAAGCCAGCACGAACATGCGCTTGATCTCGGCGTCACCGGGCAGCAGGGGATCCGGCCCGTCGTGCGCCCGCCAGGCACCGCACCCGACCGGGATGTCGTCGAGGTAGGCGGCCAGGAACAGTCCCCTCGGCGAGGCGAACTGCGCCGCGTCCATCGGCGTCTCGTCTTCGCTGCCGTACCGGGCGGCCAGTTCGAGCTGGGCTTCGGCCAGCAGTTTCACCGCATCGGGGTGGTCGTAGGGCAGCACGCGAAGGTCCATGAACGCGAGATTAGCGAGTGGACGAGCCGTCTCCCACCGTAGATTGCGTTCATGTCGATCGAAGCCTCCTTCACCGGCCTCGCCGAGGCTCCCCTGCGTCAGGCCCGCAACTCCGCCGCGTTCTGGGCCGCCACCGGCCGTTCCCGCGGCCACGAGGTGATCCGCCGTCGTGGCTTTCTCGCCGTCGCCGGTGACGAGCGTGCGGGGCTGCGGGTCCTGCTTCAGGAGCCCGACCTCACCGTCGCCGAACTGGCGGAGATCACCGAGCTCGCCGCGCGGGCGAAGGGGCCGGTGGAGGCCGAGGATCCCTTCAGCGCCACCGATCTGCACCACCTCGGAGACCTGCGCAGCTGGCAGATGCCCGTCATGCTGCGCCCGCCCGCCCCGGTCGCCGAACCCGCGATGGAGGTGCTCCGGGTGCGCGAGGAGGCGGACCTGCGGGCGGCCGAACGCGCGGTGCTTGAAGGTTTCGAACTCACGCGGTTCCGGCCGGGTGAGATGTTCCCCATGTCCATCCTCGAACAGCGTGGGGTCGCCGTGTTCGTCGCACGGCTCGACGGCGAGGTCGCCGGGGCGTGTGTCACGGTCGTCGAGGACGGCTTCGGCAGCCACTACTGGGTCGGCACGCCGGAGTCCTTCCGCTCTCGCGGCGTGGGACGGGCGGTGATGCTCGGTTCCCTCGTCCCGCTGGCGGAGCTGCCGGTCACCCTCACCGCCTCCCGGCTCGGTAGACCGCTATACGAATCCCTCGGCTTCACCGTCGCCGCACCCTCGACCTGGTGGGCCGCACGCTCCTAGCGCCAGTGCTGCCAGCCGCTGTCGTGCCCGTACCGCTTCCCGTCCACCGTCACCCCCGAATCCGGCATGGTGACGACGCCGATCTCGGTCCAGCCCTCCGGCAGGTCGGCGAACGAGGGGAAGGTCGCCGCGAACGCGTGGTCCTCACCGCCGGTGAGAACCCATTTCAGCGGGTCCGCGCCGAGCGCGGTGCCGACCTCGGTCAGCCTGCTCGACACGTCGAGATCCGCCGTGCGCACGTCGATCCCGACGCCGGAGGCGGCAGCGATGTGGCCGAGGTCGGACAGGAGCCCGTCGGACACGTCGATCATGGCCGTCGCGCCGCCGTCGGCCGCGCGGATGCCCGCCTCGTAGTCCGGCTCGGGACAGCGCTGCGCGTTGACCACGCCGACCGGTGAGCGGAAACCCCGCCCGAGCACGGCGAGCCCGGCGGCGGCCCAGCCGAGCCGTCCGCAGACCGCGACGACGTCGCCGGGGCGGGCACCGGACCGGGTCACCGGTTCCCGGCCACCGAGGTCGCCGAGTGCGGTGACGCTGATCACGATCTGCTCGGCGCGCACCATGTCGCCGCCGACGATCCCGACCCCCGCGCGGTCGGCTTCGAGCCACATGCCCCGGGTGAGTTCGGTGACGAGCGCCGTCTCGGTGTCCGGCGGGCAGGCGAATCCCATGAGGACGGACGTCGGGCGGGCCCCCATGGCGGCGATGTCGGTGAGGTTCACCGCGACCGCCTTGCGCCCCACCTGTTCGGCGCTGGACCAGTCGAGCCGGAAGTGGACGCCCTGCACGAGGACGTCGGTGGAGGCCACCGTCCGGCCGTCGGGGCTGGCCACGACGGCCGCGTCGTCCCCCGGTCCGAGCAGTGTCGTCTCCGGCTGTTTCCGGTCGGCGGTCACCGCCTCGATCAACCGGAATTCACCGGTCCCGGCGACCGTGCCGTCGTTCGGTGACACCCGTCACCTCCCCTTTCCCTTGTCCGGACAAATGTCGATCACCGATAGTCGGATGCCCTAGGTTTTTCCCGGGGCTGGCGATACGTTGCTACAACGTTCCTACCTTGAGCCGACTTTTACGAAGGGGCGCGCCGTGGTCCACGCATACATCCTCATCCAGACCGAGGTCGGCAAAGCCGCCGCGGTCGCCGCGGAGATCTCCACCATCTCCGGTGTCACCAGTTCGGAGGATGTCACCGGCCCGTACGACGTCATCGTCAAGGCCGCCGCCGACACCGTCGACCAGCTCGGTCAGCTCGTGGTCGCCAAGGTGCAGAACGTGGAGGGCATCACGCGGACGCTGACCTGCCCGGTCGTCCACCTCTGACGAGTGGTGTAGTGGTCCGGTGGCTGACACGGACACCGGCGCTCCCCCGAAACCCCTCCTGATCGCGGCCGCCTGCCTGGCGGTGCTGCTCGTCGCGGGCGTGGCCGTCTTCGGGCTGACCCGCGGCGGGGAAACCGACGCCCCGGCCGCCGACGGTCCGCTCCCGCTCGTCCCGGTCCCGGCGCCGCAGTCGGGCTCGCCCGAGTGCGCGAAGCTCGTCGGCGCGCTTCCGCACGAGCTCACGTCGTCCGGGACCACGCTGGTCCGCCGGAAGCCGGCCGACCCCGCGCCCGAGGCGACGGTCGGCTGGGGCACCGGCGACCCGGTGGTCCTGCGATGCGGTCTCGGCAAGCCGCCGGAACTCACCCGCACCTCGCAACTGCGGACGATCAACGGCGTCCAGTGGCTGCAGGTCGGGGGTGAGGGCACCGCGACGTGGTTCGCGGTGGACCGTCCCGTCTACACGGCGCTCACCGTGCCGGACACCGCGGGGACCGGCCCGCTCCAGACCGTTTCCGAGGTCGTCGCCGCCCACCTCCCCGCGGTGCCGCTGCGGTTCTGAACGATCAGGGCAGCAGCAGGCTCTTGCCGGTGTAGCGCCGCGCCTCGATGTCCGAATGCGCGACGGACGCCTGCGCCAGCGGGTACGTCCGGCCGATGATCGGCGTCAGCTTCCCGTCGGCCGCCTGCCGCAGCACTTCCCGCACCCGGCGCGGGTTGTCGGGCCAGAATCCGACCAGCTGCGCCATGTCCACAATGGACAGCCGGGCGCGGTCGGCGGCGCCGATCACGGTCTCCGCACCGCTGGACATGCCGTAGCCGGAGAAGCGGCCGCCGTTCCTCAGCAAGGTCAGCGAGGCGGCGCCGAGTTCACCGCCGACGCCGTCGAAGACCACGTCCAGACGATGATCGCCGGTACGGGCGAGGACCTCTCCCGTCCAGTCCGCCGCCGAGTAGTCGACCGGCTCGGCCCCCAGTTTCCGCACGATGGCCGCCTTTTCGTCACCGCGGACCGCCGCGAAGACCGTCGCGCCCGCCGCCCGGGCGAGCTGCACCAGCACGCTGCCGAGCCCGCCGACGCCGGGCGCCACCAGGATCCGCTCGCCTGCCTTGACCGGGGTCTTCTCCAGCAACGCCAGTGCGGTGCTGCCGTCGTCGAAAAGGGCGACCGCGTGCCGGGGATCCAGCCCGGCCGGAATCGGGAAGGTGTCGTCCGGCAGCGCGACGACCGTATCCGCGTAGCCCCCGCCGTATCCGCCGGGCGCGTGGCTGAGCACCTGCTTTCCCAGCCACGTTTCGTCGACTCCGGCACCCACGGCGTCGACGGTGCCCGCCACCGCCCCGCCCGGTACGTACGGCGGCTCGACCGCGAACACCTCGGGGCCGTCGCCTCGTCTGATGAGGGCGTCGAGCCAGCCGACCCCGGCCGCCGTCACCACGACGCGGAGCTCACCCTCCACCGGTTCGGGGGTCGGCACTTCGACCTGCTCGAGAACGCCGGGATCGCCGAACCGGGACACTCTGATTTCTCGCATGATCGCAAGCTATGACCTCCAGTTCGCTGGAGGTCAACCGAGCACGGTGATCAGCGGTTCGAGCACCGATCTCAGTGCCTCCCGCGAGCAACCCGCGTAACCGATGAGAATGCCGAACACCGTCGGCGTCCCGGCGAAATGCCGGGCCAGCCCGTCGAGCCGGATACCGGCGCGTTCCGCGGCCGCCATCCGCGCCGCCTCGTCGGCGGCCGAGCCGCACGGGACGACCAGATGCGCGCCCGCGTCGTCGCCGAGCACCGGGATCCCCGCGGACGTCAGCGCGGCCGAAACCAGGGACCGGCGTTCCGACAGCTCCCGCCGGAGCTTCCGCAGATGCCGCCCCAGATCGCCGTGCCGCGCCAGTTCGGCGAGCACCCGCTGCCCCGCCGGCGAAGGACGTGTCCCGGTCGCTTCGCGGTACTCCAGCACCGCGGCCGCCACCTGGGACGGCGCCACCATCCAGCCCGCGCCCAGCGCCGGGGTGAGGATCTTGCTCGTGGTGCCGAGATGCGCGACGACGTCGGGCGCGAGCGCGGCCAGCAACGGCAGCGGCGCGACGTCGAACCGCAGCTCGCCGTCGTAATCGTCCTCGATCACCAGCATGCCTTCGGCGCGGGCGAGTTCGACCAGTTCGACCCGGCGGGACGCGCTCATCCGGCTGCCGAGCGGATACTGGTGCGCGGGAGAGCAGAACACGGCGCGCACGTCGGCGGGGACGGCGTCCGGGCGCAAGCCCTCCTCGTCGACCGGGATCGGCACGACCCGCATCCCCGCGCGCCGGAACGCCTGCACCGCACGCTGGTAACCCGGCTCCTCGATCGCGACCCGGTCGCCGCGCGAGAGCACCGCGCCCGCGAGTTCGATCACCGCCGCCGTCGTCCCGCCGGTGGCCAGCACCGTTCCGGCCGCGAGGCCGCGGTGGCGCAGGAGGTGCTCGGACACGGCGTCCCGGTACGCGAGCAGGCCGACCCTGTCCTCACGGTAGGTCGGGCGCGGATCGGCGGCGGCCCGCCACGCGCGACGCCAGGCGGCCTTCTCGACACCGTCGGCCCAGGGGACGCCCGGGGTGAGGTCGACCAGTGCGGGCGGTGTGGCGGGCGTGCCGGGCGCGGGACCTTTCGACGGCCTGTCCGCGGGCGGCGTGGTGGTGACATACGTGCCGGAGCCGTGACGGCCCGCGATCCAGCCCTCCGCGTGAAGCTGCTCGTACGCCGCCGACGTCACCGTGCGGCTGACGCCGAGCCTGCTGGCGAGTGCCCTGGTCGAGGGCAGCCTGTCGCCACCGCGCAGATGCCCGTCGCCGGCGGCCGCGCGCAACGCGTCGGCCAGCTGGACCGCGAGCGGGACGAGCGAATCGCGGTCGAGGCTGACCGGCAGGGCGGTGTCGGACATGCTGATCTCCACACTTTCCAGAAGTGGCCTTCTCAAGTATAGGAGAATTGGCCGTTATTACAGGCCACTCTCGTGGGTGAGACTGCTCGCATGTCCACCCCGCTCTCTCCCACCGGCAGGACCACTCTCGGCCGCAAGAAGAACCGCGCGCTCAGCGACCGCTCGGCGCTGTACGCGGTGCTCGACGAAGGCCTGATCTGCCATCTCGGCGTCGTGCGCGACGGCGCCCCGCTGGTCGTCCCGACCGGCTACGGGCGCGACGGGAACACGCTCTATCTGCACGGATCGACCGGCGCCCGGAGCATGCGCGACTCCGACGGCGCCGAGGTCTGCGTCACGGTGACCCTGCTCGACGGCATCGTCTACGCGCGCTCGGTCAACAACCACTCGATGAACTACCGCAGCGCCGTGATCCTGGGCAAGGCGGCCGCGGTCACCGACGCCGACCGCAAGAGGCACGGCCTCCGCGTGCTGACCGACCACCTCGCGCCCGGTTCGTGGGAGCACGCGCGGGACGTCGACGCGAAGGAGTTCGCGTCGGTTTCGGTGCTGGAACTGGACCTCACCGAGGCTTCGGTGAAGATGCGCGGCGAGGGTCCCGACGATCCCGAGGACGAGGTCGTGGCCGATCTCTCGTGGGCAGGGGTGCTGCCGGTGCGGACCGTGTTCGGGGAACCGGAACCGTCGGCGGACCTGGTTTCGGAGTGGATCGTGCCGGATCACGTGAAGGCGCGGGTCGGGTAGCGCTCACCGGCGTGCGATGAAGGACGCTTTCCTGGCGAATTTTGCCAGGAAAGCGTCCTTCATCGCACGCGCGGGAGGGGCTACGGGCGGCGGTGGCGCGGCAGCCGCACGGTGAACGTCGTCGCCCCCGGCGCACTCTCGACCTCGATCGTCCCGCCGTGCGCGGAGACCAGCGAGAGCACCACCGAGAGCCCGAGCCCGGTCCCGCCGTTGCCGCGCGTGCGGGCGGTGTCGACGCGGTAGAACCGGTCGAAGATCCGCTCCCGCGCTTCCGGCGGGATCCCCGGCCCGGCATCGGTCACCCGCAGGACGACTTCCGGCCCGGCCGCCTCGGCGGACAACGTCACCGGCGTGCCGGGCGGCGTGTGCACCGCGGCGTTGGTGAGCAGGTTGTCCAGCACCTGCCGCAGGCGTACCGGATCCGCTTGCAGGACAACACCTTCCGGGAGCGCGCCGAGGCTCAGCGGATGCTCCGGGCGGCCGGCGGCGAAGGCCTCCCCCGCGTCGGTGATCAGCTCGGCGATGTCGACGTCGACCAGCCTCAGCGGTGCCTCGGTTTCCGGCGCGTCGAGCCGCGCGAGGAGCAGGAGGTCGTCGACGAGCACGCTCATCCGCTCGGTCTCCTCCCGGATCTTCGACAGATGCGCGTCGCGTTCGGCGGGTTCGTTCGCCGCGGCGTAGCGGAAAAGCTCGGCGTAGCCCCGGATCGACGTCAGCGGCGTGCGCAGTTCGTGGGAGGCGTCGGCGATGAACCGCCGCAGTCGTTCGTTCGCCTCCCGGCGCGCGACCAGTGAGGAATCGAGATGCGCCAGCATCAGGTTGAACGCCGTCCGCAGCTCCTCGACCTCGGCTCCGCCGCCGCTCGCCCGCGCGCGCACCGGGAGATCGGCGTTCGTGGTGAGGTCGTGCGACGCGATGTCGTGCGCCGTCCCGGCCATGTCGCTCAGCGGCCGCAGGCCGCGCCGCAACACCAGCCGTCCCGCGATCACCAGCACCGCCAGCGCCAGCAGGAACGCGACGACCTCGACCATCACCAGCTGGCTCACCGTCCGGTCCAGATCGGCCTGCGGTGCGGCGCTGACCAGCACGATGTTGCGGCTCGGCTCGATCGGGCAGGCCCGGACCCGGTAGGTGCCCTTGTCCTCGATGTAGACGGTGCGCAGCACTTCGGTCCGTGTCGCGTCCTCGGCGACCTTTTCGAGCGCCTTCGTGTCCGGCGGCAGGGAACCGCCCGCCTGCGGCAGCGCGTCGCCGTCCCGCACCGCGAACACCGCGGAGAACCAGCCGTAGGCCTGCTGCGGTTTCCCGCCGTGCGTGGTGCGCAGCGACGGCACCTGGCTGATCTGGGTCTTGGCGAGCTGTTCGTCGAGCCGATCGTTCAGATAGCCCTTCATGATGCCGACCATCACGGTGCCGACGACGGCGAACACGACCAGCGCCAGCACCCCGAGCCCGAGCGCCAGCCGGGTCCCGAGCCGCGAGCGGCGCCAGGCGTCGTACCACCGGCGCAGCACGGTCATCTCGCCGCCTGCCGGACGACGTAGCCCACGCCGCGCACGGTGTGGATCAGCGGTTCGTCGCCCGCGTCGAGTTTCCGGCGCAGATGCGAGATGACGAGTTCGACCACATTGGACCGGCCGCCGAAGTCGTACTCCCAGACGTGGTCGAGGATCTGCGCCTTGGTCAGCACCGACGGCGAACGCCGCATGAGGTAGCGCAGCAGTTCGTACTCGGTCGGCGTCAGCTCCGCGGGTTCGCCGTTGCGGACGACCTCGCGGGTGTCCTCGTTCAGGGTCAGGTCGCCGACCCGCAGCACCGCCGCCTTGGCCTGGTGGGTGCTCCGCCGCAGGACCGCGCGCAACCGCGCCATCAGTTCCTCGACGGAGAAGGGCTTGACGAGGTAGTCGTCGCCGCCGCGGGTGAGCCCGGCGACACGATCCGCCGTCGCGTCTTTCGCGGTGAGGAAGACGACGGGCACCGCCGTTCCCGACTCGCGGAGCTTGTCCAGCACGGTGAACCCGTCGATCCCCGGCAGCATCAGGTCGAGCACGACGATGTCGGGCGCGAATGCGGCGGCGCGTTCGAGCGCGGCCTCGCCCGAGCCGGCGGTGACGGCCTGCCAGCCCTCGTAGCGGGCGACGGTGGCCACGAGGTCGGCGATATGCGGCTCGTCGTCCACCACCAGCAGGCGGACGGGGTTGTCGGTGTTCACCACGCCATCCTCCGTGAACGCGCGCGCGAGGGCGAGGCGGGCGCGCATACGACAGGAAGCCGACAGCTTCCGCCGAGAGAAGTCACCGGCACCGGGCGCCCACCGGGCTGCTGCTTCGGCTCGCTTAAACCGTTGGCCGGGCTTCGCGGGCTCAGGCAGACTGCGGCGTCATGACCTGTGTCGTACAGAACTTCTTCTTCGACTGCGCCGACGCCTGCGAACTGGGCCGGTTCTGGAGTGAGGTCGTCGGCAAGCCGATGACCGAAGCCGGCGACTCCGAAACGATCATCGAGATGGACAACGGCGTGCACTTGTACTTCGGGCAGGTCCCGGAGCCGAAGACGGTGAAGAATCGCATCCACCTCTGTCTTCAGCCGGACGTCCCGCGCGACGAGGAGGTGGAGCGCCTGCTGAAGCTCGGCGCGACCCTCCTGCACGACCGCCGCAACCCGGACGGCACCGGCTGGGCCGTCCTCGGTGACCCCGAGGGCAACGAATTCTGTGTGCTGCGCAGCGCCGCCGAGAAGGCCGCCACCTCATGACGGACTACGTGACCGTCAACCGCGCGAACTGGGACGAACGCGCCCCCGCGCACGCGGCGTCGGCGGATTACGGCTACCAGAAGTTCGTCGCGGACCCGACGCACCTCAGCGGCGTGGTCACCTTCGACCGGCCGTCGCTCGGCGACGTCTCCGGCGCGCGCGGAGTGCACCTGCAATGCCACATCGGCACGGACACGCTTTCCCTGTCCCGCCTCGGCGCACGCATGACCGGCCTCGACTTTTCCGCGCCCGCGCTGGAGATCGCGCGACGGCTGGCCGCCGAGACCGGTGCGGAGATCGACTACCACGAGTCCGATGTGTACGGTGCCGCCGACGTACTGGGCGCCGGGGAATTCGACCTCGTCTACACGGGAATCGGTGCCCTCTGCTGGCTGCCCGACATCGCCCGCTGGGGACAGGTCGTCGGCGCGTTGCTGCGGCCGGGCGGCCGGTTGTTCGTCCGGGACATGCACCCGATGCTGGGCACCCTCGACGAGACGCAGCCGATGATCACCCCGCGCTACCCGTATTTCGAGCAGGCCGAACCGCTGGTGTTCGACGAGCCGGGGACCTATGTGGACACCGACGTCTCGTTCCAGCACAACCGGACGCACGAATGGAACCACGGGCTGGGCGAGATCGTCATGGCGCTGCTCGACGCGGGGCTGACGCTGACGCGGCTGACGGAGCACGACAGTGTGCCGTGGAACGCGTTGCCCGGCTTCATGACCTTGAACGAGGCGACCGAGGAATGGCGGCTGACGGCGGATCCGCAGCGGCTGGCGGCGAGTTTCACCATCGAAGCCGTGAAGGGGTCTCGTTAGCGGGGTGGTTTCGGGAAACGCGACCTTCACGCCTTCCCCAGTACATGAAGGCCCCCATCCTCGCGCCTAGGTACAGGAAGGGGGCCTTCATGTACTTCAACGAAAAAACGCCGCAGATCACGAGGTACCCACGAGACTTGGGAGGATGCCCGTATGAGCGTCTCCGCCGAGAATCGGCCCCTTGTCGCCGTCGCCGCCCTGGGCGGCACCATCGCCATGGTGCCCGGCGACGGTGAAGACCACGCCGTCCCCCGCCTCACCGCCGCCGACCTGCTCGGCGACCTGGGGGGTGACCTCGAAATGGACGTCCGCGCGGAGACGCTCGCGGGGATCTCCAGCGCGTCGATGGACTTCGCGACCCTGATCAGGACACGGGACTGGGCCGCCAAGGCCGTCGACGAAGGCGCTCGGGGTGTCGTCGTGATCCAGGGGACGGACACGCTCGAAGAGACGGCGTACTTCTTCGAACTGACGTGGGCTTCCGAGGCGCCGATCGTGATCACCGGCGCGATGCGCAATCCCAGTCTGCCCAGCGCCGACGGCGCGGGGAACGTGCTCGCCGCGTTGACCGTCGCCGCCGATCCCCGCGGCCGGGGCCGGGGCTCGCTGGTCGTGTTCAACGACGACGTCCACGCCGCGCGCTGGGTCCGCAAGACACATTCGAGCCACGTCGAGGCCTTCTCCTCGCATCCCGCCGGGCCGCTCGCCCTCGTCAGCGAGGGATCGGTGCACTACTTCCATCCGGTGGCCGCCCGCCCGGCGGCGTTGCCGCTGGGGAACGCGGACTTCTCCGGGCTGGTGCCGATCGTCGAGAGCGGTGTCGAGGACACCGGCGAACTCCTGGAAACGCTGGTCAAGGCCGGGGTCAAGGGAGTGGTGCTCGCCGCGAACGGCGCCGGGCACGTTTCGGCGGGGTCCGCCGGCGTGATCGAACGGGTGCTGCCGGAGGTCCCGATCGTGGTCGCCGGCCGCACCGGCGCCGGGCCGACGTTCCGCGGTACCTACGGCTTCCGCGGTTCCGAGTCGGATCTGATCGCGATGGGCGCGACCATGTCCGGCTGGCTCGACCCGCGTAAATCCCGGCTCCTGCTGCACACCCTGCTCGCCACCGGAGCCCCGCGAGACCGCATCGAAGCCGAATTCCGGCTCCGAGGCGACCTCACCTGACGCCCTCCCGCGCAACCAGTCGCCTGCTTGCGCCGGAAAGCCACGCGAGGAGGCGACTAAACGCGAGACGGGCCGGAAATGGGGTCCAGGTGGTACGGGCGCATGGTGCGGGTCTGGTGGCGATAGACGTGCACGCTGACGGCCGGATCCGGGCCGTCGTTGCGCACTTCGTGGACGTACCCGGGGCCGAAGACGCGAGACTGGCCCTCCGACAGCGAATGCAGCTCCGTCACCGCCCGCCCGTCCACCGCGCGCCGGGCGACGGTCTCGCTCAGCTGCCCGCTGACCACGGTGAACGCGCCCGCGGCGAATTCGTGGTCGTGCAGGTCGGTGCGCTGGCCGGGCAGCCAGCTCATCAACCAGATCTCCTGCAGTTCGTCGGTGTCGACGAGGGCGGAGAACCGGTCCTCGGGGTCGTAGCGCAGCAGGTGACGCCAGCGGTCACGGTCAGCGGCGAACTCGAGCGCGACGCGCACCGGGTGGCGCAGGGCGGGGTTTTCGGGGATGACGAGCGTGTTGTCCGGGACGGCGAACATGGAGAAGTCCTCGCAGCAGAAAGAAGGTGTCGAGCTGGGCCGGGGCTGGGTTCACCGACAACAGCGACACGACGCACACGAGACGGCGCCAAGACCCGAGAGGCCCCGCGACACAGTCATCCCACGTGCGAACATGCCCTCAAGCGAACCAGTGCGGAGCCCGGCGGTCAACCGATCTCACACCGTGGACCGCGAGTTCCGCACCTGACGACCATGCTGACGGCACGACGCGGGCGAGGTCTGTCGCGACAACGCGGTCTTCCTCAGGACCACTCGTGCTTCTGCGACCGGCCGAGCAGCTCGGCTCCGGCACGCCGGGGGTCGACCCCTTCATGGCAGACGCGGTGCATCGCGTCGGTGATCGGCATGTCGACACCGAGGCTCAGCGCGAGCTCCCGGATCGACGTGCAGGATTTGACGCCCTCGGCGACCTGACCGCCGGTGGCCGCCAGCGCCTGCTCGAGCGTCTCGCCCTGGCCGAGCCGCTCGCCGAAGGTCCGGTTGCGCGACAACGGCGACGAACAGGTCGCCACCAGGTCGCCGACGCCCGCCAGCCCGGCGAAGGTCAGCGGATCGGCACCGAGTCGCGCGCCGAGCCTGGCCATCTCGGCCAGTCCGCGGGTGATCAGCGTGGCCACGGTGTTCGCGCCCAGCCCGAGCCCGGCCGCCATCCCGCAGCTGAGCGCGATGACGTTCTTGCACGCCCCGCCCAGCTCGCAGCCGACGACGTCGGTGTTGGTGTACGGCCGGAAGTACTGGTTGAAGCTCGCCCGCTGGATCGCCTTGGCGTTGTCGTGGTCGGTGCAGGCCAGCACCGCCGCCGCCGGCTGTCCCAGCGCGATCTCCTTCGCGAGGTTCGGCCCGGAGACGACCACGATCTGCCCGGCGTCGACGCGGGCGATCTCGGCGATGACCTCGCTCATCCGCTTGAGCGTGCCCAGCTCGACACCCTTCGCGAGGCTCACCAGGATCGCGTCGGACGGCAGCAGACCGGACCACTCGGACAGGTTGGTCCGCAACGTCTGGCTCGGCACCGCGAGCACCACGGCCTGCGCGCCGTCGAGGGCTTCGGCCGGATCCGCGGTCGCGGTGATCCGCTCCGGCAGCTCGATACCGGGTAGATAGGACGAATTGAGCCGCCGCTCCCGGATCTCGGCCGCGATCTCGGGCCGCCGCGCCCACACGGTCACGTCCCGTCCGGCGTCGCCGAGCACCTTCGCGAACGCCGTGCCCCACGATCCGGCGCCGAGCACGGTCACCCGCTGGACCTCGGCCATCAGGCGTCGTCCTCCGGCTTCTTCGCGGGTGGCTCCTCCTGGCGGATCTCCGCGAGCAGGGTGGTGATCTCGGTCATCATCAGGGCGGTGACCTCGCGCAGCTTGGTGGCGCTGCGGGTGGAACCGTCCTTGTAGGGCGAGAGATCCAGCGGCTCACCGACGAGATGCGTGATCGTCTTGCGCGGGAACGGCGTGAACTTCTTCGAGTAACCGTTGAAAATGTGGTTCGTACCCCAGCGGGCGACCGGGATCACCGGCACGTCGGTCTCCAGCGCGAGCCGCGCGGCCCCGGTGAACGGCTTCTTGGGCCAGCCGTCCGGGTCCTTCGTGATCGTCCCCTCGGGATAGATCACCACGACCTTGCCGTCCCGCAACGCCTGGTGGGCGGCCTTGAGGCTGTCACCGGCGGCGGCCGAACCACGGGAGACCGGGATCTGCCCCGCGCCCACGAAGATCTTGCCGAAGACCGGTGTCCTGGTCAGGCTCTCCTTGCCGAGGAAACGGGGCACCCGCCGCTGGCGGTGCACGAACACCGCGTCCACCGCCGGGTCCATGTGGGACACGTGGTTGAGCAGGAGCAGCGCGCCGCCTTCACGGGGGATCCGCTCGGCGTTGCAGTAGACCCGCTTGCCGATGGCCGTCGCCGGGTAGAACAGTGCGGCGGCGATGCCCACCCAGATGCCGCCCTTCTCACGCCGGGCCAATTCGTCCTCCTCGAAGTCACACGTGTCGTCCCAGGCCGTTGATCCTGCCGCGCGCACGCGAGCGCGGTCCAGGGAGGGTCGGGTAAGAATGCAGATGTGGACAGTGTGGGCAGTGCGGATATCGACCTGATCGTGCCGATGAAACGCCCCGCCGAGGGCAAGTCGCGGCTTCGTGGCGCGGTCGCGCCCGAGCGGCACGCCGAGCTGGTGCTGGCGCTGGCCTACGACACGCTGTCCGCGGCGACCTCGGCGGACGGGCTCCGCCGGGTGCTGGTGGTCGCCGCCGACCCGGCGTCGGTGGCGGATCTCACCGAGCTGGGCGTCGAAATCGTCCCCGAGCCGTCACACGGCGGGCTGAACGCCGCCCTTCGTCACGGCGAAGAGCTGCTGCGCCGGGACAGGCCGTCCGGTCTCGTCGGCGCCCTGCAGGCCGATCTGCCCGCGCTGCGGACCGAAGACCTCACCGCCGCCCTCGCCGGGGCCGCCGGACGACGGGCGTTCGTCGCGGACCGGCAGGGAACGGGGACGACCCTGTTGCTCGCGGGAGCGGGCCGTCGCCTCGAACCCCGGTTCGGCGAGGGGTCCGCGCGGGCGCACGCCGCGTCCGGTGCGACGCCGCTCACGATCGCCGCGGAATCGCTCCGGGCCGACGTCGACACCGCGGATGATCTCGCTCACGTCCGCGCCCTGGGTGCCGGAAAGCGCACTTCGACGCTGTTGGGAACGCCCTGTGTGGTGATGTGACGAGAGTTCACCCTGGCGACCCGCGCGCGGCGCACATAATCGCGCCGAGTGGTGAACAATGAAACCCGTGAGCACAAATGACGGCGGCACCCCGAACTCGGCAAGGAAGCGGAAGACCTCCGCCGCGAAACCGGATCCGGACAACGGCACGGCGAAACCCGTCCGGGCGAGGAAGAGCGCGTCCACGGGGAAGACGAGCAGCCCGGCGGCGCGCGTGGCCGTCCGGGCGACGCGCGGCGGTTCGGCGAGCCGTCCCGCCCAGGAGTTCCGCGCGCTGCCCGCCGCGCCACCCGCGGTGACGTCGGCGCCCACCGCCGTCGAGACCCTGCCCGACGACCGGTACTTCAACCGTGAGCTGTCCTGGCAGGACTTCAACGCGCGCGTGCTCGCGCTGGCCGAGGACGAGTCGCAGCCGCTGCTCGAGCGGGCCAAGTTCCTGGCGATCTTCGCGTCCAATTTGGACGAGTTCTACATGGTCCGGGTCGCCGGGCTGAAACGCCGCGACGAGACCGGTCTCCCGGTACGCAGCGCGGACGGGCTCACCCCGCGCGAGCAGCTGGCCTACATCGCCAAACGCAACCAGGACCTGGTCGAGCGGCACACCAACGCCTTCGAGCTGCACCTGCGGCCGCAATTGGCCGACGAGGACATCCTCATCGTCGGCTGGAACGACCTGACCGGCGCCGACCAGCTCCGGCTGTCGAACTACTTCAGCGAGCAGATCTTCCCGGTGCTCACACCGCTGGCCGTGGATCCCGCGCATCCGTTCCCCTACATTTCCGGCCTTTCGCTCAACCTGGCCATCACCGTCCGGGACCCTGAAGCGGGCACGGAGCGGTTCGCGCGTGTCAAGGTGCCGAGCAACGTGCCGCGCCTGATGCGGATCGAGCAGCAGCCGCGGGAGAGCCGCACCGCGACCTTCCTTCCGTTGGAGGAGCTGATCGCCGCCCACCTCGGCGAGCTGTTCACCGGGATGGAGGTCACCGAGCAGCACGCGTTCCGGGTCACCCGCAACGCGGACTTCGAAGTCGAAGAGGACCGGGACGAGGACCTTCTCCAGGCACTGGAACGGGAACTGGCGCAGCGCCGGTTCGGCCCGCCGGTACGGCTGGAAGTGGCGCAGGACATGAGCGAGCACATGCTCGAACTGCTGCTGCGCGAACTGGAGGTCGACCCGCGCGACGTCGTCGAGGTCCCCGGCCTGCTGGATCTGACCTGCCTGCACCAGTTGTCCGGGGTCGACCGGAAGGAACTCAAGGACCGCCCGTTCGTTCCCGCCACGCATCCGGCGTTCGGTGAACGCGAGACGCCGAAGTCGGTGTTCGCGACGCTGCGCGAGGGCGACGTCCTCGTGCATCACCCGTACGACTCGTTCTCCACCAGTGTCCAGCGGTTCATCGAACAGGCCGCCGCGGACGACAAGGTGCTGGCGATCAAGCAGACGCTGTACCGCACCTCCGGCGACTCCCCGATCGTCGACGCGCTGATCGACGCCGCCGAGGCGGGCAAGCAGGTCGTCGCGCTGGTCGAGATCAAGGCGCGGTTCGACGAACAGGCCAACATCACCTGGGCCCGCACGCTGGAACGCGCGGGCGTGCACGTGGTCTACGGGCTCGTCGGGCTCAAGACGCACTGCAAGGTTTCGATGGTGGTGCGCCAGGAGGGTTCGACCATCCGCCGCTACTGCCACATCGGCACCGGCAACTACAACCCGAAGACCGCGCGCCTGTACGAGGACCTCGGCATCCTGACCGCCGACCCGACGATCGGCGCGGATCTGACGGATCTGTTCAACGTGCTCACCGGATACTCCCGGCAGGACACCTATCGCAACATCCTCACGTCGCCGCACGGGATCCGCCGCGGCATCGTGCGCGCGATCGGCGAGGAGATCGAACTCGCCCGCGCCGGCCAGACCGCCGGGATCCGGATCAAGTGCAACTCGCTCGTCGACGAGCAGGTGATCGACGCGCTGTACCACGCCTCGCAGGCGGGGGTGCCGGTCGACATCGTGGTGCGCGGGATCTGTTCGCTGAAACCGGGAGTGGAGGGGCTGAGCGAGAACATCCACGTGCGGTCCATCCTCGGCCGCTTCCTGGAGCACTCGCGTGTCTTCACCTTCCGCGCGGGCGGCACCCGGTGGATCGGCAGCGCGGACATGATGCACCGCAACCTGGACCGCCGGATCGAAGCGCTGGTGCGGGTCAAGGATCCGAAGCTGACGGCGCAGCTGGACTACATCTTCGAGTCCGCGCTGCACCCGTCGACCCGATGCTGGGTGCTGAACTCGACCGGCGAGTGGACCCCGTTCCCCGCCTCCGGCGACGACGTCCGCGACCATCAGGTCGAGCTGGCGAAGCGGCACGGGGCCGCGGGATGAGCAGGACCATCCGGGCGGCGGGAGCCGTTCTCTGGCGTCGTGACGGAGACCGGGTCGAGCTCGCGCTGGTCCACCGGCCGCGTTACGACGATTGGTCGCTGCCGAAGGGAAAACTGGATCCGGGCGAGACCATCGCGCGGGCGGCGGTCCGGGAGATCGAAGAGGAGACCGGATTCGAGGCCGTGCTCGGCCGGTATCTGGTCCGGACCGAATACCCCGTGGCGGGCGTGCCGAAGACCGTCGACTACTTCTCCGCGCACGCGGTTTCCGGCACTTTCGAGCAGAACGACGAAGTCGACGAGCTGCGCTGGCTCGCCCCGGACGCGGCGGAGAAACTGCTGACGCGGCCGGAGGACGTGCGGGTGCTGCGCGAGTTCTCCGCGCTGCCGCCCGACCTCACCACGGTGATCCTGGTACGGCACGCCAAAGCGGGTAAACGCGACGAGTGGAACGGCGACGACGACCTGCGGCCGCTGTCGGACGCGGGCCAGCGTCAGGCCGAAGCACTGCGTTCGCTGCTGCGGCACTACGCGCCCGGCAGGGTGCTTTCGGCGCCGCGGCTTCGGTGCGTCCAGACGGTGAACGGGCTCGCCGAGGATCTCGGCGTCGAGATCCGGCACGAGCCGCTGCTGTCGGAAGAGGGCTACTGGCCGGACCCGGTGCTCGGCGTCGCCCGGCTGCTGGCCATCGCCGGGGACGGCGGGACGCCGGTGATCTCCAGCCAGGGCGGGGTGATCCCGGACGTCGTCAGCACACTGGCCGACCGCGACGGTGTCGACCTGCCCGCCGCACGCGGCGGCGTGGTGCCGTCGAAGAAGGGTTCGTTCTGGGTGCTGTCCTTCCAGCCCCCGACCGACGAGAACGGGCCGGTGCTGGTGGCCGCGGACTACTTCGCGTCGCCTTTGCCCACCCCGGCTTCCGCCCACTCCTGACGCTTCGCTCGCTTCTCGGCCGAACTCGCGTGCCTGGAGCCGTAACTCACGTGTCTGGAGCCGTAACTCACGTGTTTGAAGCCGGATGATCGAGTTACGGCTTCAAGCACGCGAGTTACGGCTTCAAGCACGCGAGTTACGGCTTTCTGGACACAGGAAGCGTCATACGGCTCCCCCACGTGGGTGACGTGCCTTACTCCGGCCGTGTTTCTTGCCGTCCGTCATCGCTCCACTGTGGAGGGCGGCCGGGCGAAATCGCGACGATGCGTCCATCGGGGTGACCGGAAGACCGGTCGAAGCGGATTCTTTTCCGCCGACTTCGCTCGGCCGCACGAGAATCGCAGCACATCCGGTCTCTGAGCCGCCGCGTCCCGCTTCGGGACCATGATTCCCCGGAGACCGTGCAGATGCTGCAGGGCGCAACAGAGGCGTGGGGATGGCCCCGGAAATGCGGCAGGGCCCCGCGCGGTGCGCGGGGCCCTGCCGTTGGCTCACTCGGGAGGAGCGAGCTTACTTCTTCTTCGCCGCGGCCGAAGTCCGCTTGGCCGGAGCCTTCTTCGCGGGGGCCTTGGCAGCGGTCGCCTTGGCGGCCGGCTTCGCGGCGGCCTTGGTGGTGGTCGCCTTCTTGGCCGTGGTGGCGCGAGTCGTGGCCTTCGCCGCGGTCTTCGGCGCCGCCTTGGCGGCGGTCGTCTTGGCGGCGGACTTGGTCGCCGTCGCCTTGGCGGCCGGCTTCGCGGCGGCACGCGTCGTCGTGGCGGCGGCGGCGCGGGTCCGCGTGGTGGTGGAACGCGTCGCGGCCGGGCGGCTGGCGGCCGTCCGGGTCGTCGTGGTGGCGCGAGTGGCGGTGCCGGTGGTCGCGCGCTTCACAGCGGTGGCCTTCGGCAGCTTCTTCGAACCACTGATGACGTCCTTGAAGGTCGTGCCGGCGCGGAAGGCGGGCACGTTGGTCTTCTTGACGCGAACGGTCTCACCGGTGCGCGGGTTCCGCGCGGTG